>DASSHE010000034.1:0-22912 GCA_035693065.1 Solirubrobacterales bacterium
GCTCCTCGCCAGAGAGGGCCGCGGCCCTCTCTGGCTGGATCGAGCGCTACAACTTCAGGCGACGACACGGCGCCCTCGGCCACCAGCCGCCGATTCAGCGGTTACGGGAGCTCAGCCGGAACAACGTGACTGGCATCTACACCTAGGAGCGCGCCGCCCGGTCCCGCAGCGATTCCCCGCGGCCGGGGAAGAGTGCCTGGCGGGCGTGGGCCCAGTAGACCTTTGCCGGCTGACCCGGGAGGACCACCGCGGCGGCGGCGCGGGCGGCGTAAGACCAGGCGGTGAGGATGCGCACCGCGAGCGCCGCCGCCGCGCCATGGTGCTTGCGCATGTAGAGGTCGCGGTTGCGGTGGAATTCGACGATGCGGGGGAGGCCCTTGGCCAGGTCGGTCGAGAGCTGGTCGTGGTGGACCGCCTCCGCGCCGGGGACGAAGAGGGAGTGCCAGCCGGCGTCGGCGAGGCGCTTGGCGAAGTCGCACTCGTCGTAGTAGACGAAGAAGTCGGGGTCCATGTAGCCGACCGCCGCCGCCGCCTCGTGGCGGACCAGCAGCGCGCTCGACTGGCCCCAGTCGACCCGGCGCGTCGCCGCTCCCTTGCTCTGCACGGTCAGCCAGCGGTGCAGGAAGAGCGCTCCGGCGACGGCGGTGCCGACGCCGGGGAAGCGCCAGGCGCAGGGGACCGGGCGGCCGGCGGAGTCGAGCAGCCGGGGAGTCGCCGCGGCCGCCGTCGGGTCGGTGTCCAGGGCGGCGATCAGCGCCGCCGCCGCGCCCGGCCGCAGCTCCGAGTCCTCGTTCAGCAGCAGGCAGTAGCGCCCGCTCGCTTCCCGCATCAGGGTCGAGTCGTTCTCCGCCTTGCCGGTCCTCTGCTCGAGCGCGATCAGACGGATGTCGCCGCCGAGCGCCCGCACCGCCGCCGCCGAGCCGTCGTCGGAGGCGTTGTCGAGGACGAGGACCTCGCGCGCGACCCCGGCGGGGTGGGTGCGCTCGATCGCGGCCAGGCAGGCGAGCAGGTACTCGCGGCCGTTCGTGTTCACGACGCAGTAGGAGAGTGTGGGTGCCAAGGTGCACCACGATAATCCGCGGCGATGAAGGTCCAACTGGTGGACCCCTCGGCGTTCACGCCGCCCTACGACCGCGCCCTCGCGGCGGCGCTCGCGCGCGCCGGCGCCGAAGTCGAGCTGCTCACCTCCAAGTTTCTCTACGGGCCCGTCCCGCCCGCGGAGGGCTATCGCGTCGACGAGCGCTTCTACCGCCGCTCCGCCGCCCGCGGTCTCGACGCCCGCTTCCGCCTCCCCTTCAAGGCCGCCGAGCACATTCCCGACATGCTCCGGTTCCGCCGCGCCGCCGGCGCCGCCGTCGTCCACTACCAGTGGCTCACGGTGCCGCCCCTCGACGTCCACCTGCTGCCGCCGCGCCGTCCGCGGCTGCTGACCGCCCACTACATCCTGCCGCCGCGCCCGAGCCGCCGCCAGGTCGCCTCCGCTCGCCGCGTCTTCGGGGCGATGGACGCGGTCGTCGCCCACTCCGAGCACGGTGCCGCCCGCCTCCGTGACGAGGTCGGCCTCGACCCCGCCCGCGTCCACGTCATCCCCCACGGAGCCTTCGACTACCTGACGAGGTTGCCGGAGGAGAAGCCGCTGCCGGCCGAGCTCGAGGGCGCCGAGGGCCCGGTGATCCTCTTCTTCGGGCTGCTCCGCCCCTACAAGGGGGTCGAGAACCTGCTCGAGGCCTACGGCCGGGTCGCCGCGACCACCCCTGGCGCCGAGCTCTGGATCGTCGGCAACCCGCGCATGGACCTGACCCCGGTGCGCGCGCTCGCCGAGGCAACCGGTGGCCGCGTCCGCCTCGTCGCCCGCTTCGTCGACGACGCCGAGATCCCGGCGATCTTCCGCCGCGCCGACCTCGTCGTCCTTCCCTACCTCGACGCCGAGCATTCCGGCGTCCTCTACACCGGCCTCGCCTTCGGCAAGCCGATGGTGTTGAGCGCCGTCGGCGGCTTCCCCGAGGTCGCCGCGACCGGCGCCGCCCGCTTGGTCCCGCCCGGCGACGTCGCGGCGCTCGCCGACGTGCTCGCGGAGCTGGCCAGCGACGAGGCCGCGCGCGCCGAGCTGGCCGCCGCCGCCGCGCGCGCCGCCGCCGGTCCCTTCTCCTGGGACGAGGCCGCCCGCCTCACCCTCGACCTCTACCGCGACCTGCTCGAGGCGCGCGCGTGACCACCCTCGCCGCGATCCTCTTCTGGCTCAGCGCCGGGCTGCTCGTCTACACCCACCTCGGCTACCCGCTGGTCCTGGCGACGCTGACGCGGCTGCGCGGGCGGGAGGGCAGGCGGACGCGAGAGGTCGCTGGATCGAAACCAGTCGAGGTCCCCACCGTCTCCCTGATCGTCCCCGCCTACGACGAGGAGGAGGTGATCGCCGCCAAAGTCGCCAACGCGCTCGCCCTCGACTACCCGCGTGAGCGCCTGCAGATCATCGTCGCCTCCGACGGCTCCTCCGACGCCACCGTCGAGCGCGCCCGCGCCGCTGGCGCCGGCCTCGTCCTCGACCTGCCGGCCGGCGGCAAGGTCGCCGCCTTGAACGCCGCCGCCGAGCAGGCCGCCGGGGACGTCCTCGCTTTCTCCGACGCCAACAGCGTCTGGGCCAAGGACGCGCTGCGCCGCCTCGTCGCCCCCTTCGCCGACCCCGGCGTCGGCTACGTCTGCGGCCGCGTCCGCTTCCTCGATCCGGAGGGCAACAACCTCGAGGGCGCCTACTGGCGCTATGAGATGGCGGTGCGGGAAATGGAGTCGGGGCTGGCCGGCGTCACCGCCGGCAACGGGGCGATCTACGCGGTCCGCCGCGACGCCTACATCCCGCTCGCGGCGACCGGCAGCCACGATCTCAGCTTCCCCTTCGCGCTGGCGAAGCGCCGGCTGCGCTCCCTCTACGCGCCCGCCGCCCGCGCCGAGGAGAAGATGGTGCCGACGATCGAGGGCGAGTTCGCCCGCAAACGGCGGATGATGGTCGGCCTCTGGGACATCGTCGTCGGCGAGGGCATGCTCCGCCCCCGCGGCTATCCGCCGCTGTACGCCTTCGAGCTCGCCTCGCACCGGCTGCTCCGCTACCTCAGTCCCCTGCTGCACCTCGTCGCCTTCGTCGCCAACGCCTTCCTCCTCGCCAGCGGCTGGTTCTACGTCCTCACCTTCGTCGCGCAGCTGGCGCTGCTCGGGGCCGCCCTCCTCGCCTCCGCGGTCCCGGCGGCTCCCTTCCGCGTCGCCCGCTACTACGTCCTTACCACGGCCTCGATCGCGCTCGGCCTCTGGGACCGCTGGCGCCGCGGGGCCAGCGGGCGCTGGGAGAAGGCGGAGGGCACCCGCTGATGCCCCGCGCCCTCGACATCGCCATTGCCGCGCTCGCCCTCGCGATCCTCTCGCCGGTCCTCCTCATCGCCGCGATCGCGATCAAGCTGAGCAGCCGCGGGCCGGTGCTCTACCGGCAGCGCCGGGTCGGCCTCGGCGGCCGCGAGTTCGAGATGCTGAAGCTGCGGACGATGGTCCAGGGCTCGGACCCGGTCGGTGTCGGCAAGGTCGTCTATCGCGACGACCCCCGGGTCACCGGTCCCGGCCGCCTCCTCCGCCGCACTTCGCTCGACGAGCTCCCGAACCTGGTCAACGTCCTCCGCGGCGAGATGGCGATCGTCGGCCCCCGCCCGACGATCCCGGCCCAGGTCGACGATTACACGCCGCGTCAGAAACGCCGCCACGAGGTGCTGCCGGGGATCACTGGCTGGGCCCAGGTACAGGGCCGCGCCGGCATCCCCTGGGAGGAGCGGATCGAGCTCGACGTTTGGTACGTCGACCACCGCAGCCTCGCCCTCGACCTTCGCATCCTCCTCAAGACGACCTGGCTCGTCCTCACCGGCCAGGGCCTGGCGCCCGACTGAACTGGGGAGCGCCGATTCGGGGCTTAGGGTGCCCTTTCTTGAATTGGATTAAGGAAATAGGACCCAGGGCTGGGAGGGACGGCTGGAGGGACGACTTTCCGCTGGCTCCCGAGTTGCCAGACGTGGTGGAGATTGACTGCAGCCGGCTCGAACTTCCGATCCACCCAATGTTCGCGGTGAGGCTCCGGATCTTCATCGAGTGGCACAGGACTACCGGCCGCGAGGTGCGGATTGTTCCCCCGAAGGACCGGGCAGCTCACAACGCTTTCGGGGCGATGGGCATCGACCCGGAAACCGCTGCACCTCAAGAAGATGACGCGATCATGCCCGTGACGCGCATGAAGGAGTTCCTCGAAGTGGAGGAAGTCGCGGGCCGGGTACAGGAGATCCTTGAGTACCAGCTCCACGACGTATCACCCCTGGGCCCAGCTGCTTTCATGGCCGTCTCGGAGCTTTGCGGAAACGCGATCGATCATGGCGAGCATTACCTCGGCGCCTTCGCCGCAGTTCGCCGAGTGACCGATCCAAGGCCGCAGGTCTCGGTTGCAATCGGAGATCTCGGAATCGGCATCCCAGAGCACATCCGTCGGTGCTATCCGGAGTGGAGTGACGACGGTTGGGCAATCGCGCATGCGACTAAGGAAGGCGTTAGCGGCACTAACAACCCTCATCGCGGAATCGGGTTCTCAGCCGTATTCGAAGCGGCGTTGACCGCCTCGCTTCACGCAGCGAAGATGGACGTGCTTTCAGCTCGCGGGTTTTGCCGGATCCAGACTGTTCAGGAAACTCCCAAGGTCGAGGTGTTGCCGGCGACGCAATTTCGTCGAGGTACTTGGATCACCTATGAGTTGGTCTCGGTTTGAGCCTCCGGCAACCGGTCTAACATCAAGCCAGCTTGGAACCGTTCGAGATCGAGAGGAGACAGCGAATGCCCTATCGCTACGCGCTCGCCGAACACGGAAAGACCCTCGCGACTAGACCCCTTGGTCACCAGCTTCGAACCAGCCTCGTTCAGGAGGCGGATGGCGCGATCAGCGTTGCTCTCGACTTTTCAGGCGTCATCAGCACCAGCCACTCGTTTGCCGACGAGTTCGTCGCACGACTCGCTGAAGAAATCAAGCTGGGAGAAGTCCCCTTTGGGATCAGCATTTCGGGTGCGACCCCGGAAGTTGAAAGGGTCGTGCTCAAAGCACTCGAGCGGCGCCAGCTCGAGGCACCTCTGCTGGTCTGACGGGCTCACTGGCGAGCGCATAGGGTTCTCGGCGTGAGCGACCGCCCCGCAGTCAGCCTGCGCCCCTTCCAGCCCGGGGACGCCCCGGCCGTCCACCGCTGGTTCAACAACGAGGAGGCGACGAAGACGCTGATGGAGCAGCGCGACGGCTTCTCGATGGAGGAAGCCGAAGCCTGGGCGCGGCGGGCGATGGACGACTCCGGGGAGGACCGCAAGTTCGCGATCGTCGTCGAGGGCTACGACGAGCCGGTCGGCTTCACCGCCCTCTACGGCCTCTTCCGCCAGACCGCGCCCGAGCTGGGAGCGCTGATCGGCGATGACGTCCGCGGCAAGGGAGTCGGCCGCCGCGCCGAGGCGCAGACGATCGCCAAGGCCTTCGACGAGTACGGCGCCCACCGCGTTTATGGTCGCATCCCCGCCCGCAACGAGATCGCAAAGAAGACCGTCGCCGGCCTCGGCTGGAAGCACGAGGGGACGATGCGCGCCCATCTCGCACGCCGCGACGCGCCCCCGGACGACTGCGAGATCTGGGGCGTGCTCCCGGACGAGTTCCGCGCCGCCGCCGCGGACCTGCTGCGGTGAGCTTCGCCGCCCGGGCCGAGCTGATCGCCGATCGCGGCGCGGCGGCCGCGGACGAAGAGTTCTTCCGCTCGCGCCCCTTCCTCGAGGCCGAGGGAGCGACGCACACCCTTCGGATCGAGACCGACGAGGGCGAGCTACTCGCGCCCCTGATCGTCCGCGGTATCCCCGGGACCGAAGACCGCGATGCCATCTCGCCATACGGCTACCCGGGCATCGTTTTCGTGGGCACCCCTCCGACTATCCCCATCGACCCCGAGTCCATCGACTTCTCCGCCACTGGCCTGGTCAGCGTCTTCCTCCGCCACACCCTCGGACCCTCACCCCTCACTGGAGCTACCGAGCGCAACGTCGTCCAGGTCCACGATCCGGCCTTGCCGCGGAAGAGCCGGCCCAGCGACCGCCGCCAGGTTCGCCGCAACCTCGAAGCCGGCTATGAGCTCGACCTGGTGCCCGGAGCCGAGACCACGGCCGAGCAGCGAGCCGCCTTCCTCGACCTCTACGAGCAGACGATGCGCCGCGCTGCCGCCGCGGCCCACTACTTCTTCGGCGCCGACTACTTCGACCGCATCCTCGCCGCCCACCGCACCTGGCTGGCGCTCGCGACGGCTCCAGAAGGGGACCTCGCCGCCGCCTCGATCGCCGTCGTCAGCGACGGTTACCTCCACTACTACCTCAGCGGCAGCGCCGACTCCCACCTTCGCAGCGCGCCGATGAAGAACGTCGTCAGCCGCCTCGTCGAGTTCGCCGACGAGCTCGCGCTGCCACTCAACCTCGGCGGCGGCCTCGCCCCCGGCGATGCCCTCGAGGAGTTCAAGCGCGGCTTCGCCAACCGCCGGGTTGTCTGGCTCACCTCGGAGCTGGTCTGCGACGCCGAGCGCTACCGCCAGCTCAGCGCCGACCGCCCCGGCGGCGGCTTCTTCCCGGCCTACCGGGCGCCGGCCGAGTAGCCGGTCACCCGCCGCCGCGCTGCTCAGCCCGCCTTCGGTTCTTCCGGTTCGGCCGGAGTTGGCCCGGTGAAGGTGAAGGCTTCGACGGGCTCGCCGCCGTACTTGCCCCAGGTCTGCTTGCCGAAGTCGCGCAGGGCATCGAGCGTGATCGCGCCTTTGTAGGTCTTGCAGCCGATCAGGTTGGTCCAGCTCGACGCCGCCACCGCGTAGGGCATCTTCGCGTTGGGGTAGAGCAGCGCCGCCCCGTACATCGTGTCGTAGAGACCCTTCATTTCCAGTTGCTCTTCTTCCGGAAGATCCGGCGCGTACTGGAAGTTGATGCGCCCGTGCTCGAGCGAGTGGACGATGTCGATCGCCTTCGGTTCCTTGGCCCAGGCGCCATCGGCCTGCTGGAAGGGCGGTTCTACGTGGGAGCCCGAGGTCGGCGGGTTCGTTTCGTAGGCGGGTTCGGGCGAGCTCTGCGGGATGTGTTCGTGGCCCTCGTCCTTGAGTTTGAGTTTGACCACGCAGCCCGCCTGCTTGGCGGCGCGCTGCAGATCCACGACCGCCACCGGCGGCGGCACGATGCCGGCGCGTTCGTCGGGTTCGATCCCGTTGCTCGAGCCCATCGTCTGGTTGACGTTGACGTGGGCCCCACCGGCGTCCTTTTCGCCGACGGCACCGTTGCTGCTGTCGCCGCCACCCGTTACGAGCACGATCACCACCACGGCGATCACCACGAGCACCGCGGCGGCACCTCCGTAGGCCAGCAGGAGCCGATTGCGCCCCGACTTCTGCTGCGATTCTTCCGCGGCGAGTCGTTCCTGCCGCAGCCTCTCCCTTTCCCGCTCTCCCTTAGCCATGGTCCAGAAGATTAATCCGCTCGCTCCATTTGCGCCGTGTCCCCCCGCACTCGCTCCCACGGACGCGATGCCTTCAGTGCCGCCAGCACCGCCCGGGTCGCGGGCGCGCGGTTGAGCGCGTAGAACTGAATTCCGGGCGCGCCGGCGATCAGCAGCTCGGCGCACTGCTGCGCCGCGTAAGCGATTCCGAGCTCGAACTCGCGCTCCGGGTCTCCCCCGGCGGCGGCGAACGCCGCCTCCAGCGCCGGCGGGATCGTCGCGTCGCAGAGGTCGCAGATCCGCTTCGTCTGCGCGAAGCTGGCGACCGGGATGACCCCGGGGACGATCGGCACCTCGATCCCCCGCGCCCGCGCCTCGCGCACGAAGTCGAAGTAGACCTGGTTGTCGAAGAAGAGCTGGGTGATGAGGAAGCCGGCGCCGGCTTCGACCTTCGTCTTCAGGTAGGCGAGGTCGGTGTCGAGGTCAGGAGCCTCCGGGTGCACCTCGGGGAAGCAGGCGGCGCCGATCCCGAAGCTCCAGCCGTCGGCGATGAAAGCGGCCAGCTCGGCGGCGCTGCCAAGGCCGCCCTCGAGCTGGACGAAGTCGGCCTGCCCGCGCGGCGGGTCGCCGCGCAGGGCGAAGACGTTCTCGATCCCGGCTGCCTCGATCCGATCGAGCGTTTGCGCCAGTCCCTCGGCCGTCTCACCGACGCAGCTGAGGTGGGCCATCGTCTCGAAGCCGATCTCGTCCTTCAGCGCTCGCGCAATCTCGACCGTCCCGTCCCTGGTCGAGCCGCCGGCCCCGTAGGTGACGGAGACGAAGTCGAGATCCAGTTTGCGCAGCTCCCGCGCGGTCTCGTAGAGCTGCTCGGTGGCCTCCGGCGTCTTCGGCGGGAAGAACTCGACCGAGAAGGTCGGCCCCTGCGTCTCGATGATCTCGGCGATCTTCACAAGGGGAGGGTAGCCACCCCCTCTGTACTCAGGACTTCACGCGTGCCTGGAAGTACGCCTGGATGTCCTCGAGGCGTTTGCCCTTCGTCTCCGGCACCAGCTTCCAGCAGAAGATCAGGGTGAGGATGCCGATGCAGCCGTAGAACCAGAAAGCGCCCGAGCGCCCGAGCGCTTCGATCAGCAGCAAGAAGGTGAGCGAGACGATGAAGTTGAAGGTCCAGTTCGCCATCGTCCCGATCCCCGCCGCCTTGCTGCGCACGCTGAGCGGGTAGATCTCGGCGTTCAGCAGCCAGAAGATCGGCCCGAGGCTGATCGCGAAGGAGGCGACGTAGGCCATCAGGCTGGCGATCGCGATGACCGAGGCGAGGGTGCTGCCACCGCCGGCGATCTTGAAGGCACCGCCGAGGGCGAAGAGGGAGAGCGTCATCCCGCTGACCCCGATGAAGAGCAGCGTCCTCCGGCCGGCGCGGTCGAGCAGCCGCAGCGCCAGCACCGTGAAGGCAACGTTGATGATCCCAACCCCGACCGCCGCCAGGATCGACCCGGCGGAGCTGTTGACGCCGGTGAATTCGACGATCGTCGGCGCGTAGTAGATGACGGTGTTGATGCCGGTGACCTGCTGCAGGATCGCCAGCCCGACCCCGACCACCAGTGCCGCTTTGACCACCGGCTGCAGGAGCTCGCTCCAGGCCCCGGGCTTCTCGTCGATGCTGTCCTTGATCTCGGTCAGCTCGCGGTCGATCGTGTCCGGGTCGTCGACCCGGATCTTCGCCAGCGTCGCCCGCGCCGCGAAGTCGTCGCCGGTCATCACCAGCCAGCGGGGGCTCTGCGGCATTCGCACCATCCCGAAGGCGAGCGCCAGGGCCGGCACGCAGCCGAGCCCGAGCATCCAGCGCCAGCCTTCGATCCCGTCGAAGGCGAGCCCGACCAGGTAGGCGATGAGGATCCCGATCGTCACCGCCAGCTGGAAGAAGCTGACCAGGCGCCCGCGGCTCTCCGGCGGCGCCACCTCGGAGATGTAGACCGGGGCGGCGGCGGAGGCAAGGCCGATCGCGACCCCGATCACGACGCGGGCGAGCACGAGCACCTCGACCCCGGGCGCGGCGGCGCTGATCAAGGCTCCGACGATGAAGACACCGGCGGCGATCAGGATCATCAGGCGACGGCCGTAGGTGTCGGCGGCCGGCCCGGCGATTGCCGCGCCCCCCACCGCCCCGATCGGCACCGCTGCCACAACCAAGCCCTGGGCGAAGCTGCCGAGGTCGAAGTCGGTCTTGATGAAGAGCAAGGCTCCGGCGATGACGCCGGTGTCGTAGCCGAACAGCAGGCCGCCGAGCCCGGCGATGGCAGCCGTCAGGACCACGTTGCGCCGCGCCCGCCGCGCGGACGCCTCCGATCCCTGATTCATCCCGGCGGCAACGTATCGGCGGCCCAGGACGGCCGCCACCCCCCGCCTGGAGGTACTTCTTCCCGCTGTTTGCGAACACGCCGCGTTTGGACCCCTGGCGCGCCGGCAACGCGGGCGCTACCTTCGGTAGTGCGACTGGGAGAGACCGGGTCCCGCGGAAGCCAAACGGGAGGCGGCCTCGAAGGTGGCGCAGCGAGCTTCTGAGCGCGAAGGCTACGCGCGAGGCAGGCGACGAGCGCCCCCCCGGTCGTTTTTGTGTGTCCGCGCCGCCACCTACCTTTGCCTGGCCGCGGGAGTCCTGCCCTTCCCCCGGCCGGCGACCGGGGCGCATCCACCGGGAGCTGGGCGTCGCCGGCGACCCCCGTGAGCCATCGCCCCGACTAGCCCGCCCGCTCCCTCACATCAACCCTTGCGGTGGCCGGAGCTGTGCGAGGATCACTCGATGAGCGGCTCAGAGGTGCGCTACGAGCGAGTCGGCGCGGCGGCCGTGCTGACGATCGACCGCCCGGCGCGCCGCAACGCGGTCGACGCCGCCACCGCCGCCGAGCTGCGCCGCGGCTTTGAGGAGTTCGAGGCCGATCCGGAGGCTCGCGTCCTCGTCCTCACCGGCGCCGGCGGCGAGGCCTTCTGCGCCGGCGCCGACCTCAAGGCGATCGACCTCGACGTCGACGGGCCGGCCGGACCGATGGGCTTCACCCGGCTGACCCCGTCGAAGCCGACGATCGCGGCAATCGACGGCTGGTGTCTCGCCGGCGGCCTCGAGCTGGCGCTCTGGTGCGACCTGCGGATCGCCACCCCCCAGTCGACCTTTGGCTGCTTCGAGCGGCGCTGGGGGGTGCCACTGATCGATGGCGGCACCCAGCGGCTGCCGCGCGTTATCGGGATGGGCCGGGCGCTGGAGCTGATTCTCACCGGTCGTCCCGTCGCCTCGGAGGAGGCGCTGCGCATCGGGCTGGTCAACGAGGTGGTCGCGGCCGAGGCGCACCTGGAGCGTTCCCTCGAGCTGGCCGAGTCCCTCGCGGCTTTCCCACAGGTGACGATGCTCGCCGACCGCCGCGCCGCGATCGAGGGCGCCGGCTTGAGCCTGGCCGATGGGTTGGCGCTGGAGCACCGGCTGGGCCGCGAGGTCCTCGACGTGGCGGCCCGCGGCGCCGCCCGCTTCGCCGCCGGCGAGGGTCGCCACGGCGAAGGCGTCTGACCTAGCCGCGGAGATCTCGGGTTCGTCTGCCGGCGGCTACTCGGCGCCGGCGCGCATCTCGGCCGCAGCCTCGTCGGCGCCGAAATAAGGCAGCACGGCGAGGTACATCAGCTCCGGCAACAGCCGCGCAAAGTCGTCAGTCTGTCCAGCCGCGAGTCGGGTGTGGAGGACGGCGAGGATCCCGGCCACGACCGCCTCGGCAGAGATCGCCGGGGCGCTGCCGTCGCTCTCGGCACGGCCGCGGTCGATCTGAGCGGCGGCGCGCTCCATCGCGGCGGTTCGTTTCGCCACCGCCCGCGGGCCGGCGGCGTGGACTTCGACGAAGAGGGCGCGTCCGATGTCCGGCTCGTTGTCGAGGAAGCGAAGCAGCCCGGCGAGGCCGCCCCGCAGTTGCTGGCGCCAGGTCACGGCTCCTCCGCTGGCGGCCCGCATCTCCGTTTCCACCCATTCCGAGCCTGCATCGAGGGCCTGCAGATAGCAGTCTTCCTTGCCGTCGAAGGAGTCGTAGAAGGCCTGGCGGTAGACGCCGGCCCGGTCGAGCGCGGCCTGCACCGTGGCTCTCTCATAGCCCTCTGCACCCACCGCTTCCAACATCCCGCGGAGGATGTTTTTCCTTTTTCCCGTCACAATCGCCGCCCCGCCCCTTACCTTTGAGAAAATCCTGTGTCTGTCTTTCGGTACCTCTACGGTATCCGTTCGGCCTTCCTGACTGCACCTGCCTCCCACTCCGGTACTCTCACGTTCGTGACTCCGCGTCCAGTTTCCTCACGGCCGCTTCCGGGTCGGCAACCGCTTTCCCGCGACTTCATCGCCCAGCATCAGCGGGCGCGCATCGTTTCCGCCTTGGCCCAGGAGACCGAGATCAGCGGTTACCGCGCGGTGACCGTCGCCGACATCGTCCGCCGCGCGGGGATTGCCCGCAACACTTTCTACGAGAACTTCACCTCGAAGGAAGCCTGCTTCCTGGCGGCACAGGAGACGGCGCTGACAGAGGCCCTGAGCCGGGTCGTCGACGCCGCCGGTGAGCTCGACACCTGGCCGCAGCGGGTCGAGGCCGGCCTCGCCGCCTTCCTCGGTTATGTGGCGAGCGAGCCGGCGCTGGCACGAGCCTGCATGGTCGAGGCGCTCTCAGCGGGCCCGAAGGCGGTCGCGCGCTACGAGGAGTCGCTGCAGTCTTTCGTTTCCCTCTTCAAGCTCGGCCGGGGCATGTCGGCCCAGGCGAGCGAGCTGCCGCCGACACTCGAGGAAGCGATCATCGGCGGCATCTTCTGGATCATTTACCAGCGCATCATCGCCGGGCAGACCGAGACGATCGAGGAGATCCTGCCGGAGATCGTCGAGTTCGCGCTCACGCCCTACATCGGGGCTGAGGCCGCGCGCAGGGTGGCGACTGTCCAAACCGGGTAGTCCGATTTGGATATCAACAAACTGGTCAGTTAGCCAGTTCGAGCTCCGGGCGTCCGGATCGGTATCGTCGAGTTCCGTGGCAGAACCAGCCGACAGTTCCGTCGAGTCACAGGAGTACCCCCCCGAGCTGGCCCGGCTCCCTCCCGGGCGCCACGGACTCCCCCGGGAGTTCGTCGTCCACAACCAGCGCGAGCGTCTCATCGCTGGCCTCGCCGAGGCGGTTGCGGAAAACGGTTACGCGGGGACGACGATTGCGCACATCACCCGTCACGCGGCGGTTTCCCGCCGCACCTTCTACGAGCACTTCAGCAGCAAGGACGAGTGTTTCGTGGCGGCCTACGACGCGGTGATGAGCGAACTGCGCCAGCGCGTCGGGGACGCGTTCGACCAAGAGGACGAGTGGCCGCAGGCCGCGCGGGCGGGCATCGCCGCGATGCTGGAGTTCCTCGCCGCCGAGCCCAACCTGGCTCGTCTCAGCATGGTCGAGGCCCTGGTCGCCGGGCCGGTCGTGGTCGAGCGCTACGACGCCGCGATCCAGGGGCTCGTCCCCTACTTCCAAGCCGGTCGCGACGGCCGTTCGAAGGAGATTCTCGCCGGTCTCTCGCCGACCACCGAGGAGGCCCTGGTCGGCGGCATGGTCTCGCTGATCTCCCGCCGCATCTTCGCCGACCGCACCGACGAGCTCGAGGCCCTGCTGCCCGACCTCGTCGAGTTCACGTTGACCCCGTATCTCGGCAGCTCCGCGGCGGCCAAGGTCGCCCGCAACAGCAAGTAGGCCGCTTAAAAGTCGCCCCGCCTCGGGTGCCCCTGCTCGCTTCTCAACGTTAAGAAGTTTGCAGTTGAACTCAAGTCGGGTTGAAATCCGTCCGGCGACACACGAACATACGTTCGTATGGAGATCGCTTGCGTCATTGACAAACGCTTGGCGACTCCCGCGCGCCCGGGCCGTTCCGGGGGGCCTCGGTCCGGGCGCGCCGAACTTGCCGATCCGGTCGCCGCGGCCGATGCGACGGAGGCGATGCTCCGAGCCCTGGAGGGGATCGGCTGCGCGGTCGAGTCGGAGCGGCCGGGAGAGGCGTTCTTCGCCCTCGATGGCCTGCGCGGCCTCTACGGCGGCAGCCCGGCCGGGGTGCTGGCGGCGGCGGAACGGGCGGTCGGCGCCGGCTGGTGGATCGCCGGCGGCAGCACCCGCTTCGCCGCCTTCCGCGCCGCCGCCGGTTGGCCGCGCCCCGCTCCCGTCGCTGCCCTCGGGTCCCGCCTCGGGGTCCCCGAGCGCGAGGCCGGGGAGCTGATCGACGCCCTCGAGCGGCTCGGGATCCGCACCCTGAAGGAGTTCAGCCGGCTCTCCCCGGACCAGGTGGCCGATCGCTTCGGGCCGCTCGGTCAACGGGCGCTGCGGCTCTGCCGCGGCGAAGAGGAGCCGCTGCGCCCGCGTACCCCGCACGAGGAGCTGGCCGAGCAGATCGAGCTTCCGGAAGGGGTCGCCGGCAGTCAGCTCGAGCGGGCGCTGGAGCTGCTGGTGGACCGGCTGTTGGCGGCCCCGCAGCGCAAGGGAAGGACCCTGCTCGGGCTGCGTTTTGGGGCGCTCCTCTCCGGCGGCGGAAGCTGGAGCGTCGAGCAGGGGCTGGGAAGGCCGAGCGCCTCGGCCCGGGTCCTCCGCCGCGTCCTCCTCCCCCGCCTGGGCGAGCTGCCGGGGCCGGCCGCCTCCCTGCGGCTGCGCGCTACCGGTCTCGGCCCGGCCGCCAGTGACCAGCTCGAGCTCTCGGTCGGAGGCTCGGAGCCACGCCGCCGCCGGCTCGGCGCCGCGGTTCGTGAGGTCCGCGCCGCCCAGGGAGCGGAGGCGCTGCTGAAGGTGCTGCCGGTCGAGAGCTCCTCGCGGGTCCCCGAGCGCTGGGCGATGCTGACGCCCTTCCCCGAACTGGGTTCGTAATGCCCGGCCTGCGCCGGCTCTACGCCCCCGAACGGGTGGCGGTTCGAACCGATCCCCGCGGCGTCCCCGCCGAGGTCGACGGCATCGCGGTCGAGGGCGTGCGCGAGGAGTGGCTGGTCGAGGACCGCTGGTGGACCCCGAAGCCGCTGCGCCGCCATTACTTCGAGCTGGCTCTGGGCGACGGCCGCGCCCTCACCGTCTTCCGCGGTCCCAGGGGCGGTCGCTGGTACCGCCAGCGCGCCTAGAGGTCGCGATGTACGTCGAGCTGCACGCTCACTCCGCCTTCTCGTTCCTCGACGGCGCCTCGACGCCGCTGGAGCTCGCCGCCGCCGCGGCCGCCAACGGCTATCCCGCCTTCGCCCTCACCGACCACGACGGCCTCTGGGGCTCGATGGAGTTCGCCCAGGCCTGCAAGGGCCTCGGCGTCCACCCGATCACCGGCGCCGAGCTGACCATCTCCCTCCCCGCCGACGGGCCGAAAAGCGGTTTGTCTAACCGCAAATCGTCCCGTCGGCATCTCACCTTGCTAGTCGAAGACGAGGCGGGGTACCGCAACCTCTGCCGGCTGCTGACCCTGGCGCACTCGCACACGCGGGACAGCACGCCGCGCACCGCGAGCCAGCCCTGGGTGACGCTGGAGCAGGTGGAGGAGCACGCCGGGGGGCTGGTCTGCCTCTCCGGCTGCGCCCGCGACGGCGCCGCCGCCGGCGCCTGGGAGCGGGGCGACAGCGCCGGCGGCGAGCGACTCGCCGGTCGCCTCCTCGCCGCCTTCGGGCCCGACCGCTTCCGGGTCGAGCTGCAGCGCCCCTACTGGCGCCACGACCGCGCCCGCAACCGTTGGCTCGCGCTTCTCGCCGGACGCCTCGGGGTCCCCTGCGTCGCCAGCGGCGACGTCCACGCCCACGACCGCCGCCGGGCGCCGCTGCAAGACGCCCTGGTCGCGATCGGCCTCGGCGAGACGCTCGAGTCCTCGGAGCCCCGCCGCCGCGGCAACTCGACCTCGGCGCTGACCTCGCCGGGGGCGATGGCGGCGCGCTTCTCCGAATACCCCGAGGCGGCGGCGGAGAGCGGGCGCCTCGCCGAGCGGCTCCGCTTCGACCTCACCGAGCAGCTCAGCTACCGCTACCCCGGCTCCGAGGACCCGAGGGCCGACGCCGAGCTGGCCGGCGTCTGCGCCGCCCGCTTCGGTGAGCGCTACGCCGGCAACGCCGGTCTGCTGGAGGCGCAATGGCGGCTCGAGGAGGAGCTGGCGACGATCCGCAAGCTCGGCCTTTCCGGTTTCTTCCTCCTCCACCGCGACCTGCTGGAGCTGGCGCGCGAGGTTGCCGCCGAGGTGCGCGGTCCAGTCTCGGCCCGATCGGTGTTGCCCCCGGGGAGGGGAAGGGGCTCCAGCGTCAGCTCGATCGTCTGCTACCTCACCGGCCTCTCCCACGTCGACCCGGTCGAGGCCGACCTCTTCTCCGGCCGCTTCCTCAACGAGGAAACGACCTCGATGCCGGACATCGACCTCGACTTCCCGCGGGACATCCGCGAGGTTCTGATTCCGCGCGTGCACGAGCGCTACGGCGCCGACCGCTCGGCCCTTGTCGCCGCCTTCCCGACCTACCGCCCGAAGGGCGCCGTGCGCGACCTCGGCAAGGCGCTGGGCCTGCCGCCGGTGGAGATCGACCGCGTCGCCAAGACCGTCGGCTTCCACGAGACCGCCGCCGAGATCGAGCGCGACCTCACCGCCGCCCTCGGTCCCGAGCGCGCCGCCGAGCCGCGCTGGCGGGTGCTGCTGGAGCTCGCCGCCGAGATCATGGGGCTGCCCCGCCACGCCTCCCAGCACCCGGGCGGGATGGTGATCTCGACCCGGCCGCTGATCGACGTCTGTCCGGTCGTCCCGGCGGCGATGAAGGGGCGGCAGATCGTCCAGTGGGACAAGGACTCCTGCGCCGACGCCGGCTTCCTCAAGATCGACCTGCTGGGGCTGGGGATGCTCTCGGCGGTCGAGCGCTGCGTCGAGGAGATCGACCGCGCCCGCGGCGAGCGGCTCGACCTCTCGCGGATCCCCCTCGACGACGAGGAGACCTTCGAGTCGATCCGCGCCGCCGAGACCACCGGCGTCTTCCAGATCGAGAGCCGCGCCCAGATGCAGATGCTGCCGCGGACCCAGCCGCGCGACCTCGGCGACGTCATCGTCCAGGTGGCGCTGGTCCGGCCCGGCCCGATCCAGGGCGGCGCCATTCATCCATATATAGAGAGGCGCAAGGCGCTGCGCGAGGATCCGGATTTCAAGATCCCCTACGAGCACCCGCTGCTGGAGCCGGTGCTGGAGGAGACGCTGGGGACGATCGTCTTCCAGGAGCAGGTGATCGAGGCGGCGATGGCGCTGGCCGGCTTCAGCTCCTCCGAGGCTGAGGGGCTGCGGCGGGCGATGAGCCGCAAGCGTTCGGAGGCGGCGATCGCCGAGCACCACCAGCGCTTCCTCGCCGGCGCCGCCGTCAACGGCGTCCCCGAGGAGACCGCCGAACGGGTCTGGTCGCAGATCCAGGGCTTCTCCGGGTTCGGCTTCCCGAAGGCCCACTCGGCCGCCTTCGGCCTGCTCGCCTACCAATCGGCCTGGCTGCGGATCCACTACGGGCCGGAGTTCCTCTGCTCGCTGCTGAACGAGCAGCCGATGGGCTTCTACCCGCCCGACTCGCTCGTCCACGAGGCCCAGCGCCGCGGCATCCGCGTCGCCCGCCCCGGCGCCAACAGCAGCCGCGTCCTCTGTCACGTCGAATCGCCGCGGGCCGAAGAGGTGCGCGGGGGGCTGCAGGTCCGGATCGGGCTCGGCTACGTGAAGGGGGTGAAGAAGGAGGAGATGGAGGCGCTGGTCGCCGAGCGCGAGCGCGGCGGGCCCTACCGGGGGATAGCCGAACTCGCCTCGCGCTCGGGCGCCGGCCTGCCGAGCCTGGAACGGCTCGCCTGGGCGGGCGCGCTCGACGGGATCCCCGCCGGCTCCGAGGAAGAGCGCCGGGAGGCGCTGTGGCGGGTGGGTGTGACCGGCGGCGGCCGCGGCGCCGGTAGCGACACCCAGCTGGCGCTGCCGATGGAGCCGCCGGAGCCACCCAAGCTGGAGCCGCTGGGGGAGTGGGGAAAGCTGATCGCCGACTACCGCTCGACCGGGATGACCGTCGACAAGCACCCGATGAAGTTGCTGCGCCCCGGCCTCGACCCGAAGCTCGTCCGCACCACCGATCTGGCGACGATCGACCACGGCGCAACGATCGAGATCGCCGGCATGGTCACCGCCCGCCAGCGCCCCGAGACGGCCAACGGGATCACCTTCATGCTGATCGAGGACGAGCGCGGCAGCGTCAACCTGATCGTGCCGCCACCGGTCTACGATCGCCACCGCCCCCTCGTCCGCACCGCCCCCCTGCTTCGCGCCCGCGGCCGCCTCGAGCGCCGCGAAGGCACGGTCAACGTCGTCGTCTCAGACCTGGCGCCGCTGCAGCGCACACATCAGCCGCCGCGGCCGCAGCTCCGCGAGCTCGCCGTCGCCGAGCTCCGCGCCGTCGCCCCCGCCGGCCACAGCTTCGGCCGCCGCGGCCGCTGATCAGTCGACGCGGAGGACGAGCTTGCCGCCGCCGTGATGGTCTTCGGCGGCGCGGTGCGCCGCGATCGCCTCGTCGAGCGCGAAGACCTCGTCGACGTGAACCTGGAGCTTGCCGGCCTCGACCAGGGCCTCGAGTCCCGCCAGCCCCACCGGATCGGGCTCGACCAGGAATCCGGTTGCGCGCCTCCCCAACTCCTCGGCTCGCGCCAGCAGCTCCTCGCCGGCCCCACTGGGGACGGAGACGAGGATCCCGCCCGGCCGCAGTACCGCCAGCGACCCCTCCCCCTGGGCACCAGTGAAGTCGATCACCGCGTCGAGATCGTCGAGCTGCTCCTCGAAGCGTTCGCCGCGGTAGTCGATCACCCGGTCGGCGCCGAGGCCGATCAACCACGCCTCCTGCTCGGAGCGGGCGGTGGCGGCGACGTTGGCACCGCGGGCCTTGGCGATCTGCACGGCCAGGTGCCCGACCCCGCCGGCGGCGCCGTGGATCAGCAGGTCGTCCCCCTCCTGTAGCTGGATCGTGTCGACGATGATCTGCCAGGCGGTCAGCCCCGCCAGCGGCAGCCCCGCCGCCTCCTCGAAGGAGAGGACTCCCGGCTTGGCGGCAAAGTGCCGCGAGGGGGCCGTCACGAACTCGGCGTAGGCGCCGGCCTCGCGCGGGAACCAGGGCATCCCGAAGACCTCGTCGCCGACCCGGAACCGCGTCACCCCGCGCCCCAGCTCGACCACGGTTCCGGCGACGTCCCAGCCGAGCCGCAGCGGCGGCTCGCCCAGCACCGCGGCCATTCCCTTTCCTGCTCGCGTCTTCAGGTCGACCGGGTTGACCCCGGCGGCGTGGACGCGGACCTTGACCTCAGTTGGGATCGGCGCCGGCTCGGCGACCTCCTCGACCCGGAGGACCTCCGGAGGCCCGAACTCCCGCAGGACGACCGCGCGCATCGGCCGATCATAGGCGTCCCCTTCCGTTGAGCCGCTGCTAGCGTCGGGCAATGCTCCGGACCAACATCGCCTCCCCCCAGTTCAGCTTCGACGGCACCGACCCAGATGGGTTCCGCGCCGGCCTCGCCCGCCTCGGCAAGGGCCTCGGCGCCGAGGAGTCCGGCGTCAGCATCTACGAGCTCCCTCCGGGCCAGGCGATCTGCCCCTACCACTACGAGTGCGGCGAGGAGGAGTGGCTGCTCGTCCTCCAGGGGAACCCGACCCTTCGCGATCCGGAGGGCTCCGAGCGCCTCGAGCCCTGGGACCTCGTCTTCTTCCCCCGCGGCCCCGCTGGCGCCCACGGCGTTCGCAACGAGACCGAGGAGACCGCCCGCGTCCTGATGTTCTCCACCGTCGTCCTCCCGACCGCCACCGTCTACCCCGACAGCGACAAGGTCGGCGTCTGGACCGGCGACCCCGTGACCGAGGGGGTCTTCCGCCGCGGCAGCCGCGTCGACTACTACGACGGCGAGGCCTGAGCACGGCCGCGCCCGCCGACAGCCTCCTGCGCTCCGCCCGCGGCGGCGACGAGGCCGCCTTCGAGCAGCTGGTCGAGCCCTACCGCCGCGAGCTCCACGCCCACTGCTACCGGATGCTGGGATCGCTGCACGACACCGAGGACGCGATGCAGGAGGCGATGCTCCGCGTCTGGCGCGGCCCTCGACGGCTTCCAGGAGCGCAGCTCCCTCCGCGCCTGGCTCTACCGGATCGCCACCAACACCTGCCTCGACACGATCGCCCGCCGCAAGCGCCGCCTGCTGCCGGAGGAATTCGGCCCCCGCGCCGACCCCGACCTCCCCCCGGGAGAGCCGGTCGCCGAGTCGGTCTGGATCGAGCCCTACCCCGACGACGCTCTCGGACTCGAGGACGGCTACGCCGCTCCCGACGCGCGCTACGAGCAGCGCGAGGCGGTCGAGCTCGCCTTCGTCGCCGCGATGCAGCACCTACCGGCCCGGCAGCGGGCGGTGCTGATCCTGCGCGAGGTCCTCGGCTTCTCCGCCAAGGAGGTGGGAGAGACGCTCGAGACCTCCCTGCCCTCGGTCAACAGCGCCCTCCAGCGCGCCCGCAAGACCGTCGACGAGCGCATCCCCGACCGCAGCCAGCAGGTCACCCTGCGCTCGCTCGGCGACGCCCGCATTAAGGAGATCGTCGAGAACTACATGGAGGCGATGCGAACCGGCGACGTCAAGCGCGTGGTCTCGATGCTGACCGCGGACGTCGCCTGGTCGATGCCGCCGCTGGCGAGCTGGTACGGCGGCATCGACGAGGTCGAGACCTGGCTCGGCAACGCTCCGCTGAACGGCGAGTGGGCCTGGCGCCACGCTCCCGGCAGCGCCAACGGGCAGCTCGCCGTCGGCACCTACACCTGGATCGAGGCCGAGGGCACCCACGTCCCCTTCTCGCTCGACGTCCTCACCCTCAGTGGCGAGCGGATCAAGGAAGTGACCGCGTTCGTCGTCCGGCCCGCCGACACCCCGGATGGCTATGCTCGGTGGCCCGACCGCCGGGCCGATCCCCGACGCGTCGAGTTGGTCTTCCGGCGTTTTGGCCTGCCGGATCACATCGACTGACGGTCGGGCGATTAGTTTCGCCCCGCCGCCGAGTCTCAATTGGCATGAACACGACTGCAGCCCAGAACAACACCGCCCCGAAAGCCGACGACCGCACCCGCTGGCTCGCCCTCTACGTCCTCTGCGCGGGGATGCTGATGATCGTCCTCGACGTGACGATCGTCAACGTCGCCCTGCCCTCGATCAAGGACAGCCTCGGCTTCTCCCAGAGCAACCTCGCCTGGGTCGTCAACGCCTACATGATCCCCTTCGGCGGCCTCCTGCTCCTGGCCGGACGCCTCGGCGATCTGGTCGGCCAGCGGCGGATCTTCCTCCTCGGGCTGGCGATCTTCACCGCGGCCTCCCTCGTCTGCGCGGCCTCGCAGAGCCAGGAGATGCTGGTCGGCGCCCGCTTCGTCCAGGGGATCGGCGGCGCCCTCGCCTCGGCGGTGATCCTGGGGATGATCGTGACGATGTTCCCCGAGCCCGGGGCGCAGGCGAAAGCGATCGGCGTCTACGGCTTCGTCGCCTCCGCCGGTGGCTCGATCGGGCTGCTGCTCGGCGGCGTCCTCACCGATGCGATCAGCTGGCACTGGATCTTCCTCATCAACCTGCCGATCGGGATCCTCACCGCATACCTGGCGCTGCGCCTGATCGAGGGGCACGAGGGGATCGGGCTCGCCGAGGGCGCCGACTTCCCCAGCGCCGTGCTGATCACCAGCTCGCTGATGCTCGGCGTCTTCACCATCCTCAAGATCACCGAGTGGGGTTGGGGCGACACCCGCACCCTCGTCCTCGGCGCGATCTCGGCGGCGCTGCTCGTCGCCTTCATCCACCGCCAGGCGACGATCGCCAACCCGCTGATGCCTTTGCGGCTGTTCCGCTCCCGCAACGTCGCCGGCGCCAACGTCCTGCAGGCGTTGCTGGTCGCGGGGATGTTCGGGATGTTCTTCCTCGGCGCCCTCTACCTCCAGCAGGTGCTCCACTACAGCCCCCTTGAGGTCGGCTTTGCCTTCCTGCCGACGACGCTGGTGATGGGGACGCTTTCGCTCGGCTTCTCGGAAAAACTGATCATGCGCTTCGGCCCGCGCACCACGCTGATCCCGGGCGTATGCCTGGTAGGAGTGGCCCTCCTGCTCTTCGCCACGCGCACCCCCGTCGACGGCAACTACTTCACCGACTTGCTGCCGCCTCTGCTGCTGATCGCCATCGGCACCGGGACCTCGTTCCCGGCGATCATGACGCTGGCGATGTCGGGGGCCACCCCCAGCGAGGCGGGTCTGGCCTCCGGCTTCGTCAACACCAGCATGCAGGTGGGCGGGGCGATCGGCCTGGCGGTGCTGGCGACGCTCTCGACCGAGCGCACCCAGTCGCTGGTCGACAGCGGAACCAGCCACGCGCAGGCACTCACCTCGGGGTTCCACGTCGCCTACTTCGTCGGCGCCGGCCTGGCCGCGATCGCCGCCGCGATCGCGATCTTCGTCCTGCGGGATCCGCGGCCCGTGGGGGCTCCCGAAGCCCAACAGGACGGCGAGGCCGAGCCCGCCTACTCCGAGGCCGGTTGAGTCCTCCGCGCGGGTACTCATAGTTTGGGCGCCCACGCCGATCAAAGAGGGATGCCGTCCCCCGCCACCACGATGCCGGCCCTTTCCTGAGGCGCCCGACGAGCGGGCTCGGATGGGCCGCATCTCCGGCGTGCTTTGGGTGGTCACGGCGCTGGTCGCGATCGTCGCCCCCTTCCTCCCCGGCGCCCAAGCGCGACCCATGTCGAAAATAAAAAGAGGGCCGGGGGACACCCCCGGCCCTCTTAACCTCAGCCGTTAAGGCTGTGGGTCATGGTGACGCTAGCCGATCCAGGTTTCCGCGGAGCCTTCGACCATGACACCCGTGTCACCATTGTAGGTGGCGGTATTGTGTTTACCACCTTCGGTGAGCGGGCACCCGAACAGATTGGCGCTCGTCACATTGGCTTGGATGTTATTCGAAGCCGCTTTGACATCGCCTGTCCTATTCGGCGCGGCGTTTGTAGTGTTGAAGGTGATTCCGTTGATCCCATTCTGGTTCGGGACGAAGCTGCTGCAACCCGAGATCACGATATTGATCCCGCCAGCGGTGCAGCCCGACAGATTGGTGGTATTGGTATTCGCATTGAACGTGTAATTGCAGCCGGCGGTATTCACCGTTGCATTGAGGAAGCCGAACGCTTTGCAATTACTGTATTCCGGATGGACGACCTGAGTTTCGCTGCTTTTAACGGCATTACCATTGAAGGCAATGGTATTGCAATTTACGGTCGAACCTGTGAGACCGAACGTATGCGTATTTTTGATTTCAGTTTTGATCACGCCGGCATTCGTGGACTGAAAATTCTGCGCGGCAGCCGACGAGACGCCGACCATTGCGGTGA
>DASSHE010000035.1:0-31262 GCA_035693065.1 Solirubrobacterales bacterium
GCTCCTCGCCAGAGAGGGCCGCGGCCCTCTCTGGCTGGATCGAGCGCTACAACTTCAGGCGACGACACGGCGCCCTCGGCCACCAGCCGCCGATTCAGCGGTTACGGGAGCTCAGCCGGAACAACGTGACTGGCATCTACAGCTAGGAGGGATTGGCAGCGCTGACCGAGCCGACGCCGGAAGCCGGATTCGGGCCGGCCTTCCCCGTCCTCACCGTGGCTCCGAGGTGGCCGCGCCAGAGCACGGCGATCGCCGTCGCCATCGCCATCGCCGCCAGGCCCACTCCCAGGGCCGAACCGATGCCGCCGCGGTCGATCACGATCCCGGAGAGGAAGGCCCCCAGCGCTGCCCCGCCCGCGCTGGCGGTGGTGATCCAGGTGACCGACTCCACCGCGGAGCCGCGCGGCGCGACTTCGTCGAGGATCGAGTAGACCGCCGCGAGGAGCGGCGAGAGCGTGAACCCGAAGACCACCAGGCCGGCCGCCATCTGGACGGTCGACGCGGCGAGGAGGGTGATCCCGTAGCCGACAATGGCCACCGCCGAGGCGCCGATGAACCTCATGGCCGGACTCAGGTGCCAGCGCCGCGCCCCGTACCAGACGCCGCCGACCAAGCTGGCCGCCGACATCACGGAGATCAAGAGACCAGCGCTGGCGGCGGTCCCGTGCCGTTGACTGAAAGCGGGTATCGCAACCTCGAGCACGCCGGCGGCAACCGCGCCGAGCGCGAGCGAAGCGATCAGGACCCTGACCCCCGGGTGGTGGATCGCCAACCGCGACCGCCGCGCCTCTCGAGGCAGTTTCGCGGCGGCGGGTTGAGCGGCGAAAAGGGCTCCCCCCAGGGCGGTCAAGCACGCCGCGACCACGATCGGCGCCGACGTCGAGACCAGGGAAATCAGCAAGCCGGTCACCAGCGGCCCCGCCAGGAACGCGACCTCCTGCAGCACGGTCTCCAGGGCGTAAGCGGAGTCGCGTCGCTCCGGCTCAACCAGCGACGACCAGAGGGCGCGCATCGCGGCGTTGACCGGCGGCGCCGTGGCCCCGCCGAGCGCGGCGACCGCGACAAACATCGGGTCCGCCGCCGGCATGCCCGCGACGGCCAGCAGGGCAGCGGTCGCGCCCGCGTGGGCGAGGGACAGGGGCAGGAGGCCCCCGCGAATTCCCCGCCGATCGACCAGGCGACCCCGGACCGGAGCCAGCAGCGCCGCGGTGAGCGAGAAGGCGGCGACAGAGAAGCCCGCGACCGCGATCGAGCCGGACCGTGCCTGGACGAAGAGGATCGTCGCCAGCCCCATCATCGAGAGCGGCAGGCGCGCGGCGAAGGACGCGGCGACGACTGCCGGCACTCCATCTTGGGCAAATACTCCGCTCCATCGACGCCAATTCATTGCTCTTGAATAGTAGGGGTCTTTTGCGGTTAACTTTTGAGGAGCACTCAGAAGTACAGCAACCAAACTCGGGAGGCACCCAAATGGATCCGATGGAAACGGCACTGGAGCCGGGCACCAACGCCCCCGACGGGGACGCGGTGTCGCAGAACATCGCTCGCTTCGTCGAGGAGCACGAGATGCATGCGGCCAATCGGCGCAACATGCACATCCACGAAGACGAGGACGACGAGGACTGAGGTCCTTCGACAACGGCCTGGAGCGACCGCCCCCAGGCGGAAGCTCCGGGCCCGAACTCCAGGGGGATTCGAAGGTGAGCACGCTCAACAAAGCAAAGGGGCAGGTCGAGCTCGGGCCGTCGGTGATCCGGCCCACCCGCGTCCTCAGCAACGCCTGGGCCGTCGCCCGCTTCGGCGATCGATCGCTGCCCACCGAGCCTCCGCCCGAGGCCGGTGAGATCCGCACCGCCTACCTGGCCACGCTCAACCAGATCCAGAGCCACAGCTTCCCCGGCTCGATGGTCGGACCGGAGCTCGTCCTCGATTTCGGCGACGGACCGGAGAGCGAAGCGGCGCTGAAGGAGCTGCTCGACTCCGACCCGCTGCCGCCGGGCTGGCGCTTCGACGAGCGCGCCGAAGCCGAGATCCGCCGCGATGCCGAAGCGGCGCTCGCGGAGATCGCCGCGATCGACCCGGAGCTGCACCGCAACCTCTCGATCGTCGTCGCCGGCTTCGTCTTCGCGCGGCGCCCAAAGCTAGAAGGCGGCAGTATCTCCGCCCTGACCGGGCCGATCTGGCTCGACCCGGCCGACGATTGGACCATCGACACCTACGTCGAAAACATGGTCCACGAGTACGTCCACCAGTGCCTGTTCCTCGACGAGATGGTGAACACGATCTTCGCCAAGTTCTCGATCGAGGAGATGTCGACCCCGGAGGCGCTGGTCACCAGCACGATCCTGAAGCGGCGCCGGCCCTACGACAAGGCCTACCACTCCGCTTTCGTGGCTCATGTGCTCGCCCAGTTCTACGTTCTCAGGGGGCACGACGAGAAAGCTCGCGAGTACCTGCGGTCGACCCGTAGCACCACCGACGAACTGCTCGAGAGATCGGAGTTCGCCACCGCCAACGGGCTCGCCAACATGCAGGAGCTGAGCGCCGAAGTCGACGCCTACCTCAACCGCCTCGGCTGAGATGGCGCCCCTGAGCTTCGCCGAACCGGCCCGCGTCGGGAGCAACGCGCGGGCGCTGGTCGCGGCGACCGGCGTCGGCGGCGAGCGCGAGCGTCCGCTCGCCTACTTCGAGGCGTTGAACAGGATCCAGGCGAGGCCGATCCGGCTCGATGACCTCGAGCGGGTCCCCCGGGCGGTCTTCGCCATCGAGGACCCGGCCGACCATGCGCTCGTCCAGCACTTCCTCGAAGGCGAAGAGCCCGGTCCCTCCCACCTCTACGACGCGGAGGCGAGAGAGCGGATCCTCGCCGGGCTCGCCGCGGGGATGGACATGCTCGAGCGATACGACCCCGGGGCCGCCGCCCTGCCCGCGACCCTGGTTGCGCGAATCTTCTTCGCCAGGAAACCCGGCTTCGGCGGCGCCAGCACCGCTGACATGCTCGGGTGCATCTGGCTCAGCCCGCCCCGGTCCTGGGAGGCGGTGGACTACGCGGAGGCGCTGTACCACGAGTGCGTTCACCAGGCGCTCTTCCTCGAGGAGATGGTCCAAGGCGTGTACGCGAAAACGGCAGCCGAGATGCTCGAGGAGGACGCCATGGTGGTCAGCGCCATCCGCCGCGAAAAGCGCCCGTTCGATGCCTCCTTCCACGCGGCGTGCGTCGCGGCAGCCCTGCTCGACCTCTACCGAGACCTCGATCGCGCCGACCGAGCCCAGCCCCTGCTCGAGGGTCTGCGGCCGAGCCTCGAAGAGATCGCCGGAAAGGAGGGGTGCCTGAATGCGAACGGATGCAAGATCCTCGGCGAGCTCGAGCGCGGCGTCGGCGTCGCCGCCTGAGCCGGACGCCGGCGCGGTCCCAATCCCGGGCTACTTCCGGGCCGAGCGGGTGAGGAGCGACGCGCGGGCGCTGGTCGCAGCGGTCGGGGAGCCGCCGGGCCAGGGCGACCTCGGC
Organism: Solirubrobacterales bacterium; assembly: GCA_035693065.1. Taxonomy (GTDB): domain Bacteria; phylum Actinomycetota; class Thermoleophilia; order Solirubrobacterales; family 70-9; genus VAYN01. The sequence continues at coordinate 3,509 of DASSHE010000035.1, forward strand.
AGCGCCTACCGGGCGGCGGTGGCGAAAGTGCAATCGCAGCCGTTCGACCTCCCCCCCGGGCCCTCCACCCCGAACCTCCACTTCGACGTTCGCGAGCCTGCCGCCGCGGCGGCGCTGGCCTACCTCCTCGGCGAGCAGGTCGACCCGGCTGAGCTGCAGCTCGACGCCGCCGCCAGCGCCTTCGCCCGCGAACGGTTCGAGTCGGCTTGGGGGCTCCTGGAACAGCGCGGGCCGCGCTTCCTCGACTCGGTGCGCGTCCTCGTCGGACACTTCGTCTTCGCCGACCATCCCCCCCACGAGGGCCAAACCAGCCTCCGCAACGCTCTCGGCACGGTCTTCTGGATCAGCCCCTTCGACAACTGGAGGGCTCGCCACTTCGCCGACGCGATCGTCCACGAGGCCACCCACCAGGCGCTGTTTCTCGCCGACATGATCCACGGCTGCTTCAGCGTCGACCGGCAGGGGCTGGACGCGCCCTCGGCGCTCGCGCTGAGCAGCGTGCGGGGCATTCCGCGGCCATACGACCTCGCCTTCCACGCCGCCTGCGTCGACGCCGTCCTCCTCTCGCTCTTCGATTCCCTCGGCTACCGGCGCGAACTGCAGCGCCGGGCCGAAGCGCTGGCGCCCGCCTTGGAGGACCTGGCCGGGAAGGGCGAGCCGCTGCTGAGCCCCGCTGGGAGGGAGATCCTCAGGGAGGCGATCGAGACGATGGAATCGGCCGAACGCCGCATTGCCGAAGCAGCCGCCGGCAGCTAGTCCTCTCCCTCGAGCAGCTCGTCCGCCTCCCGCAGCTCTTTCCAGTTGCTGGGCATTGTTTCGACGTCGGCGATCACATCACGGAGAACCTCGTCGACGGCGGCCGGAAGGTCGCCGCCATGAGCCTGACGGCGTGCCTCCAGCTCTTTCCGAAAGCGGTCCTCGTCCATGCTCACGCGGGGATCCAGCACCTTGCTCGACCTGTCCAGAGATTCCCAGTTTTAGAGCAGAAATGCAATAACGATCTTCTCCGCCGCCTAGCCCTTGCGGTCCAGCATGTCGAGCCTGGTACGGAGCTCCTTGACGTCTTCCCGCAACTGCTCGTAAACCGCGCGCAAGGCGGCGGCGGTGAGGCCGACGTCGTCTTTCAGGCTCTCGATTCTCTCTTCCTGGCCCTTCAGCGCGAGCTGCTGGTGGTTGACCACCTGCTCCGCCTTCAGGCCCCGCGGCCCTAACTGTGTGAACCCGCGTCCGTTGAGGGCGAGGACGAACGCGAGCAGCGGGATGTAGAAGACCAGGAAGCAGCCGCCCGCGACCTCCACCTGGTACAGCGACCTCGACCTCAGCGCGAAAACCGGCAGATCGGGCGGCACCGTCGCGGTGACGCCGATCACCGTCGCCCCCACCATCGCGACCACGACAAGCGCCGCAAAGCCGTAGCGCTCCAACGCACTCCTAAATTTCTTCCACGCAGACGTCTCGGGTCGCATCCTCGCGCCCTCCCTTTTCATCCCGGCGAACCGGAATCCCTTCCCCTAGCCGTTTGGCGGTACTCCCGCGGAGGCCAAACCCAATCGTGCCCCGCCAGGAGAGCCGCCGACGATCTGCGCTCTCATTCCGTCGGCATCGTGGCGAAGGTTATGAATCGGGGCAGTCGGATGTCAAGCCGGGACAGAAGACGGCGACCGTGTCCTGGTCGCCCGCGGCGAACCAGATGTTGCCTTCGGGGCCAAGCGCGATCGATCCCGCGGCGGCGGCCCCGCGGCGCCAAGCCTTCAGTTGCCCATGTGGGGTCATGCGGACGATGCGGCGGGGAAATTCGGTCGTGAACCAGAGATTCCCGTCGGGCGCGGAGAGGATCCTGCCCGGATTTCCCAAGTGCCGTACGGGGCGCTCGGAGACCTGCCCGTCCGGAGTGATGTGACCAATCGCCGGCGGCAGCCGGCGGCGAGCCCAATGCGTGAACCAGACGACGCCGTGCCGACCCACGGTCATGCCCCCGACGAACCCTTTGCCGGGAAGGGGGTAGACGCCCATCTCACCGGAAGCGCTGATGTGGCCGATCCGCGGACCAGACTCGGCGAACCAGACGCCGCCGCTACGGTCAGCGGCGATCGCCCCGGGTTCGACACCGACCCGAAAGCGGCTGACCTCCCCGCGCGCGTTGATTCTGTCGATCTCGCCGGGATGGGGATATTCGGACCGCACCACCCAAACATCGCCGCCACTCCCAACCGCGGCCGATCCCTCCCAGCGAGGCCCGGCCGGCAGCCGTATCCGCGACAGCTTCCGGCCGGGAGCGAGCCGGCCCAGCACCAGGCTGTCCTCGAAGCTGTCGCCGTACTCGATGAACCACAGGTTGTGCCTGGAATCCGAGCCGATCGGGCTCGGCTGTGCGCTGAGCCCGGGAATGTTGACGGTGGAGACATGGCCCTTGGGCGTGATCCGGTTGAAGCGGCCGATGTCGCCCCCGGTCCAAAGAGCGCCGTCGGGCCCGCGGGCGAGGCCATCGACTTCTATGCCTTCGGGCAGCGGCATCACCACCGGCCGCCCCGGCCGGGGCAGCGGCGGATGCGGGCTCCGGAGGACCAGCTCGGTGAAGCCGCCGTAGCCCCCCTCGACCGAGGCGAAGGCCGAGGCCCTCTCGTAGCCCCTCCGCGCCAGCAGGCGTCGTGCCCCCGCCGGCAGCCCCAGGGTCACCGCGCCGACGGAGTCCGCCGCCAGGTGATAGGCGGCTGAAACGGTGCCCTTGCGTTCTGCCGCGATCCCGACTTCGCCGGTGCAGCCGCTGGTCGAGCCGCCACAGGCGAGCCGGACCCGAACCTTGCCGTCGCTGACGATCGCGGTCCCCGGCCGGACTTCGACTCCAGGGGAACCTGGCGCGTAGCGCAGCAGTGGGGCCGCCATCACCCCTTTTATGGGGTCCGGGACGGTGCTGACCCAGACCGATCCTCCTGGCCCGAGCGCAAGATGGGATGCCGCCGGGGCACCCGGTCCGCGAATCACGGTTAGCTGCCCCGACGGAGTCAACCGCATCACCCGGGTCGCGCCGCCAATGAACCAGAGGTCTCCTTCGGGTCCGACCACGGCGTCGTGACTGCTCCCGATCCCTATGCCCAGGAAGCTGCCGGTCCGGAGCTCCCGGACCTTGCCGCTTGCGTCGATCTTGCCGACGCCGCCGCCCCCGACGAACCAGAACCCACCCACACCGTCAGCGGCAAGCGCCTCCGGCTGGAGTCGGACACGGAACCCGGTGATCTTCCCTCGAGGGGTGACCCGGCCCACCCGGCCCAGGCCGGGGTCGGTGAACCAGGCACCGCCGCCGGGATCGGCGACGATCGCCGCTGGCGGTACGTCGCGCCGCCGCGCTGGGCCGGGGATGGGGAAGGAGGTCATCCCGCCGTCCGTGCGCAACCTGACCACATATGCCTTGCCAAAGGAGCTTTCCCTCCGACGTCTGGGCACCCAAACGGTGAGCCACAACGTCCCGTCTGGGCCAACGGCGATCTGGCCCGCCCTTTCGTCCTCGTTTGGCAGCGGGAAGCGGGAGACCTCGCCACCGGGGGCGATCCGGTCGACCTCGTGCCCCCTCGTCACCCAGAGGTCACCTTCCTGGCCGGCGGCGATGTCTTCGGGGGATCCGACGGATTCGGAAAGAGGTATCGCGGTTAGGTTCCCCTCAGCGTCGATCCGTCCCAGCCTCTTTCCGCTCGCGAACCAGAGCGCCTCCCCGGGACCCAGGGTGAGCGGCTCGCCGTAGCCGCCGGGAGCTTCGACTTCGGTCGGATCCGTCGCCGTCCGTCCGGCGGCGGCGCCCGCCAGCACACCACCGAGAGTGGCGGCCACAACCAAGATTGCGATCCTCGATCCCCACTGCATCCCTGCCTCCTTGCCGAAACCGAATCGACTATAGAAACCGCGCGACGGCATTCGGATCGGAGAGCGCACGGGGCGGTTGCCTATTGTCAGGGCGTGGACTTGAGCGAGCAGCACTACGAAGCGGTGGGCGCCAATGCCGGCCTGGTGCCGGAGCCGCCGGTCATACCCGAGCCGCCGACGGCCGAGGAGCTGACCAGGGAGCGCACGCGGTCGTGGCGCAAGAAGCTCGGTGCGCTCCTGCTGCCGCTTGCCGTCCTGGCCACCAAGGCCAAGCTCCTACTCCTGGCACTGGTCAAGATCAAGGCGGTGACGACGCTAGGGACGATGTTCGTCTCGATCGCCGCCTACGCCCTTGCCTTCGGCTGGCCGTTTGCCGTCGGCTTCGTCCTTCTCCTCCTCGTCCACGAGATGGGGCACGTGATCCAGTTGCGCCGGGAGGGCGTCGAGGCCTCGGCCCCGATCTTCATCCCCTTCGTCGGCGCCGTGATCGCGGCCAAGTCGATGGGCGAGGACGCCGTCGCGGAGGCCCGAGTCGGCTTGGCCGGCCCGATCCTCGGCACCATCGGGACCCTGATCCCTCTCGCCATCTGGCTGGCGACGGGCAGCGACCTCTGGCGCGCCCTGGCCTACATCGGCTTCTTCATCAACCTGATCAACCTGCTGCCGGTGCTGCCACTCGACGGTGGCCGGGCGATGGCCGTCCTCGGCCCCACCGTCTGGATCGTCGGCATCGTCATCGCCGCCGCCGCCTCCGCGGTCCTCATCGGCCCCTTCATGCTCGTGTTCGTCCTCGTGCTCGGCGGCCCCGAGCTCTACCACCGCTTCAAGAACCGCCACTCGGAGGAGAGCCGCGAGTACCACTCGGTCCCGATCGGAACCAAGGTCGCCGTCGCCGCCGTCTACCTCAGCCTCGCCGCGGTGCTGGTCGTGGGCGTCAGTGAGACCTATGTTGCGCGGGGTCTTTAGCGCCCGCTTCGACGCTCCACTAGGGCTTCACGCAGACGATAATCCGGAGGTTCATGACGTTGCACGAACACAGCGAAGATCCAGGTCGGTTGACCGCCCCAGGGCAGCCGCCTGTGGCCGTATCCCTGCCCAACACCGATTATCTCGAGATCGAATCGGCACACGTGGGGGCGACATTCGCCGTGTGGGTCACGCGACCTGTCGGTTATGAGTCCGCGGGGAGCGCACGCTATCCAGCGATCTATGCCACGGACGGGAACTGGCTCGCCGGACTGCTCAGTCCACTAGCTGAATTAACCGCCTTCGACAGGCTGGAAGAGTTCCCGCCATACCTGCAGGTGACCGTCGGCTACGTGCCCGCCGACCTGACCCAATGGCATCTCCTCCGCGTTCGAGATTTGATCCCGCCAGGGGAGCCGCTCTCCGCAAGCACGTCGGAGGCGATCGCCGCGGAAGTCGAGTCTGCGGGGTTGTCCGCCGCCGAGCGGAAGGGCGTTCTCGAGATCTTTGAGAACACTCGCGCGGACCGCTTCCTCAGGTTCCTCGAAGAGGAGCTTCGTCCGCAGATAGAGGATCGCTATCGGGTGGAACCGGGTTCTGCCGGCCTCTTCGGATTTTCCTACGGTGGCCTCTTCACCCTTTACGCGCTCTTCGAAGGTCGAGGGATGTTCTCGCGCTTCGGTGCCGGTAGTCCGGGGGTCATGACGCCCGAGAGCGAGATTTTCCGCCTGCAGCGGGAAGCCTCGGAATCTGGGAGGTCATTCGGAGGGGCACGGCTGCACATCACCGTGAACGAACGTGAACTGCTCGGCAAGACGCCGGCATATCGAGATCACTGCATCCAGGCGGTCCATCTGATCGATGAGATCTATCGTGGAGACCAGAAAGAGTTGGTGGTGTCGGGCCGAGTCCTGCCTGGCGATACCCACGCCACCGGCACCACCCAAGCGTTCGTCAGCTTCCTTCAGCAGTTCTACGGCCGCTAGCGATATCCAAGGATCACCGCGATGCAAACCACGCTCCCCGCGAACGAGATCATCGAGAGAATCCAGAATGAAATCGGCGTCGAGTGGCACGAGGACTCTGGCGACGGGATAGCAGCCGGTGACGCCGAGACGGAGATTCACGGAGTCACCGTGAGTGTCTGGCCCACGCTCGAGGTTCTTCGGAGGGCCGTAGCCGACCGGAAGAACCTAATCGTCACCCACGAGCCCCTTTTCTGGACGGACGAGGATCCTGCCAAAGTCATCCCCGGGGACCGGCTTGCGGAGGCGAAGCGAAGTCTCATCTTCGAGAACCAACTGGTCGTTTTCCGGCTCCACGACCACTGGCACCTCCGTAGACCCGACCCGTTCTGGACTGGCCTTGGACGCGCGTTGGGTCTGGACAGGTATGGGCTGGGCCGACAGGATCTTGTTGACGCCAGTCATTCCGATCGCTCAGAAACGGCCTCTCGACTGGAGTCGACTCACCGACTTCCTCCCATTTCGCTGGCGGCGCTGGTCGAAAACATCGAACGGAGAATGTCCATCCACTCGATTCGAGTGGTCGGCGACCCCAAATTGGAGATCAGCGAGCTCGCCCTCTGCCCGGGCTTCTGCTCTCTCGCCCGCGCGGCCGCCAACCTGGCGTCGGCGGACGCCCTGATCGTCGGCGAGTGCCGTGAGTGGGAAGGGGTTGAGTACGTTCGCGACTTAGCTGCATCCGGCGCGGCCAAAGCGATGATCGTGCTTGGACACGCCGTCTCTGAGGAGCCAGGGATGGAACTCTGCGCCGAGTGGCTCGGAGCCCTGGTACCGGAGCTCGAGGTTGGATACGTGCGGGCCAATGCTCCGTTTTGGACCACTGCCGCCGGCTCCGGCACGCTCTCGAGGGCCCTTTCGGGACCCACTTCGAAGGCGAAAGGACTCTAGAAACGAAAACCCCGCTTTGCGGGGTATTGCGAAGTACCGCTACGGGGATTCGAACCCCGGTTTCCGGACTGAGAATTGGCTCTAGCAAGCCATTTGCGGCCGATTTGTGCCTGTGGCGTCCAGGGAGATCAGTCCAGGTCGGTGGAGTTCGGTGGAGTCGGGGACATATTTCGGGACACGGTCTAGCAGTGGGAGGCCAATGGCCCGACCGCGCGCAGGCGCGAATGCATCACCCACGACACCGCCAAGCAGCTCTGGTCCTTTCATTGGACTCCAGAATGATCAGCCGTCGGCAGGACGAAGCTCTTCGCCATCTCAAGGCAAAGGCCGTTAATCAGGCGCGCAACTCGGTCGACTTCGCGCAGAGCGAGGCTCTGCTGGGTGAGGTCGTCGAGAACGACGAGAAGTCGGGTGGTCTCCAGCGCGTTGCTGAGCTCGTCGACCAGAAGGCCGAGACGGGCGGGCGCCAGTTCCCAGCCCGCCACCTTCACCCAACCTTCGACGAAGCCGTCGCAAGCCCGGTCTAGGCGATCCATGCGGCGGCGCGTCTCCTCTTGGCGCTCGGCGACGGGGAGTTGCTGGAAAGAGGCCGCGCCGCTCCTCACCTCTGCTGCCCGTTCTCCGACGAGCAGGGCTCGAGCGCCGAGGGTAAGGCACAGCTGCCGCCGCTGCACAACCTCGGCCAGCTCCTTCTGGAACTCGGCCACCCGTAGGCTCGTCCAGCGGCCACGGCGCCCTACATAGAGGACACCGAGAGTGGAAACGGTCGCGGCAAGGAGAGCAGCGCCAGCGGAAATGGCGACGGTGCTCACCGTTCGCGCCGCCGGTGCGCCTCGAAGGCCAGCTTCCGGATCTCCTCCAGCGCCTCTTCGAGCTCGGCGACCGGCCGCGACCCCTTAGAGTAGTAGCGGTCGAAGACCGGAAGGACCTCGTCCCGAATCTCATCGTCGAAGAAGGCGGAGTAGGCGATGATTGGAACGTCCCGGTAGCGCTCGCGGATCATCTTTCCGAGGGCGATACCGCTCTTGTCACCCGGCTCCTCCGTACTGAGGCGGATGTCAAGCAGAACCGCATCCAGCTCCGGTCTTGACTTGAGGGTCGAGAGAGCCTCATCGACGGTGTTGCTGGCGACAACCTTGAGGCCCCTCTGTTCGAGCGAACGAGCGCGCAACCCCAGGAGCCTCTCGTCGTCCTCGACGACGAGGACGAGTGGTTTCGTTTTCGGCTCGTCAGCCATCGCCGGGCCTCGCAGACAGTGAGAAGGCCGCGTTCAGTTTCCGCAGTCCCTGTTCGAGTAGAAGCAACTCTGTTTCCACCTCCCGCACCGCGTCCTCCGCCGGCATCCCGCGCATCTGCTCGGACTGACGAAGGAGCATGATCCAGTGGACGCAGCGATCGAGGACACCGGCAACCTCATGGCGGACCGCCGCAGCGATCTCCAGTGCGCTCATCGCAACCGCTACCCGCGCCCAACCATCCGAATCCGACGGATGCATCAGAACCTCCCGGTGACGAAGCCCAGCAGGGCCACCATCGCCACCAGCGCACCCAGAGAGCCGAAAACAATGGCGTAGACCCTGGTCTCGGAGAGGCTGCTTTCCGCCTGGGTCTTCAACTCCCTTTCGAGCCGCTCGACATCGCGCCTCAGCCCGTCGACCTCGACTTTGACGATCCGCGCCTCGACCTGGCCGGCGGTGAGACCGGCTTGGCGCAGGGCCTGGACTTGGAACTGATTGACGTCCGGCGACGTTGCCGAGGTGGGTGCCGGGTGATTGCCGTCGACCGAGGCCAGGACCTCGTCCGGTAGGAATCCCCTGAGCAGACCTTCGACGGCCTCGGCGAAGAGACTGTCCCGATCCGGGGGTCCGGGGTCAGGGACGTTGCTCACCGCTGACCTCTACCGCCTCCAGCGAGATGACGCCGCGCTCGGCCTGGATCCCAAAATATTTCTCCCGGCTCATCGTGCAGCGTTTTAGCTCCGCGAACTCGTCGAGCGCGAGGTTGAGCGACTTCGCGAAACGCTTTGGGACGTGCCCAGGCATGTCCTTGCGGCCGTTGGAGTAATGGACGGGAAACAGCCGCACACCGTTGTAGGTGACGAAGCCGCGCACGTGGTGGGTGGACCTGATGGCTTCGACTTCGAGCTTGTTGAAGATCCTCTCGGCCTCGCGGGTGGTCAGCTGCATGGCTAGTTGTTGCCGTGGGCGACCAGGATCGTGCGCTCGATGAACTCACGCAGGTGGAGTGCCGGCCCGGCGTACTCACCGTCGTCGTGACGGATGTCCTCGGCGAACAGCCGCATCAGCTCGATCAGCTTCGCAACGACGTCGTCGCCGCTCTCGCCGTGCGCGTAGAGCGACGGCTGTCCGTAGACCTCAGCCTCGATCTCCTCGTCCAGTTCCTTCACCCAGACGAGGACTGGGTTAGCCGAAGGCTGGAAGATCGAAGAGTGGATCAGCTCGAGGTGGTAGCCGGCCGCCTTTAGGCTCGCCTCGATGTCGGCGGCGTCGCGAGCGTGGGGCAACAAGCGGCGGACAGTCTCAGCGGCGTCGATCGCCTCCAATGGGTAGCGGACAACCAGGTCGGCGAGCTGCTCGTCAGACCTGACGCGACGCCGCTGCCGGCGCTGGAGGGAAGCGTCGCGGATGGTTTCTGCCAGGTCGCGGAGCTCCTCGTCGAACTTGATTCCCTTGGGAATGCTGCGCATGAACAGGCCCCGCGCCTCTTCGCGCAGCTCTTGCTCTTCGACCGTTGCCGAATATGCGAAAAGAGGAATGTCGCCGAACCTCGCCTGGATCTTCCGCGCGAGCTTCACACCAGAGGTGTCTCCCGGTTCGTCAGCGAGGTTAATGTCGGTGAGGACGGCATCCATCTCGGGACTAGCTTCGATCTGATGCATGGCCGCGCTCTCGGACTCCGCGACCACAACCTCCAGGTTTTTTGCCTCCAGCTGCTGCTTACGGATACTCAGGTTTCGGTTTTCGTCGTCGACGACCAGCACGCGGGGCTTCCTTACTTCTACCATTAGAGACATGGAGTAATTATCTCACCTTGATTTATTTTCAATCAGTTGACGTGGGAAAAGCAGACGAAACCGGGCCCCCTCGCGGCTCTCCAATAGATCGATGGAACCGCCGTGGTCATCCATGACCTTGCGAACCAGAAACAGCCCCAGCCCGGCGCCAGGCTTCGCCTTGTAACCGGCTTCCGGGTCCCGCTTCGAGGTCACATGGGCCTCGAAGATGCGTTGTTTCACCGGGACTTCTTCAAGGCGTGGCGGGCCACCGACCAGTTTCGTACCGATAATTCCGGTGGCGTTATCGGAGTAGAGTGCGGTGATGTTGCCGGCGCCGTCGGCTTGGTCGACGCGCAACCGGATCTTCCGGTCTCCTTTCCTTTTCACCTGCTCGAAGGCATCCATGCTGTTCAGCATCAGGTTCAGGAACAGGTGCCCGATCCAATCCCCATAGCCGATGATTTCCAGCTCTTGGCCTTCGTACCTCGTCTCAATTCCCAGGTTCGCGATGCGGCCGGCAAGGGCGTCTTCCGCGTATTCCCAGCGCTCCTTAAGAAGGACCGGTTCGAGCTCCCGTTCCGGTCGCTCGGTTGCGACTTTGAACTTCTGCAACTGCTCCGATAGAAGCTGCAGCTCGGTTTCGAGTTCACCGAGCTCCTTCCCTGGATCGGGGCTCGGTTTGCCAAGCTCTTCCTTTACTTTCCCCAGCCAGAACCAGCTGCGTTCGAGGATGCTGGCCGTCGCGTGGCGGACAGCAGTAGCGATCTCAATCGCGCTGACAGCGACGGCGACGTCGCCGAACCGCTCCACCATCTCGTGATGGTTCCTGAAGTTCGTAATCGCGATGCCGACGCCGTTGGCGATACTCTCGAAGCCCTGCAGCTCGAACGGCGTGAACGGGTACTTCGCCTTCGTCGCCAGGCTGAGCGTACCGAGCGTTTCACTACCCACCTTGATGGGGGCGACGATGTAGCTCTGTACGTCCTTGAGAGCCGGATGGTCCTGCAGGAACTGGTTGCGCGGAAGGCGCATGTCCAACTCGGGGATGACTTCGCCTGTCTCGATTGCCTCCGCAAACGCAGGGTACTTCTCTCTGATGTTCCTGAAGGTGAGCTTCTCGCTTGGGGCACTTTCAACGGCCTCTTCTTCAAAGCCTCGGACCGCAAGGCAGCGAAGGGTATCGTCGGCGGTGTGCTCCCGCACCGCCGCGTACGCCATCCCGGAAGAAAGCCGGATCACATTCAGGAGGTCTGCGAGAAACCAACCCTCGTCGCCTTCATAGGGGATTGGTTTCTGCAATTCGCCCAGCAGGCGCCAAGCAAAGTGCTGCTCGTACAGCCACGCGAATACTGCGGAGAGGATGTCTACCGGCGCGTCGAACGCCTTGTCGAAACCAACTTCGTCTGAACTGATGTTCAGCAGCCCAATCATCGTGTCTTTCCTGACGATAGGAAGCCAATCCTGCCCCAACGGACCGTTCGCCTGGCGGCCAATAACGGAGGGAGTCAGGCTCGCGTGCGAAACGCCGGCCGCTGCAAGTGAGATTGAGCTCTGCTCCGGCTCCTTGCCGTGATGGACGAACAACTCGAACCGGGCCTCGCTCAGATCCAAAAAGTAGATACTCGCTCGCGCAATCTCACCATCTCCGGCGAGAGCCTCGAGAAGCCTTTTCGCCGCCACCTTGGGCTCAGCCCCTGATGCGACCTCTCGGATCGCCTGCCCAATCCGAGAACTCCGCTCGTTCCCCGCCAGCATCTACCCGTAGTGTAAACACAATTGCGCAGATACAATCGAGTGGAGATACCCCCGGGCAACAAATCCACCAAGCTCTACGTGAAGGTATTTGCCCGAACCCAGCGTGCGAGATCCGAACGAGTAAACCGCAGGGTCCTGCCCACACGAACGTGAGGGAGGTGGCGGGACCTCACCAGCTCGTACAACGTGCTCCTCGGGACGTGCAGTAGCTTCGCCGCTTCGTCAGCGTTGAGCAGGGGCTCGACCAGGGGGCTCAAGCCCGGACCCCCCTCCTCCCCATGCATCGGAAGCGCGCTCACCTGCCGATCCCCCGCCCCAGCTCGATCGTCCGCTCCATCTTCCGGGTCTGCTCAAGGCGCAGCAGGCGCTGCGCCCGACGGATCGCCTCGGCCGCTCGGCGCCGTTCGGCCTGGGCGGCCCGGTTCTTCGGCTCGGGACCGAGGGCGTCGTCGCGGTCTCGGACGGCGTTCCGGGTCCGGTAGCGCTCGATCTCCCGCACCGCTCTGTCCCAGGCGGCCTGCCTGGAGCCGTCGCTCGGACGCCGGCCCAGCTCGTTGGTGATGTAGTCGGGGGTGAGGGCGCGGGCCGCGGTGCGCGCGGCGGCTTCGCGGCGGGCGAGGATCGCCTCGGCCACCGCGACTTCGGCCCGCACCCGGTGCTCGGGCTCGCGCGTCCTTGACTGCTCCTCGCGGAGCTTCTCCAGGTGCCGCTCCCAGGTCCGCTCGGCGCCCGCGAGGTGGGCCTCTTCGCGGGCGAGGGCCTCGCGCTCTTGCTTTCGAGCGAACCCGCGCGGGGGCTCGGGCAGCGCTTCGCGCTCGGCGCGGATCCTCGCCAGCTCCTCCCGGGCGCGGTCGATCTCCCTGGCGAGGCGCTCGCTGCGCTCCGAGGCGCTGCGCTCGGCGCCGGCCTCGGAGCGCAGTTCGTGGATGCGCGCGACCAGCCGCTCGCTGGAGAGCTTTGCGAGCTCGGAGCGGAGCGCCTCCTCGTGGGCGGCGGCCTGGCGGCCGTCGCGCTCGGCGGCCTTGGCGATGTGCTCGAGGCCGTCTCCTTGAATCGGCGAGCCCGGCGCGAACTCGGCGCGCTCCATCTCGACTTCGCGGGTTAGGTAGAAGTGGGTCTCTTCGCGCGAGCGCGAAGCGGCGACGTAGAGCTGCTGCTTGTCCATCCCCGCGTCGGCGGCGACGAAGGCGCGGTCGACCGTGGTGCCCTGGGCCTGATAGATCGTCGCCGCGTAGGCGTGTTCCAGGGCCGGTCCCCCGTCGCGCTCCCTGGTGCGCTCCAGGTAGCCGGGATCGACACCTACCTGCCTGCCGGTGTCGATCCCGGCCAGCCGCAGCCGGCCGGTCTCCACCTCCACGCTCTCCACTCGCCAGCGTTCGCGGTTGTGGACCTCGGCGGCGCGGTCGTTGATCCGGGTGATGACGACGTCGCCCTCGGCGAAGCGCTGCCCGCCCACCTCGATCTCGGCCGAGCGCAGCCTGCCTTCGGCCTTCAGGTGCTCGCGCGCCCTGGCGTTCAGCTCGGCGACCTCGCGGTTGGTGCGGGCGATCATCAGCGCGTTGGCGCCTTCGCGGTCTGCCTTAAGCCAGTCGCCCACCATCGCCTCGCGCTTGGCGGCGGCGTCCTCGCCGACGACGACACGCTCGGCGGAGCGGTAGAGCTCAAGCGCCTCGGCGCCCTCGCCGGAGCGGATCAGGCCCGCCGCGTCGCGGTCGAGGTCGTGCTCGTGGCGGATCACTTCTGAAAGGCGCACCGGCTCGACCTCCCCCGCGACCATCGCGAAGAGTCCGCCCGCGCCGACCTCGCCGAGCTGCTCGGGGTCGCCGATCAGGACCAGCTTGGCCTCGGCGCGGTGGACGTGGTCGATCACCCGGGCGAGGTCTCGCGAGTCGACCATCGCGGCCTCGTCGATCACGACCGTCGAGTAAGAGCGCAGCGCGGGCTCCCCGCTGCGCTCCTTGCGGTCAAGCTCGCCCAGCATCGAGGCGACCGTGGTCGCCTGGGCCATGCCCTCGGAGCGCAGCACGTTCGCCGCCCTCCAGGTCGGCGCCGCGACTTTCGGGATCTCGCGACCAGACCACCCCCGCGCCGCCACCCCCAGCGCGAAGCTCTTGCCGGTCCCGGCCTCGCCGATCACGACCACGAGCCCCTCGGGCTCGCCGAGGAGCCGGTGCACCATCGCCCGCTGGTCGGGCTTCATCGGCCCGCGGTGGGAGAGGATGATCTCGATGCCCTGGGCGGTGGTCGCCGGGCGGTTGCGGGCGGCTGCCAGCTCCCGGGCCTGGTCAAGCGCCTTTTGCTCCAGGTCCCAGATCTCGCGGGTGGTGTAGCGGGTGGATCTGGGGGACTCGGAGAGCTGGATGACGTCGGCAGTGGCGAGGTAGGAATCGGCCATCTGGACGACCTCGGCGCCGGGGGCTCCGGCCGGCAGGCAGCTCGCGACCGCCTGGATCACCTCGCGGCGGTCGAAGTGGGAGGCGTGGGCGGTCAGCTCGGCCGCGAGGTCGGCGGCCTCGATCGACTCGGCCGCCCTCGCCTCGGCGTCGAAGCTCTCGCGCACCAGCTCGCGACTCAGCCCGATCTCCTCGGCTTCTGAGCGCCAGCGCTCGCGCAGGGTCTCGGTCGCTTCGGCCCCGCCGTCCTTGGCGGCCCGGGTCGCGAGCGTGGCGATCTGCATTTCCTCGGCGGAGGCATCGGGGCCGACGGCCTCGAGGATCTCCGCCCGGCGTTTGGAGAAGTGGCGCAGGTGGTCGGGATCGAAGCCCTCGATCTCGGCGATCCCGTTTCGGACCTCGGCCCAGCGGACCCCGAGGCGCCGGGTCAGCTCGTCGCGCAGGTGGGCCTCGTAGACGTAGCCGGCGGTCTTCGCGTGCTCGTAGATCGCCGGGTGGTAGAGACGGGTCCAGCGCCCGTCGGGACCCTGGGTGGCGTTGGCGATGAGGACGTGGGTGTGGAGCTGGGGGTCGCCCGAGCGCGAGGAGCGATGGAGGTAGGCGGCGGCGAGGAAGCCCGAGCCCCCGAGGAATTCGTGGCCGCCGCGGCCGCGGCGGGTCCAGCAGGCGTTCTGCTGCATGTAGGTGAGGGCGGCGTTAACCGAGGCGGCGTGGGCGGCTGCTACCTCGGCGCCGGCGCCTTCGCCCGCCAGCGCCCAGGTCAGCGAGACCGACTTCGGCGCCGAGAAGGTGAGGTCGAAGCCGGGCACCGGGCCGCTGCCGTGAATCGCCCGCAGGCCCAGCGGCTCGCCGGTGGCCGGGTCCTCGCCGCTCAGCATCGCGATCAGCTGATCGGGGTCGACCTTGCCCTGCAGCCGGAGGTCCTCGGCGGCGTCGCCGAGCCAGTAGCCGTCGGCCTCGCCCTGGCCGGAGTAGTAGTCCTCGGCGCCTTCGGCGACCTTGCCCAGGTAGTAGCGCTCCTGGCCGCGCCCAAGCTTTCCGATCGAGAGCATCAGCGCCGGGCTCCGGGGGCGAGGGGGTCCATGCCCCGGTTGTCCGGGGAAGGGGGCTAATGCATCGGAATTTCCCCGCTCCCGCAGCGGCCTATTTCGGCTGATCCTGGCCGCGTCCAGGGCTCTGGCGGCGCGGCGCCCTCACCGGGGCGGTGATAGTGCGTATGGCTTCTGCTGTTCGGCTGAATGCCTGGGCTAAGGAGCCTTGTTCTGGGCTCCTGAGCCTGGCATCTGGTCCTTGGCCTCTAGCTCGGATCTTGGCTAGTGCCCTGGTGCTTCTCTTCGTCTTTGGGTTTCGTCTTCTGAGTCTCTTCTTCTTCACTTTGTCGGAGTCGTTCTAGGAGCGGGCGGTTTTCCTCCCCGCGCCGCTTGAGCCGATCCATGAACTCCTTGTCTTCGCGCCGCTCGGCGATGTGGCGGTCAAGGCAGGCGCGCTGCTCCTCGGGGTCCAGCCCGAGGAGCAGCATCGCCCAGGGCGTCAGCCTGACCCACCACATCGCCTCATAGAGGTCCGCCACGGAGCCACATCGCCCCTCCTCCCCAACGAACTGGATCACCTGGCAGCGCTCCAGCTCGCGGACGTGGTGGCTGATGCTGGAGAGCGGATGCCCGGTTAGCTCAGCCAGCTCCGCCGCGCGGAGCGGCTTGTCCGCTTCGACATAGTGGCGCAGCAGCCCCCTGCGGAGCGGATGCTGCAGAGCCCTCAGCAGCAGCTCGGTCGGCTCCTCGTTCCTTCTGTCGGCCACCGCGATCACCCGCGCCTCTGCACGGCGAAGCTGCCGCCGGCACTCGGGCCGGGGGGCAGCCACTCGATTCCCTCGACCAGCCTCTCCACCCGCACGTCGAGCGCCGCGCAGAGCTTCATCAGCGTGTCCACGCGCGGGAGCCGCCGGCCCTTCTCGACCAGGCCGATCTCGGTGCGGTGGAGCGAGCACAGAGCGCCGAGGGCTTCCTGGGAGAAGCCGGCGCGGCGGCGGGCCATCCACAGGTTCCTCCCCAGCCGCTCGGCGGCCTCGCGGTCCACCCTCCGCCCGTCCATCAGGACTCCAGAAGGGCGTAGAGCCGGACCGCCGGCCGCGTCGGCATCACGAGGTCGTCGTCGCGGCGGTGAATGAGGCCGGTTGCGGTCAAGTCGCGGACGGCCCGCTCGATCCGGTCGCGCTCGGCGAAGTCGGCGGAGGCGATCGTCTGCTCGCGGATCAGCTCCGCGAGCGTGACCGGCTCGGGATAGATGGAAAGGATCTCTCGCAGGACCGCCGCCTGGTCGCGGTCGTCCTGCTCGGCGGTGGGCGTGGCGCGTTCATGGCCGGCGCCACTAGGCTTGTCTTGCATAGGGAGTTCACGCTCCTTGTGCCACGCCCCCGGCTGTGACAGCAGCGCGGGGGCACTTTTTGTATGGAGCGCCACCGTAGCGTAACTAATCCTAAAGAACAAGTCTTATGAGTTCTGGCCTGTGAGACCCGTCTTTGGGAACGTCTGCTGAATGACTAGACGAGACAGCCGCGCTGCCCTCGGGAAAGCGGTTCGACACTTCCGAGACGAACGGGACGAAACGCAAGAAGCTCTCGCGTACAAGGCAGGGATCACGGTCGGGCACCTGTCGAAAATCGAACGGGGTCAGGCCAACCCGACCTGGGAAACGCTGGAGGCCATCGCCGCTGCACTAGAACTATCGGTCTCTCGTCTTGCTGCCCAGGCCGAGAGCTAGCCTTGTGTCAGTCGGGCGTGTGGCGGGCGGTGACGTCCGTCAGCAACGCCTCGATTTCCGTGCCTTCGCTGAGCGAGACTCCCGAGGGGTAGCCCAGGCTCTCCCAGATCTTGGTGAGCGCATTGAGGCCCGCTCCGATGGGCAGGGCTATCTCCTCGCGGCTGCCGCTTCTGACGAGGCAGTCCACAGTGGCGGCCCAGGCACCCACGGTGGTCAAAGCGTTGGCTGACTTCGTGGGGAACTTGAACCTCACCGACCCCATCCCGTTCCGGGCTTCGTGTAGCTGGAGGGTGGTCGTGCGTTCGACCGGGCCGGGGAGGGAGGCCACGACAACCGGGATGGAGCTGTTCAACTCGGCGGTCCTGATGCCGTCCTCGGCCCACGACCCGCCCGCCGCCAAGGACGCCTCCGCGCCAACGGCCAGGAGGCCGGGGTCGGTGAGAACAGTGGCCCTGCTCGCGAACGTGGAGGTGTCCAGATCGTCATCGGTAAGCGCTTCGGCGACCGCCTCCACCAGCCCCATGAATGGGATCACGTAGTGGGGTTCGCGGCGCATCATGCTCAGCAGCCGAGCCGCGCCCAGCGGGCCGAACATCGGCAGAGGTTCCTTCCCTCCGAGCCGGTCGCGCTGCTCGACCTCGACGCGGGCCGAGATCGTCCGCTCTTCCTCGCCCGATTCGGCGTAGTCGAGAATGCCCGCGAAGGAGACCGCCGCCGCCGCGACCTTGTGAGAGAAGATCCCCATCCCGGCGCGATGGTACTTGACAATGCGTCACCCACTAACCCACATTACTGACTGGGTAAGTCGGGGAGGCCAGTCCAGCCAATCGCCTCTGCAAGCCCGTGGGCAAGGCGCTCATCTGGCCTCGCCCGAGACTGGCCTTCCGAAAATTTGGTTGAGAACTTCAGGCTCTCCCGGCCAAGGTCGAACGTCCAAATCGTCTCGCGACTCATCGGGTTCGGGCCGCGGTGGCCGGAGAACTTGCTGGTGAATTCGACCGTCGCCTCGCTGGTGTCGATCTGGATTAGGCGGCACGTCGCGGTGCCCGACAGGGAGTCTTCCCCCACGTCGCCGACCGTCATCGTGTAGAGCTTGTTGCCGTCCAGCGCGACGAGCTTGGGCGGTCCGTCCTCACCCTCGACCACGGCCCAGGGCACGTCGTCAGGGATGAATTCGAATGCGCCGTTGAAGGCGGTCTGGTGGACCCGACTGTGGTCGTCGGTATTGCCCGTCCGAGCGTAGGCGTCGGCCATCTGATTGGCTGCGTCTGATGCGTCTGATTGAGTCACGGTTTCCTTCCTCGGCGTTCGAACGCCGGGAGTTGCCTTGAGTGAACTCCACATCGTGAACCGCGGGTCGGATGCCTCCGGTCGCCGATTCACGGGTTCCGCCGCCGCCGCTCGCGGCGTTCTTCAAGTTCGCGCTCGAGTCCGAGGAGGCCGCGCAGCAGCGCTACGAGACCCGTGAGGACAGCCACCACGAATCCGATATGTGCGAGCAGGGCAAGGAGCATCGTCGAAATCGAGCCATCATCTGTCGCCTCCTTTTGATCGGGTTCGGGTGGTGGTTTGTCCGGTGCCGAAGCACCATCAAGAAGTGTTAGGAGACGACCCGTTCACCCACGACTATCGGCCGCCGGGCGAATGGACGGCGGCGCCGCTGGCGAGGTCGTGCCGGTTGCTCGGTGCCTGTGGGTTCCGTCCGTCCCTGCCTCGACGATCTCGTCATGTGGTGCCTCAATACGTGGGCAGTAATCTTCGCGGTTCTCGGAGCCTCTTCGGAGTTGTTCGGCCTTGGGTTAGTTGTCTGGCAGATACAAGGCGATCGTGACCGCGCCCGTTCACTGCTCGACACGCAACGCAGCTGGAAACCCGAGCGCCGCCCGCCGCCCCGTCGAGTAGGTGCCTCGGCTATCAGCATGAGACCAGCAAGCGTCGCCTCTTTGCAATCTGGGGTGAAGGATCGCCACATCGCCGGGATGATCGCCTCTTTGGTCACCGGCCACAACCAGCTGGTTCGAGACAACGAAGAAGCACTCGACAACAGGACTGGTCAACTGCTTGAGGAGATTGATAAGGGTGACAAGGAGTTGCGCGATGTACTCCGCGAGCTTCTTGGCGAGAACATCAAACAAAGGGTGATCGGCGTAATTGCGATTGGAGCCGGGATCGTGCTGTCGATGACCGCCTCAATTCTGAGCAGTCTCGGATAAGCCCAGCTCGCCCGCTCTAGTGGGTAACGTCGGCTGATTCGGTCGCAGAGCCCTGCCGAAACGCTGCAGAGATTCGGCGGGCTGCGTCTTGCCTCGGCTTGAACTGGAGGTAACGCTGGGTGGTCGCCAAGTCCTGGTGTCCCATCCACTCCATTACCTCGCGAGAGTCAGCGGTGCGGATCGCATGGGAACCAAACGTGTGGCGGAGATCGTGGAAACGCAGATCGCGGAGGCCCGCCTTTTTGATCGCGGCCTTGTAGCGGTCGCGCAGACGATGTCCCGCGAGGTGGCCACCAGCGGGCCCGCAAAAGACGAGATCGTCATCGCCTCGATGCTCCTCTCGCTGTCCAAGCCTGGACAGCGCCTCCGCCACCTCATCGGCCATTGGAACCGTGCGCTCCTGACCGCTCTTGGGCGTGTCGACCCGGCCGTTCGTGAAGCTCTGGCGAACATGGACTGCGCAGCTGGCGAAATCAACGTCGCGCCAGCGCAGGGCGAGCAGCTCCCCCAGGCGCAGGCCGGTGAAGGCCGCCGTCAGGTAGATCGTGCCGTCCTGCTCCGAAGCAGCTGCTCGAACAAGGGCTAGGACCTCCTCGCGGGAGAAGACGTCGATGTTGCCGCGCTTCGCGTGTGGGCGGCGCTCGACGTTCGCGACCGGGTTCGCTGGCAGCTTGTAGCGGCGCTGCGCCCAGACGAAGAGGCCGTGCAGCACGGTCAGGTACTTGTTGACGGTCCGGTCCGAGAGGTCTTCGGCGACCAGGGCATCGCGGAAGCCTTCGACCATCTCCGGCGTCACCTCCTCCAGTCGGACCTTGTCGCCGAACTTCTCGCCGAAGACCTTCTTCATCCGGTCGACCATGTGCTCGTAGTCGATCTGCGTCGAAAGCTTGATCTTCCGGTCGCGCTTGTAGTCGAGCCAGTCATCGCAGGCGACGGCGAAGGTGGTCCCGGTGCGCACCATCCCTGGGAGCTCCCCGCGTCGCGCCTTGGCGAGGGTTTCGTCCAGCCACGCCCGCGCCGTGGTCTTCGTGTAGTAGCCGGCGGCGGGCTCGGTCTTGCGCTCAGCCCAGTGAGGGCCGATGCGCCGCTGGACCTGGCGGCCGTCCGGCAGTCGGTACTTCGCGTACCACTGCGCGCCGCGCTTCCGCTCGACCTTGAAGACGTGCCCGCTGATCGCTCTGGTCGCCTGCCGCTGCATCGTGTCCCAAGTTTCTAGCACGACTTCGGGACACATTTCGGGACACGCTTTGGCGGCGAAACCGCTTTGAGAACGAAAAAACCCCGCATTTGCGGGGCTTTCGTGAGGTACCGCTACGGGGATTCGAACCCCGGTTTCCGGACTGAGAATCCGGCGTCCTAGTCCCCTAGACGATAGCGGCGAGGATTGGGGCAGTTTAGCGAGCCGGTTCGGGGAGGTGCCGTCAGGGGCGGGCGCGGGCGGGGGGCGCCAACCGGTAAATTGCCTGCTCCCGCGGCTGTGGCGGAACTGGTAGACGCGCACGGTTCAGGTCCGTGTGGGCGAGAGCCCGTGGAGGTTCGACTCCTCTCAGCCGCATCAACTGGCGATCGCGGGCGCCGCCTGCGGCGCCCGCGCCGCGGTGGCGGCGATGTCCTTGGCGAAGCTCGGCCACAGCGCCCGGGGCAGGTCGTGGCCCATGCCCTCGACCATCCGCAGGCGGGCGCCCGGGATCGCCGCCGCGGTGGCGCGGCCGCCCGACGGTTTGACGAGGATGTCGCTCTTGCCGTGGATCACCGTCGCCGGCAGCTCGAGGCGGCCCAGGGCCTTGGTGCGGTCGCCGGAAGCGGTGATCGCGTGCAGCTGGCGGGCGATGCCGGCCTCGCTGTGGCCGCGGTCGAAGGAGCGGCCGGCGAGCTCGCGGATCCGCTCCTCTTCGAAGGGATAGCCCGGGGAGCCGATCGTGCGGAAGGTCTTGACGACGCGCTCGATCGCCGCCTCGCGCTCGCGCGGCGGGCGGCCGAGGAGGAGCCCGAAGGTGCGGTAGCTCGGATGGCCGACGCGGTGGCTGCCGGTCGTCGACATGATCGAGACCAGGGAGCGGACGCGGCGGGGCTGGTCGATCGCCGCCGTCTGGACGATCATCCCGCCCATCGAGGCGCCGACCAGGTGGGCCGAGTCGATGCCGAGGTGGTCCATCAGGCCGAAGGCGTCGGCCGCCATGTCGCGCAGCAGGTAGGGCGCGGTGGCGCGGCGGCCGAGGAGCATGTCGAGCTTGCCGGGGACGCCGGCCCGATCGATCCGGGACGAGCGACCGATGTCGCGGTTGTCGAAGCGGACGACGCGGAAGCCGCGCTCGACCAGCATCGCGCAGAACTCCTCGTCCCAGGCGAGCATCTGCGTCGCCAGCCCCATCACCAGCAGCAGCGGCTCCCCCTGCGGGTCGCCCATCTCCTGGTAGCAGAGCTCGATCCCATTGACGGGCGCAAGGCGTTCCTCACCGAAGCGATGCATCCGGGGATCGTACCCATCCTGGCTGCACAGCCAAACGTCATACTCGCGCGATGCGGACGGCGATCGTCTCCGACCTCCACCTCGGCGTCGCCAGCGACGAGGACGTCCTCCGCGACCCAGCGGTGCGGCGGATCCTCTTCGAGGAGATCGCCGGCGCCGACCGCCTCGTCCTGCTCGGCGACGCGGTCGAGCTGCGGACGCTGCCGCTGGGGCAGTCGCTGGAGCGGGCGCGCCCCTTCTTCGAGGAGCTGGGAGCGGCGCTGGGGGACGTCGAGGTGCTGCTGGTCCCCGGCAACCACGACCACCGCCTCGCCGAGCCGCTGCTCGACGAGCTCTCGATCGCCGGCGAGGAGCTCGGGCTCGAGCAGCTCCACTCCCCCACCTCCGGGCCGGCCGCGATGCTCGATAGCTGGCTCGGCCCGGCGCGGCTGCGTGTCGCCTACCCGGGGGTCTGGCTGCGCGAGGACGTCTACGCGACCCACGGCCACTACATGGACGCGCACCTGCGCCTGCCGCGGGCCGAGTGCATCGCCACCGCAACGATGATCCGCCTCTCGCGGCCGGTCCCCCTCAACGCCGTTCCCCGCGACTACGAGCGGGTGCTGCGCCCGATCTACGGCTTCGCCTTCGGCCTGGCGCAGGCGCTGCGGCTGCCGCGGCGACGCGGCGGCAACCGCTTCGAGCGCTGGTGGGAGATCCTCTCCGGGGAAGCGGAGGAGCTGAGCCTCCGCGCCCGCGCCGGCAAGGCCGCCTTCCCGCCCGGGATCGCCGGCCTCAACCGGCTCCTGCACTCCGAGTTCGAACCGGACGTCTCGGTCGAGGCAATCTCACGCAGCGGCGTCGCCGCCGGCCTCGAGCTGGCGACCCGCCTCGGCCTCGGCGGCGCCAGCGTGATCACCGGCCACACCCACCGCGGCGGCCCGCTGCCCGGGGAAGGCGACTGGGAGCTGCCCGGCGGAGGCCGGCTCCACAACACCGGTAGCTGGGTCTTCTCCTCGGCCTTCCACCAACCCGGGACCCCACCCAACTCCTACTGGCCCGGGACGGTCACCTGGCTCGAGGACGAGGCGCCACCGCGGCGAGTGCGGCTGCTCCACGGGCATACCCACGCGGACCTGATCGAGCTGGTGAACGGAAGGCGCTAGCCGAGCCAGTCGGCGATCACGGCGCCGATTTCCTCTCCCGCGTCCTCCTGGAGGAAGTGGGAGGCGTCCTTGATCGGCCGCGGCGGCGGGAAGTTGAGCTCGCTGGAGACCCGCTCGCCGACCGAGAACGGCAGGATCGGGTCCGAGTCGGCCCAGAGCACCAGCGCCGGCCGCTCGTCCCCGCGCAGCGCGTCGGCGACCCGTTTGCCCTCGGCGGCGCCGACCGCCTCAGGCGTGGTCGGCAGGATCAGCGGGAAGGCGCGGGCGCCGGCCTTGCTCGCCGGGTCGGGATACGGCGCGTCGTAGGCGGCGACCACCTCCTCGCCCGGGTCGTGCTTGCAGCCGCCTTTGACGAGGAAGCCGACCGGCACGTCCTCGGTCTTCTCGACGAAGTCGCGGAAGGCGAACCAGGCGTCGCTCATCTTCTGATGGCCGGTGAAGGGGCCGGTCTCCATGATCACGATGCGGGACACCCGGTCGGGGTTCTCGACCGCCACCCGCAGCCCGATCGGCCCGCCCCAGTCGTGGACGACGACGGTCGCCCCGCGCAGGTCGAGTTCCTCCAGCAGCGCCGTCATCAGCGCCACGTGGCGGTCGTAGGTGTACCAACCGAGGTCGGTTGGCTTGTCGGAGCGGCCGAAGCCGGCGTAGTCGGGGGCGATGCAGCGGTAGCCGGCGTCGCGGACGGGCGGGATCACCTTGCGCCAGAGGTAAGACCAGGTCGGCTCGCCGTGGAAGAAGACGACCGGCTCCCCTTCTCCCTCGTCGAGGTGCGCCAGCCGCAGCCCGTCGACCTCGCGGTAGCGCGAGTCCCAGGGGTATCCCGGCAACCCCTGCAGTCGCTCCTCCGGCGTCCGCACTGCCTCCACGCGCCAACTCTAACCGGGCTCGCTATTCCCGACTTTCTTGATTTCCCTACTTTCCTGATCAGGATTATGGTAGTCTGCCGCCTCGCTTCATTCCGCAGTAAGTCAGTCAACAAAGAAAGGAACATAGATGCGTAACGCTCGCAACACCCGGCGGCGAGGCGTGAAGGTCGGACTTCCGGCCCTGATCGCCCTCCTGCTCGCAGTGCTTGTCGCCGGTTGCGGCGGCAGCGATGACAACGCGACCGGAGCTGGCCCGGACAGCTCGGGAGGCGCCAAGCTCGACGTGGTCGGCTACTCCACCCCGGAATCGGTCTACGCCGAAACCCTCGAGCCCGCCTTCGAGCAAACCTCGCAGGGCAAGGACGTCAGCTTCAGCAACTCCTTCGGAGCCTCCGGTGACCAGAGCCGCGCCGTCGCCGCGGGCCAGCCCGCATCTGTTGTCCACTTCGCCCAGGCCGGCGACATGGAACGGCTGGTGGAAGAAGGGGAAATCGTCGCCAAAGGTTGGGACAAACAGCCCTACGGCGGCATCGCCCAGGACTCGGTGGTCGTGATCACCGTCCGCAAGGGCAACCCGGAGGGGATCAAGTCCTTCGACGACATCCTCAAGAAGGACGTCGAGGTCGTCACCCCGAACCCGTTCAGCTCCGGCGCCGCGCGCTGGAACATCATGGCCGTCTACGGCTCGCAGCTCAACGCCGGCAAGTCCCCCGAGCAGGCGCTGGCCGCGGTCAAGGCGCTGCTCGAAAAGGCGGTCGCGCAGCCCGGTAGCGCCCGTGACGCGCTCTCGGCCTTCACCCAGGGCCAGGGGGACGTCCTGCTCGGCTACGAGAACGAGGCAATCAAGGCCGTCAACGAAGGCGAAGACGTCGAATACGTGATCCCGCCATCGACGATCCTGATCGAAACCCCGGTCGCGGTCACCAAGGACGCGCCGGAGCCGGCGGCGGAAGATTTCCTCAAGTTCATCTGGTCCGACCAGGGCCAGGAAATCTGGGCCGAAAACGGCTACCGCCCGGTCAACCCGAAGCTCGTCGACCCGAAGCAGTTCCCCACCCCGGCCGATCTCTTCAAGATCAGCCAGTTCGGTGGCTGGGGCCAGGTCAACGACGAATTCTTCGATGACGAAACCGGCTCGGTGGCGAAGATCGAGGCTGAACTCGGGGTCTCGACCTCGGGCTGAGCTGAACGATGGAGGCCGGCACCTTCACCCCCACTCGCGCCTCCCGGGCAGGCCTGCGCCTGCCCGGGCTCGGCGCCGGCCTCGGCCGCGGCATGGTCGTGCTCTACCTGAGCCTGATCGTGCTGCTGCCGCTGGCCGCCCTCGCCGACCAGTCGCTGGCTCAGGGCCTCGGCACCTTTTGGGACCAGGTGACGTCCCCGCAGGCGGTCCGCTCGCTGAAGCTGACCATCGGCGCCTCCTTCGTGGTCGTCCTCATCAACGGTGTCTTCGGGACGATCCTCGCCTGGCTCCTGGTCCGCGACAGGTTCCCCGGCAAGGCCGCGATCAACGCGGTGATCGACCTCCCCTTCGCGCTGCCGACGATCGTCGCCAGCCTGATCCTGCTCGAGCTCTGGGGCGCGAGGAGCCCCGTCGGCCTCGACATCGCCGCCACCCAGGCCGCCGTCGTCGTCGCCCTCTGCTTCGTCACCCTCCCCTTCGTCGTCCGTGCGGTGCAGCCGCTGCTGATGGAGATGGACCGGGAGATGGAGGAGGCGGCGGCCTCGCTCGGCGCCGGCGGCTTCACGATCTTCCGCCGGATCATCTTTCCCAACCTGCTGCCGGGACTGGGCGCCGGCGTCGCGCTTGCCTTCGCCCGCGCCCTCGGCGAGTTCGGCTCGGTCCTGCTCTTCGCCGGCGGCCTCCCCGACACGATGGTCTCCTCGGTCTACATCCGCACCCAGATCGAGTCCGGCAACGACACCGGCGCCGCCGCGGTCTCCGTAGTCCTGCTGGGGGCCTCGGTGCTCTGCCTGGTACTGGTCACCCTGATCCAGCGCTGGGCGGTCCGCCACGACCGCGCCCCCGACAAATTCATCCCGACCGTCGCCGCCGATCCCGGGGGAGGCACGGGCTCATGAGCGCCAACCCCGCCAGCCGCTGGGGGCTGCGCGTGCTCGGGCTCGGCTATGTCGGGCTCCTGCTGCTGCTGCCGCTGGTGCTGATCTTCTACAAGACCTTCGAAGACGGGATCGCGCCCCCGCTCGACGCGATCACCTCGCCCGACGGCCTGCACGCGCTGAAGCTGACCCTGCTGATGGTGGCGATCGCGGTGCCGCTGAACACCGTCTTCGGGGTCGGCTGCGCGCTGCTCCTGGTCCGCCACCGCTGGTGGGGCAACTCGATCGTCGACGCCGTGATCAACCTCCCGTTCGCGATCTCCCCGGTCGTGATCGGGCTCTCCCTCTTCCTCCTCTACGGCGCCACCGGCTGGTTCGAACCGGCGCTGGCCGAAGCCGGGATCAAGGTCCTCTTCTCGGTGCCGGGAATGGTGCTGGCGAGCATCTTCGTCTCGCTGCCGTTCGTGGTGCGGGAGACGGTGCCGGTGCTGCAGGAGATCGGGACCGAGCAGGAGCAGGCGGCCTCGACCCTCGGTGCCAACGCCTGGCAGACCTTCTGGCGGGTGACCCTGCCGGCGATCCGCTGGGGCGTCGCCTACGGAGTCGTCCTCACCACCGCCCGCGTGCTCGGCGAGTTCGGCGCCGTCTCGGTCGTCTCCGGCTCGATCTCCGGCCAGACCCAGACCCTGCCGCTGTTCGTCGAGAAGCAGTACCAGAACTTCAACCTCCCCGGCGCTTTTGGCGCCTCCGTCCTGCTGGCGGTGTTGGCCCTGGCCACGTTGCTGGCGATGAACCTGCTGAAACGAAAGGAGGACGCCTGATGGGAATCTCAGTCGAGGGAGCCAACAAGCGCTTCGGTGACTTTCAGGCGCTGCGAGACGTATCGATCGAGGTCCCCGACGGGTCCCTCACCGCCCTGCTCGGGCCCAGCGGCTCGGGCAAGTCGACGCTGCTGCGGGCGATCGCCGGGCTGGAGACGCTCGACTCGGGCCGGGTCCTGATCCACGGCGAAGACGTCTCCAAGAAGCCGACCCAAAAGCGCGAAGTCGGTTTCGTGTTCCAGCACTACGCCGCCTTCAAGCACATGACCGTCTACCAGAACGTCGGCTTCGGGCTGAAGATCCGCAAGTGGGACAAGCAACGGATCTCCTCCCGGGTGCACGAGCTGCTGAGCCTGGTCCAGCTCGAGGGCCTGGCCGACCGCTACCCCTCCCAGCTCTCCGGCGGGCAGCGGCAGCGGATGGCGCTGGCGCGGGCGCTGGCGGTGGAGCCGCAGGTGCTGCTCCTCGACGAGCCCTTCGGCGCCCTCGACGCCAAGGTCCGCAAGGACCTGCGGAGCTGGCTGCGCAACCTCCACGACGAGATGCACGTGACGACGATCTTCGTCACCCACGACCAGGAGGAGGCGATGGACGTCGCCGGCCAACTGGTGGTGATGAACGAGGGCCGGGTCGAGCAATCGGGCTCTGCCAACGAGCTCTACGAGCACCCGGCGAACGAATTCGTGATGAGCTTCGTCGGCGAGGTCAACCGGCTCGGCGACGACTTCGTGCGCCCGCACGACATGGAAGTCGTCCTCGACGCCGACGAGCGCACCCAGGAGGGTCTCGTCCAGCGGATCGTCTCCCTCGGCTTCGAGATCCGGGTCGAGTTCGTGCTCGCCGACGGGACCGAGGTCTGGGCCCAGCTGACCCGGTCAGAGCTGCAGCGACTGGAGCTGCGGGAGGGGCAGATCGCCTACCTGCGCCCGGTCCAGGCAAAGAGCTTCAACGGTTCGCCGTCGCCAAACGGCCATGGGGCCTCGACTCCCCAAGGCAGCCACGACGGCGGCGACGCAGAGGTATCTGCAGCCGTCTGAAGGGGCGATGGGGTGGGGCGCTGTCTTGCCGGGTCGCGCCCCGCCCCACTTCGCCGCTCGACTCCATCCTCCCCACCCCGCGCGCGCCCATCCTCCGCGTGGTTCCTTTCGGACGAAATGCGTCCGAAAGGAACCACGGAACGGTAGGGCGGGCTAGCGACCCTGACTCGCGGTTCCTTGAGGACGAATGCCGTCCGAAAGGAACCACGGAGGGGGCCGGTGCCAGTTGACCGCACCTAGGAGGGATTGACGAAACGATTGGCGAAAGTCTTGCGCCGCCTCGCTGATCGTCCATAGGTTCGCCGGGTCCAGACAACAAATGGCCCCGGCGAACGCAGGACGCTCCCGGGGCCGTGACAAAGGAGCGTGAACTCCCTTGCACGACGAGCGTAGTCAAGACCCCGTGGTTACGGCCCTTCAAGAAGACCTACGGGATGAAGTCGCCGTGATCAACCACGTGATCGAGACCCAGCCGCAGGC
>DASSHE010000036.1:0-168420 GCA_035693065.1 Solirubrobacterales bacterium
TGTCGACCCACTACATCGAGGAGGCGGAGCGGCTGGCCGACGAGGTCGCGCTGATGGCCCAGGGCCGGGTGATCGCCCGCGGCCGCCCGGGCGAGCTGATCGCCGAGCATGCCGGCCGGCGGACGGCCGAGTACTACGCACCGCCGGAGCGGCGGGCGGAGGTCCGGGCGGCCGCGGTGGCGGCGGGGCTGCAGGTCCGGTCGGCCGGCCCGGCGCTGGTGATCGTCGGTTGCGAGCGGGCGCCCGACGGCCTCGTTCCCGACGACGCGATCACGCGGCCGAGCTCGCTCGAGGACGTCTTCGTCAACCTCACCGGGGAGGAGCTCGAATGAGACGGATCGAGCCCGCCGCCGTGCTCGGCGTGATGAGCCGCGAGGTCGCGAACTTCCGGACGTTCTGGCGCAGCACGACCTTCTCGAGCCTGATCGAGCCGATGATCTACCTGCTCGCATTCGGGGTCGGGCTCGGAACGACGCTCGTCAGCGGTGTCGACGGCATCGACTACGTCCAGTTCGTCGGGACCGGCATGGTCGCGACCGCGGTCGTCTTCTCGAGCGCGCTGCCGGCGATGTTCGGCACCTTCGTCAAGCACCGCTTCCAGCGCACCTACGACGCGATCCTCGCCGCCCCGGTCGACGTCGAGGAGCTGGTCAGCGCCGAGATGCTCTGGATCGCGATCCGCTCCGGCACCTACGGCTGCGTGCCGCTGCTGGTGACGATCGCCTTCGGCCTCGACCCCGCCTGGGGGATGCTGCTGGTGCCGCTCTTCTGCTTCGTCACCGCCCTCGGCTTCGCCGGCTTCGGGGTGGCGATGGCGGCGACGGTGGCGAAGATCGACCAGTTCAACTACGTCACCGCGCTCTTCGTCACCCCGCTCTTCCTCGTCGCCGGCACCTTCTTCCCGATCGAAGGGCTGCCCCAGGGCGTGCAGGTGGTGGCTCAGTTCAACCCCCTGCACCAGTTGGTCGAACTGGTCCGCGGCGGCGCCTTCGGCTTCAAGTGGGACGACCTGCTGCGCTTCGGATTCCTGGTCGCCTTCGCGCTGATCACCTGGCGGGTGGCGATCCACCAGATGCAGAAGCGGCTGATCGATTAATGGACCGTGCACCCGTCCTCTGAAACGAGGTCACCGGGCGTGTCCGTCGCTTATGGCTCAGGCCGGGCTCGCCTGCGGCACCCGCGGCATCCGCTTAAGGCTGCTTCCTTCCGGACCTGACCTGATTCGCGTGCCCACGTCGCGCAGGACCCGGCCGTCAACGCCGCCGCGACGCACTGACCCCGACGGCCAGTCCCTCGGAACGGTATTCGGCCCCGCTAAGCGGATTTCGGGTGACAGGGCACCGCTGGTTCCCCGCCTAGCACGGTCCAACAGCGATCCTAGACGATCGCTCGCCGTCGGCAGCCGCGGCCGCTCTTAGGATGCGAGCGTGACGGCGCTCCCGCTCGCCCAGGTCCAGGTCGACACCGGCTCCTTCTTCGCGGTGGTGATGGTCGCCGCGATCGCCGCGGTCATCGTCGCCGTCGTCCCCAGGAAGTTCGCCCCGCCGGTCGTCGTGCTGGAGCTCGTGCTCGGGATCGTCATCGGGCCGCAGGTACTGCATCTCGCCCACACCGACGACTTCATCGAATTCTTTTCCAACCTCGGCCTCGGGATGCTCTTCTTCTTCGCCGGCTACGAGATCGACTTCGAGCGGATCAAGGGCAAGCCGATGAACCTCGGCGGCATCGGTTGGGTGCTCTCGGTGGCGATCGCCTACGGGCTCGGCGGCCTCCTCGCCGCCGCCGGGGTCGTCGTCTCCTTCCTCTACACCGGCTCGGCGATGGCGACGACGGCGATCGGGACGCTGATCCCGATCCTCCGCGACAACGGCGAGCTGAAGACCCGCTTCGGCACCTATCTGCTGGCCGCCGGCGGGGCCGGCGAGTTCGGGCCGATCCTGCTGGTGACGCTCGTGCTCTCGACGGCGAACCCCCTCCACGAGTCGGTGATCCTGCTCGCTTTCGTGGCGCTCGCGCTGGCCCTGGCGATGGTCTCCGTCCGCTACGGCTGGCGCGGCTGGCCGGCGCTCGAACGCACCTTCGAGGCGAGCAGCCAGCTGGCGGTGCGGGTGACGGTGGTCCTCGTCTTCGGCCTGGTCCTGCTCGCCGGAAAGCTGGGGCTCGACATCCTGCTCGGGGGCTTCGTCGCCGGCATGATCACCCGCCTGGCGCTGAAGGGACACGAGCTCGCCGTCTTCGAGTCGAAGCTGACGGCGGTCGGCTTCGGCTTCTTCGTCCCCTTCTTCTTCGTCACCAGCGGCATCGCCTTCGACCTCGACGCCCTCGGCTCGGCCGAAGCGATCGGCAAGCTCGTCCTCTTCTTCGCCCTCTTCCTGGTCGTGCGAGGGGTGCCGGCGCTGCTCCTCTACCGGCGGTCCCTCGCCCTCCGCGACCGCGCCGCCCTCGCCTTCTACTGCGCGACCGAGCTGCCGCTGGTGGTGGCGATCACGACGATCGCGATCGACGAGGGCCACATGCGCACCTCCACCGCCGCCGGCCTCGTCGGCGCCGCGATGCTGTCGACCCTCGTCTTCCCCTTCGTCGGCGCCGCCCTACGCAAAGGGGCACTGGACGAGGAGGCGGAGAAGCCCGGCCCGACCGGCCCCTTCCCCCAGGGAGAGGGACCGGTCCCGCAGCCCGGCCTCGCCGGCTAGAGCCGCACCGCCCCCAGCGCCTACAATCCCGCTCTCCCGGGCGCGTAGCTCAGTGGGAGAGCGCTCGCTTCACACGCGAGAGGTCGCTGGTTCGAAACCAGCCGTGCCCATCGGCAGGATCTGCACCCAGGCTGTTTCCCAACGTTGGGCCAATACCTAAGACCTTCCAGGACGCTGAAGCGATCTACAGATGCCCGCGAGTGGCGAATTCAAGCTCAGCATTAGTCAGGCCCTCACGGACCAGCTGAGGGAGAATCTTGCGAACCTGACGCCGGCACCACTGACCCTTGAGAACCTCGCGCTACTTGACAAGCGTCAAGGCGTTTATCAGCTCTACATGAACGACGCGCTTGTGTATGTGGGCTCGGCAGCGACGACGTTGCCGCACCGCCTTGGCAAGCACATGCGGAAGATCGCGGGCAGGCGCAACATCTCGATTGAAGAAGTCACCTTTACCTGCCTTTACGTGGATGAGGATCTAACCGTTCTCGCCCCCGAGTATCGCCTGATCAAGGTCTTCCAGGACGAAGGCGGCGCCCCTTGGAACACCAACGGCTTTGGCAACAACGACCCTGGGCGACGACGGGACGAGTCGCACGTTTCCGACACCCACTTCGACTCGCTCTACCCCATAGATCTTGCATGGCCATGCGACCAGATCGAGGCTGGTAATCGCAACGCGGCCGAGCTACTCGCCGAGTTGAAGCAGACTCTGCCATTCGTCTTGCGGTACGAAAACACGTCTCGGGCGAGGATCGAATACGAGGAGGCTGATGTAATCGTGCCGTCCAGCGGCATGACCGCCGAAGAGCTCCTTGAGCTTGTCGCAGAGGCGCTGCCTGGCTACCAGGTGACCGCCCTACCTGGCTACGTGATCCTCTACCTGGAGGAAAGGTCCTACCCGAGCGGCCAAGTCATCGGGGCGGGCTCCTGAGCTTGGCTCTGGGTCTACTTTTCCCGATTCCGTCCGCTTTCGATGACTAGTCTGCTCCGTCATGGCGATCACCGTGACGAGCCCTGATCGAGCGACTCCGCTCGGCGTTTCGACAGGATCAGACGCGACCTCGATCGAGCTATTCACGGGGGGCGGCGGAATGGCCCTTGGGCTGCACCAAGCAGGCTTCGAGCATCTCGCCGTCAACGAGATCGATGGCCGCTCGCTCGAGACCTTGTCGGCGAATCTCCATGGCCCATGTCTAGGTGATGACGGTGCCTGGCCTCTGCTGTCGGGTGACGTTCGAGAGCAACCTTGGAGCGCTTTCACCAATCAGGTAACGCTTTGCGCGGGAGGTGCGCCCTGCCAGCCATTCAGCCTGGGCGGCATTCACCGAGGTGATGTCGACCATCGCAACCTCTGGCCTGCCTTCATCGACGTCGTCCGAGAAACCAGACCGCGATCCGCGCTTGGGGAGAACGTCCGCGGTCTCACGCGGCCAGCGTTTCTTCCCTACCTCGAGTACATCTGCGACTGGCTGAGCCTCCCTCACCTCTCGCCGGGCAACAGAGAAAGCTGGTCGAGCCATCACGCCAAGCTGAAACGCGAGCTTTCGAGAGGAACTCTGCCCGACGATGAGCGCTACCTAGTGGACAGGCGCGTCGTCTGCGCGGCTGACTACGGAGTCCCTCAGCTCAGGTACCGCTTGTTCATCGTCGCGATCCGTGCCGATCAAGCACCGGACTGGCAAGACGAAGCCCCCATCGGAGAGCGGTGGACCTGGCCAGCGCCTACGCATTCACAAGCTGCGCTTCTGGCCGATCAGCTCCACGGCGGCTACTGGAAGGCTCATCAAATACCTTCGCGAGATGTACATATCCCTCGGTCTCGGGAAGCGGCCGTGCGAGCCGCGCGCGACCAAGGAGATACGCGACCGTGGCGGACCCTGCGCGATGCGCTCAAGGGACGACTGGACGGCGAAAGCTTCATGCCACTTCCGGAACCGAGAGATCAAGTCGAGTTCCCTGGGATCAAGAACCACGTCGGCATCCCGGGGGCGCGTTTGTACAAGGGCCACTCAGGCAACGCCCTCGATTGGCCTGCCAAGACGATCAAGGCGGGCGTCCACGGGGTCCCAGGAGGAGAGCACGTTATTTGCCTCGACGACGGCGGCCATCGCTACATGACCGTTCGGGAGTGCGCGCGAGTCCAAACCTTCCCCGATTCATGGTTTTTCGCGGGTCCGCGAAGCGAGGCGTCCCGGCAGATCGGCAACGCTGTCCCAGTCCGGCTTGCCCGGATAATGGGAGAAGAAATTGCCGAATCACTCAAACTCGAGAAGGCGCCCTAAGCGCCCACCCGCCGCCCGAGATTCGGCCGTGACCTCGCGGATCATGGCCGGTGTCAAAAGCCGAAACACGGGCCCCGAGCTGGCCCTGCGGCGGGCGCTGCATCGTCAGGGCCTCCGTTTTCGGATACATGCCCAGGAGATCGTGGGAAACCCAGACATCGTCAACCGCTCGAAGCGACTCGCAATCTTCGTCGATGGCGATTTCTGGCATGGCAACCCAGATGACTGGGCTAGAAGGGGTTTCACATCGATGGAGGCACAATTTCGCTCCGCAAACCGAGAGCGCTGGATTGCCAAGCTGCAAAGGAACATGGAGCGAGACCGCCAGGTGACCTCACAGCTCGAATCCGAAGGCTGGACGGTGCTGCGTTTCTGGGCAAGTGAAGTGAGCGATGATCTGGACGGGGTCGTCGCTCGGATCAGCGCCGCTTGGAAGCCCGAGTGCCGACCAAGCGAAGACTGACGCCGGTGGAAAGGCAGGCTTGTTCCCTTACCGGCCTGACTCGACCAGCCCGATCTCGCCGGACCCCCTGGGGATCAGGCGGGCTGGGACGACCTGGATGCGCGGTGGCGAGGTCTCTCCCTCGATACGGGCCAGCAGTTGCTCGGTCGCGAGGCGGCCCAGCTCAGAGGGATCCTGGGCGAGGACGGTGATTCCGGGCTCGATCAGGTCGCCGAACTCGATGTCGTCGAATCCGACCAGGGCAACCGATTGCTCGAGCCTCAGCTTGTGCAGCGCGCGGACCGCCCCGAGGGTGATCAGGTTCTGGCCGCTGAACAGGGCGGTGGGCGGATCCGGTCCGATCAGCATTTCGATCGCGGCCTTTTCGGCCTGCTCGCGCCCGCGAATGTCCTGGCGGACCAGGGACTCGTCGAGATCGCCCTCGA
Source organism: Solirubrobacterales bacterium (assembly GCA_035693065.1). Taxonomy (GTDB): domain Bacteria; phylum Actinomycetota; class Thermoleophilia; order Solirubrobacterales; family 70-9; genus VAYN01. The sequence continues at coordinate 5,867 of DASSHE010000036.1, forward strand.
GGCTCTCCATGGCACTGCGGTAGCCGGCGACTCTCTCCTGCGCCGTGTAGAGGTTCCGCAGATCGCCCAGGTAGCCGATGCGCCCGTGGCCCCGCCTGAGCAGGTGTTCGGTGGCGCGCGTCGCCGCGGCGCGGTTGTCCGAGACGACCCCGTCGATGCCTTCGATCGGGCGGTCCACGGTCACCACGTTCATCCCCTTGGCGAGCTCCGGGACGAGCCAATCCTCCCTGGCGCTGGAGGGCATCAGGATGACGCCGTCGACGTGGCGGCGGGCGAAGGCGCCGAAGGCCTGCCGCGCCTGCTCGGGGTCGTCGCCGGAGTTCGCGGCCAGCACCAGCACCCCTCTCGTCCGCGCGCTCTCGACGGCGGCATGGTGCAGAGCCGCGGAGAACGGGTTCGCCAGGTCGTCGACGATGGCGGCGATCGTCCGCGTGCGGCCGTCCCGGCGGCGGAGGCTCTGGGCGATCGGGTCGGGCTCGTATCCCAGCTCCTCGATCGCCGCTCGAACTCTCTCGGCGAGCGCCGGATCAACCGTCGGCTCGCCATTCACCACTCTGGAGACGGTCTTCAGGCTGACTCCGGCAAGCGCCGCGACGTGTCGCATCGTCGGGCGGGCCGCGCGGGACTGGTCAGGGCGCGGCGACAACGGTGTCCGATCACCCTCTCCCATGAGAGAGAGTTTAGTTGCCCCGCGGTCGTATCCTGAGATAACGTTGTCTGATGCGCTACGGGGGAATCGAGGCCGGAGGCACGACCTGGACCTGCGCGGTCACCGATGGGGCCGGCAGCGTGGAGGAGGTCGAATCGTTCCCGACGACGTCGCCCGGGGAAACGCTCGATCGGGCGGCGTCCTTCTTTCAGGGGACGGAGAGGCTCGAGTCGGTTGGCATCGGCTGCTTCGGCCCGATCGACCTTCGAATCGGGTCCGCGATCTGGGGCCGTATCACCACGACTCCAAAGCCTGGATGGGCGGACGTCGATGTGGTCGGCGCGCTCGCCGAAAAGCTCGACGTGCCGTTCGCGTTCGATACCGACGTCAACGCGTCCGCGGTAGGCGAGGCAACGTGGGGAGCCGCGGTCGGGTTGAAGACCTTCTGTTACGTGACCGTCGGGACGGGGATCGGCGCTGGCCTCGTCGCCAACGGAGAGGTGCTCCACGGCCTCCTGCACCCGGAGCTGGGTCACGTCAGGGTCCCCCACGATTTCGAGCGGGACCCGTTCGCCGGCTCCTGCCCGTTCCACGGTGACTGCCTCGAGGGTCTCGCGTCCGGGGAGGCGCTGAGGGCGCGTTGGGGTCGGCCCGCGGAGGAACTTCAGGACGAGCATCAGGTGTGGGATCTGGAGGCGGACTACCTGGCACTCGCCCTGACGAACCTGGTCTGCACCATCTCCCCCGAGCTGATCATCATCGGCGGGGGCGTGGCGAACTCGCCGACCCTCCTCCCGCTGATCCGGGAGAAGCTGGGCGCCCTGTCAGGGGGGTATGTGGGAGCCGAACAGTTCGGATGCAGCGTCGAGGAATTCGTAGTCCTCCCCGCCCTCGGACCGCTCGCGGGGGTACTCGGCGCAGCCGAGCTGGGGCGCCGCCGCACGCAGGGAGTAAGCCCTTCTAAGGACGAAAGAGAGACCACGTGAACACGACTGACGAGGCGCTGCGCCCGATTGCCCACATCGCCCCCGCGCGCGGATGGATCAACGACCCCAACGCCCCGATCTGGGCGGGCGGCCGCTACCACATCTACTACCAGTACAACCCGACCGCGGCCGAGCATCGCGACATCCGGTGGGGACACGCCACCTCGACCGACTTGGTCCACTGGCAGGAAGAGCCAGTCGCGATCGAACCGAGCAGCGAGATCGACCGCGACGGCATCTTCTCCGGCACCGCCGTCGCCGACGGGGACACGGTCGTCGCCTATTACTCGGCTTTCTGCCGGGACCGTCGCTTTCAGCCTGTGATGCGTGCCGTCTCCGAGGACGGCGGCTACTCCTTCGGGCCTGCTGTGCAGGTTGTCGCCGAGCCCGACGAGGTGATCGGCTCGGTGGAGTACCGCGACCCCTTCGTCTGGCGCGAAGGGAGCACCTGGCGGATGCTCGTGGGCACGCAGCTAGCCGACCATCGCGGGGCCGCTCTCGCATACCAGTCGGCCGACGGCATCGAGTGGAGCTACGACGGCGTCTACGCCAGCGCCGATGCCCAGACGATCCAGATCCCATGGGGAGTCGACAGCGGCAGCATGTGGGAGTGCCCGCAGCACCTGCTCGTCGACGGCACCCGGGCCCTGATCGCCTCGGCCTTTCGCCGAGGCACCGAGGACATGCGCGCCTTTGGCCTGATCGATCAGGGGACGGGGGACGACTTCGTCATCGGCGGCGCCGCGTACCTCGATCAAGGCCCGGACTTTTTCGCCGCCTACGTCTTCCCGGCACCCGACGGGCGAGTCCTCCTCTGGGGATGGGCGCGCGACTCGCTGCGAGTGCCGAGCCCGATCACCGGCTGGGCCGGCGCCCTCGCCTTCCCGCGCGAGCTGCGGCTGCGCGCCGACGGGCAACTGGGCTCCTGGCCCCTGGCGGAGCTCGAGCAGCTACGCGCGGGCGAGGCGCGGACGGTCGCGGCCGGCGAAGCGGCGGTCCCCGTACCCCACGCGTTCGAGCTGCGCGCCACGGTTCCGCTTGGCGCGCACCCGAGCACCCGGATCACGCTCGACCTCGGGGCCGAGGATGGAGCGATTCGCATCATCGTCGACGCGGCGAACCGTGCTGTCACCGTCGACCCCGAAGGCGGCTACAGCGCCGCGCGCATCGACCTGCCCGCCCTGGAGGAGGATGAGGTCGAGCTGCGGTGGTTCGTCGACGGCTCCATCAGCGAGGTTTTCGTCTCGGGCGGCTACGTGGCCACCCACCGCTTCTACGCCCCGCATGACCCGCAATGGCGCGTGGGCATCGACGGGGCCCCAGACCTTCAAGCGGAGGTCTGGGGCCTCGAAACGGGATTCAACGATCGCGAGCGACATCGGTGATGCCGCGCTCTTCGAGCCACGCCCGCAACGGCATGTCGATCTCGTCCTCACCCTGCTGATAGCCAAGGCCCCCCTCTTCGATGTTCGAGAAGTCGTAGCCCAGCAACTGTTTCCTCACCGGACTGCTTCGCTCGTACACCTCATCCGCGTGGAAGTAGTAATCGAAGGGACGCATCCACCTGGGGGCGTACTCGAGGTAGAGGTTCTTCCGCGCGCGATCGGAGAAGTTCGGAGCGGTGGCGTGCCAGATCCGGTTGTCGAACACGATTGCGGCGCCCGCTGGTACCAGGACCTCGTGTGATCCATAGGGAGCATCGTTGGCTCGATCCCAAGCGGGGCGGCCAGCGCTGCGATGGCTCCCAGGAACAACGTAGATCGATCCCTCGTTGGGCTGTTGGAGGTCCGTGAAGCAGTACCCGACCCTGACCGCGAAGCGGGGGTACCTGCCGTTGATGGGAACCCCGACAGCGGGAAGATCCCAGTGCCACCCGATGTTGAGGGCGCCAAATCTTGGATCGTCCTGCTGCCGACCCGGCCGGATGAACCCGTGGGAGTTGCCGAGCTGAATGTTGTAGCCCATCAGCGAAGCGACGATCTCCAGTACCTCGGGTTTGTCGACAAGCTCCATGAACGCGTCGGAGCGCGCCACGCAGTTGCGCAACTCGAGGGCATCCCCAGGCTTACGTGGCCGCTGCTCGGTGTTGAACTCCGCGCTCGCGTCCAACTGATCCAGCACCCCCGCGAACTCCTCACATTCGGCGCCCGACAACACCTCGGGCAGCACCAGGAAGCCGTTCTCTTCGAACTCAGAGCGCAACTCGGCCATCTGGGTATCTCGTTCAGTCATCAGCTCGTTCCTTTCGCTTCGAGTCATGGAGAGGGCTCCCAGGCGTACATCGTACGAACAGGGAGCGCCTTGTCATGAGCCGCATTCGTGACATTGGCCCACCGGCCGCCTGATCCGTCGGCCACGATCAGGCGCATGGATTTCCGCAGTCCGAAAGGGGAAGTAGCTGGGGCGCCGATCGAGGTCACAGACCGACGTCTCGAGAGCCTGCTCCTGCCGGGAGCGCAGCTCCGGCGTCTGTGGACGGGCGGGAAATGGGTCGAGGGGCCCGCGGTGCTCCCCGACCACACGGTTCTGTGGAGCGACATCCCCAACAACAGGGTGTTGCGCCTGGGCCCTGATGGATCGGTCCGTGTCGATCGGCCGAGCCACTTCGCCAACGGGCACACGGTCGATCTCAACGGAGACTTGCTCCGTTGCGAGCACGGGCGGCGCCAGGTCGTCAGAGTGAATGACGACGGTTCGACGACGACGCTGGTCGATCAGTACATGGGGGGTCGCCTCAACTCACCGAACGACGTCGTCGTGAAGTCAGACGGAACCACCTGGTTCACCGATCCTCCCTACGGCATCGCCTCCGACTACGAGGGGTACGAAGCGCCGTCCGAGCAGCCGGGCAACTTCGTGTTCCGCTTCGACCCGCGCCGGGACGAGTTGCGGGTCGCGACTGACCTTCTCGAGGAGCCGAACGGCCTTGCCTTCTCCCCTGACGAGTCGATCCTCTACGTCTCGGACACTTCCGCGGCGAGTCGCGAGGGTGGCAACCACCACATCCTTGCCTTCGACGTCGGCGCCGACCAGCAGCTCGAGAATCCCCGCGTCTTCGCCTCGATCGAGGACGGGGTCGCGGACGGGTTTCGCGTCGACGCGGATGGCAACGTCTTCACCTCGAGCGCGAAAGGCATCCTCATCTATGCGCCCGATGGAGACCTCCTCGGTCTCATCGGGGTGCCCGAGGTGGTGTCCAACTGCACCTTCGGGGGGCCGCGGCGGAACTGCCTGTACATAACGGCGAGCACCTCGCTCTACGCGATCGACCTCGCGACCAGCGCGCCTTGACGGGGAGAGCGACCAAGGTCGTGCTGATCGGCCTGATGGCGGTCGGGAAGACGACGGTCGGCCACCTGGTCGCCAAGCGTCTGGATTGGCCGGTCACCGATAGCGACGCGGAGATTCGCAAGCAGCAGGGGCGCACCGCCAGGGAGATCGCCGACGCCGAAGGGACGGCGGCGCTGCACGAGCTGGAGGCCGCCCATCTTCTGACGGCGCTGGGGGCGCCAGGGCCTCAGGTCATCTGTGCGGCTGCGAGCACCATCGATCGCGAGCGATGCCGACTCGCGCTCCAAAGCCCGGAGGCGCTGGTGTTCTGGCTCACCGCCCCGCCGACTGCCCTCGCGGCGCGTTCGAGTTCGGGGGCACACCGGCCCATCGACCCCGCCGACGCGGCGGGAATTCTCTCCAAGCAGCTCGCGGCCCGGGAACGAGGGCTGCGCGAAGTCGCCCTCGAGGCGATCCCGACCACGGAAATGTCTCCGGAAGAGATCGCGAGCATCGTGGTCCAGGCTGTCGCTATGCCGGCCGCTCGGAAATCGCGATCGCGAAGCTGGCGCTGAAGCTCTCCCCCGGCGCCAGGAGCCTCAGCCCTTCGCCGCTGAGGAGCGCGTTGGTCGGCGCGGTCATCGGCTCGATCGCCACCACCTCGTCGTCGCCGGGCGCGTAGAGCTGGCAGTAGTCGTAGCCGGCACCGATCCGCACCTCGACGCGCCTGCCGCCCCCCTCCAGGGCGAAGGCCTCCCCGGCGCCAGGAGCCAGGAAGGGATCGTCGAAGGTGCGCGAACCCAGCGGTCCCGGCTCGATCCGCGCCGCTTCGCGGCGCCCAGTCGGCAGCATCTGCTCGTCGAGCAGCAGCCGCTCGTGCACCGGCGCCGTCAGCTCCCAATCGCTCCGCGGGATCCCCGGCAGCCGGAAGTAGGGGTGGAAGCCGAAGGAGACCGGCACCGGACGCTCCTCCCCGGCCTGCACCGTCGTCGCGATCGTCAGCTCGGCCCCGGACAGCGTCGCCTCGATCCGCACCTGGTGCGGGAACGGGAAGGCGTCGAGCAGGCGCGGGTAGGAGGCGAAGTCGAAGCTGGCGGCGAGCGTGCCGCCGTCCTCGGTCTCGAGGTGGTTCGTCACCCGCCAGCCGCGCGCGGCTGCCAGCAGGCCGTGGATCGGCAGCCCGCGCTCGTCGCGCTTCAGGTGCAGACCTTCCAGCTCCAGGTCAACCTGCCGCCCGGCCAGCTCGAAGCGGCTGGCGCCGAGACGGTTGGCCCACGGATGCAGGAAGGGGATCCCCATCGTCGAGCCGGTTTCCAGGTAGCTGGCGAGGCCACCGCGCTGCCCCAGTAGCTCCTCGCCCCGATGTCGCAGCGAGCAACAGATCATCCCCGCCTCGGGGACGAAGATCGCCATCAGGCCGCCCAGCGCCGGGCTTTCCAGCGTCAGCGCGGGCAGCCCCTCCTCGGTTCGTTCACCGACCATCGGGGCGGAATCTTCCCCGATTCCACACCTCCGTAGTCTCGGCCGCAGACGCGGGGGTGGTCCGCTGATGGGAGCGGACCGACTCGGGGGTAGCTTCATGCCTGTGGAAGCCAGCCCTCCACCACAGGGACAGTTGCGGGACGCCTACGTCCCCAGCCGCCGGGTCCGCCTCGCCAGCGACGTCGCCGGCCTCTGCGCCGTCGGCCTCCTGATCGGGCTGCTTGGTTCCGGGCTCACTTGGTGGGATCGCTCCGACCTCTTCGACCTCGCCAGCAACTCACGGCAGACGGTGAAGATGGGGCTGGGCTACCTCGCCGGCCCGATCTTGATCCTGGTCACCCTGCCGCTGGTGCTGGGCAGTGCCCGGCAGGTGGCTTTGAAGCACTACTTCCGCGCCCGTCTCGCCCTCGCCGCGGTCCTCTGGCTGGCCGGACTGGCGATCCTTGTCGCCAAGGTCACGGACCTCGACGGCTACACGGTCGAGGCGGGCACCTACGTCGCCGCCGGGCTGCTGGTCCTCGGCTTCGTCGCCACCCTGGCGATGTGGCCGTGGGGCCTGCGCATGGTTCGGGTCGACCGCAACGGGATGGTTCGCGCGGCTACTGCTGCTGCAGCACGGCCAGCACGTTCCCCGACGGGTCCTTGAACCAGGCGATGTTGGGCCCACCGCCGCCGCGGACGATGCCCTTGGCGTCGTGGGTGAAGTCCTCGTAGCGCTCGAAGTTGACGCCGCGCTCGGTGAGGCCGTCCACGGCGGCGTCGATGTCATCGACCTCGAAGTTGAGCATCGTGTAGCTGGCGGGCCGCATGTCGGCGCTGAGGTACATCAGCACCTCGGCACCGCCGCCGAGCTTCAATTTCGCCACCCCGTGCTCGGCGTCGAGCTCCTCGACCTCGAGGCCGAGGGTGCCCTCGTAGAACTCCCGCGCCGCGCCCATGTCGTTGACCGCGAAACCGCTGATCGCCTTGCTGGCCTTGAACATGTCCTCAGGTTACTCGCCCTCGGGCGAGGGTCGGCGCCGGCCGCGCTTGCGCTCGCCGGTGCGCCGCTTGCCCTCCAGCCGTCGCTGGCGGGCGGCCCTGCTCGGCCGCGTCGGCCGCCGCTTGCGCCGGACCCGCAGGGCCGCGGCGAGCTTCGCCGCCAGCCGTTCGAGCGCGAGCTCGCGGTTGCGCGCCTGCCCGCGAGCGTCCTGGGCGACGGCGGTGACGACCGGGCCGAGCCGCTCGAGGAGGCGGGCGCGCCGGCGCTCGTCGAGCGCCCTAGACGCCGCGACGTCGAAGACCGCTTCGACCCGGGAGGCGGTGACGTTGGCGTGCTGACCGCCCGGCCCGGAGGAGCGGCTCGTCCTCAGCTCGATCTCGGCGAGGGGCAGCGAGAGGCCGTCGTCGATCCGCAGCTCCTCGGCCACGATCAGCCGGCGAGCTCCGGGATGTAGCGCTCGAGATGCTGGGCGATCGTCTGCCGCACCCAGCGCTGGGTCTCGGCGTCGGCCATCCGGAAGCGGCCGAGCAGCATCTTCTGGTCCTCCAGCGGCAGCCCGGCGATCTCCCAGCGGACCGCCAGCCGCTCAAAGAGGACCTCCGAGCGGCGCCGCCAGGCATCCTCGAGCGAGGCGGCGTCCCCGGCTGGCGGCTCCCCCACCTTGGCGATCGTCCCCGGGCTCAGCACCTGGCGCAGGGTGAGGACGCTGCCCTCGGGATCGACATAGTCGACCGTCGGCGTCTTCTCCCGCGCTCGGCGCGGCTTCTTGCGCTTCGGCATCGCTATGCGAGGGCGTCGATCTTCTCGGCCAGCTCGAAGTCGGCGGCGGTGAGGCCGCCTTCGGAATGGGTCGCGAGGGTGACCGTCACCGTGTCCCAGGAGATCTCCAGGTCGGGGTGGTGGTTCATCGCCTCCGCCGGCTCGACCAGCGAGTCCACGAAGCGCACCGAGCCGACGAAGTCGCCGCAGCCAAAGCTCTTGCGGATCGCGTCGCCCGCGCGCTCCCAGCCGGGGAGCCGCGCCAGGCCCTCCTCGATCTCCGCATCGCTCAGCAGCGCCACGCGCTTATGCTGTCAGGCCGAGGATGGAGGCGCAAACGCGGGAGAAGCCGACGCTCTGGCAGATCGAGATCTCGCACTACAGCGAGAAGGTCCGCTGGGCGCTCGAGTACAAGGGGGCCGATCACGTCCGCCGCACGCCGCTGCCCGGGATGCACATCCCGATCGCCCTGGCGATGACCCGCGGCGCCAGCCCGACCTTTCCGATCCTGACCATGGACGGGCGCACGCTCGCCGACTCGACCGCGATCATCGCCGCGCTGGAGGAGCGCTTCCCCGAGCCACCGCTGTATCCGGCCGATCCCGAAGACCGCCGGCGCGCCCTCGAGCTGGAGGACTTCTTCGACGAGCAGCTCGGACCTCACGCCCGGCTCCTTCCCTTCTACGAGCTGATCCAGGAGCCCGAGCTCTTCGCCGAGATCGCCGCCGAATCGGTGCCGGGGCCGCTGGGGAAGGTCAAGCCCGTGGTCGGCGCCTACGCCCGCGCTTACACCAGCGCCCGCTGGGGCGCCGCCAGCGACGACGGCGCCGAGCGCGCGCGGGCGGGGATCGTGGCGGCGATGGACCGGCTCGACGTCGAGCTGGCCGGCGGCGGCGATTACCTCGTCGGTGACCGCTTCAGCGTCGCCGATCTCACCGCCGCCTCGCTCTTCTACCCGGTCGTGGTTCCGGAGGAGGGGCCGCTTCCGCCCGAACAGCCCCGCCCCCCGGCCTACGAGCGCTTCCGCGAGAGCCTCGCCGACCGCCCCGGGTTCCGCTGGGTCGGAGAGATGTTCCGGCGCCACCGCCGTCGCCGCTGAGAATTTGCAGACAATTTACGGCTGCAGACAAAATGTTGCAATTTTCCCGCTAGGGTGCAAGCATGCAGACCATGGTGCCGCCCGAGCAGATCCCAGCGGAACGGTTCGAACGGATCGACGAACGATTCGACCGGGTTGACGAACGCCTCGTCGAGGTCGATCGGCGGATTACCGAAACCGCGAAGGAAACGGACCGGCGGCTCAAGGAGGTCGATCGGCGGATTACCGAAACCGCGAAGGAGACCAACCGCCGACTCGCGGGGCTGGAGGAGGCTCAGGTCGAACTCCGGCAGCAGATGTCATCCCTGCACCACCTGGTTCATCGCGGCAACATCACTCAGATCGCCGGTCTGGCCGGCGTAATCGCCGCGATCCTCGCCAGGGGCGGCTGATCGCGCTACGGCGTGAGGACGATCTTCAGCGCTTCGCGGCGGTCGTAGATCGCGTAGGCCTCGCTCGCCTGGTCGAGCGGCAGGTGGTGGGTGACCAGCGGCGAGGGGTCGAGCTTGCCCGCCTCCATCAGGGCGAGGACGCGGTCGACGTGGGCGATCACGTTGGCGAGCCCAAGCCGCAGTTGCAGGCCCTTCAGCCAGGCGAGGCCGAGCGGGACCTCGCCCTTGCCGGCGTAGGCGCCGATCCCGGAGACGGTGCCGGCGTCGCGGGCGAGGCTGATCGCCAGCGCCAGCGGCCCCGGGTCGCCGACGGCGTCGACGACGACATCCACCCCGAGCCCCTCGGTGGCGCCTCTGACAGCCCGCTTCGGGTCGTCCTCGCTCAGGTGTAGCGGCACGGCGCCGAAGCCCGCGGCCATCCGCAGGCGCTCCTCGACCGTGTCAATCGCGAAGACCTGGACGGCGCCCCCGGCGAGCGCCGCCTGCACGGCGCAGAGACCCACCGGGCCGAGACCGAGGACCGCCACCGTGTCGCCCGCGCGCATCCCGGCGTGGGCGACGGCGTGGTAGCCGGTCCCCATCACGTCGCCGGCAAAGAGCGCGACGTCCGCCGACATCCCCTCGGGCACCCGCCGCAGGGTGAGGTTGGCGCGCGGCACCAGCAGCAGCTCGGCCTGCGCTCCCTGGAGGTTGCCGAGGTTGGCCCCGTGGCCGAAGGTCTGGCCGCTGCGGCAGCGGTGGTAGTCGCCGCGCAGGCAGGCGACGCAGGTCGCGCAGGCGGTGTAGAAGGTGCCGAGGACGCGGTCTCCGGTCGCCACCCGTTCGACGTCGGACCCGGCCTCGACGACGGTGCCGACGAACTCGTGCCCGATCGTGAAGCCGGGCTCCACCGGCACCCGGCCGTGGTAGATGTGCAGGTCCGAGCCGCAGATGCCGCTCGCCTCGACCCGCACGACGGCGTCGTCCGCCGCCCCGATCCGGGGATCCGGCTTCTCCTCCACCCGTACCTGCTCGGGCGCCTGAAAGGTGACGGCGCGCATCCGGGCAACGCTATCGAACGCTTTTCTCCCCGGTATGCGGGGACAAGTGCGGCGGGGTCAGCTACCGACGCCGGCGACGAAGCGGCTGCGCTCGGCGTTCGGGCTGGCGGTCTCTTCGATCCGCGCCTCCAGCGCCAGCTCTTTCTCGAAGTCGGCCGCCTCGCCGTGCGCGAAGGAGACGTCTTTGCCCTCGAGCAGCTCGATGAAGATCTCGACGAAGCGGGCGTCGAGCTGTTTGCCGGCGACCCGGCGCAGCTCGACGATCGCGTCGTAGCTCGACATCGGCGTCCGGTAGGAGTCGCGCGCCGTCATCACGTCGTAGGTGTCGGCGACGGAGATGATCCGCGCCAGCTCCGGGATTTCGTCCCCGGCCAGGCCGCGCGGATAGCCTTTGCCGTCGATCCGCTCGTGGTGGGCAAGGATGATCTCCGCCACCGGGCCGTAGCCGTCGAGTGAGGAGACGACGCGTGCGCCCTGCTGCGGGTGGCGCTTGATCAGCATCCAGTCCTCGTCGGTGAGCGGCACGTTGGCCTTGAGGATGCGGTCGGGAAGGATGAACTTGCCGATGTCGTGGAGGAGCGCGGCGATGTGGACGAGCTCCTCCTCGCGGCGCGAGTAGCCAGCCCGCTGGGCAATCGCACGGGAATAGCGGGCGACCGCGGCCGAATGGCGCGCGGTCATCTGGTCCCGTAGGTCGAGGGTGCGCAGCATCGCGCTCAACATCCCGACCTGGAAGCTGGCTAGCTGCTTACTGCGCAGCTCCAGCTCCTCTGCCCGCTGCTGGGAGAGCAGCAACTGTCCGAGCAGGTACTGGAAGGTGACGAGGACGACGCCGAAGAGGGCGATCGCGGCGATGCCGATGACGTGGAAGATGAAGGCGACCGCGACGGCGAGCATCGCGCTGGCGAACTCCGAGGGCAGCACCGGCGGCAGCACCCGCAGTTTCTCCGAGAAGGGAACCCGCTCGACGTAGCAGCCGTAGCTGGCGATCATCAGGAAGTTGATCGCGAGGGCGACCTGGAAGAGACCGAAGACGCAGATGTAGAAGGCGGGATCGGAATCGGTCAGCCCGGTGGCGTCGATCACCTCTTTGAAGAGGATGCCGCCGATCAGCGGGAAGATCGCGTAGGTGACGACGTTGTTGAGCAGGTAGTGCCAGTCGTCGCGCCAGCGCACCCAGCCGGCGAGGATCGAGGCGACGCCGATCAGTGCCGCCGGGGCGCCGCCGAGGAAGACCATCGCGACGACCAGGGCGAGGAAGCTGCCGGAGATCAACAGCTTCGACTCGGCGCGCACCGCGGTGAGGTCGCTGAATACCGAGAAGGCGAGCAGCACTGCCAGCAGGCCGAGGTCCCAGTTGCATTCCGGCGCCCACCAGACGGCCACCGCGCCCACGGCGACCAGAACCAGGAGCATCCCGGCGATTGCCGTGCGGGTCGGTCGGTCCTTGGCCATATGGCGTTGTATCGACTGGGAAGCCACCTACCTACAGGGTTCCTGGGGAAAAGCCCGATCCCTGCGCCGGCGGCCCAACTCGGAGCTACGCTCGGGTTTCACAGTAGCCGCCGGCCGGGGAGGAGACAAGCTTGTTGGACAGATTGCAAAAACTGTTCCACTGCAATTTTCCAGCGAAAAACGCTTGTGTCGCCGCTACGAGGAGACGGTCCGGAAACGCAGAAAGGGCGCCGGTGGCGGCGCCCTTTCAGAAAGCTTCGCGAGCTCTTAGTAGCTCGCTTATTGAAGATCTAGCCGTGACGAAAACCCATGTCCCCTATCCCTTCTCTTGTCGTTGAAGCCCGCAACCTTGTGCGCTGCATCGTGGAAACTTCTCAACTTCTGGTCAGTTTGTAGCACAGGTTGTCGGAAACTTGTGCATCTGCAGGAAAAGTTGTGCAGAAATGCAGTAATACGACCGGCCAGCCATGCCTAGCCCCCGCCTCACGGATCCCCTTCGCAAGCCGCTTTTCCGCCGGCTCGCGGCCTCCTACGCGACCAACGAGCTCGGCGACTGGATGGGGATCATCGCCCTCTCGGTGCTGGTCTTCGACCGCACCAACAGCGCTCTGGCGACGGCGGCCCTCTTCCTCGGAACCCGCTTCATTCCAGCCCTTTTTGCGCCGATCCTGGTGACGAAGGCCGAGCGTCCGCCACCCCGCTTCGCGCTCCCGGTGATCTACTGCGGCGAGGCGGCGGCCTTCGGGCTGCTGGCCCTCCTCGTCGGCCACTTCTCGCTTGCCGCCGTTGTCGTCGTGGCGGCGATCGACGGGGCCCTCGCCCTCGCCGGCCGCTCCTTGACCCGTGCGGTGGTCGCGGTCGAGCTCGAGCCGACGGGGGAACTGCGAAGCGGCAACGCCCTGCTCAACGTCGCCTTTACCGGCGGCGCCGCCGTCGGCCCTGCCTTGGCCGGCCTCGTGGTCGCCGGCTTCGGCGTCCAGTCGGCGCTGCTGCTGGACGCGGTCTCCTTCTACCTGGTTGCCCTGATCCTCTTCAGTGCCGGCACAATGCCGCGGCCGGAGCCGGAAGAGGGGCAGATGCGGGAACGGGTGCGGGCCGGCATCGCCTACCTCCGCGGCCAGGTGGCGCTGCGGCGGATCCTGATTGCCCAGGGGGCTGCCTTCGTCTTCTTCGCGGCGGTGATTCCGATCGAGGTCGTCTACGTCAAGGAGACGCTGGGCTCGAGCGACACCGGTTACGGCCTGATGCTGGCCAGCTGGGGAGCCGGGATGGTCCTCGGCAGCTTCCTCTTCGCCGCCGCCCGCCAGACCTCACTTGCCTACCTGCTGCTGTTCAGCACGCTGGCCGTCGGCGCCGGCTACCTGGGGCTGGCGGCGGCGCCGACCCTCGCTTGGGCCTGCGCGGCGTCGATCCTGGGCGGTACCGGTAACGGCGTCCAGTGGGTTTCGACGATCAGCGCCGTACAGGAGCTGACGGCGGAGACGATGCAGGCGCGGGTGATGAGCGTGCTGGAGTCGATCGGGGCGGCGATGCCGGGAGTCGGCTTCCTGCTCGGTGGCGTAATCGCCGTGGTCGCGAGCCCGCGCACCACGTTTGCGGTTGCCGGGTTTGGGGTAATCGCGATCGTCGTCGCCGCGGTGCCGCTGCTCGGGAGCAATTGGCTTGGGCGAGATGAACCAGGAGGTTCAAAGGTGCTTGACGGGAATAACGACGTTGTGCTGGAGTTGATTCCAGGGAGCACGCCCGTCCACTCGGACCCTGACCCGGAGGTCACAACTTGAGAAAGCAAGGGGCATTCATCGTAGTTCTCGTTCTCGCCGCGCTCGCGGCCGTCGGCTTGGCTTCATGCGGCGGCGGTGGAAGCAGTAGTACCGGGGGGAGTTCGGGCGAAGGCAAAGAAGGCGGCACCCTAAAGGGCGCCTACACGTCGTTCCCGGACTACATGGACCCCCAGATCTCCTACACGGCGGAGGGGTGGACCGCGATGCAGAACGTCTACGTCCCCTTGCTAACCTACAAACACGCCGAAGGCAAGGAAGGCAGCGAAGTGATCCCCGGCTTGGCCGAATCGCTGCCGAAAGTCAGCAACGGCGGCAAGACCTACACGCTGAAGCTACGCAAAGGCCTCAAATACTCCGACGGGACGCCCGTCAAAGCCTCTGACTTCAAATTCGCCGTCGAACGCTGCTTCAAGCTCAACTCCGGCGGCTCGCCTTTCTACACCGACATCATCGGCGCCGAAAAGTTCGCCGAAACGAAGCAGGGCGGCATCTCCGGGATCAAAACCAATGACGGCAGCGGCGAAATCGTGATCAACCTCGAAAAGCCGCGCGGCACCTTCGAAAACGAGCTGGCGCTGATGTTCGTCGCCCCGGTCCCACAGAGCACCCCGGAGTCCGATCAGTCGGCGAGCCCTCCGCCCGCCACCGGGCCATACGAGATCGTCAAGTCGCAGCCGGGTCGTGGTTGGGTCTACGAACGAAACCCGGAATGGGCCAAAACCAACAGCGAACTGATGCCCGAACTGCCCAGCGGTCACATGGACAAGATCGAAATCGAAGTCCTCCGCAACCAGAGCACCCAGGTCAACTACATCGAGCAGGGCAAGCTCAACTGGATCTTCGACCCGCCCCCCACCGACCGCTACCAGGAAGTCAAAGAAAAATACGAAGGCACGCAGTTCCGGGAAGAGCCGACGATCAGCACGTACTACTTCTGGATGAACAGCAAGAAAGCGCCCTTCGACGATCAGAAAGTGCGCGAAGCGGTCAACTACGCGGTCGACCCGGCGGCGCTTGAACGCATCTACACCGGTCAGCTCAAAGGCACCCAGCAGATCCTGCCGCCGGGGATGCCGGGGTACGAAAAACTGGAACTGTACCCCCACGATTTGAACAAGGCGAAAGAACTGATCAAGGAAGCGAACCCGTCTGACATGGACATCACCGTCTGGACGGATTCGGAGAGCCCGAACAACGACGCCGGCACCTACTACCAGAGCGTCCTCAAAGAAATCGGGTTCAACGCCGACCTGAAAATCATCAACGCCGATAACTACTTCACGATCATCGGCAACACCTCCACCCCGGATCTGGACACCGGCTGGTCGGACTGGTTCGAGGACTACCCGCACCCGAACGACTTCTTCCAGCCGCTGCTCAACGGCGACAGCATCCAGTCGACGAACAACCAGAACTTCTCGTTGACCGAAAACAAAGAACTCGATCAGAAGATGGAAAAACTGGGCGAAGAACAGCTCGGGCCCGAACAGGAAGCCGGCTACGCCGAACTGGACAAGGCCTACATGGAAGAAGCGCCTTGGGTCCCTTACGGCAACCGCACCCTGAGCACCTTCGTCTCGAGTGACATCAACCTCGACGGGATCATCTGGAACCCGACCTTCGAGGACGACCTCACGAGCATCGAATTCAAGTAGGACCTGTAGAAACAGGACTCGGCCGTGTCCGTAGAGCCCTCTAACCCGGACCTTACGGACGCGGCCGAGCCCGGTCCGGCCGGTACGGCCGCGTCCTCGTCCGGAACGGGCGAGGGTCGCGGCCCCTGGTCGCTGGCGTTGCGGCGCCTTTCCCGCAACTGGTCGGCGCTGTTTGCCCTCGCGGTCTTCCTCTTCATCGTCATCGCCTGCCTGGCGGCGCCGCTGTGGGCGAATCAGGTCGCGGAAACGGGGCCGAACGAAACCCACCCGCTGGAGAAACTCCACGTCGACGGCGAAGTGCGTGAAGTCGTCGAACCCAGCGGCGCCCCGATCGGGCCCCAGTGGCTGGAAGCCGGCGGCAAGTTCTTCCTCGGCGCCGACGGCCACCTCGGTCGCGACGAGATGGTCCGGCTCCTCTACGGCGGCCGCGCCTCGCTCTTCATCGGCGTCACCGCGGCGCTGATCACCACGATTCTCGCCGTGGTCCTGGGGCTGCTGGCCGGCTACTTCGGGGGAAAAACCGATGCCCTCATCTCCCGGGTCATGGACGTGATCTGGGCCTTCCCGGTCGTCCTGTTGGGGATCTCCCTCGGCGTCGTCTTAGCCGTCGGGGGGCTGAAGATCGGGCCGATCCACATCTCCGGCAGCTCGCTGTGGATCCCGACGATCATCATCGGCGTCGTCTACACCCCGTACATGGCGCGGCCGCTGCGCGGGGAGATCCTCGCCCTGCGTGAAAAAGAGTTCGTCGAGGCGTCGGTGGCGCAGGGAGCCGGTCCGCTGCGGATCATGTTCTCCGAGCTGCTGCCGAACCTGCTCTCGACGATCATCGTCTTCTTCACCCTCAACATCGCCAACAACATGCTGCTGGAGGCGACGCTGTCGTTCCTCGGCGCCGGGGTGCAGCCGCCGAACAGCTCCTGGGGAACGATGATCTCGGAAGGGTTCGACTCGCTCTACAGCCACCCGATCCTGACGATCATCCCCGGGACGATGATCCTGCTCACCGTGCTTTCGGTGAACATCTTCGGCGATGGGCTGCGCGACGCGCTCGACCCGAAATCGAAAGTCCGCTTCGAGGCCCGATCCGGGACGGTTGAGCCGGAGGGGACGGCGGTCTGATGCTCCGCTTCATCCTCAGGCGCCTGGTCGGGATGGTCTTCGTCCTCTTCGCGATCTCCGTACTCGTCTTCCTCATCTTCAACGTCGTGCCGGCGACCAACCCGGCGCAGCGGATCGCCGGCAAGAACGCGACGCCGCAGTTGGTCAAGAGCGTCGAAGAAGACCTCGGCTTCGACAAGTCCCTCCCCGAGCAGTACCTGACGCAGATGAAGCTGATCTTCACCGGGGAACTCGAGTCCTACACGACGGCCCATGAAAACGTCGACGAACGGATCCTCGAAGGGATCCCCGCGACCTTCTCGCTTTGCATCGGCGCCGCGATCATCTGGCTCTCCTTCGGGATCCTCTTCGGCTACTTATCGGCGATCCGGGCGGGGAAACTCACCGATCGGGCGCTCACCGTCCTTTCCCTGGTCGGCATCTCGATGCCCGTCTTCTGGCTTGCTTCGATCTTCCTCTACTACCTCACCTTCAAGGTCGAACTGTTCCCGGCCAGCGGCTACGTGAAGCTGACCGAAGACCCGATGGAGTGGGCCAACCACCTGATCCTGCCCTGGGTCACCCTGGCCGTTCTCTTCATCGGCTTCTACAGCCGGGTCCTGCGCTCGAGCATGCTCGACGTGATGAACGAGGACTACGTCCGCACCGCCAAGGCCAAGGGCCTGAACAACCGGCGGGTGATGACGCGCCACGTGCTGCGCAACTCGCTGATCCCGATCATCACCCTCTTCGGCCTCGACTTCGGCGCCGTGCTCGGCGGCGGCGCGATCGTCACCGAGTCGATCTTCAACATCGAAGGCGTCGGGCTCTACGCCGCTGAAGCGATCGCCAAACAGGACTTCCCGCCGATCATGGCGATCACCATCTTCGGCGCCTTCTTCATCGTCCTCTTCAACGCCATCGTCGACATCGCCTACGCCTACCTCGACCCGCGGATCCGGCTGGGGACCTCGGCCGCATGAGCAACGGCGGCCAGAAGCTCCTCTCCGTCACCGACCTGCGGGTCGGCTTCACGACCGAAGACGGGCGCGTGCAGGCGGTCGACGGCGTCTCCTTCGACCTCGCCCCGGGCGAAGTGCTGGCGATCGTCGGCGAGTCGGGCTCGGGCAAGAGCGTCACCGCGCAGACGCTGATCGGGCTGACCCGCTCGCCCAACACGACGATCGAAGGCTCGGTGCGGCTGGACGGCGAGGAGCTGACCGAGCTGAGCGAACCGGAGCTGCAGCGGATCCGCGGCAGCGAGATCGCGATGATCTTCCAGGACCCAATGACCTCGCTGAACCCCGTCTACACGGTGGGAAAGCAGATCGTCGAGGCGATCCGGGCCCACGAACGCAGCGTCGGCAAGGCGGAAGGGCGCGCCAAGGCGGTGGAACTGCTGGACTCGGTCGGGATCCCCGACGCCGAGCGCCGGGTCGACGACTACCCGCACGAATTCTCCGGCGGCATGCGGCAGCGGGCGATGATCGCGATGGGCCTGACCCTGGAGCCGACGATCCTGATCGCCGACGAGCCGACCACCGCGCTCGACGTCACCATCCAGGCCCAGATCCTGAAGCTAATCCAGGACCTCAACCGCAGCCGCGGCCTGGCGACGATCCTGATCACCCACGACCTCGGCGTCGTCGCCGAAGTCGCCGACCGGGTGCTGGTGATGTACGCGGGGCGGGTGGTCGAGGAGGGGACCCTGGAGGAGATCTTCTACGACCCCCAGCACCCCTACACCTGGGGCCTTTTGGGATCGCTGACCCGGCTCGACCAGCCGCGGCCCGAGCGCCTGCCGCAGATCAGCGGCTCGCCGCCTTCGCTGCTCCATCTGCCCAAGGGCTGCCCCTTCCGGCCGCGCTGCCCGCACGAGTTCTCCAAATGCAGCGAGTACCCCGGCCTCGAGGCGCGCCTATCTGACTCGCCCAGCCACCGCGACCGCTGCTGGCTCGAGCCCGAGGCGAAGCGGGCCAAGCGCCAAGTCGAGGGGCGGATCGGGCTGGAGGCACCGGCATCGTGAGCGGCGGGACGGCCAGCGGCGGAGCGCTGCTCGAGGTCTCCGACCTCGTCAAGTGGTTTCCGATCAAGTCGGGCCTTTTGATCGACCGCACCGTCGACCATGTCAAGGCCGTCGACGGGGTCAGCTTCTCGGTGCAGCGGGGCGAAACCCTGGGCCTGGTCGGCGAGTCGGGCTCCGGCAAGTCGACCGCCTGCCGCGCGGTCCTGCAGCTAGTGGCGCCGACCTCGGGCTCGGTGCGCTTCGAAGGACGCGAGATCGCCGGCCTCTCGCGGCGGGAGATGCGCCCACTGCGTGGCGAGATGCAGATGATCTTCCAGGACCCCTACGCCTCGCTGAACCCGCGCAAGCGGGTGGGGCAGATCGTCGGCGACCCGCTGAGGCGCCAGAAGGAGGCGAGCGGCTCCGAGCTGCGCAAGCGCGTGCAGGGGCTGCTGGAGCGGGTCGGCCTCTCGGCCGAGCACTACAACCGCTTCCCCCACGAGTTCTCTGGCGGCCAGCGGCAGCGGATCGGGATCGCCCGGGCGCTGGCGTTGAACCCGAAGCTGGTCGTCTGCGACGAGCCGGTCTCGGCGCTCGACGTCTCGATCCAGGCGCAGATCATCAACCTGCTCGACGACCTCCAGGACGAACTCGGGCTTGCCTACCTCTTCGTCGCCCACGACATCGGCGTCGTCCGCCACATCTCCGATCGGATCGCGGTGATGTACGAGGGCAAGATCGTCGAGCAGGGCAGCGCCGACGAGGTCTGCGAGCGGCCCAAGGACGAGTACACGAAGAAACTGCTGGCGGCGGTGCCGATCCCGGACCCGCGGGAGAGCCGCGAGCGGCGGGCGCAGGCCGGCAGCGCCAGCTAATCGGCTGACGTACTCTCGGCCGGATGGACCTGCCGCTCTCGCCCCCGATCAAGCCGCAACTGGCGCTGACGCGGAAGGAGCTGCCGACCGGCGAGCAGTGGGCCTACGAGCCGAAGCTCGACGGCTTCCGGGCGATCGTCTTCGTCGACGGTGACGACTTCTACATCCAGTCGCGCGGGGGCAAATCCCTGGCGCGATACTTCCCGGAGCTGGCCTTCGCTCCCGGCCGATGGGTGCTCGACGGTGAGCTCGTCATCCGCGATGCCGAGGGCAACCTCGAGTTCGACCTGCTGCAGGAACGCATCCACCCGGCCGAGTCGCGAATCCAACTGCTCTCGAAGGAGATCCCGGCTGGCTACGTGGCCTTCGACCTGCTCGCCGAGGGTGAGGAGTCGCTGCTGGAGGCGCCGCTGCGCGAGCGCCGGCAGCGGCTGGAGGCAATCGCGCCGGGCGCCGGCCTTGAGCTGACGACGCTGACGACCGAGACCGAGCAGGCGGAGCGCTGGCTCGCCAGCATCGAGGGAGTGATGGCGAAGGACCTGGGCGCCCCCTACGTTCCCGGCAAACGCAAAGGGATGGCGAAGGTCAAGCGCGAGCGGACGATCGACTGCGTGGTGATGGGCTGGCGGCCGGGCAAAGAGGAGGGCACCGTCGGCTCGCTGATCCTCG
Organism: Solirubrobacterales bacterium; assembly: GCA_035693065.1. Classification (GTDB taxonomy): domain Bacteria; phylum Actinomycetota; class Thermoleophilia; order Solirubrobacterales; family 70-9; genus VAYN01. The sequence continues at coordinate 26,067 of DASSHE010000036.1, forward strand.
GCCTCTACGACGGCGGCGAGCTGCGCACGGTCGGCCACATCTCCGGCTTCTCGGCGGCGGCGAAACGGGCGATGCGGGAGATGCTGGCGCCGCTGGAGACGGGCAAAAGCGGCGCCGCGGAGCCGAGCAGGTGGACGGGTGGGCGCGACCTCGAGTGGGTCGAGCTGCGGCCGGAGCTGGTGATCGAGGTGGGGTACGACCACGCGGCGGCGGGGCGGATCCGGCACGGGGCGCGGTTTCACGCGTTTAGGGATGACAAAGAGCCGCGGGAGTGCCGGTTCGAGCAGTTGGACGAAGGGGGCTAGAAGAGGGAGCTCTGGGCGGGCGGGTCCTGGTCCGGGGGGAGGCGCCTGCGCGCGGCGGTCGCGTGCTCGGCACCTCCCCCCGGACCACCCACCCGCTCACCCGCTGCACTAGACCCCCGCTGCTCGAAGCGCCGGACGCGGGAGCTGCCCCAACCTTTGACGGCTCGGGTGGCTTGTTTTCGTTGCTCGGGGCGCATGTAGGCGCGGTCTTCGTAGAGGGCTTCGTAGCGGTGGAGGAGGTCGGGGCGTTTGGCTTTCAGCCAGGCGAAGAAGACGTCCTTGACCTCGCCACGGAGGTGGAGGGCGACGCCGCCGAGGAAGGTGGCGCCGGCCTCTTTGGCGCGTTCGACGATCGGGCGGACCTGCTCCGGATCGTCGTTGATGCCCGGCATCAGCGGCGCGATTAGGACGCCGGAGTCGATCCCGCGGCGGCGCAGCTCGGCGACCGCGTCGAGGCGAGCGGCCGGGCTCGGCGTGTGCGGCTCGGTCGCCCGCCAGGCCTCCTCGTCGAGCGTCGGGACCGAGAGGTTGACCGAGACCGGCAGCTTCTTCGCCATCCGCTCGAAGATCTCCACGTCGCGCATCACCAGCGGTGACTTGGTCAGCACCGTGACCGGGGTAGCGGCCGCCTCCAGCGCGACCAGGATCTCCGGCATCATCCGGTAGCGGCTCTCGACCCACTGGTAGGGGTCGGTGTTCGTGCCCAGCGCCACCAGCTCGCGTTTCCAGGTGGGCCGCTTCAGCTCCGCCCGCAGCAGCTCGGGCACGTTGACCTTGACGACGATCTCGCGCTCGAAGTCACGGCCGGCGTCCATCTCGAGGTAGACGTGGGTGCGCCGGGCGAAGCAGTAGGAGCAGGCGTGGCTGCACCCCCGGTAGGGGTTAATCGTCCAGCTGAAGCCGTAGCGGCCGCCGGGGACGTGGTTGAGGGCCGAGCGGGCGCGGACCTCGTGGAAGTTGATCCCCATCGCCTCCGGGGCGTCGAAGGTGCGGACGACGGTGCCGGCACCGACTCCCGGCAGCCGCAGGTCGTTCTCGACGCGTTGCTCGTCCCAGCGCATGCGAACACATGTTCGCATGCGCGGCGGCTGGACTAATCGGGCAGCGTTCCCTGGCGCCCGCGAAACCGCAAAAACCTCTCTTGAGGAGCCAATTTTGCGGTTTCGGCGAGATGCTACGTTATTTGACGTGAACGTTAGGAATCGATTTGGTCGGGTTGGGGCTGACCACGAGCACTACAGGTGGTGGGCGCTCTCCTGCACCAGCCTGGGGATGCTGCTGGTGGCGACCAACTCCGGGACGCTGATCATCGCCCTGCCGGACCTCGAGCGGGCGCTGGGGACGAGCCTGCTGGAACTGGTCTGGGTGATCCTCGCCTACATGATCTCCTCGACCGTCCTGGTCCTCACCGCCGGCCGCCTCTCCGACCTCTTCGGCCGCAAGACCGCCTTTGTCGGCGCCTTCGCGATCTTCGGTCTCGCCTCGCTCGGCGCCGGCTTCGCCGCCGACGGCACCCAACTGATCCTCTGGCGGATCGTGCAGGGGATCGGCGGCGCCTTCATCTTCGCCAACGGCCCCGCTCTCGTCACCGACGCCTTCCCCCGCGAGCAACTGGGGCTGGCGATGGGGACCAACACGATGGTCGCCGCGATCGGGCTGGTGATCGGCCCCGTCCTCGGCGGCGCCCTCGTCGCGATCTCCTGGCACTGGGTCTTCTGGTTCAACGTGCCGCTGGCCCTCGCCGGGGGGCTCTGGGGCGCCTTCGTCCTGCGCGAGCTGGCCAGCCGCGACACCGTCCGCGGCCTCGATCTCGCCGGCACCCTTACCTTCGTCGTCGGGCTGACCGGGCTCGTCTACGGAATCTCCCGCGGCGGCATCTCCGGCTGGGACGACACGCTGGTGATCGCCAGCCTTGCCGTCGCGGTCGTCCTGCTCCCCACCTTCGTCCTCATCGAGCACCGCGGCAAGGCACCGATGCTAGACCTCGCGATCTTCCAGAACCGGCTCTTCGCCGCCGCCACCGGGGCGGCGTTCATCAACGGGCTCTCGCGCTTCGCCCTGATGTTCATCTTCGTCTTCTACTACCAGGGTGCCCAGGGCGACGACCCGATCACGGCTGGGATCAAGCTGGCGCCGATGGCGGTCGGGATGCTGGTCGCCTCGCCGCTGGCCGGGATTTGGGCGGACCGCCACGGCTCGCGCACGCTGGCGGCGCTGGGCATGCTCGTCACCGCGCTCGGCCTCGCCCTGATGACGACCCTGCAGGCCGGCTCGCCCTACTGGGAGGGCGGCCTCTGGCTGGCCCTCGTCGGCGTCGGCTCCGGCATGTTCAACTCCCCCAACACCGCGGCGATGATGGGGACCGTACCGACCGAGCGGCGGGGGATCGCGGCCGGGGCGCGGACGATGCTGCAGAACACCGGCGCGGTCATCTCGATCGCCTTCGTGCTGGCGATCGTCACCAACTCGATCCCGAAGGAGGTCCTCTTCGCGATCTTCTCCGGCCTTGCCACCGGTCTCTCGAGCGCCCAGCTCGACCCCTTCATCCACAACATGCACACCGCCCTCTGGGTTCTCGCCGCGACCTCCGTGGCCGGCGCCGGCGTCTCGCTGATGCGGCCGCGGGACGAGTCGCCCTCGTCCGAACCCTGCGAGCCCGCCGAGGCGATCGAGGAGGCGATCGCCGAGGAGGTCAGGGCGAGCCCATGAGCGACCACCTGCGAATCGGCGACGTCGCCAAGCTCGCCGGCACGACCCCGCGGACGATTCGCTACTACGAGGAGATCGGCCTCCTCCCGGCCGCCGCGAACCGCCAGCCCGGCGCCCACCGCACCTACGCCGAGGGCGACGTCGAGCGCCTCACCGAGCTGCTGCGCCTGAAGGATCTGCTCGGCATCTCCTTGGAGGAGCTGAAGGAGCTGGTCGAGGCCGAGGGTGCGCGCGCCGAGCTCCGCCGCGAGTGGCGCGGCGGCGTCGAGGACCCGGTCCGCCGCCGCGAGATCCTCGACCAGTCCCTCACTTACATAACCCGCCAGCTAAACCTAGTCCGCCGCCGCCGCGACGAGATCTCGAAACTGGAATCCGAACTGCTGGCGAGACGGCGACGGGTCAAGGAACTGAAACGCGAGCTTCAGGGGCCGGTCCGGTAGGGAGGCCCGGTAGCCTCTTTGCGACAGTCAGCTGAACTACCCAAGCGGTCTGGCGGAGGTGACTCAACGGAGCTCGTTTGGTTTGGAGGGCCGGTGCATCTCCGCGGGAATGTTCCGCGAAGCGGGCGATATGCAATCTGATTTCTGCCTGCCATAGGCAGGCAGCATCTTCGGGAGCTGCCCCGTCAGGGGCGCGACAAATTCCCGCGGAGGTGCACCGGCCCTCCCCACCAACCTAAGCGTCAGCCGGAACCGCAACGCCGGCGGTCTGCTCTTCGAAATGCTTACTCAGCATCGTCACCTGCCCCTGGTAGTTGGATCCAAGGCTGCTGCCGTAGAGGCGCTCGGCGGGAGCTGACATCCACTCCAGCCCGAGCTTGCAGACCGGCTGGCGGTGCTCGACCATGAAGGAGACGTCGCGGGCACGAACCTCCAGCGCCGCCCGGCTGCCGTGGCGGCCGCCCTCCGGGTCGTAGCCGAAGCCAGGGTCGAAGAAGCCCGCGTAGTGGGTGCGCAGCTCCCCGGCCGTCGGGTCGTAGGCCATCATCTCGGCGGCGATCTGGGGTGGGATGCAGACGCCCTCGGCCGAGAGCAGCAGGTAGAAGATCTCCGGCTCGAGCACGACCCGCCCCCCCGGCTCCGGGTAGACGGGGTCCCAGTAGTCGGTCCAGCGGTAGGCGCGGATCCGCGAGAGGTCGACCGGCAGGCTGTTCTTCTTCGCCCGGTAGCCGACGACCCTGTCGGTGGGGCCGGAGAGGTCGAGGCTGAGGAAGAGACCGTCGGAGACGGCGAGCTCGGACTGCCGCAGGGCGTGCGAGTCGAGATAGAGCAGCGGGAACTCGTCCTGCAGGCCGCGGATGTCCTCGTCGGAGAGCCTCACCTCCCCCCGCGCGAGCCGTAGCTGGTTCAGTGAAAGGCCCGTCTTCACCTGGATCGCGAACGAGCGCGGGACGATCTCCAGGTAGAGCTTCCCCCGGTACCCGGCGCGAATGTCGTCGAAGCGATGGTGGCGGTCGGTGATCACCCGGGTGAAGACGTCGAGCCGCCCGGTCGAGCTCTTCGGGTTGGCCTTGCCGCGCACGTCCTCCGGCAGCGCCAGCTCCTCGATCAGCGGCACCAGGTAGGGCCGGTCGCGCTCGAGCACGGCGCCGTCGCGGAGGTCGACCCGCTGGAAGGCGAGCCCGTCGATCTTCTCCTCGACGGTCGAGTCGACGTCCGGCAGGAAGGAGCAGCGAAGCGCCCAGGCGTGGTCGCCGAGGCGGAGGTCGAGACTCGCCGGCTGCACGGCTTCGGGCCGGATCCGGAAGTCACCGGAGCTGATCCACTCGGCCTCGATCGCCTGGTTCAGCACCTGCGAGGGAAGAACGCCGCTGCTCGGCTCGCTCATCCCGCAGAGACTATTCGCCGCGCCTGTTCCGCGCCCAGATAAGGAGTGAGGGCGAACTCCAGAACCTCCGGGAAGAGCTGATTTATCTGCTCCGCTTCGCCGCCGAGCACGCGCCTGCCAAGCAGCGATGCGATCCCGCCGACAATCGCTTCGTCGGTCGCCTCCGGAACCTCGGCGCCGTCCGGGCCCGGCGGCGCCCCCCGGCGGATGTAACAGACGAAGCCGTCGACAGCCTTCTGGTAGCGGTCGTAAACCACACGGCCGGCGCGGAGGCCTTCGACCAGGACGATGCTCGCCAGCGCCGGCTGCTCGGAAAAGAGCGTCAGCATTGCCTCGATCGCGATCCGGGTCCTGGCCACCCAGGATCCGTCTTCCTCTTCGGCACACACAGTGTCGATCCGCTGCCCGATCTGATCCACCGCCGACTCGTAGGCGGCGATGAAGCAGTCATCCTTACTCTCGAAGTGCTTGTAGAAGTCGCTCTTCGACACCGCGGCTTTCTGACCGATCATCGAGACGGTGGTTTTTTCGTACCCCACCTCGTAGAGAGCCTGGATGAGACCAGCGATCAGCCGCTGGCGCTGATTCTGTGCCACGAATTCGGGCGAAAGCCCGTGCCGTCCTCGCGGTAGCCGGTCCATTTCAGTATTGGAGTCTGCCACCGTACTGTCACTTTCGCCTCCCGGTCTCGACCATTTCGCCTACACCCCGGTACGGGGATAGGACGAACTGGGACAGTTCGGGGAGCAGTTCCGCCGCCTTATCGGCTTCACCCCGGCGAATCTGCTGCTGCAGGATCCAGGAGACCCCTCCGACAAGTGACTCCTCGAGAGTGCCGGGAAGGTCATCGCCCCGCTTGACTCCGTTGCGCAGAAGAGTGACGAAGTCACGCATGCCGGCGTCGTACCTGGCCGCCGAGCTGGGAGTCGCTGAGAGCGCCTCGACCATGCACATCTTCGCCTCGGCCGGGCGCGTGGCGACGAAGTCGAGTAGGGAGCCCAAGCCCTCGACGACGCCTTCCTCCCAGGACCCCGCCGCCTCGCAGGCAGCTTCGACCGCCAGCCTCATTTCCTCGAGTGCGCCATCGATCGCCGAGAGGAAGAGGTCCTCCTTGCCGTCGAAGTTGTCATAGAGGGTTTTCCGCGCCACCCCGGCACGGCGCACGATGTCGGCGATCTTCGTCGCCTCGTAACCCTGCTCCGCGGTCAGCTGCGCGATCGCCTCCATCATCCGCCGCCGCTTGTGACTTGCGACGAACTCACGGGGCAGCTCGGGGCGACTGGACTTGGTCGGCGGGGTCACGAGGTCGGCCCCGCCGCGATTGATAGTTCCCACCGTCCTACAGAACGGGACACAACCCCGCATCTGTTCTGGTACCTTGAGAAAACTTGGATTGTTTTTAATGGAAACTTGTGAGTTCCTCGTTGGCCCGCGACCGAATCCAGCTGAGTCAAGATGCCCTCCTCGCCGCTATCGGCGACGCTTGGCCACCGGAGCAGGTGCAAGCCGCGCTCGAGCTCCTCGCCAACAGCAGTGGCAAGTTCCCTTCCGGAGTGCGCAGGCTGCCCTCCGACCTCGTCCGGGCAATCCAGCGTGAGCGGCTCCTCGTGGCGATGCTCAACGCCGTATCCGACCTCGGCTATCTGGAAACCAACGTCCAAGACGTGATCGACAGGGCCGGTGTTTCCCGTCCCACCTTCTACGAGCACTTCACCAACAAAGAAGACTGCTTCCTGGCGGCCTTCGACTCCAGCGCCGCCCGCCTCCGCAAAACGGTCGAGCTCGCCGCCGGCAAGGGCGGTGAGGTCTGGCGCGACCGTGTCCGCTACGGCCTCGAGGCGTTGCTCGGATTTGCCGCGCGCGAACCCGATACCGCCCGCACGCTGGTGGTCGAGGCCCGCGCGGCCAGTGCGGCTGCCGTTAGGCGCCGTGTCGAGCTGTTGGATCATTTCGCCGCCTGCCTCGACTCGGACGCCCGGACGCTGCTGCCCACAGCTTCCCCGCCGACGCCGGTGACTGCCACTGGCATCGTCGGCGGTGTCGAATCGCTGCTTTATTCGCGCCTCTGTAAACACGAGTACGACCAGCTCGAGGGCCTGCTTCCCTCGCTCATGTACTTCGTGGTGCTCCCGTACGAGGGTCACGAGGCGGCTGGTGCGGCATTCGCGGTCAAGTCTTACGAGAGTACTGGAACTGGACAGTAAGTACAGCCCTTTTTGAGGATTGCAGAGCATGATGTCGGGCTCCCCCCTTTGCCCTCTCTAGCCGCATCCCCGCGCCGGTGCGGCTGGCGCGAACTGACCGACTCTTGTTGGACCAACCAACGGAGGGGGTGGGATTCGAACCCACGAGCCGCCTTACGACGGCCAACGGTTTTCGAGACCGCCCCGTTCAACCACTCCGGCACCCCTCCAGGGAAAACCGTGGGTCGCTGATTCTAGGCTGAACCCGCTGCCGCCGGGTCGTGGCCGCAGCCGCCTGCCCTCGCCTCAAGGCGAGCTCCCGAACTGCCGACAAACCCGTGTGTCCAGCGGCGAGCAGACCAAAGCTGGGCGGTTCTTCGACCGCCACCCGCGGCTGCTGCGCACGCTGGCCCTTCTCGCCCTGATCTGGGGGCTCGGCTACCTCACCTGGCGGGTCGGCTGGAGCGGTCGGGGGGCCAACCCGGTCGCCTTCGCGACGCTGCTGGCGACCGAGATCTACGGGCTCTACGCGCTCGCGATCCTCACCTGGTTCTCCTGGTCCCGGCCGCCGGCGCGACGCCCTTCGCCGACTCCCGGCCGCGCGGTTGACGTCTACGTCTGCACCTACGACGAGCCGGCCGAGGTGGTGATGGCAACCCTGGCGGGATGCCGCGCCCTCACCTATCCCCACACGACCTACCTGCTCGATGACGGGCGGCGCCCGGAGATGGAGGAGCTGGCGAAGCTCGCCGGCGCCCGCTACCTGACCCGTCCCGACAACTCTCACGCCAAGGCCGGCAACCTCAACGCGGCGCTGCCGCGGACCAAGGGGGACCTCGTCTTCATCCTCGACGCCGACCACGTGCCGATGCCGGACGCGCTCGACGCGCTCGTCGGCTACTTCGACGACGAGCGGATGGCGATCGTCCAAACCCCACATGACTTCTTCAACCACGACTCGGTCCAGCACTACGTCGTCGGCCGTCACGAGCAGTCGCTTTTCTACCGCGTCGTCTGCCCCGGCAAGGACCGCCACGGCGCCGCCTACTGGTGCGGCTCGGCCGCCCTGATCAGCCGCCACGCCCTGCTCGAGATCGGCGGCGTCGCCACCGAGACGATCGCCGAGGACTTCCACACCACGATCCGGCTCCTCCGCCACGGCTGGCGCACCCGCTACCACGACGAGGTCCTCGTCCAGGGGCTGGCGCCACACGACCTCGATGGCTACCTGCTCCAGCGCGACCGCTGGGCCCGCGGCAACCTCGCGGTGTTCACGCTGCCGGAGTCGCCGCTGCGGGCGCGCAGCCTCTCCCCGCTGCAGCGCCTCTCCTTCCTCGCCAGCCTGCTCGCCTACCTGGCGCCGCCGATGCGCCTGCTGCTGCTGCTGACGCTGGGGATGGTGCTCTGGACGGGGGCCCTGCCGATGAAGATCAGCGTCGTCGCCCTCTCGGCGCTATGGCTGCCGTCGGTGGTGCTCAACCTCGGCGCCGGCTCGGCGCTCGCCCGCGGCTACATGCGGATCCCCGAGACCGCCCACTACGAGCTGTTGACGATGGAGATCTACACGCGCGCCCTGCGCTGCGTGTTCCGACCGGGGAAGACCACGTTCAAGGTCACCCCCAAGCAGGGTCGCGACGGCGGCGGGTTCGCCGCCCTGCGCAAGCTCCACCTGGTCCTCTTCTGCACCGTGCTGCTGGCGTTCGGGACGCTGATGCGCCTGCTCGACCTCGCCGGCGTCGGCCCGCTGCCCGACCTGCCCGGGATCGCCGCCGTGGTCGTCCCCTTCCTCGGTCTCTTCGAGCTACGGCGCCTGCTGGCAACCAGCTTCGCGGTCGGCCGGCGGCGTCAGCGGCGGCTGGTCTACCGCTTCGAGGGCGATGCCGAGGCCAATGTCTACTCGGCCGGAGCCCACACCCCGGCCCGCCTCGTCGACGCCTCCGCCTCCGGGCTCGGGCTCGTCGCCGCGGCGCCGCTGGAAGTCGGCAGCGAACCCGCGGTTCTGCTCGAGCTCGACGACGCCGCCGGCAGCCGCCATCAAGTCGCGGCCAAAGTCGAGGTGCGCACCTGTCGCGAAAGCGATGGCAGGTTCCTGGTCGGGGCGACGATCGAGGAAATCGACCCCGACGCGAGGCTGCGCCTGATGGAGTGGTGCTACGTCGTCTGCACCCACGAGCGCCTGCGCGGGCGCCGCCCCGCCGCTCCGATCCCGGAGGCGGAGGCGATCGTCGTCTCCCTCGACGACTACCGAGCCGAGCCGGCTTCGGCGCCTTCAGCGGTCCCGGCGCTGAACCAGGCTTGAGCCGCTCCCAAGCCGTGCCCAGCTAGGCTTTCTCCAGCACCCCCGGAGAGGTGTCCGAGTGGCTTAAGGAGCGCGATTGGAAATCGCGTGGGCGGGGTTAACCCGCCTCGTGGGTTCGAATCCCACCCTCTCCGCTGAGGTCTTCAGACAGCGCTTCCGAGCTTTACCCAGGGCCGCGCCGCGCCGCGAAGAACTCGCGCAGAAGCGCGGCGCATTCCTCTTCGCGAACGCCGATGATCAGCTCGGGGCTGTGGTTCAGAGCCGGCTCGGCGAGGAGGTCGAGGACGGTGCCGGCGGCGCCCGTCTTCGGATCGGGGGCGCCGCAGACGACGGTGGGGATGCGGGCGTGGACGATCGCGCCGGCGCACATCGGGCAGGGCTCGAGGGTGACGTAGAGCGTCGTCTCGGGCAGGCGCCAGCCGCCGAGGATCTCGGCCGCGGCGCGGATCGCGAGGACCTCGGCGTGGGCGGTCGGGTCGCGGCGCAGCTCGCGCTCGTTGCCGGCGGCGGCGAGGAGCTCGCCGTCGCGGAAGATCGCGGCGCCGATCGGCACGTCGCCGTGGGCCTCGGCCTTGCGGGCCTGCTCGAGCGCCACCGCCATCCCCCGCTCGTGGAGGTCGGCATCGGTGTGGTTTGCGTCCATCGATGCGGGAGTATGTCGCCTACAACTTCCGCGGCGGGGCCGTGTTAGCTGCAGTAAGTGCCCGGGGCGGGACGCGGCGGTCCGACGGGCGAGACCAACCGATGAGAAGACTGCCTCTTTCCCTCCTGCCTCTGATCGCCCTTGGCGCGCTGGCCGCTGCCCCGAGCGCCGCCACCGGGATCGCGCCGGCGCACGGCTTCGCGCCGCGCCAGGTCCTGGTCAAGTTCAGCGGCGAGCGGCGGGGCAAGGAGGTGCGGTTGCCTGCAGGGGCGGGAGTGCGCCGCACCGCGGCGGCGCTGCGGCGCAACCCTCGGGTGCTCTACGCGGAGCCGAACTACGTCGCCACCGCCTCGGCGGCCGCGCCTTCGGCGCCCTTCGACCCGGACGACCCGGGGATGCTCGGGACCTCCGCGGAAGCGACCTCGCTGCTCGGCGGCTGGGCCTTGAAGCAGTGGAACTTCCTCGACTTCGGAGGGCCGGCGACCGAAACGCTGCCGGTCTCCCCCGGCGGGATCGACGCGGTCCATGCCTGGAGCAACCTGATCGCCGCCGGACGCCCAGGAGCACAGGGGGTGATCGTCGCCGTGCTCGACACCGGGATTGCCTACCGCTCCTCGGGCTCTGGGTTCCTTCGCAGCCCCGACTTCGGGCCCGGACAGTTCGTGCCCGGCTACGACTTCGTCGACCACGATCGCCTGCCGCTCGATGAAAACGGGCACGGCACCCACGTCGCCGGGACGATCGCCGAGAAGACCGATAACCGGATCGGCCTCACCGGGCTCGCCTACCGGGCGCGGTTGATGCCGGTGCGGGTGCTGGACCAAGGCGGTCGCGGCGACGCGCTCGCAATCGCCAAGGGGATCCGCTTCGCCGTCGCCCACCATGCCGAAGTGATCAACATGAGCTTCAACTTCGGCTGTCGCAAGCGGGTCCCGATCGTTGACGAAGCGCTGCGGGAAGCCTACGAGCGAGGGGTGGTGACCGTCGCCTCCGCGGGCAACCTCGGCTCGGAGAGCTGCGTCGCGCCGCCGGCAACGGCGCCGCGGGTGATCGCCGTTGGCGGCACCACCGAGGGCGGCTGCCTGGGCAGCTACTCGCTGGCTGGGCGGACGATCGACGTCGTCGCCCCGGGCGGCGGCGTGCCGAAGCCGAACTGCCCCTCGGTCTCGGCGCGCCCGATCTACCAGGTGACGCTGCGGCCCGGCTCCACCCGGGAATTCGCGATCCCCTCCACCTATGTCGGCACCTCGATGGCCGCCGCCCATGTTTCCGGCGTGGCGGCGATGATCATCGCCAGCAAGGCGCTGCGGAACCCGGTGCCGGGGACCCCGCGGGTCGACGCGGTGGCGCGGCGGCTGCGCAGCACCGCCCGCGACATCGGCCTCTCCTCGCTGCAGCAGGGCGCCGGCCTGATCGACGCCGGCCGGGCCACGGCGCCTAGTAAGCCCTGAGCGCGCTCAGGTGGTCTGGACGATGAGGACGCTGCAGGGCGCGTGGTGGGAGATGTTGTTCGGGACGCTGCCGAGGAAGTAACGGCGGGCGCCGGTCATCCCCTTGTTGCCGACCACGATCAGGTCGGCGCCGGACTGTTCGGCGACGTTGAGGATCGCGTCGGCGGGGTCGGCCTCGACCGGATGGGTGGTCACCTCGACCCCCTCCTTGCGGGCTTCGGCGGCGGCGGCGTCGAGGATCAGGTTGACGTCCTCGCGCGGCCCGATCTCGTACTGGACGTCGGCAGGCGCCTCGCTCAGCTCGCTTTTCACCCGGCGGCCGGAGATCGGCTCGTAGGCGCTGACGATGCCGAGCTCGGATCCGGAGAGCTTCGCCAGCTCAATCGCCCGACGCACCGCGCCGCTGGCAGTCTCAGAGCCATCGGTGCCGACCAAGATGCGTTTGAACACAGCGCCTCCTTCGCTCGTTCAGCAGAGGCGCCGATCTTAAGCGAATAGTCGCCAGGCGCCTATTCGGAACTCTGCTGGTGCTGCTTGGCCGGGAGGCCGCGGAAGCCGTCGCCGAGGATTTCGTTCGGGGTGGTGGCAAGGCGGACGACCGCGATCACCATCGCGGCGAGGAGGCAGGCGATGAGAATCGCCATCCCGACTTTCCACAGCATCGGCACGGGGCCAACCCTAGATCACATCGACGGCGCCCCGTTATGGTGGGCCGATGGCGCTGGAGCAGGTTGCCGACGGAGTCTGGCTGCTGCGCGGAGACTTCCGCGGGGCGATGAACATCTACTTCCTCGAGGACGGCGACGGGGTCGTCCAGTTCGACGCCGGCACCAAGTCGATGCGCAAGAAGGCGAAGGCCGCGGCGGCCGAGCTCGGGGGGTTGAAGCGGGTGGTCCTCGGCCATGCCCACGCCGACCACCGCGGCACGGCGCCCTACCTCGACGTGCCGGTCCTCTGCCACCCCGACGAAAAGGCCGATGCCGAAAGCGAGGCCGCGCTCGCCCCCTACTTCGACCTCTCGCAACTGCCGGTCGCCTGGGTGCGCTGGATCTACCCCTTCCTGCTGCGGCGCTGGGACGGCGGCGCCGTGAAGATCGCCGACACGGTGATCGAGGGCGACGAGGTGGCGGGGTTCAAGGTGCTGCACTTCCCGGGGCACGCGCCGGGGTTGATCGGCCTCTGGCGCGAGAGCGACCGGGTGGCGCTGGTCAGCGACACCGTCTACCTGGTCGACTCGGCGCGGCTGAAACCGCTGCCCGAGGGCGAGGCCAGCGTCCCCCACCCCGCCTGGGCCTGGAACCACGCCAAGGCGAAGGAATCGGTGCGGCGACTGGCGGCGCTGGAACCGCGCGTGGTCGGGGCCGGGCACGAGCACCCGCTGCGCGGCGAGAACCTGCGCGAGACGCTCGAGCGGGCAGCCGAGAAGTACTGAAAGCGCCCGCTGCCATAACTTCCACCCCCTGATGATCGGGACCTACGCCTCGGCGGCGCTGATCGGCGCCGTTTCGTTGCTGGTCGGAAGGGCCGTCCTCTCCCTCTCGGGCCGCCGCCAGTGGTCGTGGCTGGAGCCGGCGGTGGGCCTGGGGGCGGTGCTGAGCGTGACCGGGCTGCTGGCCCGGGCGCCCGGCCACGGCACCTCCGCGACCGTGGGGCTGGCGCTGCTGGTGATCGCCGCCATCGCGGTCGTCTGGCGCGTCGATTACTCCGCCGCGGGCGCCTGGCAGGAGGGCGCGCCGGTGGCGCTGCTGGTGTTGCTGGTGCTGGCGATCCCCTACGCGGTCAGCGGCCGCTGGGGGCTGCTCGGGGTGGGGTTCAACAACGACCTCGGCCTCCACCTCGCCTGGGCCGAGTGGCTGCGCAGCGGCTTCGGCCCGGCGCCGGACCCCGGCTATCCGCTCGGCCCCCACGGCCTCGCGGTGGCGGTGGCGGCCGTCCCGGGCCTCAGCCTTGGACAGGCCTTCAGCGGCGAGATCATCGCGATCGGGGCCCTGACCGGGCTGACCGCGCTGGGGGCGCTGCGGGAGCTGGCGCCGGCGCGGCGGACCCTCGCCGCGGCAATGGTCGCCGTCCCCTACCTGGCGGCCTCCTACTACGCCCAGGCGGCGTTCAAGGAGACCGCCGAGGCCCTCTTGGTGCTGGCCTTCGCGATCTACCTGACGGCGCCCGGAACGCCGCCCCACGGCTGGCGGCACCGCCTCCTCTTCGCGCTGCCGCCCCTCGTCCTCGCGGGCGGCATCTTCTTCGCTTACAGCTTTGCCGGAATCGCCTGGCCGGCGGCGATCCTCATCCTCTGGAGCCTGACCCTGCCGGCGGTGCGGGCGGCGCTGCGACCGCGGGCGCTGCTGCGCTTCCTGCTGCGGCCGCTGACCCTTGTCACGATCGCCGTCCTCGCCGCGGTCGCGATCCTCGTCACCGTCGTCGGCCCCTTCGGCTTCGCCAGCAGCTTCAACAAAGTCGCCGGCAGCAACACCTACGGGCCGGTCTCGCCGCTGGAGGCGCTCGGGGTCTGGCCGGCGGCCAACTACCGGCTCGACGCCGCCGGCGGCGCCAGCCTGCCGGGCCTGGCGGGGGCGATCTCGGTCCTGGCGCTGCTCGCCGGCGTCGCCTGGTGGGTGGCCCGCCGCGAAGCGACGATCCCGATCGCGCTCGGCGCCGGCGCCCTGCTCTACCTCGTCTCGTTGCCGTCGGCGGGGGATTACTCCCAGGCCAAGGCACTGATGATCATCTCTCCACTCGCGATGCTGGTGATCGTCCGCCCGTTGGTTCAGGAATTCCCTCGGGTAGGGCGCCAGGGGGGGACTCGCCGGAGCCTCCCCGCTGTTGCTCCGCCGAGTCCCCCCCTGGCGCCCCCATGGCGGATTGGATTTGCGGTGCTGGCGGTGGCGTTCATCGGCGGGGCGGTCTACTCCAGTTTCCTGGCCTTGAGGGACGCGCCGGTGGGGCCGGCGGGCCACGGGTCCGAGCTGCGGGCGTTCCTGCCGGTCCTGCGCGGGCAGCCGGTGCTCTACGCGGGACAGGACCGCTACGCCGCCTACGACCTGCTCGGCGCCGACACCCACGTGCCGCTGGTCGAGTTCCCGGACGACGCGGTCGCGCCGAACCCGGAGAAGCCCTTCGACACCGGCGACGCCTACAGCCCGATCGATTTCGACTCCTTCTCGCGGGGAACGCTCGACAGCTTCCCCTACGTGATCACCAGCCGCGCCGCCTGGAACAGCCAGGCGCCGCCGAACTTCAAGCGAATCGACGCGACCCCCTCCTTCGTGCTCTGGAAGCGGACCGGGCCCACCCCCGAAAACCGGCACGTGCTGCTCGAGGGGACCGAGGCGGGCGCCTTCGCCGGCTGCGCCGCGCCCGAGTTGCGGATCCTCCTCGCCAACCCCGGCCGCGCCTCGCTCTTCCCCGACGCGGTGATCGGGCAGAAAGGCGATTGGGAAGATGGCAGCGTCCTCGATACCGGCGCCGAGACCTCGCAGTCGTTGCGGCTGCCCGCCGGCGAGTGGAACCTCTCGATCCAGTACTTCTCCCCCTTCGACCTCACCCTCTCCGCCCCGGGCTTCAGCGAACACCTGCCCGCCGCCCTCGACGGCCAGCGCCCGAACACGATCAGCCTCGGCAACAGCGGCCAGTTCTGGCCCGCGGGCCCCTACCAGAGCAAGGGCGGCGAGACCCGCTTCACCGTCGCCACCGCCGACGCCACCTGGCTGCAGAACCTGAGTGGCTGGGACGCCAAGGCCTATGTCGGCGAGCTGATCGCGGTCCCGGCCAAGCCCCACCGCATCGTGCCGCTCGCCAAGGCTTGCGACGGGTGGGTCGACTGGTTCGAAGCCGAAGAAGCGCCGTAGGCCGGGCCGCCGGCCCCGAGCCGACTCATCAGTGGCGAAAAAGTCGTCCTATAGCGACGCAAATTCGCCAATGGCCGAGCTCGGCCTGGCTGAGTTCGGCTAGACGGCCTTGGCCGCCAGCCGCTCAGGCGACACGCGGACCACGTCCCAGATCAGGCCCGCCTTCTCGAGGCCGTTGATGACCAGGGCGGAGATGTCGAGCTGCCATTTACCGAGGCCGTGGACGGCCGAAGTCGGGAAGGCGTGGTGGCTGTTGTGGTACGCCTCGCCGAGGGTCGGGATCGCGATCAGGGCGAGGTTGCGGGAGTGGTCGGTGGTCTCGTACTCGCGGCGGCCAAAGACGTGGCAGAGCGAGTTGATGCTGTAGGTGAAGTGGTGGAGGACGAAGACCCGCACCAGGCCGCCCCAGAGCAGGCCGGTGAGGGCGGCGAAGATGGTGCCGCCGATGATCCAGCCGAGGAAGAAGGGCAGGAGCAGGCCGCCGATCGCCCAGATCAGGAAGGTGCGGTCGACGTAGCTGATCACCGGGTCCTTGATCAGGTCCGGCGCGAAGCGTTCCTTGTTGCCGCGCTGGGTGTGGATGAAGAGCCAGCCCATGTGGGCGTGGAAGAGGCCCTGCATCGCGCCCTTCCAGCCGCCGCCGTGGTCGACGTGGGGGCTGTGCGGGTCGCCCTCTTCGTCGGAGAACGCGTGGTGCTTGCGGTGGTCGGCGACCCAGGAGATCACCGGGCCCTCGATCGCGGCCGAGCCGAGGATGCCCAGCAGCCCGTGGAGCCAATTGTGGGTCTTGAAGGCGCGGTGGGTGAGGTGACGGTGGAACCCCACCGTGATCCCGAGCCCGGTGAAGAAGTACATGCCGAGGAAGAGGAAGACGTCGCTCCAGTGCAGGGCACTGCCCCAGACCTGCCAGGCGGCGAGGCCGAGGGCGATGAAGGGGACCAGCGTGACCAGGCCGGTGATGATCCGATCCCGGGTCTCGTTCTCGACGGGCTGGATGTCTGAGGGGAGGGGTCCGACAGTCGTCATGGCGGGCGATGATACGGGTCGAAGCTGAGGTTTCGCGAAATTCGGAAACCGGCTTGCTGACCGAGTCCAAGTTGTAGGGTGCCCCGACGATGGCGTTCGCAAACACCGACAGGCTGCGCCGCGAGATCGAATCACGGATTCCCGAGCGGCCGTTCACGGTGGAGTTCTGGGACGGGTCGAGTATCCCCTCGACCTCGGGCAACGGCCCGGTCTTCAGCGTCCGCTCGCCTCGCGCCGCCGCCCACGTGCTGCGGGCACCCGGGCAGCTCGGCCTCGGCCGCGCCTACGTCAGCGGCGAGCTCGAGGTCGACGACATCGACGCGGTGATCTCCCTCCTCGACGGCTGGCAGCCGCCCGCGCTCGAAGGCGCCGACAAGCGGGCGCTGCTGCTCGGCGCCGTCCGCGCCGCCGGCCTGACGCCGCCGCCGCCGCGCCCGAGCGCCGAGCTGCGCCCGAGCGGCCGCCGCCACAGCAAAGAGCGCGACGCCCGCGCCGTTCGCCACCACTACGACGTCTCCAACGAGTACTTCGAGCTCTTCCTCGGGCCGACGATGGTCTACAGCTGCGCGATCTGGCGCGACGGGGAGAAGAAGACGCTGGAGGAAGCGCAGGAAGAGAAGCTCGACACGGTCGCCCGCAAGCTGGGGATCAAGGAGGGCGAGCGAGTGCTCGACGTCGGCTGCGGCTGGGGCGGCTTCCCGCTCTGGGCGGCGACGAAATACGGCGCCAGCGTGGTCGGGATCACCCTCTCGCCGCCGCAGGCCGAAAAGGCGCGCCAGCGGGCCGAGGAGGCCGGGGTCGCCGACCGGGTCGAGATCCGCGTGATGGACTACCGCGACCTCGCCGGCAGCGGCGAGAAGTTCGACGCGATCGCCTCGATCGGGATGGTCGAGCACGTCGGCTCCGGCAACATCGACCTCTACGCGCAGACGCTGGCGGGACTGCTGGAGCCGGGCGGGCGCCTGCTCAACCACGGCATCACCAGGCTCCGCCACAGCGATCCCGAGGCCGGCGCCTTCTCCGAGCGCTACGTCTTCCCCGACGCCGCGCCCCTGCACCTCTCGCGGGTGCTGCTGGGGCTGGAACGGGCTGGCTTCGTCACCCACCACGTCGAGGACTTCGGCCCCGACTACGCGGAGACGCTGCGCCACTGGGCGAAGAACTTCGACGAGCACCTCGAAGAGGCGATCCGCCTCGGCGGCGCCGAGCGGGCCCGCGTCTGGCGCCTCTACCTGCGGATGGCGAGGAACGGCTTCGAAAACGGCTTCCTCGACATCTACCAGGCTAGGTGCAGCAAAGCCGGTTGAGCCCGGCCGCCTGATCCGTCCCGGCCCGGTCGGGGCGGTCAGACAGGGAAGCCGGCTGAGACGTCCTCGATCGCCCAGTTGGCACCAGCCTGGTGGAGTTCGGCGACGCTGAAGTTGCCGGTGGCGACGCCGACGACTTCGATCCCGGCGCCGTGGCCGGCGGTGACGTCGCGGGGGGTGTCGCCGACCGAGATCGCGCTGCCGCGGCTGAGGATGCCGCCGGAGACGAGCTTGCCGCGATCGAGCGCGCATTTGGTCAGCTCGGTGCGCTGGTTGGAGTCGGAGCCGTAGCCGCCAAAGGAGAAGAAGCGGTTGAGGCCGGCGCGGGCGAGCTTGATGTGGGCGGCGGCCTCGACGTTGCCGGTGGTGAGGCCGAGCAGGTGGCCGGCGTCGACCAGGCGCTCGAGCAGCTCCTCGATCCCCGGCATCACCCGGTACCCCTCCGCCTCATCGACCGCCGAGGCCAGGTGGCGCAGGTAGTGCCCCATCGCCGCCGCCAGCTCTTTCGGGGTGGGGTCGCGGCCGAGGATGTTCTGCAGCGCCACCCGCCCCACTTCCGGATCGGTCATCCCCGACTCGGTCACCTCGCGGATGTCGAGCGGCTTCCCGTAGAGCTCGACGAAGGCCTGCTTCCACGCCTCTCCCCCGGCGCCGCCGGTGGTGATCAGCGTCCCGTCGATGTCGAAGAGGATGGCCTCGATCATGTGCTCAGCAGCGTATAGAGGAGCGCTGGCGTCAGTGCTCGCTTTCCAGCAGGTCCTTCTGCGCCAGCGTGTAGAGCAGCGCCAGGGAGGGCAGGACCAGGACCGCGGCGATGGCGAAGACGATGAAGATGATCGTCATCGTCGGGTCGGGGGCGGCGGCCTGGTCGATGCGGAGGCTGGTCGGCAGGAGGTAGGGGAACTGGGCGACGCCCCAGCCCCAGATCACGGCGACGACGGCGCCGGCGGCGAGCGGGCGCAGGGGGCGGCGGCCGCCGCGCAGCAGCACCGCCAGCAGGGCGAGGCCGCAGAGGATCGAGAGGACGATCAGCGGCAGCCCCTGCGAGGTGAGGCGGTCGAAGACGTAGCGGGCTTCGGAGTGCAGGGCGAAAAGGCCAGCGACGGCGAGGGCGCCGGCGACGACACCCGCGCCCAGGGCCCGGCGCTCGAAGTAGACCTCCATCTCCTCGTCGCCGGCCCGCCGCGCATCGCCGACCAGGAAGACGCCGGCGAGGTAGGCGCCGGAGGCGACGAACATCGCCCCGACCAGGAGCGGCAGCGGCGCCAGCCAGGAGGAAAAGGCGTCGCCGCTGCCCGCGGCGGGGACGTTGCCGGCGGCGATCGCGCCCACCACCGCGCCCATGAAGAACGGGGTCAGGACCGAGGAGATGGCGAAGGTCGCGCCCATCGCCCGCCGCCCCTGCAGGCCGACGATCGACTTGCGGAAGGCGAAGCCGGCGCCGCGCAGGACGATCCCCAGCGCCGCCAGCGCCAGCGGCACATAGAGGGTGGTGAAGATCGCGCTGAAGGCCTGGCCGAAGGCGGTCCAGAGCACGACCAGGCAGAAGATCAGCCAGACGTGGTTGGCCTCCCAGACCGGGGTCAGCGAGCGCTGGATCAGGTCGCGCGGGCGCTGCCCCTTCTCCGGCCCGCCGGCGAGAAGGTCCCAGACCCCGCCGCCGAAGTCGGCGCCGCCGAAGAGCGCGTAGAAGGTCGCGCCGATCCAGAGGATCGCCGCCGCGGCGTCGGCCTTGCTCACGGCGCCGCCCCCGTCTGCGGCGAGTAGGGGGCGGCGGTCTCCTCGGCGCCGTCGGCCCGCCGCCAGCGGCGCGACATCGCCCGCAGGACGAGGATCGCGGCGGTGCCGAGGCCCGCGTAGAGCAGCAGCACCAGGGCGAAGCTGAACCAGATCCCGTCCGCTTTGGTGACCGCTTCCTCCGTCCGCATGTAGCCCTGGACGATCCAGGGCTGGCGGCCGACCTCGGTGACGATCCAGCCGCACCAAAGCGCCACGATCGCCCCGCCGCCGCTAACCGCGACGGCCCGCAGGAACCAGGGCGAGCGGGGGATGTCGCGGCGTTTCCACCAGGACCAGGCAAGCCAGGGGGCGAGCAGGAGCAGGGCGCTGCCGATCCCGACCATCGTGTCGAAGGCGAGGTGGAGCAGGGTGTTGGCCGGCGGCCGTTCGTCCGCCGGGATGGCGTTCAGGCCCGTCACCTCGGTGTCGGCGCTGAAGCCGACGAGGAAGGAGTCGAGGTCGGGGATGCCGATCCCCCCCTTGACCCCGTCCGAAGTGCAGATGCCGCCCAGCCACTCGGTCTGGTGGCCGCCGCTTTCCTGGATGCACTCCATGCCGGCGAACTTGGCCGGCTGGTGGTCGGCGACCGCGCGCGCCGCGGTGTCGCCGACGAAGAGCTGGATCGGGGTCGCGATCAGCCCGATCGTCAGCGGGATCAGCAGCCCCAGCCGGTGCAGGCGGTCGCGCCGGCCCCGCAGCATCCCGACCGCGTAGATCGAGGCAACGAGGAAGCCGACGACCATGTAGGCGGCGAGGATCATGTGCGGCACCTCGTAGCTCGTCGCCGGGTTGAACAGGACCTTCAGCGGTTCGACGTCGACGACCTTGCCGGCGGCGTCGAGGGTGAAGCCCTGCGGCTGGTTCATCCACGAGTTCGCCGCGACGACCGCGAAGGCGCCGCCGATCCCGGTGATCACCATCGGCACCCCGGACCAGAAGTGCGCCCAGCCGCCGAGCCGCTTCCAGCCGTAGATGTAGACGGCGAGGAAGATCGCCTCGAGGAAGAAGAAGATCCCCTCGATCGCGAAGGCGACCCCGAAGGCGGCGCCGAAGCGTTCCTCGAAGTAGGGCCAGAGCAGGCCGAACTCGAAGGTCAGCACGGTGCCGGTGACGGCGCCGACGGCAAAGGTCACCGCCATCGCCTTCGACCACCGCTTGGCCAGCTCGATCGCCGCCTCGTCGCCCTTCTTCAGGCCGATGTAGTTGGCGACGAGGATCGTCGCCGGCAGTGCCACCCCGAGGCATGAGAGGACGATGTGGAAGCCCAGCGTGAAGGCCATCTGCTCGCGCGCCGCGAGCAGATTCGAGGCCGACGCCGCGAGCGGGATCACGCGCGCTTCTGGGAGCGGTAGCGGCGGATCAGGGCGTTGGTCGAGCTGTCATGGCGCAGCTCCGGATCGGCCTCGGCCTCGAGCTCGGGGATGATCGCCTTCGCCAGCACCTTCCCCAGCTCCACCCCCCACTGGTCGAAGGAGTCGATCCCCCAGATCGCCCCCTGGGTGAAGACGCTGTGCTCGTAGAGGGCGACCAGCGAGCCCAGGGTCGCCGGGTCGAGGCGCTCGGCGAGGATCGTGTTCGAGGGCCGGTTGCCCTCCATCACCCGGTGCGGGACGACCTCCTCCGGCGTCCCCTCCGCCCGCACCTCCTCCGGCGTTTTGCCGAAGGCCAGCGCTTCGCCCTGGGCGAAGACGTTCGACATCAGGATGTCGTGGTGGTCGCCGAGCGGGTTGAGGGAGTTGGCGAAGCCGATGAAGTCGCAGGGGATCAGCCGCGTTCCCTGGTGGATCAACTGGTAGAAGCTGTGCTGGCCGTTGGTCCCGGGCTCGCCCCAATAAATCTGGCCGGTCTCGTAATCGACGCGACTGCCGTCGAGGGTGACGTGCTTGCCGTTGGACTCCATCGTCAGTTGCTGCAGGTAGGCGGGGAAGCGGTGCAGGTACTGGTCGTAGGGCAGCACCGCGCAGGTTTCGGCACCGAAGAAGTCGGCGTACCAGACCGCCAGCAGGCCCATCAGCAGCGGCAGGTTCTCCCCGGTGGGAGCGGTGCGGAAGTGCTCGTCCATCGCGTGGAAGCCGCTCAGCATCTCGGCGAAGCGAGCCGGGCCGATCGCCAGCATCGTCGAGAGGCCGATCGCCGAATCCATCGAGTAGCGGCCGCCGACCCACTCCCAGAACCCGAACATGTTCTCGGTGTCGATCCCGAACCTCGAGACCTCCTCGGCGTTGGTGGAGACGGCGACGAAGTGCTTGGCGACCGCCGCCTCCTCGCCGCCGAGCCCGGCCAGCACCCACTCGCGCGCGGTGCGGGCGTTGGTCATCGTCTCCAGCGTCGTGAAGGTCTTCGAGGAGATGACGAAGAGCGTCTCGGCGGGGTCGAGGTCGCGGGTCGCCTCGGCGAAGTCGGTGCCGTCGACGTTGGAGACGAAGCGGAAGGACATCTCGCGGCGGCTGTAGTGGCGCAGCGCCTCGTAGGCCATCACCGGGCCGAGGTCGGAGCCGCCGATGCCGACGTTGACGACGTTGCGGATCGGCTTGCCGCTGTGGCCGCGCCACTCGCCCGAGCGCACCCGCTCGCAGAAGGCGGCCATCCGGTCGAGCGTCGCGTGCACCTCCTTGACCACGTCGACGCCGTCGACCAGGAGCGAGCGCTCGCGCGGCATCCGCAGCGCCACGTGCAGCACCGCCCGGTTCTCGGAGACGTTGATGTGCTCGCCGGCGAACATCGCTTCCCGGCGCTCCCCCACCCCGCGCTGCTTCGCCAGCTCGCCGAGCAGCAGCAGCGTCTCGTCGCTGACGCGGTTCTTCGAGAAGTCGAGGTAGAGGCCGGCGCCCTCGGCGCGCAGGCGCTCGCCGCGCTCGGGGTCGGCGGCGAAGATCTCGCGCAAGTGCTTGCCCCCGATCTCCCCGTAATGCGCCTCGAGCTGGGCCCAGGCGGGGCTGCTGCGGAGCGAGGACGCGGGGGTGGTCGAGCCCATCGAGTGAAGATTCGCACGTCCGCCCGCGAGACCTTCGCCGCGGTCGCGACTTGTGACGGATTAACGTGTTTCCGATGGGGATGAGAGGCGTCACCCGCAACTCGCTCGCAACGGCGCTGCTCGCCGCCGCGCTGCTGCTCTCGCTGGCCGCCGCGCCAGCCGCCGACGCCGCCTATCCGGGCCGCCCCGGGGTGATCGTCTTCAGCCTCACCTTCCACGAAGGCAACGAAGCCGGCGCCGGGGGTACCGAGACGGGCGGCCTCTACTCGGTGCGACCGGGCACCGGCAAGGCCCGCCGGCTAACGAACGACCCCCGGGACTTCGAGCCGAGCTTCGCTCCCTCGGGGAAGAAGCTCGTCTTCGTCCGCAGCCACGGGCTGGCGCCGGGGCTGCCGTACCCGATCAACAGCATCTCCACGCTGGACATGCGCAGTGGCGCCGTCAAGCAGCTCACCGACGGCTATTACGACCTCGACCCCTCCTTCGGGCCGCACGGGATGATCGTCTTCTCGCGCTACGAACCGAGCAGCCGTACCGCCTCCCTCGTGCTTCGCACCGCCGACGGCCGGCTGCGCCGTCTCACCAACAGCGCTGGCTACGACCACTACCCCGTCTTCACCCCGAACGGGCGGCGGATCATCTTCGCGCGCGACCGCGAAGGGCTCAAAACCACCCTCCTGTCGATCCGCCCCGACGGCCACGGCCTGCGCCGGCTCGGCTATCAGATCGCGGCGAGCGATCTCGACGTCTCGCCGGACGGGCGCCTGCTCGCCTTCGACGGGGTGCGCGAACTGCCGGACGGGCAGCGCTCCTACGGCAGCTGGACCTGGCCGCTGTCCGGCGGGCCCCTGGGGCTCATCGCCTACAGCGGCAGCCGCCCCGCCTTCTCCCCCGGCGGCGGCAAGATCGTCTACTCCAACAACGCGGGTCTCTGGCTGCGCCCCGCCCACCGCCATGGGAAGCCGCAGCAGATCTTCGAGGCTGAATTCGAATTCGAGAGCGGCAATGGCGCCCTGGCTCTCGACCCGACCTGGCAGCCGCTGCGCTGAGGCGGCGGCAGGGTCCCTCCTAGCTCGCCGCGACCCCGCTCTGCGACCCGATCGTCTCCAGCATCTCCTTCCAGGACTTGTTGAAGGCCTCTTTGCCCTCGTCCTGGAGGCGGATCGCCAGAGCGGCGACGTCGATTCCGTTTTCCTCGAACTCGGCCAGGACCTGCTCGGAGTTGCCGCCGTCGGGCGGGAAGAGCTCGCTCACCTTGCCGTGGTCGGCGAAGGCGTGCAGGGTCGGCTCCGGCATCGTGTTGACCGTCAGCGGCGCCGCGAAGGCCTCGATGTAGAGGGTGTCGGAGGCGTCGGGGTCCTTGGTCCCGGTGCTGGCCCAGAGCAGCCGCTGCGGGCGCGCGCCCTCGTTCGCCAGCCGCAGCCAGCGGTCCGACTGCAGCAGCTCGTGGTAGGCGCGGAAGGCGCGGCCGCCGACGGCGATCCCGAGGCGGTTGACGAGGTGGTCGGGGACGTTCTTGCCGACGGCGACGTCCCAGCGGCTGATGAAGAGGCTGGCGACCGAGGGGACGTCGGGGGCGAGGCCCGCCTCGATCCGCCGCTCCAGCCCGCGCATGTAGGCCTCGGCGGCGCCGAGGTACTGCTTGTCGTCGAAGAGCAGGGTGACGTTGATCGGCACGCCGGCGAAGATTGACTCCTCGATCGCCTCGCGGCCCGCTTCGGTGCCGGGGATCTTGATGTAGAGGTTGGGCCGGTCGCCCTTCTCGTGCAGCGCCTTGGCCTCGGCGATCGTCGCCGCGGCGTCGTCGGCGATCAGCGGCGAGACCTCGAGCGAGCAGAAGCCGTCGAGGCCGGCGGTGCGGCGGTGCACCTCGGCGAAGAGGTTGGTGGCGTCGCGCAGGTCGGCCAGCGCCAGCTCGAAGAAGATCCGCTCGTTCTCGTTGGCGCCCACCCCCTCGCCTGCCGCCGCCTTCGGCGCCAGCTCGGCGATCTGCTCGTTGTAGGCGTCGCCGCCGGAGATCGCCTTGTCGAAGATTGACGGGTTCGAGGTGAGCCCGGTGACCGAGAGGTCGCGGATGTAGCCCTCGAGGACCCCGTCGCGCAGCATCGGCCGGGTGATGTTGTCGAGCCAGAGGCTCTGGCCAAGATCGTGGAGCTGCTGGGTGGGCTTCATCAGCGCCTCCTCAGGTCGATGGGTTGACGGCCGCCCGCTCGGCGACCTCGCGCGCCACCTTGGTGACGTTGTCGACGGTGAAGCCGAACTCGGCCTCGACGTCGCTGAACGGCGCCGACTGGCCGAAGGTGGTCATCCCCATGATGGCACCCTCGCTTCCCACCCATTTCTCCCAGCCGAGCGGGGCAGCCTCCTCGATCGCGAGGCGGGCGGTGACCTGCGGCGGCAGCACCTCGTCGCGGTAGGCCTGGTCCTGCTTTTCGAAGATCTCCCAGCAGGGGAGGCTGACGACGCGGCTGCGGATGCCCTCCTCGGCGAGCCGCTCGTGGGCGCCGAGGGCGAGCTGGACCTCGCTGCCGGTGGCGATCATGATCAGCTCGGGGTCGCCGTCGGCGGCGTCGGCGAGGACGTAGCCGCCGCGCTGGACCCCCTCGGCCGAGGCGTACTTGGAGCGGTCGAAGACCGGCACGTTCTGCCGGGTCATCACCAGGGCGACCGGGCAATGGGTGCGGTTGAGCGCGACCTTCCAGGCCTCGACCACCTCGTTGGCGTCGGCGGGGCGGATCACGTCGAGCTCGGGCATCGCCCGCAGGCCGGCGAGCTGCTCGACCGGCTGGTGGGTCGGGCCGTCCTCGCCGAGGCCGATCGAGTCATGGGTGAAGAGGTGGACGACCGGCAGCTCCATCTGGGCCGAGAGGCGGATCGCGGCGCGGCCGTAGTCGGAGAAGGTGAGGTAGGTCGACCAGAGCGGGCGCAGCTTCGCGGTGGACATCCCGCTGCAGGCCGCGGCGGCGGCGTGTTCGCGGATCCCGAAGTGGACTTGGCGGCCGTCATAGCTGCCCGGCTCGTACTGGTCGGCGTCGCTGAGCCGGACCGAGGTCGAGTCGGTGAGGTCGCAGGAGCCGGCGATCAACCAGGGGACCCGCGCGGCGATCGCGTTCTGGACCTTGTTCGAAGCCTTGCGGGTCGCGACGCCCTTCTCTTCGTCGGCCTCGAAGCTCGGCAGGTCGGCGTCCCAGCCGTCGGGCAGGCCGCGGTGCTGCATCGTCTCCAGCTCGGCGGCCCTCTCGGGGTTGCCGCCCTTGAAGTCCTTGAACTTCTCGACCCAGGCCGAGTGCGCCTCGGCGCCGCGGGCGCCGATCACCTGGTCGAAGTGCTCGCGGACGCCGTCGGGGACGAGGAACTTGGCGTCCTTGGGCCAGCCGTAGACCTCCTTCGTCAGTTTGATCTCCTCTTCGCCCAGCGGTTCGCCGTGGGCGGACTCGGTGTCCTGCTTGTTCGGCGAACCCCAGCCGATGTGGCTGTCGACGACGATCAGGGTCGGGCGGCCGGTCTCGGCCTTGAACTCGTTGAAGGCTTTGCCCAGCAGGCCGAGGTCGTTGGCGTCGCCGACCCGCAGCACGTTCCAGCCGTAACCCTCGAAGCGGCTGAGGACGTCGTCGCTGAAGGCCAGCGCGGTGTCGCCGTCGATCGAGATGTGGTTGTTGTCGAAGATCCAGCAGAGGTTGTCGAGCTTCAGGTGCCCGGCCAGCGACGCGGCTTCGTGGGAGATCCCCTCCTGCAGGCAGCCGTCACCGGCCAGCGCGTAGACGTCGAAGTCGAAGAGCTCGGCGCCGTAGGTCGCGCCCAGCCACTTCGAGGCCATCGCCATCCCAGTCGAGGTGCCGACACCCTGGCCGAGCGGGCCGGTGGTCGTCTCGACCCCCGTCGTCCAGCGGTACTCGGGGTGGCCGGGCGTGCGGGACTTGAGCTGGCGGAAGTTTTCGATCTCCTGCAGCGAGCAGGCGGGTTCGTCGGTGACGTTGTAGTTCTCGTCGACCTTGCGGACGCCGGCGAGGAAGATCATCGAGTAGAGCAGCATCGACGCGTGGCCGGCCGAGAGCACAAAGCGGTCGCGGTTCGGCCAGACCGGGTTGGCGGGGTCGTAGCGGAGGTGGTTTTGCCAGAGCTCGTAGGCGACCGGGGCCAGCGACATCGGCGTCCCGGGGTGGCCCGAGTTCGCCTTCTGGACGGCGTCCATCGAGAGGGTGCGGATCGTGTTGATGCAGAGCTGATCGATGTCTTGGGTCATGGGGGGACGATCCTAGATGTTTGCCACCCGGGCCTATCGCGTGGGCCTCAGGGCTCGATCCGCGTGACCGATCCATCTCCGTTATTTGCGACCCAAACCGCGTCGCCGCCGACCGCGATGGCACCCGGTTGGGGGCCGACGGAGATTGGCGAGCCGTCGACTTCGCCCGTCTCGAGATCGATCCGGGAGACGGTGTTGTCCCCGGCGTTGGCGACCCAGACCGTGCTGGTGCCGGCGTCGATTCCCCCGGGCCTGGTGCCGACCTCGACCTGTGCGCGAACCTGCTGGAGCGAAGGATCGATCGCGGTCACCGTGCCCCGCGGCGGGTTGGTCACCCAGATGATCCCGTGGGCGACGGTGATGCCGGCGGGGCGCGGTCCCGCCAGGATCGCTTCACCCGGCTCGAGCGTGCCGAGGTCGATCCGCCGCGCGCTCTTCGTCGAGGAACTCGACACCCAGAGCCCACCGGCTCCGACCGCGAGGTGCAGCGGCGCCGCGCGCGGCGGCAGTTGGGTGCGGACGCGGCTACCGCTTTCGGCGTTGACCACGGTGATGCCGGCGCCGTCTTCGTCTGCGACCCAGACGCGCTTCGGGTGGGCGCTGAGCGCGACCGCCCCGGGGGCCCCGGGAATGTCGATCGCCTGCTCCTGCCGCAGCGACTTCGGGTCGAGGCGCAGCAACTGATGACGGCGCGGGTCGGTCACCCAGAGCCACTCGCTGCCGATCGCGATGCCGGAGACACCAGGACGCAGCGTGACCTGGCGGAGGATGTCGCCGGTCGCGGCTTCGAGCCGGGTGACGGTGCCGTCGCGCTCGCTCGTCACCCAGGCGCCCTGCGCGTCGGCGGTGATTCGCAACGGCGGGCGGCCGATCGAGATCGGCTCAGAGACGCTGACCCCATCGCCTCCGAAGAGGAGGCCGTAGACGAAGCCGGCCGCGATCATCGCGGGGATCAGCAAGGCGATCGCCAGCACGAGGCGTCGCTGAAACGCGCGGACGCCGCGCCGGCCCAGGGGCACGGTGGTGCGCTCGCTGGCGTCGCCGGAGAGGACCGCGGTCGGGCGCAGGTCGGAGCCCTCGCCGGCGCGGGCCGCCGCGATCAGCTCGCCGGCGGAGCGGTAGCGGTCGGCCGGGTCCTTGGCGACGGCGCGGCGGATCGCCGCCTCGATCCCCTCCGGCAGCCGCGGCGGGGTATCCGCTTCCTGGCGCTCGAACGGGGCGATCCCGGTCAGCGTCTCGTAGAGGACGCAGCCGAGCGAGTAGACGTCGGCGGCGGGGCCGACGGTCTCGCCCTGCCACTGCTCCGGCGACATGTAGTGGGCGGTGCCGACAACCGAGGCGCCGGCGCCGGCGCCGCTCTCGTCGAGAGCCTTGGCGAGGCCGAAGTCGGAGAGGTAGGCGCGATCGCCTTCGACGAGGATGTTGTGCGGCTTGACGTCGCGGTGGACGATCCCGGCGGCGTGGGCGGCATCGAGGGCGTCGGCGACCTGGGCCAGGAGGCCGAGTGCCCGGGCGGGCGGCAGCGGCCCCTCGCGCTCGATCAGCCGCCGCAGGTCGCCGCCTTTGACCAGCCGCATCGCCACCAGCAGCTCGCCGTCGACCTCGCGCGAGTCGAAGATCGGAACCACCGCCGGATGGTCGAGCCGAGCGGCGAGGCGGGACTCGCGCTGGAAGCGCTCGCGAAAACCGGGGCGGTCGGCGAGCTCGCGGGCGATCACCTTCAGCGCCACCGGGCGTTCCAGGCCGAGGTGGGTGGCGCGGTAGACGACGCCCATGCCGCCGCGCGCGATCAGCTCTTCGATTCGGTAGCCGGCAATCTCCGACCCAATAGAGAAATCCCCCACCCGGCCGTTATAGCCGGATGGGGGACGGAAACGCGCGGCGACCGGGGGCGCGCTGGCTACTTGCGGTGCTGCGGCACCGGCTGCCAGTCGATCACGGGGCCGATCGCCGTGCCTTCGCCTTCTTCGTAGTCGTAGCCTTCGGCGAGGTCGGTGACGTCGCGGGTGGCGACGTTGATCGCGACGAGCTGCTGCTGGTCTTCGACGGCGACGAAGGCGGCGACCCGCTTGCCGTCGGAGGAGAAGACCGCGCTGGTCCGCGACCCGTCGGGCAGCTGGCTCAGCTTGCGCGCTTTCGTCGGGCCGATCTTCTTCGCCCAGAGGCCCTGGTCGCGGCGGAAGATCAGCATCCGCCCGTCGGCGGAGACGTCTTCGACGTAGGCCGAGCCGACGCCCGCGACCTGGGACTTCGCCTTCGAGCCGTCACGGCGCATCGTGTAGATGTCGGCGTAGGCGGCCGGGCCCGGGGTGCTCTCGCCGCGGCTGTAGATGACGCCGCCGGCGAAGAACCGGGGGGCGAACTCGTCGACGCCGCCGGTCCGGGTCAGCCGGGTGAGGCCGGAGCCGTTGGGGCGGACCGAGTAGAGGTCGTCGTTGGAGCTGCTCCCGGTCGGGGTGGCGCGGACGAAGACGATCGCCTTGCCGTCCGGCGAGAAGGTGGCTTCGCGGTTGTCGCCGCCGGAGGTGAGGGCGTGCAGGCCGCCGCCGCTGACGCCGACGGTGTAGAGGGTCGAGGGGCCGCCGAGGGCGCCGCGCCGCTCGAAGACGACGAAGCGCCCGCTCGGCGCGATCTTCGGCAGCGAGTCGACTTCCGGGCCGCTGGTCAGCTGCCGCTGGCCGGAGCCGTCAGGGCGGATGGAGTAGACGTCGCCGCCGCGGACGAAGGCGATCGTGCGCCCGTCGGGGGAAAAGTTCGGTTCGGAGTCGGTCGGGTCTTCGGTCAGCTGGTTGAGGTGGCCGCTCTTGACCGCGAACAGCCCGCCCTTGGCTTTGCCTTCGACGGTCGAGGATTTGGAGAAGACGACGGCGCTGCCCGCCGCCGAGGCCGCCGCCGGGACGACGAACGCCGCGAAAGCGAGGAGGGCGAATAGCGGGATGAGGATCTTCTTGAACATCGGATGCTCCTTTCCGAGCGATCAGTGCATTGCGTGCACCCATGCTCGGATCCAAAGCCGTACCGGCCAACGACAGCCGCGCCACCCACCGAGCCACCTCTGACCCGGTGCGAGCCATCAGCGAGCCCCCCGCTCGCGAAACCGCAAAATTGATTCCTGGAGAGTGGTTTTTGCGGTTTCGCGCGACTGCCCCGGGTCAGCGGTCGCGGTCGAGGCCGAGCTCGATCACGCGGGCGGCGATCTGGCGGGGGCGGTCGCGGCCGGCGCCGCCGGGGACGCCGAGCCTGGCGGCGAGGGCGTCGAGGCGGCGCTGGGCGGTCCGCTCGGAGACGCTGAGCTCGGCGGCGATCTCGGCCCGGGTGGCGGGACGGCCGGCGAAGGCACCCTCGGTGCGGTAGGGGGCGACGAGGGCGGCGGCGGTCGCCCGCTCCTCTTCGGAGAGTGCGACCGACGGCTCGCTGGAGGCGGCGGTGGCGCCGACCGGCGTCACCGACCCAGTCTTCATTTCGAGCCGGTAGCCGCCGACGATCAGCGTGTCGCCGTCGCGCAGCCGCCGCGGCCGCTCCAGCCGCTCGCCGTTGAGGACGGTCCCGTTGCGGCTGTCGAGGTCGGTCGCCATCAGGATTTCCCCCCGCCACTCGATTTCGAAGTGGTTCCAGGAGACCGCCTCGTCCTCGAGCACCACATCGGCCTCCGGCGAGCGCCCGACCACCGTCCGCTCACCGCTCAACCCCACCGACCGCGGCGCCTCCCCGGTGGCGGATATCCAGAGTCGAGGGTCCATGGCCGGGACCTTAGTGGCCCGCCGACCGTGGCCAGCGCTGGGTTGAGGGGTCAGGTGGACCTTCCAAAACACTCAAAAGCGAGCGCAGCGAGCGAGTTTTGGAAGGGCCACCTGACCCCTCCCCCTCAGTAGCGGTAGTGGTCCGGCTTGAAAGGCCCCTCGACCGGCACCCCGAGGTACGCCGACTGCTCCGGCGTCAGCTCGGTCAGGTCGACGCCCAGCGCCGCCAGGTGCAGGCGGGCAACTTTCTCGTCGAGGTGCTTGGGCAGCACGTAGACCTTGGGCTCGCCCGCGTATTTGTCCTCGCGGCTGCCGAAGAGCTCGATCTGGGCGATCACCTGGTTGGTGAAGGAGTTCGACATCACGAAGCTCGGGTGGCCGGTGGCGTTGCCGAGGTTCAGCAGGCGCCCTTCGGAGAGCACGATGACCGCGTGGCCGTCGGCGAATTTCCACTCGTCGACCTGGGGCTTGATGTTGGTCCGCTCGGCGTCGGACTCTTCCAGCGCCGCCATCTCGATCTCGTTGTCGAAGTGGCCGATGTTGCCGACGATCGCGTTGTGCTTCATCCGCCGCATGTGGTCGACGGTGATGATGTCCTTGTTGCCGGTGGCGGTGACGAAGATGTCGGCGCTGTCGACGACGTCGTCGAGCCGGCGCACCTCGTAGCCCTCCATCGCCGCCTGCAGGGCGCAGATCGGGTCGATCTCGGTGATGATCACCCGCGCGCCCTGGCCGCGCAGGGAATCGGCGCAGCCCTTGCCGACGTCGCCGTAGCCGCAGATCACCGCGACCTTGCCGCCGATCATCACGTCGGTGCCGCGGTTGATCCCGTCGACCAGCGAGTGCCGGCAGCCGTAGAGGTTGTCGAACTTCGACTTGGTGACC
The DNA here is from genome assembly GCA_035693065.1 of Solirubrobacterales bacterium. GTDB lineage: Bacteria > Actinomycetota > Thermoleophilia > Solirubrobacterales > 70-9 > VAYN01. Next base: position 57,283 of record DASSHE010000036.1, read on the forward strand.
GAGTCGTTGACGTTGATCGCCGGGAACAGCAGATCCCCGGTCTCGGCCAGTTGGTAGAGCCGGTGCACGCCGGTCGTCGTCTCCTCGGTGACGCCCTTGATTCCCGCCGCGATCCGGGTCCAGCGCTGCGGGTCGGCCTCGAGCGAGCGCTGCAGCGTCTGCAAGACGATCTTGAACTCCTCCGACTCGGCCGAGCCCGGGTCCGGCACCGCGCCGGCCTTCTCGAACTCGACGCCCTTGTGGACGAGCAGGGTGGCGTCGCCGCCGTCGTCGAGGATCATGTTCGGCCCCTCGCCGTCGGGCCAGGCGAGCGCCTGCTCGGTGCACCACCAGTACTCCTCCAGCGTCTCGCCCTTCCAGGCGTAGACGGGAATGCCGGCGGCGGCGATCGCCGCGGCGGCGTGGTCCTGGGTGCTGAAGATGTTGCAGCTAGCCCAGCGCACCTCGGCCCCGAGCGCGACCAGGGTCTCGATCAGGACCGCGGTCTGCACGGTCATATGGAGCGAGCCGGTGATCCGCGCGCCTTTCAGCGGTTGGGCGGCGCCGAACTCCTCGCGCGTCTTCATCAGGCCGGGCATCTCGACCTCGGCGAGGGAGATCTCCTTACGGCCGAACTCGGCGAGGCCGATGTCGGCGACCTTGTAGTCCTGGGTATCGGTTGCGGTAGCGGTGCTTGAAGTCATTCCGGCAATGTAGCGTGCCGGTCGTGAGCAACGCAGACACCGAGAAGAGGGTCGCCGCCGAGGCTGCCGCGGAGCTGGTCGAAAGCGGGATGACGGTGGGCCTGGGGACCGGTTCGACGGTCGCTTTTCTCCTCCCCGCGCTCGCCCGTCGCGGCCTCACCGACCTGCGCTGCGTCGCCACCTCGGTCCAGACCGAGGACCAGGCGCGGGAGCTCGGGATCGCGGTCGAGGAGTTCGACAGCCTGCACCGACTGGACATCGCGATCGACGGCACCGACGAGGTCACGCCCGACGGCTGGCTGATCAAGGGCGGGGGCGGCGCCCACCTGCGCGAGAAGATCGTCGCCGCCGCTGCGGAGCGCTTCGTCGTCATCGCCGACTCGAGCAAGACGGTGGAGGCGCTGCGCGGACCGGTCCCGCTGGAGCTCTTCGCCTTCGGCTGCGCGGCGGCACTGGCGCGCCTCGGCGACGAGGTCGAGCCGCGCGACGTCCCCCGCAGCCCCGACGGCGGCCTGATCGCCGACTACCGCGGCGGCGGCTTGGATGATCCGGCGGCGCTGGCGGCGCGGCTGGAGTCGGACCCGGGCGTTGCCGCCCACGGGCTGTTCCCGCCCGAGCTCGTCTCGGAGGTCTTCATCGGCCGGGGCGAGGCAGTCGAGCGGCTCAGCCTTCCGGCGCCTTCTCGAAGCCGATAATCGAGACCGCCAGCGGGATCGGCTCCTCCTCGCTCTCAAGGCGACGTTCGGCGCTGCGGACTTCGACCTCTTTCAGCCTCAGCATGGTGTCCTCGAGGACCGCCATCGCTTCGTTCCAGCCCTCCTCGTCGACCAGCGCCTCGTAGTGGCTGTGGTGGCGGTTTGAGCGAGCCTCGAAGCTGCCGGACTCGATCGCCGCGCTGAGCAGCCGCCCGAGCTCGCGCAACTGGATCGCAACCAGTTCGCCGCGCACCGAGTCCGGGATCCGCAGCCAGTCCTCGTCGCTGAAGAACGCCCGCTCGGTCGCCCGATAGAAGTGCTCGGTCGCCCCCCGCCGCTGTTTCGTGGAGACGAGCTCCACCTTGCCAGCCTTCGCCAGCTCGCGGACGTGGTAGGCGACGTTGCCGACGTTCTCTTCGCCGAGTTCGCGCGCCAGTTCCTTCGGGCTCGCAACCCTTTCGTTCAGCACCTTCAGCGCGTGGAAGCGGAGGGGGTGGCTGAGCGTCCGGATCGACTCGATCAGCTCCTGGTCGATTTGCTCACTCGTTTTCACGGTCAGGGACTCCTCCTCGTTTCCGCTCGCGTCGAGCGGTGAACGTTAGATCGATTTCGCTCCCTATTCGGGAGAAATTGGCGCACGTCCGCCCATTGATGTAACCCCCTCCACCATTGGAGCGTTCCGCAGTAAGGGGCGCCGCGAACGGTGAGAGGGGGTGAACCGGGATGACGATCACCACTGGTACGCAGGCCGCGCCGATCGCACGGATTCAGAAGTTCGGCTAGGCCCAGGCGGGATCGGCCGTTACGGCGGCCGATCCCGATCAACAAATCCGGAAGCTCTTCGTCAGCTTCTTGACCTTCTTGCCATGCGGCTGCTTGAAGGTGATCTTGGCCTTCGCCTTGTGACCGGTGCCAGGGCCGAAGGCGGCGGTGGAGAAGTTCTTCTGCCATGGCTTCTTCTTGTCGGTCTTCTTGGTCTTGTCGACGAAGAAGTCGACGCGGGAGATCGAGGTGGGCGGCGATCCCTTCTTGCGCTTCTTCGAGACTACCCGCAACTGGACTTCGCGGCCGGGGGTGACACAGGAGCGGGGGTAGTAGAAGAAGACTTCCTGGTCGCCGATCGTGAAGCGAACGTAGCGGGTCGGCGCCGGGCTCGCGTAGAAAACGGATTCGGCGATGAAGAAGTGGTTGTCGCCCTGGTTGGCGTAGAGGCAGATCCGCAACGCCCCGTACTCGGGGTAGAAGTCATCGCTCGCGGTCTCGCTGCCGGGGCCGCCGTGGACGTCGCCGACGTAGGTGATGTGGGCGCCGTTGGGGGCACAGGGCTGCGAGCTCGGGTACTGCCATGCCTCCGGGAACCAGCCGCAGTAGCCGCCGACGCAGTGGTCGAAGTTGGTCGTGTAGGTGGCTTCGACCCGGCCGCCGCTGATCGCGTGGACGTTGGCTATCGCCCCCGAGATGCTGGTGGTCGGCGTGAAGGTCGCTTCGGCGATGAAGTAGTCGGTCCCGGACTGGTAGGCGTAGAGGCAGATTCGCAGCGGGCCTTCGTAGGCCGGCGTGAAGCGGTCGCTGGCGGTTTCGCTGCCGGAGACGCTGTGGAGGTCGCCGACGAAGGTGAGGTGGGAGCCGTTGGGGGCACAGGGCTGGCCCGCCGGGTACTGGTAGGCGTGCGAGAACCAGCCGCAATAGCTTCCGTCGCAGATGTCCATGTTGGTCGTGTAGGTGGCTTCGACTTCGCCGTTGACCTGGTGGACGTTGGTGATCGAGCCCGAGGCCGCCTCGGCGGCGGGGGCGGTTGCGAGCAGCAGCAGCGCCGCGATCCCCACGAGCGTCGTAAGAAGTTGGGTGGTCTTTCGGTGGCTCATTTGGGGGACCGTAGATCCGCCTGGCGTCCCTGCCATCGCGGCGCTTCCACAGGCGGCCGGGGGCGGGACTACGGACTTCGGGCCCCGATCGCCCTTGCCCTCGGGGATAGGCTGAGCGGGTCCCGAAACGTTCCCGGAGGTAGAGAGATGACCGACTTCAGCGGGCTGGCGATCGCCGGCCGCGTCGCAACCCCCAGCGACACCGATTGGGACCAGGCGCGCGCCGCCTGGAACCTCGCCGCCGACCAGCACCCGAGCGCCGTCGCCGTGGTCGAGAGCGCCGAGGACGTCGCCGCGGTGGTCCGCTTCGCCGCCGAGAACGACCTGCGGGTGACCGCCCAGGGCAGCGGCCACGGCGCCCTCTCACTGGGCTCGCTGGAGGGGACGATCCTGGTCAAGACCGAACGGATGCGCGGGATCGCGGTCGACGCGGCCGCTCAGACCGCGCGGGTCGAAGCTGGAGTCCTCTCGCTGGAGCTGGCCGAGGCTGCGGCGGCCGAGGGCCTCTCCTCGCTGCCGGGCTCCTCGCCCGACGTCTGCGTCACCGGCTTCACCCTCGGCGGCGGGCTGAGCTGGCTCGGGCGGCGCTACGGCTTCGCCTGCAACCGCCTGCGGGCGGTCGAGCTGGTGACCGCCGACGGCGAGGCGCGGACGGTCGACGCCGAGAACGAGCCGGACCTCTTCTGGGCGCTGCGCGGGGGCGGCGGCGACTACGGCGTCGTCACCGCCCTGCACACCAACCTGGTTCCGCTCGCCGACGTCTACGCCGGAGCTCTGCTGTTCCCGGCCGAGGTCGGCGCCGAGGGCGTCCGGAAATACCGCGACTGGGCCGCGGGGGTCTCCGAGGACGTCACCTCGATCGTCCGCTTCCTGCGCCCGCCCGACATCCCCGACGTCCCCGAGTTTCTCCGCGGCAAAGCGCTGCTGACGATCGACGCCGCCTGCCTCGGCGACCAGGCGGCCGGCGAAGCGGCGATCGCGCCGCTGCGGGAGATCGGCGAGCCGATCCTCGACACCTTTGGCCAGGTCCCGCCGCCGGCGCTCTGCAGGATCCACATGGACCCCGAGAACCCGGTCCCCGGCCTGGGTCACCACCGCGTCCTGCGCGAGCTCCCCGACGAGGCGATCGACGCCTTCGTCGCCGCCGCCGGGCCGGAGTCGGGCTCGCCGCTGCTGCTGACCGAGCTGCGCCACATCGGCGGGGCGCTGGGCCGCCCCGACCCCGACGGCGGCGCCCTCTCCCATCTCGACGCCGGCTGGGTGATGTTCGGCGTCGGGATGGTGATGAACCAGGAGATGGGCGAAGCCGTCGACGCTGGCCTGGACCGGGTTGACGCGGCGATGGAGCCGTGGGCGGCCGAGGGCGGCTACTTCAACTTCGCCGACCGTCCCTGCGACACCGACGCGATCCTCCCCCCCGAAGTCTGCGCCCGCCTCGCCGACGTCAAGCGCAAGTGGGACCCCGACGGCCGCCTCTTCGGGAACCACGCGGTAGCGCTGGACGCCGCCTCGTAGAGCCCCGGCGGGCGGGTCCTGTCACGGCAGGGGACCCCCCTCCCCTTCCGGTAGCTAAAGCTTCCTCAGGGGAGGGCTCCCTACCGTGCCACCCGCCCGAGAGGAGATCTCGGAAGACGCCCAGGGTTCGGGAAGCTTGAACTAAAGGAGATGGCGCGAGTGTCTTGACGGAGCTTCCGTGAGGACGTCTCTACCGCGGAATCGCGGCGCCGATCGCGTGGACGCCGCCGTCGACGTGGAGGATTTCGCCGCTCGTCCCCCGCGCCAGGTCGGAGAGCAGGAAGAGGGCGGCGTCGGCGACCGGGGTCGGGTCGTCGACCTCCCAGCCCAGCGGCGCCTTCTCGGCCCAGGCCGTTTCCAGCTCGGCGAAGCCGGGGACGCCGGAGGCGGCGGCGGTGCGGATCGGGCCGGCAGCGACGAGGTTGACCCGGATCCCCCGCGGGCCGAGGTCGCGGGCGAGGTAGCGGCTGACCGACTCCAGCGCCGCCTTGGCGACGCCCATCCAGTCGTAGGAGGGCCAGGCGACGGTGGCGTCGAAGTCGAGGCCGACCAGGCTCCCCCCGCCCTCCTCCATCAGCGGCGCCAGCGCCTCGGCGAGGGACTTGAACGAGTAGGCGCTGGTCTCGAAGGCGGTCTTGGCGCTCTCGCGCGGGGTGCCGACGAAGTCGCCGCCGAGCGCGTCCGGCGGCGCGTAGGCGATCGCGTGGACGGCGCCGTCGACGCGCCCCCAGCGGCTCGCCAGCTCCTCGCGCAGCGCCGCCAGGTTCTCGTCGCTGTTGACGTCGAGCTCGAGCACCTCGGGCGGCTGCGGCAGGCGGGCGGCGGCGCGCTCGGTCATCCGCCGCACCCGGCCGAAGCTGGTCAGCAGCACCTCGGCGCCCTGTTCCTGGGCGCGCTCGGCGATCGAGAAGGCGATGCTGCGCCGGTTGACGACGCCGGTGACGAGGATCCGCTTGCCCTCGAGGATCACAGGTAGACCTCTTGCCGCGGCGTCGCGGCAAGGGCGGGGTCCTGCTCGCGCCGCCAGACGACGCGCGCCTTGGCGAGGGCCACGGTCTCGTCGCGCTGGTTGAGGATCCTCCAGGCGAAGACGACCAGCCCGCTGCCGCCGTCGAGCTCCTTCTTCGACTCGACCTCGCCCTCGACCCGGATCGTGTCGCCGATCCGCACCGGCCGCTTGAAGGCGACGCGGTCGAAGCCGCGCAGGGCGACCACGTGCGCGGGGTCGAGGGGGACGAGGCCGACACAGTAGGAGAGCAGCAGGGCCCCGTGGGCGATACGGCTGCCGAAGAGGCTCTCGGCGGCCCACTCGGCGTCGGTGTGGACGGGGTGGAAGTCGCCGGTCAGGGTGGCGAAGGAGACGAGGTCGGTCTCGGTGATCGTGCGTCCGCGCGAGCGGAAGCCGTCACCGAGCGCGAGCTGGTCGAAATCGCGGGAGAGGTCTTGGGCCATGAGTCAGTGCCCTCCTTGGAGATCGCCCTTGATTCCGAAGTGGGCACGCAGCGAGAGGGCGATCTCCTCCGCCGCTCGTTCGTGGCCCAGCGCCGACGGGTGCAGCCCGTCGGCCGAGAAGTTGGCGCGGTCGGTCAGCCCCGGGTGGCAGGCGACGTTGAGGCAGGGCACGCGGTACTGGGCGGCGACCGTGCGGGTGATCCCGTTGAGGTCGGACAGCGCCCGCACCAGCCGCGCCTTCGTCCGCGGCCGCAGTTCCATGAAGTGCCAGCTCTCCGGCGCCGTCGCGGTCAGGATCGCGGCGCTGGGGAGCTCGTCGGTGAGCTGGGCGAGGATCTGCCCGAACCGCTCTTCGTAGCCCTCGATGTCGGGACGGGAGGTGAGGAGGACGTCGTTGGCGCCGCAGATCACCGTCACCAGATCCGGCCGCAGCTCGATCGCCTCCGGGAGCTGCGCCAGCACGTCGGCGCTGGTGGCACCGTCGACCGCGAGATTGCGGTAGCTCAGCTCCGGGTTGACGAAGCGCAGGGCCGAGGCGAGGCGGTCCGCCCAGCGCTCGGCCTCGATCGATTCGCGGCCGGCGGTGAAGCTGTCGCCGAGGGCGACGTAGCTGGAGACGATCCGGCCCCGCACCGGCTCGGCGACGGTGCCGCTCACCAGCCGCCTCCCAGCGAGCGCAGCGCCCAGGCGAGGCGGTCGCGGCTCCAGGCCGGCTCGATCACCTCGTCGACCCAACCGCTGGCGGCGGCCGCGGGCGCGGTCAGGTGCTCGGCGGCGTAGGCGTCGGCGAGCTCGTCGCGCGAGGGGCCTCCCTCCTCTTTGAGGGCGCGGTGGTGGACGATCCCGACCGCCTGGCGCGCCGCCATGATCCCGATCTGGGCCTCGGGCCAGGAGTAGACGACGTCGGCGCCGAGTTCTTTCGAGTTCATCGTGATCGCGGCGCCGCCGAAGGCCTTGCGCAGGACCAGGGTCACCTTCGGCACCGAAGCTCCCGAGAAGGCCCGCAGCAGCGAGGCGCCGTGGCGGATCACGCCGAGCTCCTCCTGGCGCTTGCCGGGGAGGAAGCCGGGGGTGTCGACGAGGACCACCAGCGGCAGCCCGAAGCGGTCGCAGTCGGCGACGAAGAGCGCCGCCTTCTCCGAGGCGGCGGCGTCGATGACGCCGCCGAGGGCGCGCGGCTGGTTGGCGATCAGCCCCACCGGCCGGCCCTCGAGCCGGGCGAAGGCGGTGACGATGTTGGGCGCCCAGCGGGGGCAGAGCTCGAGCATGCTGCCCTCGTCGAGGATCGAGCCGGCGACCTCGCGGACGTCGTAGACCTTGCGCGGCTCGGTCGGGACGTAGGAGCCCGGGTCGGTGACCTCGGGGTCGGCGACGGCGGCGATCGGCGGCGGCCCGCCGATCCGCTGCGGCAGCAGCCCCAGCAGCGCCCGGGTCGCGGTGACCGCGCCGGCGGCGTCCTCGGCGACGAGGTGGGCGACGCCGTTGCGGCCGTGGACCCGCGGCCCACCGAGGTCCTCCATGCTGATCTCTTCGCCCATCGCCTCGGCGACGACTTTGGGGCCGGTGAGGAACATCCGCGACTCGGCGGTCATGATCACGAAGTCGGTCAGCGCCGGCGAGTAGGCGCCGCCGCCGGCCGAGACGCCGTCGAGGACGGAGATCTGCGGCACCTTGCGCGAGAGCTGGACGCTGGCCCGGAAGATCCGCCCGTAGCCGGCGAGGGCGGCGTGGCCCTCCTGCAGGCGGGCGCCGCCGGAGCGGACGAAGCCGACCACGGGGGCGCCGGCGTCGCCGGCCATCCGCATCGTTCTCACGATCGTGTCGGCGTGGACTTCGCCGAGCGAGCCGCCGAGGAACTTCGGGTCCTGGGCGTAGCAGAAGACCGGCCGGCCGTTGACGGTGCCGGCGCCGGCGACGACGCCGTCGCCGGGGGTGGCGCGCTCGCCCAGCCGCGACGAGTGGACGCCGCTGCGCAGCGGCCGGAAGCTGCCGGGGTCGCAGAGCAGCTCCAACTGCGCCTGCGGGGCGGTCGGGCCGGGGGCCGGGGGTCTCAGGGTGGCGGTCTCCATCAGGGGCTCTCCAATCGGGCGGCGGGGGTCAAGCGGCGAGGCAGAGGACGGCGTTGTGGCCCCCGAAGCCGAAGGAGTCGGAGATCGCGACCAGGGGGCCGTCTCCGTTCTCGATCGGTTTCGCGGTGCCCGGGACGTAGTCGAGGTCGAGCCCCTCTTCGGGCTCTTCCCAGCCGACGGTCGGCGGGGCGACGCGGCGGCGCAGGGCCTCCACCGTGGCGATCGCCTCGACCGCGCCGGCGGCGCCGAGCAGGTGGCCGATCGACGACTTGGTCGAGCTGACCGGGATGTCGCCGGCGCGCTCGCCGAGGGCGGCCTTCAGGGCCATCGTCTCGGAGCGGTCGTTGAGCGGGGTCGAGGTGCCGTGGGCGTTGACGTAGTCGACGTCGACGGCGCTGAGGCCGGCGTCGGCCAGGGCCAGCCCGATCGCCCGCGCCGCCTCGGTCCCCTCCGGCTGCGGCGCCGTCAGGTGGAAGGCGTCGCAGGTGGCGGCGTAGCCGAGCAGCTCGCCGAGGATCTCGGCGCCGCGGGCTTCCGCGGCCTCCTTCTCCTCGAGCACGAGGATGCCGGCGCCCTCGCCCATCACGAAGCCGTCGCGGCGGGCGTCGAAGGGGCGGGAGATGCCGGTCGGCGAGGTCGCTTCCATCGCCCCGAAGGCGGCGGTGGCGACACCGCTGATCGCCGCCTCGGCGCCGCCGGTGACGACCGCGTCGGCGTCGCCAGCGCGGATGATCCGGGAGGCGTCGCCGATCGCGTGGGCGCCGGCGGCGCAGGCGGAGACGACCCCGTAGGCGTGGCCGTGGAGGTCGTGGCGCATCGCCACCGCGGCGGCGGCGGCGTTGCCCATCATCAGCGGCACCGCCAGCGGCGAGACCGCCTTCTCGCCGCGTTCGATCAGCTTGCGCTGGTTTTCCTCCAGCGAGGGGAGGCCGCCGATCCCGGTCCCGACGACGCAGCCGATCCGGTGCGGCTCGTAGGGCAGCCCGTCCTCGCCGCCGGCCTGGCGAATCGCCTCCTCGGCGGCGGCGATCGCCATCTGGGCGAAGCGGTCGGAGCGGCGGGCCTCCTTCTTCGAGAGGTAGTCGAGCGGGTCGAACTCGCGGCAGCGGCCGAAGCCGTCCGCGATCCCCGACTCGCCGGCGCTCCAGCGCTCGATCAGGGCCTCGGCGCTGTTCCCCAGCGGGGTGATCGCGCCGACTCCCGTTATGACGACACGGCGCGTCATCCGGCCTTGCTCACCACCAGGTCGATGACCTCGCCGACGGTCTTCACGTCCTTGACGTCGTCGCCGCGAAGCTCGACGCCGTACTCGTCCTCGACGATCTGGGCCAGCTCGACGAGGTCGAGCGAGTCGACGTCGAGGTCCTCCAGGGTCGCCTCGCGGGACAGCTCGGCGCGGTCGGTGCCGAGCTCGACGAGGCCGTCGAAGATCGTCTTCTCGACGGACTCGGGGGTTACTTGGGTGGGCATGTGATTGCTCTCCTTCTCTTGTCAGGCGCTGAGGCCGCCGTCCACGGTCAGCGTCGTTCCGGTTACGTAGGAGGCCTCGGGTGAGGCCAGGAAGCGGATGCAGGCGGCGACCTCCTCGGGGGTGCCGACCCGCCGCGCGGGGATCGCCTTCTGCAGGTCGCCGTCGAGGATCCCCTCGGTCAGCGCCGTCTCGATCAGCCCCGGCGCCACCGCGTTGACGGTGACGCCGCGGCGGGCGACCTCGGCGGCGACGGTCTTGGTGAAGCCGATCACGCCGGCCTTCGAGGCGGCGTAGTTGGCCTGGCCGGCGTTGGCGCGCAGGCCGACGATCGAGGCGACGTTGACGACGCGGCCGAAGCGGGCGCGCAGCATGGTGGGCAGCGCTGCCCGGGTGGCGCGGAAGGTGGCGGTGAGGTTGACGTCGATGACCCGCTGCCACTGCTCGTCGTCGAGCTGCGGCGAGAGCCCGTCGAGGCGCAGGCCGGCGTTGTTGACGAGGACCAGGACCGGGCCGTCGTCGCCCGGCTCGAGCAACCCGGCGACGGCCTCGCCGTCGGCGACGTCGCCCTGGACGACGCGGGCCTCGCCGCCCGCGGCGGCGATCCGGTCGGCGACCTCGCGGGCGCCCTCCTCGTCGGCGCGGTAGTTGACCCGCACCGGCCAGCCGTCGCGGGCGAGCGCTTCGGCGGCGGCGGCGCCGATCCCCCGCGAGGAGCCGGTGACGAGCGCGCAGCCTTCGTCGGGCCGCACCTGGCCCGGCTTGGCGGACACGACCGCGTTCGCGGCCTCAGGCGGCATCGGCCACCCCCCACTCGACCACGGTCGCGCCCCAGGTGAGGCCGGCGCCGAAGGCGCCGAGGAGGACCCGGGCGCCGGGAGCGAGCGCGCCGGCGAGGCGAGCCTGCTCGAGCGCCAGCGGGATCGAGGCGGCCGAGGTGTTGCCGAAGCGGTCGATGCAGTTGACGACGCGCTCGCCCGGCAGCTCCAGCCGCTCCCCGACCGAGCGCAGGATGCGGCCGTTGGCCTGGTGGTAGGCGAAGACGTCGATCTCCTCCAGTCCGACCCCGGCGGCGGCGGCCGCGGCGACGGTCACCTCGGACATCCGGTCGACCGCGTGGCGGAAGGTCTCGTGACCCTGCATCACCGTCTTGCCGGTGTCCTTGGGGGTGTGGATGAGGTCCGCGTTGGCGCCGTCGGCGCCGAGCAGGATCGGCCCCACCCGGGCCTCGGCGGAGGCTCGCAGGACGACGGCGCCGGCGCCGTCGGCGAAGACGGCGGCGGTGGCGCGGTCGTCGGGGTCGGTCATCCGGGTCATCAGGTCGGCGCCGAGGACGAGCACCCGCTCGGCCCGGCCGGACTCGATCTGGCCGCAGCCCAGCGCCAGCGCCGAGACGAAGCCGGTGCAGGCGGCGTTGACGTCGATCGCGCCGGCCCGCTCGGCGCCGATCGCGGCGGCGACCCGGGGTGAGGCGGCGGGCATCAGCTCGTCGTTGCTGGTGGTCGCGAGGAGGATCAGGTCGACCTCGGCGACGGCGAGCTCGGCGGCGGCCAGGGCTCGCTCGGCGGCCTCGGCGGCGAGCTCGAAGAGGCGCTCGTCGGGGCCGGCGACGCGGCGCTCGAGGATCCCGGTCCGCTGCACGATCCAGCTCTCGTCGATGCCGAGGCGCTCGGCGATCGCGGCGTTGCCGACCACGGTCTCGGGGACGGCGACGCCGAGGCCGGCGATCTCGGCCCCGGTGCGGGTGGGGGCGGCGGCAGCGATCGCCGTGGTCGCGGTGGCCGACTCAGGCATGGACCGCCTCCGGCTCGGCCAGCGAGCGCGCCTCGGCCGTGGGCAGGGTGCGGCGGACGAGGCCGGTAAGGACGTCGCCCGGGCCGGTCTCGAGGAAGCGCTCGGCGCCGGCGGCCTGCATCTGGCGCAGGGTCTCGGTCCAGAGGACCGGCTCGGTCAGCGCCGCAACCAGGCCGGCGCGGACGTCGGTGAAGGGAGCGGCGGCGGTCGAGGAGAAGACGGGGCGCTCCAGGGGCGCGAACTCGACCTCGGCCAGAGCCTCGCGGAAGCGCTCGGCGGCGCCGGCCATCAGGGGAGAGTGGAAGGCGCCGGCGACCGGGAGCCGGATCGCCTTGACGCCCTCGGCGCGCAGGGCTTTGCGCGCCTCGGCGACGGCGTCCGAAGGGCCGGAGAGGACGACCTGGCCGGGGGCGTTCTCGTTGGCGACGGTGAGCTCGAAGCGCCGCGCCAGCTCCCGCACCGCCTCCTCGGCGCCGCCGAGCACGGCCAGCATCGAGCCCGGGTTCTCGGCGGCCGCTTCGTCCATCAGCCGACCCCGGGTCACCGCCAGCCGCAGGCCCTCCTCGGCGCCGAGGGCGCCGCCGGCGACGAGCGCCGCCAGCTCACCCAGCGAGTGCCCGGCGATCATCTCGCCGGTGGGGCTGCCAGCCCGCTCCCAGTGGGCGAGGCTGGCGCAGTAGATGGCCGGCTGGGCGAAGCGGGTGCTCTCGCCGATCCGCTCGAAGGGGTCGGCGCCGAGCTCGGCCGTCGCCTGCGCCAACAGGTCGGGGCGCTGGGCGGCGGTGAGGGCCGCCATGCCCGAGGTCTGGCTGCCCTGGCCGGGGAAGAGGATTGCCGTCGCTGGGTGCTCGCTACTCACGTAGAGATAGTTGTCCGGCGACCTCCCGATGGCACATGGGCGTTGGCTGATCCCCGACACATGGGGGAGCAACGGCGGACGGAAGGGGGGGTCATAACCCCGCCCCGGGGCACCGCGAACTCAGACCAGGATCTTCAGGCGCTGCGCCTGGCGCGTCGCCTCGGCCCGGTTGCGGACGCCGAGCTTGCGGTAGATCGCGCTGGTGTGCTCCTTCACCGTGTGCGGCGAGAGGTGTAGCTGGGAGGCGATCTCTTTGTTGGTCGAGCCGGTCGCGATCAGCGACAGCACCTCCTGCTCGCGCTCGGAGAGCGGCGAATCGAGGCTGGCGTGTTCGGCGAAGACCTCGGTCCCCAGCGAGACCATCCGCACCGCCTTGACCACGTCGACCGCCGACCAGTCCTTGGAGATGAAGCCGGAGGCCCCGGCGGAGCGGGCGACGTTGGGGGAGATCACCCCGGCGCCGGAGATCAGCAGGACACGCGTGGAGGGGCTGGCGGCGCGGATTTCCTCGCAGACCTCGGCCCCGGACTCGCCGCCGAGCAGCATGTCGACGAGGGCGACCTGCGGCCGCAGCCGGCGGCAGACCTCGACCGCCTCGGCCCCGGTCGAAGCGGCCAAGCAGCGCTCGACCCAGCTCTGCTTCTCCAGCAGCAGCCGGAACCCCCACTGGACGACGTCGTGGTCGTCGACGACCAGGACCCTCAGCTTCGCGTCTTCGCCGCTGGTCACGAGGCCTCCACCGGGACCAGCAGCCGTACCCGCCAGCGCCCGCCCGCGAGCGCGCCGAACTCGACCAGCCCCTCGTAGCGCAGCGCCTCCAGCGCCGCCAGCCGCAGCCCCAGGCCGCCGCCTTTGGTCGAGCGGCCGTCGCCGACCCCGTCGTTCTCGACCGAGAGGGTGAAGGTCTCGCCGTCGGAGGCGACCTGGACCTCGATCAGGCTCGGCTCCGAGTGGCGGTCGGCGTTGCGCAGCGCCTCGGCGAGGACCGACTGCGCCAGCGACTCGAGGTCGGTGGGGACCTCGACGCCCTCCTGCCACTGCAGCCGCAGCTCCTCGCGGCGCTCGCCGAGCCGGGCCAGGACCTGGCGCAGGCTCGCTTTCGGCGGCCGCCGGGTCGAGGCCACCGGCCGCGTCAGCGCTGTCCGCAGGTCGCCGACGACCGAGCGCAGCTCCTCCTGGCAGCGGCGCCGCTCCTCCTCGGAGAGGCCGCGCTCGGAGCCGAGCGCAAGGGCGACGCCGAACAGCTTCTGGATCGCGTTCTCGTGCAGCTCGCGGGTCAGCTCGACCCGTTCGGAGAGGCGGCGCTCGCTTTCGCGCTGCTCGGTCGAGCGCTCGACCGCCGCCGTCAGCGCCGCCAGCCGCCCCAGCGTCAGCATCGTCTCCCGCTCGCCGTCGTCGAGCTCGAAGTCTTCGCCGCCACGGTCGGCGAAGATCACGCCGAGCCAGCGGCGCGCCGCCGAGATCGGGGTGCAAGTGATGCATTCGGTGTCGGCGATCTCGGCGTAGCGCGCGGGGACATGGCCCTGGAGGCTGCCGCTGACCTCGATCACCCGGTCCTCGCGCAGCGCCCGCGCCGCGATCGGGGTCTCGTCCATCGTCCCCTCGATCCGCTTCACCAGCTCGGGATCGAGGCCGCAGGACCCCATCGGGATCACCGTCCGGTAGGTGCTGTCGTGGAGCAGCAGCGCCGCCCGGGTCATCGTCGTCAGCGAGCAGACGGCCTCGCAGACGCGGTCGTAGAAGACCGCCGATTCAGTCGCCGGATCGAGCCGCGCGAGCAGGCCGACCAGCACCTCGACGGTGCCGGCGCGGGCGGCGGGAGCGGCGGTGGCGATGCCCGAACTTGCCATCGAGAGACGAGCTTACGCCCAGTGTCCAATCGGCGGCGGAATGCAAACCCCCATGTCTGTCGTAGTGGTACAATTTACCCACTATGGCTTACGTAGTCGCGACGCGACGCGACCGCTATGAGGTGAGGGAGTCGATGCGGACCCCGGCCGGCCCGCGCAGCCGGACGCTGGCGAGCTTTCGGGAGCTCGACGACGAGGTCGTGGAGAAGGTTCGATCGCGGGCGACGAGACCGCCCACGGCCGAGGGGCTGCGGGAGGCGGCGCTGCGGGCCGGAGCGCCGGTTGCCTCGCCGCCGGTGGACGACGCCGCCCGGCGCACGCTGCGGCTGCTCAGCCGCGGCGAAAGGCTGCAGCCGCAGCTGAAGCGCCTTCTCCTCGATGCCCTCGGACAGGGGACGAACGGCGCCGCGGCAGGACCTCCGGTTTCGGACGCCGCTCGCGCGGCGGAGCAGTGGATCGACACGCCGCCGGAGGAGCGGGGACGCGCCCTCCGGGAACTCCTCGAACTCGCCGACGCCCTCCCCGTCGCAGCCCGCGGCGAGGAGATCGGCTTCCCCCGTCTTCGGTCGGCCTGACCATGGTCGAGCGCCGCCCCGAGTTTCCCGTCAGGCCGGCCGACGCGCCATCGCTGCCGCAGAAGGTGCTCGCGATCGACCGAGCCCTGACGACGACGCGGATCCCCCACGCGATCGGCGGCGCCCTCGCGCTTGCCTACTACGCCGAGCCGCGGGCGACGATCGACGTCGACGTCAACGTGTTCGTCGCCACCGGGCGGTGGCCGGACGTCCGCGACGCCCTGGCCCCGCTCGGGGTCGACGTGACCATCGACGAGAAGGAGCTGGAGCGCGACGGGCAGGTGCGCCTGTGGTGGGACCGCAACCCCGTTGACCTCTTCTTCTCCTACGACCCGTTCCACGAGGAGATGCGCCGCGCCGCGCGCAAGGTGCCGTTCGCCGAGTCGACGATCCCGATCCTCTCCCCCGAGCACCTCACCGTTTGCAAGGCGATGTTCGACAGGCCGAAGGACTGGCTCGACATCGAGCAGATCCTCGTCGCGACCTCTCCGCTTGACTTGGACGAAATCGAAGGCTGGCTACGTCAAATGGTCGGCGAGGCCAACCCCCGTATGGCGAGGTTAAAGGAACTGAAGCAGTCGCTGGGAGTGGGTTAAATGAACCGTGGGGCCTGGTCTCGGTGTAGCGCTTGAGCCAGTGTGGTAGGACGGCGCCGGCGTGAACCTTCATCCGGGCCCTCCTCGAGGTCGTGAGATTCGACACCCACAGCCTCGTGGCGGGCCCGAATGGCCTCTCAGCGGTTCACAACGTGTGTAGGCGGGTCACCAACTACGCAGATGTGTAGCTGACGAGGGCATCAGCCATTGACTGTGCAGTCGGCCCGGGTACCATTGGCCACATTGTTGCATGTAATTGTGGCTTGACCATTATGGGATGCAGTGGTGTTGCCGGTACCGCTAAAGGGACAGCCAAAGCCGTCCACATTTTTCGTCACTGCCACAGGCGCGTTAGTCATGACGAGGTCAAAATCCATGAAATTGTCGGAATTTTGATTCGCTGTTGTATTCCTAAAATCAATGCCACTACTGATCGTCTGCGAGCCTATCGTGGCCACGCAAACTCCTGTTCCCGCATTGATGGTGATCGGATTTGCTCCACAGATGATTTCGAGTTCGCCACCTGAATATGTCATTTCGGTTTGCGTGCCGTTGGCCATGCCTCGGTAATTGCAATTGGTGGTGCTGACAGAGGACATCAAGAACCCAAAGACAGTACAGCCGCCAAATTCCGGGTGAAGCACAAGATTTGTCGCACCGTTGGGGGTGCTCCCGAGCGCATTGTACGTAATATTTTCACAGGTTGTACTAGTACCATCGACGGTGATCACATCGTTGGTTCCTGACTTCTGTTCACCCATCACATTCGCATTTGCATTTGCGATTTCAAGGGTGGGCGCCGCCATCGCCGAGGAGGCCATCGCGCCCATGGCGCACACGGCAAGAAGAGCAAGGCCCAACAGTTTGGTGGTAGTCATCTGGTTCCTTTCTGATTGCGTGCAAGCGATTGCCATTTGAGGACGCTAAAGGCGCACCACTTTTTGCACAGGGAACCTTTGTGTAAGGTGGAAGGCAGGTCGGGCCGAAACCGCTTTGCGCTGGATCTATCCAAGCGCTTGCTTTGAACGGCCGCAAGTGTGCGCGCTCCAAAGGTCGCTAGAGACCTGGGTCCGGGGGACGAGAAGTGCGAGTTCGCGTGGAGCTCGCTTCGCGAACGCGCCTAACGCTTCCCCCAGTCGGTCTTGATCCGCGTCTTGGCTCTCAGCGGTTCACAACGTGTGTAGGCGGGTCAGCAGCCCGCCGCCGCTTCGTCGGCGACGACCACCATCTCCTCGTTGCGCACGCGCCCGGCCGGGATCGATTCGTCGCCGGCGAGCAGCTTCGCCAGCGGCTCGCGCTTGTCGGGGCCGGTGACGAGCCAGAGGATGCGGCGGGCGTTGCTCAGCTCCGGGTAGGTGAGGGTCATCCGCAGGTGGCCCTGGTAGGAGCCGCCGGTCATCGCCACCCGCCGGTCGGTGACCGCGAGGACCGGATCGCCGGGGACGAGCGAGGCGGTGTGGCCGTCGGGCCCGAGGCCGAGGTGGATCAGGTCGAAGCGGTCGGGCAGCGCTGTTTCGTACTCGCGGGCGGCGCCGTCGAGGTCGCGCTGGGTGACCGGCATCGGCCGCAGCGTCGCCTGGTGGTCCATCGAGAGGCCGAGGACCATGTGGGTGAGGTTGCGCTCGGGGCTGCCCGGCGAGTCGACCCGCTCGTCGACCTGGAAGAGCTCGGAGCGGTCCCAGGGCATCTCCTCGAGTTCGCCGAGAATCGCCAGCATCGCCCAGGGCGAGCGGCCACCGCTCAGCGCCAGCTCGAAGACGTTGCGCTCCCGCGCCGCGGCGGCGCCGGCCGCGGCGATCAGCTCGGCGGCGCGGCGTGCCGCCGCCCGTTCGTCCCCGGCAACCTCCAGCTCGATCGACACCCACGACCCCCTTAGCTCGGCTTCTCGTCATGGCCCCCGAACTGCTTGCGCATCGCCGACAGAGCTTTGTCGCCGAAGTCGCCGAGGCCCCGCGAGTAGAAACGCTCCTGCAGCGCCGTCGTCAGGACCGGGGTGGGAACGCCCTCGTCGATCGCCGCGATCGCGGTCCAGCGGCCCTCGCCGGAGTCGGAGACGCGGCCGGCGAAGTCGGAGAGGTCGGGGGATTCCCGCAGCGCCGCCGCGGTCAGGTCGAGCAGCCAGGAGCCGATCACGCTGCCGCGCCGCCAGACCTCGGCGACCTCGGGCAGATCGAGGTCGTACTGGTAGTACTCGGGGTGGTCGAGCGGCGCCGTCTCGGCGTCGGCCTCGCGCTGGACCTTGCCGGCGTTGGCGTTCTTGAGGACGTTGAGGCCCTCGGCGTAGGCGGCCATGATCCCGTACTCGATCCCGTTGTGGACCATCTTCACGAAGTGCCCCGCCCCGTTCGGCCCGCAGTGCAGGTAGCCGTTCTCGGCCGGAGAGGGGTCGCCCGAAGTGCCCGGCGTCCGCTCCGCCGACTCGACCCCCGGGGCGAGGCTGGCGAAGATCGGGTCGAGCCGCTGCACCGCCGCGTCGGGCCCGCCGATCATCAGGCAGTAGCCGCGCTCGAGACCGAAGACGCCGCCGCTGGTGCCGCAGTCGACGTAATCGATCCCCCGCTCCCCGACCTTGGCGGCGCGGCGGATGTCGTCGCGGTAGTAGGAGTTGCCGCCGTCGACGATCGCGTCGCCGGACTCAAGCACCGCGGCGACCGCGTCGACCGTCTGCTCGGTGATCTCGCCGGCGGGTACCATCACCCAGACCGAGCGCGGCGCGCTCAGCTTCGCCGCGAGCTCCTCCAGCGAGGAGGCGCCGGTCGCCCCCTCCCCCGCCAACTGCGAGACCGCGTCGGGGTTGACGTCGTAGGCGACGATCTCGTGCCCGTCCCGCATCAGCCGCCGGGCCATGTTGGCCCCCATCCGTCCGAGCCCGACGATTCCGAGTTGCATGCAGTCCTCCGCAGTTGAAATGGCTTTCGGCGCCATCGTACTTTCGCTCGCGCCGAGACCGCAAAAACAGCTCTCCAGGAGTGGTTTTTGCGGTCTCGCGGAGGGATGGGACGGCCTGGGATAGCCTGCGGCTGATGGCGAAGGTTGCGAAGCGCTCTGAGAAGGCCGCCGACGTGCTCGCGATCTTCGGCATCAGCGGCGACCTGGCGAAGAAAATGACCTTCCGGGCGCTCTACCGCCTCGAGGCGTCCGGAAAGCTCGACCTGCCGATCGTCGGCGTCGCGATCGACGACTGGGACGACGAGCAGTTGCGCGAGCACGCCCGCGAGGCGATCGGGGCCACCGTCGGCGATCCCGACGAGGACGTCTTCGCCCGCCTCGCCGCCCGCCTCTCCTACGTCCAGGGCGACTACGGCGAGGCCGAGACCTTCGAGCGGGTCGGCAAGGCCCTCGGCAGCGCCAAGCGCCCGGTCTTCTACCTGGAGATCCCGCCGTCGCTGTTCGCGACCGTGGTCCAGGGGCTCGGTGCGGCCGGGCTGACCGAGAACGCCCACGTGGTGATCGAGAAGCCGTTCGGACACGACCTCGAATCGGCCCGCGAGCTGAACGCCGAGCTGCGCGAGGTCCTGCGCGAGGAGCAGATCCTCCGCATCGACCACTACCTCGGCAAGGAGCCGGTGATGGACATCACCTACCTGCGCTTCGCCAACTCGGTCCTCGAGCCGGTCTGGAACCGCGAGCACGTCTCCCACGTGCAGATGACGATCGCCGAGGACTTCGGGGTCGACGACCGCGGCCGTTTTTACGACGCGGTCGGGGCGATGCGCGACGTGATCCAGAACCACGCCCTGCAGGTGCTGGGGGTCGTCGCGATGGAGCCGCCGACCGGCAACCACCCCGACAGCGTCCGCGACAAGAAGCTGGAGCTGTTCCGGGCGATGCGCGCGGCCGACCCGAAGCGCTACGTGCGCGGCCAGTACAAGGGCTACCGCGAGGTCAAGGACGTCGACCCGAAGTCGAAGACCGAGACCTACGCCGCGGTCGAGCTGGAGATCGACAACTGGCGCTGGGCCGGGGTGCCGTTCTTCGTCCGCGCCGGCAAGTGCATGCCGGTGAAGGTGAGCGAAGTTACCGTCGTCTTCAAGCGGCCGCCGCGGCTCGGCGTCGGCCGCGGCAAGACCCCGGAGCCGAACCAGATGACGATCCGGATCGAGCCCGAACCGGGGTCGCGGATGCGGCTCTACGCGAAGCAGGCCGGCGAGGAGGCGTTCGAGCCAGCCGATCTCGAGGTCCTCTTCGAGAAGGTCCCGGGAGAGGACCCGGAGCCCTACGAGCGCCTGCTCGGCGACGCGATCGCCGGCGAGCACCAGCTCTTCACCCGCCAGAGCTCGATCGAAGAGACTTGGCGGGTGGTGCAGCCGCTGCTCGACGAGCCCGGCCCGGTCCACCCCTACGAGCAGGGGAGCTGGGGGCCGAAGCAGGCCGCCGATCTGACCCGGGGGATCGCCCACTGGTCCGATCCCTGGCTGCCCACCTCGCGTTAAGCGCCCGTTTGCGGGGGATTCCATAGCGGCGCCGGCGGATGCCACGCGAATGCACAGCATCGTGCTACCTTTTCCGGGCTCCTATTAGGGCGACCTAACGCCCGCAAACGGAGCAGGAAACCAAGGCATGATCCCGACTTTCGTCATAACTCTTCGAGAGGGCGTCGAGGCCTCGCTGATCATCGGCATCATCGCCGCCTTCCTGGTCAAGGAGGGCCGCCGCGACGCGATGCGGCAGATGTGGATCGGGATCGGGATCGCGGTCGCGCTCTGCGCCGGCGTCGCCATCGCCCTCGAAGTCGTCGGCCAGCAGCTCCCCCAGCGCGAGCAGGAGGGCCTGGAGACCGTCGTCGGCCTGATCGCCGTCAGCGCCGTCACCTACATGATCGTCTGGATGCGCCGCCACGCCCGCGGGATCAAGGCCCAGCTCGAAGGCGACGCCGCCTCCGCCCTGGCCCAGGGCTCGACCATCGCCCTGGTCGCGATGGCCTTCCTCGCCGTCCTGCGCGAGGGGTTCGAGACCTCGGTCTTCCTCCTCGCCGCCTTCAACGACGCCACCGACACCACCGCCGCCGGGGCCGGGGCGGTGCTCGGGCTCCTCGCCGCGATCGGGATCGGGCTCGGTCTCTACCGCGGCGGCGTCCGCATCAACCTCACCCGCTTCTTCCGCCTCACCGGCCTGGTCCTCGTCTTCGTCGCCGCCGGGCTGCTGGCGACCGCCGCCCACACCGGCCACGAGGCCGGCTGGATCAACGGCCTCCAGGGCCAGGCGCTCGACCTCTCCTGGCTGGTCCAGCCCGGCACGATCTCCGGTTCCCTGCTGACCGGGATGCTGGGCCTGCAGCCAAGCCCGACGGTGATCGAGGTCATCGTCTACCTCGCCTACGCGATCCCGATGTCGCTCTACGTCCTCTGGCCGCAGGGCGCGCGGCCGCGGCGGCGTCGCGAGCGCAGCGGCGTTGCCACCACTGGCAGCCGGGTCGGCACCGCCGAGACCCCCGCCTAGCTCCTCCCCGATGAGCCCGCTCACCCGCCGTCGCCTACTGGCGTCCGCCGGCGCTGGCGCCGCCGGGCTCGGCCTCGGCGCCACCGGCTATCTGATCGGGCAGGAGAGCGCCGACGCCAAGGCGGAGGGGACCGGCACCGTCCCCTTCTACGGTGAGCACCAGGCCGGGATCGCGACGCCTGCGCAGGACCGCCTCCACTTCGCCGCCTTCGACCTGCTGAGCGAGGACCCCACCGAGCTGCGCGAGCTGCTGCGCGAGTGGACGCGGGCGGCGGCCGAAATGAGCGCCGGCGAGATGGTCGGCGACGTCAACGACCTGCCGCTGGCGCCGCCCGAGGACACCGGCGAGACCGTCGGCCTCCTTCCCTCCAGCCTCACCGTCACCTTCGGCTTCGGGCCGAGCCTGTTCGAGAAGCCGGGGCTGGGCCTGGCGGCGCGGCGCCCGGCAGCGCTGCGGCCGATCCCGCCGCTGCCCGGTGACGAGCTCAACCCGGGCGAAAGCGGCGGCGACCTCTGCGTCCAGGCCTGCTCCGACGACCCCCAGGTCGCCTTCCACGCGGTCCGCAACCTGGCCCGGATCGGGCGCGGCACGGTGGCGATGCGCTGGTCGCAGCTCGGCTTCGGCCGCACCGCGACCACCAGCCGCAGCCAGGACACGCCCCGCAACCTGATGGGGATGAAGGACGGCACCGCCAACATCCGCGCCGAGGACACCGGGGCGATGGACCGCTTCGTCTGGGTCGGCGGCGAGGGGCCGGACTGGATGCGCGGCGGCAGCTACCTGGTCAGCCGCCGGATCCGGATGCTGCTCGAGGTCTGGGACCGCGCCCCGCTGGGGGATCAGGAGCAGACGATCGGCCGCCACAAGTACAGCGGGGCGCCGCTGGGCGGCGCCGACGAGTTCGAACCGCTGCCGCTCGAGGAGCAGCGCGACGGCAGACCGCTGATCCCCGTCGATTCGCATGTCCGCCTCGCCTCGGCGACGGAAAACGATGGCGCCCGCCTCCTCCGCCGCGGCTACTCCTTCACCGACGGCGTCGACGAGAGCCTCGGCGAGCTGGAAGCGGGGCTCTTCTTCATCTGCTTCCAGCGCGATCCCGAAAAGCAGTTCGTCGCGATCCAGCGACGACTCGGCTCGATCGACGCCCTCAACGAGTACATCAAGCACGTCGGCAGCGCCGTCTTCGCCGTGCCCCCGGGCGCCCGCCCCGGCGGCTACGTCGGCGAACTCCTCCTCTCCTGAGGTCCGCCGGACCTTTTGTCCGCTATGCGAACCAAAGGTCCGCCGGACCCTATTCCGACCTTTTCGATAGGTCTTTGTTAGGGTCACCTAACTCTCGTCCCCGGAAGCAAGCAAGGAGCGCCACCAGAGATGAACCGGAACCACTTCAAAGCAGCGCTGTGCGCGGGGAGCGTCGGCCTCTTTGCTGTCTTCGCCGCGGGCTGCGGCTCCAGCGAGGACCCGCCTGCCGGCGCCAAGACGCTGAGCTTCGAGCTGACCGACGAAGGTTGCCTCCCTCTCAAGGCGAGCGCGCCGGCGGGGCCGATCACCATCGAAGCCGAAAACACCGGGACCACCAAGGTGACCGAGATCGAGGTCATGGAGGGCGAGAAGATCCTCGGCGAGAAGGAGAACCTCAGCGAGGGCCTGAGCGGCAGCTTCTCGCTCACCCTCGACGCCGGCGAGTACACGATCTACTGCCCGGGCGGCGAGGAGGAGCGCGGGACCCTGACCGTCACCGGCAAGGCGAAGACCGCGGCAAGCCCGCAGTCGCAGGCCGCCGTCGCCGACTACCGCGAGTACCTGGAGGAAAACACCGAGCAACTGCTTGCCGCGACCAAGCCGTTCGTCGCCGCGGTCCTCGCCGGCGACGTCGCCAAGGCGAAGCAGCTCTACGCGCCGGCCCGCGTCCCCTACGAGCGGATCGAGCCGGTGGCGGAGTCGTTCGGCTCCCTCGACCCGCGCATCGACGCTCGCGAGAACGACGTCCCCGCGAGCGAATTCGA
Source organism: Solirubrobacterales bacterium (assembly GCA_035693065.1). Classification (GTDB taxonomy): domain Bacteria; phylum Actinomycetota; class Thermoleophilia; order Solirubrobacterales; family 70-9; genus VAYN01. The sequence continues at coordinate 80,150 of DASSHE010000036.1, forward strand.
AGGCTTCCATCGGATCGAGAAAGCGCTCTGGGAGGAAGGCACGGCCAAGGGGATGGCCCCGGTCGCCGAACAACTGCTGGCCGACGTCGAAGAACTAGCGGGCAAGGTCGAGACGGTCGAACTGCAGGCGGTCCAGATCGCCAACGGCGCCAACGAGCTGCTGGGCGAGGTCTCGGCCTCGAAGATCACTGGCGAGGAGGAGCGCTACTCCCACACCGACCTGGTCGACTTCGAGGCCAACGTCGAAGGCGCCGAGGCGGCGTTCGAAGCGGTGAAGCCGCTGCTCGACGAGTCCGATCCCGAACTCGGCGGCGAGATCGAAGCCGACTTCAAGATGGTCTTCGCGAAGCTCGAGCCCTATCGCCAGGGCAACGGTTTCGTCTCATACACGGAGCTGACGAAGAGCGATACGCGCGAACTGGCGCAAAGCATCGACACCCTGGCGGAGAAGCTGAGCCAGGTGCCGGCGGCGATCGCCTCGGCCGAACAGGCGTAGAGCCAAGGGATCAGATCAATTGGGCGCCGAATAAGGCGCGCAAACTTGCGTTGACAGATCTGAGCTTTTCCAAGAGATGCAGGGATACAAACCCTGTCGTAGGTTCAACCCGAGGTCATAGCTCAAATACTCCTGTGTGTACAGCCCTCCCGTTCTAGCGTCGTCGCAATCGGGCAATTGCCCGACTAGGCAATAAAGGGAGAGCCAACATGATTCGGAACAAGGTATGGAGCCTTGCCCTCGTAGCGATGCTTGCCATGAGCGCGATGGTGGCGTCGTCAGCGATGGCGGAACCCACGCTCCAGAATAAAGAAAACAAAAACGTGACCCTGAAAGGCAAACTGCTCAGCGGCACCTTTACCATTGACGGTTCCTCGGTGGAATGCACGACCGGCACGCTGAATGCGCTCGGCGAAACTGCTGATGGGTCGACAAATGCCACTTTGCATCCGGAAGTAAGTGGCTGCAATGCCTTCGGCTTCATCGGTGCGACGGTCTCGACGACCGGCTGCAATTACAGAGGCATGGCGAAAGGCACTGTTAAAGAAATGTTCTTCAATAGTGGCGAACTGCAAGTCGAATGCGAAGCTGGCAAAGCCATCAATATCAATGCCAGTACCTGCTCGGCCTCGATCGGCTCCCAGACGGTCACCACGGGGGTCGACTTCTCAAATACAACAGCTGAACAAAATGGCGATGGGTTCATGGATTTCGATATCCACACAACAAACTCACCGGTCGCCGTGACCAAAAATGCTGACGGGTTCGGCTGTCCGTTCAGCGGGACCGGCGCTACCACTGCCACTGGCAACGCAACATGGACAGTGCAGTGCTTTATCGGCGGTGTCCAGGTGGACTGCACAATCGAATAGGCGAGGGCGGATATCACTGCCTAACCGCGGGTGGACCGAACCGGGGAGCTTGCTCCCCGGTTCACCCCCCGGGCGGCGAACTCGTGCCAGCCGGGGATTGGGCTAAGTTGGCTCGCCTGATGTTCGATGCCGGGGAAAGAGCTGACGATCTGCTGCGCGAGCTGGGCTACGCCGACTGGCGGCCGGGGCAGCGGGAGGCGGTGGTCGCGGCCCTGGAGGGCAGGGACTCGCTGATCGTGATGCCAACCGGGGGCGGCAAGAGCCTCTGTTACCAGCTGCCGGGATTGGCGACGGAGGAGCTGACGATCGTGGTCAGCCCGCTGATCGCCCTGATGCGCGACCAGTGGGGGAAGCTGACCGCACGAGGGAAGCCGGTGGCGATGATCGCCTCGGGGATGGCCGAGGACGAGGTCTGGACGGCACTCGAGCAGGTCCGCACCGACGCGCGGATCGTCTACTGCTCGCCGGAGCGCTTCCAGTCGAACGTCTTCCTCGATGCCCTCGCACAGCGGACGATCGACCTCGTCGCCGTCGACGAGGCCCACTGCGTCTCCGAGTGGGGGCACGACTTCCGGCCCGACTACCTGCGGCTGCCCCAGGTGGTGGAGCGGCTGGGTCGGCCGACGGTGATGGCCTGCACGGCGACGGCGACGCGGCCGGTGGCGGCCGAGATCGCCTCGCGCTTCGGGATGCGCGATCCACTCCAGGTGCGCTCCGGCTTCGACCGGCCCAACCTCTCCTTCGACGTCGTCGCGCTCGAGGGCAAGGGCTCGAAGGCGCGCCGGCAGGCGCTGCTCGAGGCCGGCCTCGGCGACCCCGCCAACCGGCCGGCGATCGTCTACTGCGGCACCCGCCGCGACACCGAGGAGCTGGCGGGCGAGCTGCGCGACGCCGGGATCGCCGCCGTCGCCTACCACGCCGGCCTCGAACCCGCGCAACGGACCGCGATCCAGGAGCGCTTCATGGCCACCGACACCGGGGTCATCTGCGCCACCAACGCCTTCGGGATGGGCGTCGACAAGGCCGACGTGCGCTCGGTCTGGCACGTGACGATCCCGACCTCGGTCGAGGCCTACTACCAGGAGGCCGGCCGCGCCGGGCGCGACGGGCTGCCGGCGCGGGCGGTGATGCTGGCGATGAAAGCCGACCTCGGCCGGCTCGTCCGCTTCAACGAACAGCGCGCCGGCGACCCCGAGCTGGCGATCGCCCACGAGCGCGGCTGGCGCGCCTACCACGCGATCAAAGCCTTCATCTACGGCCTCGACTGCCGCCGCCGAGCCCTCCTCGACCACTTCAGCGACCGCACCGCCGGGGCGCCGCTGGAGCGCTGCTGCGACGTCTGCGACATGCTCGACTGGCTGCCCGACCCGGAGACGGTCGCGGTCCGCCAGTCGAAGCGCGCAGCCTCCAAGGCTCCCCCCGTCGCCGCCCTCGGTCCCGCCGACGCCCCCCTCTTCGAGGCGCTGAAAGCGTGGCGCCTCGAGGCGGCCGCCGGCAAGCCCGCCTACACCGTCGCCCACAACAAGACGTTGGCGGCGATCGCCGCCGCCCGCCCCACCGACGCCGACTCGCTGCTTGCGATCGCCGGCGTCGGGCCCAGCTTCATCGAGAAGTACGCGCCGGAGGTGCTGGCCGTGGTCGCCGAGCACCCTCCCGGGTTAGCCGAAGCCGCCTGAGCACCGGCCCGGACCTTCACAAGACCGTTACCGGAAGGCCACACCTGGTCCACATCCGGGCCGCCTGCCCTGCCTAGCGTCACGGCACCAGTCACCGCACCCAATCCCTTGACGAAAGGAAGCAGGATGAAGCGTGTTCTCGCGCTCCTCGCGGCCCTCGCCGCGTCCACGGCGCTGGCTGTCCCGGCGGCGTCCGCCTCGACGGCCCTAAGCGGCAACAGCGCCGTCAGCCCCGCCAAGCCCACCACCCTGGCGGTGATCGGCGACACCCCCTACGGCACTCCCCAACTCGAAAACTTCCCCAACGACGTCGCCGCGATCAACGCCGACCCCAGCGTCAGCCTGGTCATGCACCTCGGTGACATCAAGAACGGCTCGAGCAAATGCACGACCGAATACTTCGAAGCCATCCGCAAAGACTTCGACGGCTTCGCCGACCCGCTCGTCTACTCCCCCGGCGACAACGAGTGGACCGACTGCCACCGGGCCAACAACGGCGCCTACTGGCCCGCCGGCCCGGTCTTGAACGGCGACGCCCGCCCCGCCCGCCTCGCCGAGATCCACCGGATCTTCTTCGACCAGCCCGGCTGGACCCTGGGGCAGAACCCGCGCCAGGTCGAGACCCAGGGCGGCGACTTCCTCGAGAACGTGACCTGGAGCCAGTCGCGAACGCAGTTCGGTGACCTCAACGTCCCCGGCTCCAACAACGACTGGCAGCCCTGGTTCGAACAGCCGCGGACCAGCTCCCAGATCGACGAGGTGACGAACCGGACCGCCGCCGATCTCGAATGGCTCGACCACATCTTCGCCCGCGCCGAGGAGAACAACGTGAAGGCGGTCGTGATCGGGATTCAGGCCGACATGTGGGACCCGGCGATCGAGGGCGACCCGGCCCAGTACGACCACTTCACCCCGATCGTGCGGGCGCTCGCCACCCAGGCGGCGGCCTTCGACGGCTCCGTCCTCCTGCTCGACGGCGATTCGCACCAGTTCACCGACGACCGCCCGCTCGCCGACCCGAGCCGGCCTCAGAACCGGACGATCTACGGGATCGAAGCCGAGGTCCCGAACCTGCGGCGGATCACCGTCAACGGCAGCACCACCCCCTGCCATGAATGGTTGAAGCTCACCGTCAGCCCCTCCTCGAGCCACCCCTTCAGCTACCAGCGGGTGCGCTTCTCGAAGCAGCCGGGCTTCGACCACGCGGTCTGCCCCGAGGGCTGAACCTGCTCGCGAGCGCCCGGCTCTCCCGGGCGCTCGCGGGGCATCCCCCCAAGCGAAGACTCAGTTCTCGTGTAGCTCCTGCTCGCGGTTGCGGGCGCGCTCCTCGTTCAGCTCCGCCTCGACGCGGGCGCGCTCAGCCCGCTCCTCGGCGACGGCTGCCTCGGTACGGCTCTCCTGCGCCTGCTCGCGGTGCTGGCGGACGTCGTGGTGGGCGTCGTCACGCTGCGCCTGGCCCTGCGTCTGGGCGAGTTCGCGGCGTTGTGCGGCGCGCCGGCCGGCCGAGATCGCCATGGCGATCACGATCAGGGCGACGATGACGATGACTATGACCAGAGCGGTCGACATCTCTCTCTCCTCCTTTGAAAGGGACGCCCTAACTGGTTCCCGCAAGGGCGGAGTCGAAACCTGCGCCGGGAAGCCCGCTCAGGGGCCGCGCGGCCGACGCTGCAGCGTCGGCAGGCTCACGCTCAGCTTCGAGACCCGAACCGTGTAGGGGAAGTTGCCCGGCTGGTAGTAGGGCGAATCGCGACCGAGTAGCTGCAGGTGGATCTGGTGCCCCTTGGCGAAGTGATAGCCGTTGCCGTGGAGCTGGAAGACGATCATGCCGCTCTGGCCGTTGGTCAGCGCGTAGACGCCGCGGTCGACGAGGACCTGAGAACTCCCCGGGGCGATGTCCCAGAGGCGGGCGGCGATCTGCCCGTACTGGCCGGTGCTCGAGATCTGCGCTTCGATCGTCGTCCGCCCGAGCATCGTGAACCCGCGCTGGACGGGGTCGTCGGCATAGGCGCTGTTTTCCTCCAGGGTCGGAGCGATCGCCTCGCAGGCTTCGGTGGTCCCGAAGACCGGGTCGAATTCCCGCGCGATCTGAGCGCTGCCGCCGGCGGAGGTGAATTCCTGCTTGCCGGGGGCGGCGAAGCGGAGGGTCCCCGGGTGGAGGTCGCGCCAGCGAGTCGCCTTGAAGGGACCGTCGTCGGGCGCCGCCAGCGGGCAGGTGGTGGTGAAGGCGGTGACCAATCCCGGCCGCGGCGCCTTCTTCTTCGTCCCCTGCAGATGGGCGGCGAAGAACCGCGCCGCTTCGTTGTTGAAGTAGTGGTTGAGGCCGGGCTTGTTGGAGCCGCGGCTGTGGCCGAGGTCGCCGACCTGCAGGGCGATCGCCGCCTTGGGGCCGAGCGCGCGAACGTAGGAGTAGACGCGCAGCCCCTGCTCGACCGGGAAGAGTTCGTCGGTCCAGCCGCTCTCGATCAGCAGCGGTGCCGGCCGCGGCGCCCCTTTGAGGAAGCGCAGAGGGTAGCCGCCGTGGTTGCGGTAGATCCCCTTCAGCGCCCCCAGCGCCGCGGCCGAGAGCGGGGCGCCGGCGTCGATATAGGCCTTGTCCTGGGTGATGTTCGCTTCCGGGTCGGTGCAAGGGAACGAGGCCGGGGCCTCGCCGCAGAAGTAGCCGCTCCGCACCCCGGTGAGGTAGAGCCCGGTGAGGTAGCTGGAGATCGGTACGCCGTAGGGCTTCAGGCTCTGTTCGGGGCCGGCGATTTCGGTGTCGAGGTCGCGCCCGTTTGGGATCAGCGCCGAGACCAGGTCCGACCAGGGCCAGCGCGGCCAGGCGGCGGCGATTTCCATCTTCTTGCCGTCCGGGCTGCGCCAGGGCCGCAGCTTCCCTTTCGGGGTGCGGATCATGTTGCGCAGGAAGGCCAGCTCCATGCTCTGGCCGCCGCCGTAGGAGATGCCGGTAACGCCGATCTCGCGCGGCCGCGCCACCCCTTCGTCGGCCAGCAGCCCGAGCAGGTACTGGGTGTCGCGGGCCTCGTAGCGGCTGTCGCTGAGGCGGATGTAGCCGGACCCGCAGGGGCCGGCGGGGTCACCGGCGGGACCGCCGCCGCATGAGTCGCCGGCGTCGCGGCCGCTGCTGCTGAAGCCGCGGGCGGTGTAGTTGACGACCGCGTAGCCGCGGCGGGCGTAGAAGTCGTTGTTGTAGCGGTAGACGGTCGAGCCGCCGGGCTCGTCGGGCGCGAGGCCGCCCGGAGTGGCCGACTCGAAGTCGTACTTGTTGCCGCCGAAGCCGTGCAGCATCACGATCGTCGGGAACGGCCCCTTGCCGCTTTCCGGCAGGGTCACGTCGACGTCGAGCGGCACCCCGTCGAAGGAGGGAACGCGGGAAGCCGGGTCCGGGGTCGGGCAGAAGCGGACCCCGTTCTCGGCGACGCAGGCGTGGCCGAAGGGCGCCGTCGCCGAGGCTCCCGCCGTCGCCGGCAGCGCCCAGAGCAGGCCGACGAGCGCAACTGCCGTTGCAGCGACACCCCGGTGACCGGAGGTTCTCCTCACCAGTTGCGAGCATACGCCCCTCTGTTGCTCGGCCTTTCGAAGTCCCGAGCCGCTCTCGCGGTCTTGCTTGCCAGCCTCCTGCCGCTGGGCCTGGCCGCTGCACCGGCGAGCGCCGGCGGCCTGCTGCAGCCGCCCGGCAAGAAGATCTACTTCGGCGTCTCCGACACCGGCGACATGGCCGACTTCGGCCACTTCTCCGAAGCGGTCTCCAAGCACCCGGCGGTGATCGAGTCCTTCCGCACCTGGGGGAGCGACTTCCCCGACTCGATCCGCCGCTGGCAAACGGCGCGGGCGCGACCGCTGATCCACATCACCACCGCCGACAACAACGACGGCCACGAGCTGATCACCCCGGCCCAGATCGCCGACGGGCAGGGCGACCGCTACCTCGTCCGCCTCAACAAGCTCTTCTTCGAAAAGGGGATGCGCGCCTACGTGCGTCCGCTCGGCGAGCCCAACCGCTGCCTCAACGTCTACGCCGCCTACGACTGCGCCGGCGCCTGGCGCGGGCCCGAACACGGCCCCCGCGCCTACAAACGGGCCTTCCGCCGCATCTACGTGATCATCCACGGCGGCGGCAAGGCGCGGACGATCAACCGCCGCCTCGCCGAAGCCGGCCTGCCGCCGCTGACCGTCACCGTCCGCGCCCTGCCCGAGGCGCCGGTGGCGATCGTCTGGAGCCCGCTTCCCGCCGGCTCCCCGACGACGCCGAAGAACCGGCCGCGCTTCTTCTATCCGGGCCCGCGCTGGGTCGACTGGGTCGGCACCGACTTCTACTCCGGCTACCCGGAATGGAAAGCGTTGACGGGCCTCTACAAACGCTTCTCCGGCAAGCCCTTCGCGATCACCGAGTGGGGCGTCGAAAGCGGCGACGACCCGAGCTTCGTCCGCAAGCTCTTCGCCTGGGTCGAAAAGCACCCGCGCTGCAAGATGCTCGTCTACTACCAGGACTTCGGCGACACCAGCAGCTACCGGATCCAGAACTACTCGGCCAGCCTCAGCGTCCTCCGCGACCGGCTCCACTCCGGGCTTTTCCCCGCTTACGCGCGGGGCGCGCCTCACCTACCGCCGCCACCCCCCGGTGGGGTTGGAGCGCCGTGATCGAGGAGTAGCCGGTGAGGTAGATGCGGCGCCCGTCGGAGATCACCGGCGTGTAGGTGCCGTAGGGGTAGCGGAAGACGCGCTTGCCGCTGCGCATCATGAAACCGCTCGTGGTCTTGTGGGTGAACTCGGCGACGTAGACGATGTCCCCCACCGCCGAGACCGACCCCACCACCTGGCCGCCGGCCGAACGGCTCCAGCGCAGGGCGCCATCCTTGGCGTTGAGCGCGTAGAGGTTGCCGTCGAAGGAGCCGACGAAGACGGTCGGCGGGCTGTGCCTGGTGTTGGCGACGGCGACGCCGGAGTAGGCGTAGCCACCGGTCGAGTAGGACCAGGCGAGGGCGCCGTCGGAAGTGTCGTAGCTATAGACGCGGCCGTCGTTGTTGCCGCCGTAGACGCGGCCGTAGGCGACCGCCGGAGTCGAGTAGAAGGCGCCGGAGCCGCCGAAGCCGGGGCCGAGCGAGCCGCTCTGCCAGACCAGCTTGCCGCTCTTCGCGTCGACCGCGTTCATGTGACCGCCGTAGTCGCCGACGTAGAGGCGGCCGCCGTAGTAGGCGGGGGCGGCCTTGATCGGCCCGCCGAGCGCAGTCGCCCAGCGCACGTTCCCCTTGCCGGTGCTCATCGCGAACAGCTCGCCGTTCTCGCAGCCGAAGTAGAGGGTGCGGTCGACCACCACCGGCGAGGACTCGGCCCGCCCCGGCAGGCCGCGTTTCCAGATCACCTTGCCGGTCTTGGCGTTGAGCTTGACCACGTGGCCGGGGACGAGGTTGACGATGTAGAGGCGGTGTTTGTAGTAGGCCGGCGAGGAGGCGTTGAGGCGGCCGATCCGCCGTTCCCAGAGGACCTTGCCGGTGTCGGCGTCGAGGGCGAAGGCGTAGCCGTTGTTGTTGACGGCGTAGAGCTTGCCGCCGACGTAGATCGGCGGGAACTCGAGCAGCGGCTTCTCGGTGTAGCGCCAGAGCTTGTCGAAGGGGGGCTTGATCCCCTTCACCGGCAGGTACTTGGTGCGAGCCGGGTTGAGTCCGTAGAAGGGCCAGTTGACCGTCTTCGCTTCTTTCGGCGGCGGCGGCTTCTGCGGTTTGAACTTGCGGATCGCTTCCTGGTTGTGGACGTCGGCGGGGCGCTTCAGCGCCTCGTAGGCGATGAACGCTCCGACCACCGCGGCGAGCAGAACCGCGACCAGGGCGAGTGCCCAGCCCCGATGCTCGCGCCAGAGCCGGCGCGGGTGGATCAGATATGCCAGGGCGGCGCGCAGGTGGCGGGCCCGGTTGGGCCCGCCCTCAGGCATTCGCGGCGGCTCGGCGCTCGGACTCCTTCGCGACCCCGCCAAGCAGCGATTTGATCGCCTGCTTGAGCCCGAAGATCACGGCGCCGCCGGCGAGCGGGACCGTCGGCGTGGTGCGGACCGCGTAGGTGATCTTGGTGCCGCCGCCGCCCGGCTCCAGCTCGACGGTGCCGACGTGGTCGCGGAAGGGGAGTCCGGAGAGGACGGTGTAGGAGAAGCGGCGCGGGCGCTCGTAGGCGAGCACTTCCTCGCGCATCGGCGGGCCGACGGGAACGGCGCTGAGCACGCGGATCGCCCCGACCCCGTTCGGTGCCGGCTCACCCTCGCGCTCGAGCTCGGCCCGGCGCAGCCGGGTGATCTCGGGGTAGCGGCGGTGGTCGGTGAGGACGTCGAAGACGATCTCGGGTGGCGCGGCGACCTCTCGTACGTAGGTGAAGCTGGCCATCAGCGCGACAGGCTACGCGAGCGCCCACTTCTGCGGGTCGGTCCCCACGACCGGCGCCACCTCGCCGGCGATCGTCATGTGGTCGAGGCAGGAGAGGACGATCTGCAGCACCCAGGCGCTGGCCGGCGAGTTGACGTTGTCGGGGCCGAGGATCCCGGCGACGATCTCGAAGGCGGTGCGCTCGCCGTCGGCGAGGGCCTCCCGGACTTTCGTCAGCAGTTGGTCGACCTGGCGCCGGCACTCGGCGATCTTCGCCTCCGGGTCACGGAACGGGCGGCCGTGGCCGGGCAGGACGAGGCCGACATCGAGCGCCTCGACCACGTCGAGGCTGGTGAGGAATTCGCCCACCGGGTCAGGCGAGTGGCCGTGGTCGAAGAAGAGGACGGTGCGGCCGAGCAGGTGGTCGCCGGAGATCAGCAACTGCCGCTCGGGCTGGTGGAGAACGACGTGCGACGGGGCGTGCCCGGGAGTCTCGTGGACCTGCCAGGTGCCGACCGCCGTCTCCACCTCGACCCCGGGGACGAGGTCGCGGTCGGGCTCCTTGATCGCGTCGATCCCGGTTTCGGTGTCGCCGCTGCGGGCCTCGCGGTAGCGCTCCAGCGATGCCGGCGAGACCCCGCTCATTCGCGCCACCTCGAGCCGCTGCTCGAGCGCTGCCGCGGGATCTTCAGCGAGCAGCCGCACGTGCTCCCACTTCGGGTGCATCCAGAGCTCGCAGCCAGCGCGCTCGACGATCGAGGCGCCGAGGCCGTAGTGGTCGGTGTGGGAGTGGGTGCAGACGACGAGGCGCACGTCCTCGACTCCGAAGCCGGCCCCCGCCAGCGCCAGGTCGAGCTGCCGCAGCCTTCCCTTGCCCCCCATCCCGGTGTCGAACATGACGATGCCGCCGTCGGCCTCCACCGCCCAGGCGTTGCCGTGCGGCACCCCCGGCCAGGGCAAGGGCAGCCGCAGCCGCCAGATCCCCGGCAGCACCCGCTCGGTCCGCGGCGCCTCAGCGCGTCCGTCACTGGCCACGCAGCCAATCCTTTCACCGTCCGCCGACGGGACGATTTGCGGTTACGCCAACCGCTCTTCGGCCCGTCGGCGGAAGAGGGGCACGAAGCGGGGGCGGTTTAGGGGCGCTCGAACTCTTGGAGGACGCCGGCGGCGGCGAAGCAGGCGGCGGCGGCGAAGGTCGACCAGTTGGCGAGGGCGACGGCGAGCGCGTCCCCGGTCGAGGGGCGGACGAAGGCGGCCACGGCGGCGACCATGAACAGGGCCGAGCCGACCTGGTTGACGACGGCGATCCACCAGCCGAGGTCGGTGCGGCGCCCGCGCGGGCGGTCGCGATGCATCTCCAGCAGGGCGAAGTGCCCGGAGAGGAGGAAGAGGACGCAGCCGACGACTTCCGGCGCCCAGACGAGGCGGTGCTCCTGGGCGATCGTGAAGTCGCCGATCAGCGCCGCAAGCAGGCTGGCCCCGAAGTAGAGGGTGCCGACGAAGAGGGCGACGGCGCTGGCCCAGTCGAGCCGGCCCGGCTCGGTCGACCACCAGCGCCAGGGGGCGGTCCGGACCACCCCGTCGGGGTCGGCGCCGCGCGGGGCGTTGGCGACCTGGAGGACCGACGAGTAGCCGCCGGTGGTGAAGAAGACGCCCCCCACCGCGTAGACGGCGGCGGACAGGCGCGGCGGCCCGACGCCCGCCTGCGAGAAGAGAGCGCCGAGCGCGAACAGCGAGCCGCCGACGACGAAGGCGCTTGCCGCGACCGCGTTGATCCGGGTCAACCGGCGGGCGGTCGTCGGGTCGGGGCGGCCGCGGGCGGCCTCGGGCGCCTCTCCCCCGCCGAGCAGCAGGCCGCGCTTGCGGAGCGTGCGGCGGTCGGGGGTCACCGGGCCAGCCTAATCCGGGCTGGCGACCGTGCCGCCGTTAGCTGGTGGCGAGGCCGATCGCCAGCAGCGGGAACGCGAGCATGATTCCCATGTAGGCGCCGATCGCGGCGCCGGTCCCCAGCGAGGCCGTGCGCGAGCGGGCGCCGGAGATGACGCCGACGAGGAAGAAGAAGGCCGCGATACCGAGGCCGATCCAGAAGACGGGAGGCATTGCGGCGGCGAGATTACCGGAGAGCGGGGAGGAACCGGCGCGTACCCGGCCGCGGGGGAGGAATCGACGGCCGGGCGTGCAAAGCCGCAGCCATGAACCAGTCACCCGCGCAGAACAGCAAGCTGATCCTCGCGGCGATGATTTTCGCCGTCTCGATGACCTTCATCGACCAGACGATCGTCGCGATCGCGATCCCGACGATCCAGGACGACCTCTCGCTCTCGACCACCGGCGTGCAGTGGATCATCAACGGCTACCTGCTGGCGCTCTCCGCCCTCTTCGCCTTCGGCGGCCGCCTCGCCGACATCGCCGGCCACCGCAAGATGGTGGTCACCGGCGTCGTCATCTTCGCCACCGCCTCCGCCCTCTGCGGCGCCACCCCCGACGGCTCCCTCGACGAGGCGTGGCTGATCCTCTTCCGGATCATCCAGGGCGCCGGCGCGGCGATCATGTTCCCGGCGGCACTGGCGATCGTGCTGAACGCCTTCCCGGTGCGGGAGCGCGGCCGCGCGATGGCGATCTTCTTCGCGATCGCCGGCGGCCTCACCTCGATCGGCCCGCTCACCGGCGGCTTCCTCGTCGAGTGGACCTGGCGGGCGATCTTCTGGGTCAACATCCCGGTCGCGATCATCGCCCTCGTCCTGATCGCCAAGTCGAAGCCAGCCGACGAGAAGCACCCGGCGCCGCTCGACTACCGCGGCACGGTGCTGATCACCGGCGGCATGGGCCTCGCCGTTCTCGGCCTGCAACAGTCGAGCGTCTGGGGCTGGGACAGCCTCGCGACCTGGGGCTGCATCGTCGCCGGGCTGGCGATCCTCGCCGCCTTTGTCGTCTACCAGCTGCGGACCGAGAACCCGCTGCTGCGGCTCGAGGTCTTCAAGGACCGCGCCTTCGCGGTGGACAACGTCGTCCTCTTCCTGCTGATGATCCCCTTCGTCCCGCTCTTCTTCTTCGCCAGCATGTACGCGCAGATCTCGCTCGGCGAAAGCGCCTCGGAAACCGGCCTCTACCTGCTGATCTTCTTCGCCGGCTTCGCCACCGCCTCGCAGTGGGGCGGCAAAATCCTCGACAAAGTCGGGGCGCGGCCCTCGGTCGTCCTCGGCTGCGCCGTCGCCGCGGTCGGCTTCTTCCTCTGGGGCCACTCCCTTACCGAACTCTCGGTCGGCGACCAGTGGTACTACATCGTCATCGCCGGCGCCGGGGTCGGCCTCGTCCTCAGCCCCGCCAACACCGACGCCCTCAACCGGGTGCCGCGCAGCCGCTACGGCGAGGCGACCGGGATCACCCAGACCGTCCGCAACTTCGGCTCCAGCCTCGGCCTCGCCGTCCTCGGCTCGATCCTGATCCTCGAGAACCGCTCCAACCTCGAGGCGACCGCGGCCGAACACCACCTCCCCAAGGACGTCGCCGACGAAGTCGCCGACGCGATCAGCCAGGGCAGCGCCGGCGCCAGCGAAGCCCCGACCCACCTCCACGGCCCGGTCGCCAAGGTGGTCGAAGCCATCCCCCACGACTTCGCCCTCGCCTCCCGCACGGTCTTCTACGGGATGGCGGCGGCGATGGTCATCGCCTTCGTCGTCGCCCTCGCCTGGATGCCGTCGGGCAAAGCGGAGGAAGTGTCGGAGGACGAGCCCGCACCGATCTCGGCTGGGTCCGCCTAAAGGGCGCTGACTGAAACCGCTCGCACGGCCACCTCGTCGTGCGCGACGGCCTCGTTTTCACGGGCGCTTGCGCTGAGCAAGGCGGGGCGGCGACCTGCTGGAGCGATATCGATCGCGAACTCAATGCCGAGACATCTGACAGCGTTGATGATCGTCTCGACGCTCGGATTGTGTTCGCCGGACTCCAGCTTGGCCACCCGGGGCTGTGAGATTCCGAGCTCCTTGGCGAGGGCTCGCTGGCTCAGCCCATGCTCAGCCCGATAGCGCAGCAGTGCAATAGCGAACTCACGCGCCGGAGCGCGCCGTTGCCAATAGGCGCGAAACCGCGGGTCCGATTCCTGCTCCTCGGTGAGTATCTGCTGGAACGTTTTCATTCCATCTCCATAATAATAAATTTGCTATCTAGCGGCAGAGTATCTCCGTCGCCGAGCATTGGCCAAGACCAGCGAACGCGCGAACTGCCTCTTATCCGCTGCCACCGCAAGCACGACAAACCCCTGAGGAAGACGGGTATAGATAACCCGCACCGCAGAGGCTCCCCGTCGCGGCCTCAGCTCGAAGAGCCCCGGTTGATCCTTCAGCGACTTGGTGTTCGGAGGCGCTAGCGCCGGTCCCAGCCCTTCGAGCTTCTCGATGACATGAAAGAGCGACCTCCGTTCTTTGTCCGAGCGGACACTCGCGAGATCCCGCACGGCATCGCTGTCGAAGAACACGACCCATTGCCCCGCCTGCCCCGTCACCTCCGACCAAGTGCCCACCCGAGAGCTCTCTCCCCCCAGAAGCCGCTGGTACGTTTCGCCCCGTGAGAGCGTGGCGTCTCGTCCTCCTGGGGCTCGGCGTCTTGGCGCTGCTCGCCCCCGCGGCGCGGGCGGCCGATCCGGCGGGGAAGGCAGCAGCCGAAAAGCTGGCGGCGCGCTACGCGCCGATCACGATGCTGCGGGAGCAGACCGACCCGCCCTGCGACACCGCTGAGGAGCAGTACCAGCCGACCAGCGTCGACACCGTCCTCGGCAACACCAGCGTCACCCTCAGCCGCGAAGACGCGGAGGGGAAGCTGGAGCAGGTGGGTCGGGCGCCGACGGCGGCTGGCATCGCCGGGCTCGGGCCGGGCTATTACCTCGACCTCTACGGCACCGTCCTCGGCGACACCTGCGTCTACGCGAAGGACTTCAAGCGCTTCCTCGAAGCGGGCACGGCGCCCGCGGTCACCTACGCTCACATCGCCCGCGAACCCGACCACGCCGGCTTCACCCTCCAGTACTGGTTCTTCTGGTACTTCAACCAGTTCAACGACCTGCACGAGGCCGACTGGGAGGGGATGCAGCTCAGCTTCGAAGCGGAAACGCCCGCCGCCGCGCTGAGCGAAGAACCGCGCGAGATCATCCTCTTCCAGCACGCCGGCGGCGAGCGCGCCGAGTGGGAAGACGCCAAGGTGCAGAAGGAGGGGACGCATGCCGTCGTCTACCCCGCCGCCGGCTCGCACGCCACCTTCTACGACTCCGCCGTCTACGTCGAGAACGGCCAGAACGGCTCCGGGGTCGGCTGCGACAACACCTCCGAGCCGCTGCGCGAACTGCGCCCACGGCCGGTCCTGCTCCCCAACCACGCGCCCGACGAAGGCCGCTTCCAGTGGCTCAGCTACCTGGGCCGCTGGGGCGAACGCGAAAAGGGCTTCAACAACGGGCCGCAGGGCCCGGTGACGAAGACGGTCTGGCGCGAACCGTTCGCCTGGATGGCCGACCAGCGCTCGACCAGCCCCCGCCTTCCCGGCGGCTCGGTCGTTGGGCCGCAGGTGACCAGCGTCTTCTGCGGGGCCGTCGCCACCGCCTCGGACCTGATCAACCTCGACACCCGCTCGCACTGGGCCGCAGCAGCGACGATCGGCATCCTCCTCGTCCTCCTCTTTCTCTTCGTCGGCCTCACCCGCTGGGGCCCGGTCGACCTCGAAGAGCTGCGGGCGCGGCGCTCGTTCGGGCAGCTGGTGCGGACGGCGCGCCAGCTCTACGGCCGCCACTGGACGGCGCTGACGGCGATCGGGCTCACCGCCTTCCCGATCGTCGGCGGCGCCAACTACCTGGCCGGCCTCCTCGCGACGGACCGCAACATCAGCGACGCCGCCGGCCGCGCCGGCGTCAACCTCGCCTTCGGCGACCTGGTCGAAACCGTCGGCCGCCCACTGGCGATGGCGATCGTCGCCGGCACGGTCGTCGCCTTCGCCCGCCTCCTGGTCGAAGCCCGCCGGCCCGGCTTCCGCACCGCCTGGCGCGCGATAGGGGCGCGCTTCTGGCGCGTGGTTGGCGTCCAGCTGCTGGTGATGCTCAGCCTCTTCCTGCTGGCGCTGACGATCATCGGCCTCCCCTTCGCGATCTACAAGTTCGTCGCCTGGATCTTCGTCAAGGAGGAAGTCCTCTTCGAGGATCGCTCTCTGCGGGGAGCGATGCACGGCAGCTCCGCGCTCGTCCGCGGCCGCTGGTGGCACACCGTCCGCGTCGCCGCCTTTCTCGCCGCGGTGGGAATCGTCACCGGTCCCGCCCTCACGCTCGCCCTCGTCTTCACCTCGCTGCCGCTGATCTGGATCAACCTGATCGGCTCCTTCATCTACGCCCTGTTGATTCCCTACGTCGCGCTCGGTGAGACGCTCCTCTACTTCGACCTGCAGGCGCGGGCCGAGGCCGAGCCGGCGCGACCGCGGCGCCGGCTGCTTCGGTCCTTGCGACCGGCTAGGTTGGGCCCATGAGGATCCTCGCCTTTAGCGACCTGCACCGTGACCTCGAGCAGGGGGCGCGGCTGGTCGAGATGGCGGCCGATGCCGACGTCGTGATCGGGGCCGGCGATTTCGCCTCCGTGCACGAGGGCCTGGAGGAGACGATCGGCGCCCTCGCCGCGATCGAGACGCCCACCGTCCTCGTTCCCGGCAACAACGAGACCGCCGATGCCCTGCGCGGGGCGGCGGCCGGCTGGAGCGCGGCGACTGTCCTCCATGGCGAGGGCACCGAGGTCGACGGGGTCGCCTTCTTCGGCCTCGGCGCCGGGATCCCGGTGACGCCGTGGGACTGGAGCTTCGACCTCGACGATGAGGCGGCGACGGAGATGCTCGCCGGCTGCCCCGAGGGCGCCGTGCTCGTCCTCCACTCGCCGCCGCGCGGCCACTGCGACAGCGCCGGCGACGGCTCACACTTCGGCAGTCCAGCGCTGCTGCGGGCGATCGAGGAGAAGCAGCCGCGGCTCGCGGTCTGCGGCCACATCCACGAGTCCTGGGGCTGCGAGAGCACGATCGGCTCCACCCCCGTCCGCAACCTGGGTCCGAGAGGGACCTGGCTCGAGGCCTGAGCCGATGGAGTCCGGGGCCCCGAAGCGCGCCGGCCTCGTCCTCGCCGCGCTGATCCTGGTCGCGGCCGTCGCCAACCTCAACCTCGCCGTCGCCAACGTCGCCCTGCCGGACATCGGCAAGGCCTTCGACGCCAGCCAGACGACGCTCAACCTGGTCGCCGTCGGTTACTCGCTCGGGCTCGCGGCCTCGGTCCTCTACCTGGGCGCGCTCGGCGACCGCTACGGCCGCAAGATGATGCTGATCCTCGGGATGAGCATCTCGATCCCGGCCTCGCTGCTGGCCGGGCTGGCGCCGTCGATCGGCGTTCTCTTCGCCGCCCGGCTGCTCGGCGGCGTCGCCGCCGGCATGGCCTTCCCGACCACCCTGGCGCTGATCACCGCGCTCTGGTCGGGGGCGGCCCGAACCCGGGCGATCGCCCTCTGGTCGGCGCTCGGTGGCGCCATCGCCTCGCTCGGACCGCTGCTCTCCGGCGGCCTGCTGGAGCACTTCGACTGGGGGTCTGTCTTCCTCGTCACCCTGCCGCTGGCGGCGATCGCCCTCTTCATGGCCTGGCGCTACGTCCCCGCCCACGTCAACGAGACGACGAACCCGGTCGACAACGCCGGCGGCCTGCTCTCGATCGTGATGGTGGCGACCCTGGTGATGGGGATCAGCCTCGCCCCCGCCCCCGGCAAGCTGAGCCTGGCGATCGGGTTGATCGTCATCGCCCTCGCCACCGCCGGCGCGTTCGTGCTGCGCCAGCGGCGGGCACCGGAACCGCTCTACGACCTCGGCGTCGCCCGCCGGCGAATCTTCTGGGTCGCAGCCTGCGCGGGGATCATCGTCTTCGGCTCGCTAATGGCGGCGATGTTCGTCGGCCAGCAATTCCTCCAGAACGTGCTCGGCTACTCGACCCTCGGCGCCGGTGCCGCGATCCTGCCGGCGGCGGTGCTGATGGTGATCGTCGCCCCCCGCTCGGCGAAGCTGGTCGAGGCGAAGGGGGCGCGGTTCACGCTGCTGCTCGGCTACGCCTTCTGCTTGCTCGGCTTCCTGACGATGCTGCTGCTGTGGGAAGAAGGCAGCGCCTACTGGCAGGTGGCGCTCGGGTACGGACTGGTCGGGATCGGCGTCGGCTTCGCTGGCACGCCGGCGTCGCACTCGCTGACCGGCTCGGTCCCGGTGCACCGCGCCGGCATGGCCTCGGCGACGGCGGACCTTCAGCGCGACCTCGGCGGCGCCGTCATGCAGTCGATCCTCGGCGCCCTCCTCACCGCCGGCTACGCCGCCGCCGCCAGCGCCGCGATCGCCGCCTCTCCCCAGCAGGCGCGGATCACCGAAAGCGTCGAAAACTCCCTCACCAAGTCCTTCTCCAGCGCCTCCGACCTCGCCTCCCGCTACCCGCAGCACTCCGAACAGATCGTCAGCGCCGCCAAGGCGTCCTTCCTGCACGGCGAGGACTGGGCCTACGCCGCCGGCATTATCGCCGTCGCGCTCGGCGCCGTCATCGTCTTCACCCTCTTCCCCAAGCACGAGGAGGAGCGGCATCTGCTGGAGCGCTACGGGCGCGAAGACAGCGCGGACGCGCCCCAGGCCACGGCGGCCTAGCCAGGCGCTGGCAAGCCGCGAGTCTTGGTGACCCAGCGGTGGAGGGTCTCTGGCGCGAAGTCGGCGCCGTTGGGCCAGACGATCGTGCCCAGCTCCTCGTCCAGCTCCACCTGCCCGAAGTAGTCCACATCAGCAAGCGGGCTGAAAATTCCCCTCCACTCCTCATTCGAGAGGTCGATCTCCCCCGAGGCGCCGTCGTCAAACGCGAGCCGCAGGCGATACCCGCCTAGTCGCTCAACATCGGTCACGTGCACGATCCGTTCCACCGCCTCGATGCTAGGGAAGGGGCGCGATGGATGCCAGTGCCTCGGCTCTCCTGGCTCGCTCCCAGTTTTCCCGCAACTCCCGTTTGTGGAGCCGGCCCCAATGAGAGAGCCTGTTCGAGCCCGGAACTAACCTGCCCAGGATGCCGGCTAGGGCCACCAGGACCGAGGACAGCGGGGTCGCCTTCGAGAGCGGCGCCGGGCGCTGGCTGCTGGCGGTCGCCGTGGCAGGCTCCGGGATGGCCTTCCTCGATGGCACCGTCGTCAACGTCGCCCTGCCGAACATCGGCGAGGACCTGGGCGCCGGCACCAACTCGTTGCAGTGGATCCTCAACGGCTACCTGCTGACCCTCGCCTCGCTGATCCTGCTCGGCGGCTCGCTCGGAGACCGCTACGGACGCCGGCGCGTCTTCGTCCTCGGGGTCGGCCTCTTCACCGCCGCCTCGCTGCTCTGCGCGGTCGCCCCCAGCGCCGGGTTCCTGATCGCGGCGCGGCTGCTGCAGGGGATCGGCGGGGCGCTGCTGACTCCGGGCAGCCTGGCGATCATCGAGGCCAGCTTCCGGCCGGTTGACCGGGCCCGCGCGATCGGCGCCTGGTCGGGCCTCGGCGGAGTCGCCACCGCGCTCGGGCCGCTGGTCGGCGGTTACCTAATCGGCGCCATCTCCTGGCGGGCGATCTTCCTGATCAACCTGCCGATCGGGATCTTCGTCGCCTGGGCGGCGACCAAGCATGTGCCGGAGACCAGCGACCCGCTGGCGAGCGGCCGCGTCGACCTGCTGGGCGCGACCCTCGCTGCCCTCGGCCTCGCGGGCTCGACCTACGCACTGATCGAAGCGCCCGGCCAGGGCGCCTCGGCGGCGGTCCTCGTCACCGCCGTCGGCGGCCTCGCCGGCCTCGCCGCCTTCCTCGCCCACGAGCGCCGCGCCGCCAACCCGATGCTGCCGCTGGAGATCTTCCGCTCGCGCCAGTTCAGCGCCGCCAACGCCGTCACCTTCGTCGTCTACGCAGCCCTCAGCGGCTTCTTCTTCCTGCTCGTCGTCTCGCTGCAGATCTCGATGGGCTACACGCCGATCGAGGCCGGCGCCGCCTCGCTGCCGGTGACCCTGCTGATGCTCCTCTTCTCAGCTCGCTCGGGGGCGCTGGCGCAGCGGATTGGCGCCCGCATCCCGCTCACCGTCGGGCCGCTGATCATCGCCGCCGGCCTGCTGCTGCTGACCGGGATCGAGCCAGGCGACGACTATGTCACCGCGGTCCTGCCCGGCATCCTCGTCTTCGGCGTCGGGCTCACCCTGGTCGTCGCCCCGGTCACCGCGACCGTTCTGGCCGCCGCCGACACCCGCCACTCCGGCATCGCCTCCGGCGTCAACAACGCGGTGGCCAGGGTGGCGGGCCTGCTCGCCGTCGCCGTGCTGCCGGTCGCGGTCGGCCTCACCGGCGAGGACTTCTACGACCCGGCGAAGATGACCGACGGCTTCCACATGGCGATGGTGATCTGCGCCGCCCTCGCCGCCCTCGGCGGCGCGCTCGCCTGGCTGACGATCGCCGCCGGCGTCCTCCACCCCGAGCCCGAGCCCGGCGGCGACACCCCCGAGCGCCTCGCCGAGGACCTCACCTGCGGCTTCGACGCGCCGCCGCTGCGCCCCGGCCGCGAGGCGGCCTGCAGCGAAACCGCTAGAGCGCGAGGCTGACCGGCTCCTCCAGCAACTGCCGGACGCGAGCGAGGAACTCGGCGCCCTCGGCGCCGTAGAGGATGCGGTGGTCGCAGGAGAGGGTGACCTTCATTAGCTGGGCGGCAACCAGCTCTCCATCGCGCACCGCGGGCGCTTCGCGGATCGCGCCGACGGCGAGGATCCCGGCCTGGGGCTGGTTGATCACAGCGCCGAACTCTTCGATCCCGAACATGCCGAGGTTGGAGACCGTGAAGGTTCCGCCCGAGAGCTCCGGCGGGGTCACCGTGCCCTCGCGGACTTTGGCCGCCACGGCGCGGGTGTCGGCGGCGATCTGCCGCAGGCCCTTCTTGTCGGCGTCGAAGACGGTCGGGACCACGAGCCCTTCCTCGGCGGCGACGGCGACGCCGACGTTGACCCGCGAGTAGAACTCGAAGCGCCCGTCCTTGTAGGCGCCGTTGGCTTTCGGGAACTCGGTCAGCGCGATCGCGCAGGCCTTGACGACCATGTCGTTGAAGGAGGGCACCACGTCGCCCTCCTTGGCGGCGGCTTTGATCGCCTTGCGAGCACCGACCGCCGCCGACATGTCGATCTCCAGCGTCAGGTAGAAGTGCGGCGCGATCGCCTTCGACTCCGCCATCCGCCGAGCCACCACCTGCTGCGCCTTAGTCAGCTCCTGAACCCGAACCTCACCCTTGGCGGTTTCGGTAGACGCGGAAGCGACCACCGAAGGTGCCGGCGCGGCGGCCGGAGCAACACCAGCCTTCTCCACATCAGCCTTAACCACCCGTCCCCCAGGTCCCGAGCCAGCTACCTGAGAGAGGTCAAGCCCCTTCTCTTTCGCAAGCCGTCGGGCCAACGGCGACGCTTTGACCCGTGCCCCGTCAGCCTCCTCCGCCTCTGCCGTGGGTGGCGACGATGAGGTGTCGCCGGAACCTGGTTCCGGCGAGGCCTCATCGGAGACAGGACCCGCGGCCTGGGGCGTTTGGTCCTGCACCCCCGCGTCCTGCGCCACCGTTTCCCCGGCCGCCCCGATCCGAGCGATCGGGCTACCGATCGGCAGCGTCTCGCCCTCCTGCGCCAGGATCTCGTTCAGGGTCCCAGCCACATCCGCTTCGTAAGCCATGTTCGCCTTGTCGGTCTCGATCTCCACCAGCTCGTCGCCGACCGCGACCTCGTCCCCCACCTGCTTCAGCCAGGTCAGGATCGTCCCCTCCTCCATCGAGTCGGAGAGGCGCGGCATCACGATCTCGGTCATGCCGCCAGCTCCAGCTGCCGCAGGATCGCGGCCTCGATGCGGTCTTCGGTCGGCATCGCCGCCAGCTCCAGCTCCTTCGCGTAGGGCAACGGCACCTCGGCCATCCCGACCCGCTCGACCGGGGCGTCGAGGTCATCGAAGCAGGCGCTCTGGATCCGCGCCGCCAGCTCGGCGCTGACGCCGTAGGTCGCCCAGCCCTCCTCGACGCAGAGGACGCGGTTGGTCTTGGCGACGGAAGCGGCGACGGTCTCGACGTCGAGCGGGCGCAGGCTGCGCAGGTCGATCACCTCGACCGAGACGCCGCGCTCGGCGGCCAGCTTCTCGGCAACCCGCAGCGCCCGCACGGTCGCGAACGAGTGGGCGACGACGGTCAGATCGCTGCCCTCGCGGGCCACCGCGGCGAGCCCGATCGGCGTCGTCAGCTCGGGGTCTAGCTCGACCTCGCCCTTCTCTTTGTAGATCGGCAGGTTCTCGATTACCAGCACGGGGTCATCGTCGCGGATCGCGGCCTTCAGCAGGCCCTTCGCGTCGTTGGGGTTGGCAGGGGCCACAACCTTAAGGCCAGGCGTGCCGGCGAACCACCCGTCAAACGACTGGGAATGCTGGGCGGTGAGCTGGTTGCCGGCGCCGTTGGGGGTGCGGATCACCATCGGGCAGCGGACCTCACCGCCGAACATGGCGCCGATCTTGGCGGCGTGGTTGATCACCTGGTCCATCGCCACGAGGAGGAAGTTGAGGGTCATGATCTCGACCACCGGCCGCTCGCCCAGCATCGCCGCGCCGACCCCGGCGCCGAGGAAGCCCTCCTCGGAGATCGGCGTGTCGCGGACGCGGTCGGGGCCGAACTCGTCCAGCAGCCCCGCGGTCACCTTGTAGGAGCCGTCGAAGACGCCGACCTCCTCGCCCATCACGAAGACGCGCTCGTCGCGCTGCATCTCCTGGCGCATCGCCAGCCGCAGCGCCTCGCGGTAGGTCATCGTCTCGACGCCGCTCCGCGCCGCGACGACCTCGGGCTCGACTGCCTTGACCGCGCTCACTCGCCCAGCCCCCCGGCGAAGACGAGCTCACGCTCGCCGAACGGGCTGCCGGGTTCCATCCGCGCGAACTGCTCGCCGCTGCCCGGCGCGTACATCCCGGCCGCGAGTCGGTCCACCTCTGGGGCGGGGCTGGCGGTCGCGAACTCGGTCGCCCGCGCCACCGCGGCGGCCGCCGACGCCTCGGCCGCCTCGATCTCCTTCTTAGCGACGCCCCCCTCCCGCAGGACCCGGCGGGCGCGCTCGAGCGGGTCGCGCTTGCGCCGCTCGGCGATCTCCTCCTTGGTCCGGTAGGCGAGGCCGGCGTCCGCGACGGAGTGGCCGCGGTAGCGGTAGGTCAGCGCCTCCAGCACCGCCGGCCGGCGCTCCTCGCGCGCTTCCGCCAACAGCTCCTGGGAGATCGCCAGCACCGCCTCGAGGTCATCGCCGTCGACCTGCTCGCCGCGGATCCGGTAGGCGGTGGCGCGTTTGTAGAGGTCGGGCTCGGCCGAGGCGCGCTCGACGCTGGTCCCCATCCCGTACTGGTTGTTGATCACGAGGAAGACGACCGGCAGGTGCCAGACGGCGGCGAGGTTGAGTGACTCGTGCCAGGCACCCATGTTGATCGCCCCGTCGCCGAGCTCGCAGAGGACCGCCTGCGAAGCGCCGCGGCGGACCAGCGAGAGCGCCATCCCGGTCGCGATCGGCAACTGGCCACCGACGATCCCCCAGCCGCCGTAAAAACCGCGGGAGGCGTCGAGCAGGTGCATCGAGCCGCCGCGCCCGTGGGCGCAGCCGTCGCGGCGGCCGAACAGCTCCGCCATCACCGCCTCCGGGGTGACGCCGCGGGCGAGGGCGAAGCCGTGGCAGCGGTAGCCGGTGACCAGCAGGTCCTCGGCCGCCAGCGCCTCGACGGTGCCGACGGTGGCGGCCTCCTGTCCCGAGGAGAGGTGGCAGTAGCCGCCGATCCGAGCGGCCTTGTACTGGCGCTCGGCCTCCTCCTCGAAGAGGCGGATCAGCGACATCGTCTCGAAGCGTTTGAGGGTGGTGGCTGGGGGTGCGGTGGCGGTGGCGGCCATGGGCGGATCTCTCCTTGCTGACTTACGGCTCCTGGAAATATTCCGGGTGCTTTTCACGGATCCGGGGGACCTCCCGCAGGACCATCCGGAGGTGGTGGCGAAGCGTTTTCTCGGCGGCGTCGGAGTCGTGGCGGGCGACCGCGTCGATCACCTCGCGGTGCTCGACGATCATCTCCGGCAGGTAGTCGGGAAGGGTGAGGCTGATCCGGCGCACGCGGTTGAGGTGGGACTTGGCGCGCTCGGAGACCGGCCAGACGGCGGGGTGGCCGCTGAGGTCGCAGAGAGCGCGGTGGTAGGCGTCGTCGAGCAGGTACCAGGCGTCGACGTCGCCGCTGTCGCGGGCGCGTTCCTGCGAGCGCAGGTTCTCCTCGAACTCGGCGATGTCCTCTTCGCTCGCGAGGTCGGCGGCGGGCCGGATGGCGGCGCACTCCAGCGCCTCGCGGATGAACTGGGCGTCGCCGACGGCCTGGGCGCTGATTCGGGAGACGAAGGTCCCGAGCTGGGGGACGACTTCGACCAGGCGGTCGTCGCGCAGGCGTCCGAGCGCCTCGCGGATCGGGGTGCGGCTGACGCCGAGCTGGTCGGCGAGCTCGTTCTCGGAGATGCGCGCGCCGGGCGGCAGCTCGGCGCGGACGATCGCGTCGCGGACGGCGGCGTAGACGTAGAGGCGGGCGGGTCCGCGGCGGGCGCTGGCCGAGCGGGCAGCGCTGATCGGGATCGGTTCAGCCATGCGAATACTAGTATACAAGTGCTCTTTCTCCGCCAGCCCGGAAGCCTCGCCGACCCTCCGGGACTACCCTCGCGAGGCGACGCCGGTGAGGAAGGTGGCGGCGGCCTGGCGCAGCAGATCGGCCCGGATCTCCGCCATCAGCGCGCGCTCGCGCGCCTGCATCCGTCCCACCTCGTCGATCCGCACGACTTCGACTTCCGGCTGGGGCGGCGCGCTGGCGCGGGCCTGGTCGTAGGCTAGGCAGCCTTCCACCCCCTGGGCGATCAGTTGGGCGCGGTAGTCGGCGCCCGCTTCGACCGGGTGCAGGCCGTCGGACTGCATCAGCTCCGGTTGGGTGGTGGCGACGGCTGCCCAGTCGGGCACCTGGGTGCCGGGCCGGGAGGCGGCGAATTCGGCGACCACCCGGTTCTTGCCGGTGTTGTCGACGCCGTTGACGGTGAAGCCGTGGATGGTCGGCACGACCATGCAACGGTCGCCGACGATCGCCGCCGCCTTGGCCAGATTGCCGGCGAGGATTTCGGGATATTCCGGGTTGTCGTTGGTGCCGGCGTCGAAGACGATCACGTCGTCGGAGGGTTCGTAGCTTTCCTGGAAGAGGTCGAAGATCTGGTAGCTGTTAGAGCCGCCGACCGCGTTGACCGTGATTTCGACCCCGGGCAGATAGCGGCCGAGGTAGGGCGAGGTGAGTTCCGCGAGGCTGTCGCCGACGACGAGGACGTGCGGGCGCGCCGCCGCGGGCGCCGCCGCGCAAGCCGCCGCGAGCAGCGTCAGACCCAGCGTCACCACCCACCTGCGAAAGCCCGGCAGTCGCATCCGAAAGCGGTTTCTACACGACGTAGACTGCCGCCGGTGCCCGCCGCCGCCCGGCTGACCCTTGCCTGTGCCGTCGTCGCGGCGCTCCTCCTCGGTGCCTGCGGCAGCGGCGATTCGAGCTCACGGGCGACCGCCACCATTCGCGAGTCCGCGAAAACCACCCCTGAGGGAGGGTTTTCGCGGACTCGCGGAAAGCCGAAGGGCCGGGGGGGCTCGTGCCAGGGGCAGGTTGGGGCCTTCCTCGGCTCGATGGACTCGCTGCGGCGCCGGCTTGCCGTCGGCGTCACCTACGCGCAGTACGTCAACGAAGTCCAGGGAGTCGGCTCCACCTATCGCGACGTCCCCACCGAGCGGCTGCGGGTCGACTGCGTGAGCGCCGTCGGCATCCCCGCCGAGAAGGCCTTCAACCGCTACATCGAGGCGGCCAACGATTGGGGCGACTGCGTCTCCGAAGCGGGCTGCGGCTCGGCCGAGATCGAACCCGTGCTGCAACAGCGCTGGCGCGCCGCCTCGCACTTCCTCTCCGAAGCGCAGGGCGGTCTGCGCCGGATCGAAGCCTGAGCGGCTCGCGGTCCCCCCATCTGAACCATTCCCCTGGTTATCGGCGGCGATCTGTGCTGGGGTTCAAGCGCAAGTGATGACCGCGGAGAAGCTCGTCTACGACTTCGCCGAGGGCTCGCGCGAGATGCGCGACCTGCTCGGTGGCAAGGGAGCCAACGTCGCCGAGATGACCCGGGTCCTCGGCCCCGAGCGGGTCCCGGCCGGCTTCACGATCACGACCGAGGCCTGTGTCGCCTACCTGAAGGCCGGCGGCGAGATGCCCGCCGGACTCGACGAGCAGGTGGCGGCGGCGCTGGCCCGCCTGCAGGAGCGCGCCGGACGAGAGCTCGGCGACCCGGGCGACCCCCTCCTGGTCTCGGTCCGCTCCGGCGCCCGCGAGTCGATGCCGGGCATGCTCGACACGGTCCTCAACCTGGGCCTCAACGACGTCTCGGTCGAGGGGCTGGCGGCGGCGACCGGCAACGAGCGCTTCGCCTGGGACTCCTACCGCCGCTTCACCCAGATGTTCGGCAACGTCTGCCGCGGGATCCCCGGCGAGCGCTACGAGGAGCGGATCGCCGCGGTCAAGCGCGAGGCGGGGGTCAGTGACGACGTCGAGCTGACCGTCGATGACCTGCGCCGGCTGACCGGCGAGTTCAAGCAGATCTTCTCCGAGGCGACCGGCGAGGAGTTCCCGCAAGACCCGGGGGATCAACTGCGGCAGGCGATCGCCGCCGTCTTCGAGTCCTGGCGCGGGGCCCGCGCGGTCCACTACCGCCGCCTCAACGGCATCCCCGACGAGTGGGGAACCGCGGTCAACGTCCAGCAGATGGTCTTCGGCAACAAGGGCGAGCGCTCGTGCAGTGGCGTCGCCTTCTCCCGCGACGAGATCACCGGCGCCCCCGAGCCCTCCGGCGACTTCCTTCCCAACGCCCAGGGCGAGGACGTCGTCTCCGGGGTCCGCACGCCGCTCGACCTCGCCGAGCTGGCCGAGCGGATGCCGGGCGCCCACGCCGAGCTACTGGAGATCCTGGCGACGCTGGAGCGCCATTACGGCGACATGCAGGACACCGAGTTCACGGTCGAAGACGACCGCCTCTTCATGTTGCAGACGCGCAACGCCAAGCGCCCGGCGCAGGCGGCCGTGCGCTTCGCGGTCGACGCCGTCGCCGAGGGGCTGCTCGACGAGGCCGGCGCCCTGGCGACGATCGACGCGGCGCGGATCGAGTCGCTGCTGCACCCGACGATCGAGCCGAAAGCCGAGTTCGAGGTGCTGGCCAAAGGGGTCGGCGCCTCGCCGGGGGCCGCCCGCGGCGCGATCGTCTTCACCGCCCCCGACGCGGTCGCCGCCGCCGCCGAGGGCCGCGACGTGATCCTCGTCCGCCCCTTCACCGAGGCCGAGGACGTCGCCGGTTTCGACGCCGCCCGCGGCATCGTCACCTCCGAGGGGGGCAAGGCCTCCCACGCCGCCCTGGTCGCGCGCGGGATGGGCAAGCCCTGCGTCTCCGGTGCCCGCGAGCTGGAAATCGACCTCGAGGCCCGCACCGTCTCCGTCGACGGAACGGTCCTCTCCGAAGGAGACCAGATCACGATCGACGGCTCCGCCGGCCTCGTCACCGTCGACGAGGTGCCGCTGCGCGAGGCGACGATCAGCGCGGACCTAGACACGGTCCTCGGCTGGGCCGACCGGATCCGGCGGCTGCGGGTGCGGACCAACGCCGACACCCCAGCCGATGCCGCCCGTGCGCGCGAGTTCGGCGCCGAAGGGATCGGCCTCTGCCGCACCGAGCACATGTTCATGGCCTCCGACCGCCAGCCGCTGATGCGGGCGATGATCATGGCCGCCGAGGAGGATGAGCGCCGAGCGGCGCTGGAGAAGCTCCTGCCGCTGCAGCAGCGCGACTTCGAAGGCCTGTTCGAGGTGATGGCCGGGCGGCCGGTGACGGTGCGTCTGCTCGATCCGCCGCTGCACGAGTTCATGCCCCGGGCCGAGGACGTCTCGCGCGAGCTCGAGCGGGCGCGAGCCGAGGGCGACAGCGCCGAGGTCGCCCAGCTAGAGCCGGTCCTCGACCGCGTCCACGCGCTGACCGAGACCAACCCGATGCTGGGTACCCGCGGGGTCCGGCTCGGCATCCTGCATCCGGAGATCTACGAGATGCAGGCACGGGCGATCGTTCGCGCCGCCAAGGCGGTGGGCGTGCGCACCGGCTCGGAGCCCCACCTCGACGTGATGGTCCCGCTGGTCGCCTACGAGCGCGAGCTCTCGCGGATGCGCGACCTGATCGAACGGGTCGCCGTCGAGGAGGACAACACGGCGATCCTCAAAGTGGGGACGATGATCGAGCTGCCGCGCGCCTGCTTCGTCGCCGACCGGATCGCCCGCACCGCCGACTTCTTCTCCTTCGGCACCAACGACCTCACCCAGACCGCGCTCGGCTTCTCCCGCGACGACGTCGAGGCCGGGATCGTCTCCAACTACATCGAAAGCGGGATCCTCGACCGCAGTCCCTTCGAGACGATCGACGGGCCCGGCGTCGGCTGGCTGGTGCGGCTCGCGGCCTGGGTCGGCCGCGAGTGCAAGCCCGAGCTCGAGCTCGGCGTCTGCGGCGAGCACGCCGGCGACCCCGATTCGATCGCCTTCTTCGAAATGGCCGGCCTCGACTACGTCAGTTGCTCGCCTTACCGAGTGCCGATCGCGCGGCTGGCGGCGGCGCAGGCGACGATCGCCGAATCGCGGCAATAAAAAACCGGGGCCGCCACGAGGGCGACCCCGGCCTGGTGCAAAGGAACGAGCTCGGGAACGACTGCCGGGTGGGACAAGGTCCGGCCTCCCTGAAACCCGCCGGTGCCCGGGGTGGATTCCGCCGGGCGCCCAAACCAGTGCGGCGCCTAGCGGCCCTGCACCTCCAGAGTCCCTTTAAGCATGTGACTCAAGTTAGGACCACCTCCTTTCTCTGGTTCGGTAAGTGAAGCAAATGCGGAGGTCGAGCTCCAGCGGTGCCGTAGCCTGACCGGATCAGCGATCTGCCCGAACACGTCGCCCGCAACCGCTCCTTCTGGAACGAGCTCTCGCGTGAGTTCGTCGAGAGCGGCCGCGAGGACTGGGAAGCGGCGGAACCGCGCTGGGGCATCTGGCGGGTTCCGGAGTCCGAAGTGGGGCTGCTGCCGGCCGAGCTGGAGGGCGCCGACGCGATCGAGCTGGGCTGCGGGACGGCCTACGTCTCCGCCTGGCTCGCCCGCCGCGGCGCCCGCCCGGTCGGGATCGACAACAGCGAAGCCCAACTGGAGACGGCGCGCCGCTACCAGGAGGAGTTCGGCCTCGAGTTCCCGCTCCTGCACGGCAACGCCGAGCAGGTGCCCTTCCCCGACGCGAGCTTCGACCTGGCGATCTCCGAGTACGGGGCGAGCATCTGGTGCGACCCCTACGCCTGGATCCCCGAGGCGGCGCGGCTGCTGCGGCCCGGCGGCGAGCTGGTCTTCCTCGTCAACTCCGTCTTCGTGATGCTCTGCTGCCCGGACGACATCGAGGAGCCGCTGGGGGAGCGGCTGCTGCGTCCCTACTTCGGGATGCACCGATTCGAATTCCCCGACGACGACGCCGTCGAGTTCCACCTCCCCCACGGAGAGCTGATCGCGCTGCTGCGAGCCAACGGTCTCCAGGTCGAGGAGCTGATCGAGGTGCGGCCGCCCGAGGGCGCCACCACCCGCTTCCCGCAAACCTCGCTCGAGTGGTCGCGGAAGTGGCCCTGCGAGGAGGCCTGGCGGGCGCGCAAGGTCGGCGCCCCTGCCGCCTCCTAGTCAGCCGCCCCCTCCGGCAGCTCGTCGCCGAGCACGTCCTTGCCGCGCCGCCCCTGGAACCGGCGCCAGGCCTCGATCCCGAACCCGACCGCCATCGCCACCCCGAGCGAGAGCAGCAGCGGCAGCTCGATGTTGTCCTTGAAGGTCTCGCCGCCGAGGTAGCCGAGCATCGAGGCGTAGAGGGCCCAGACCACGGCGGCGATCGCGTCGGCGAAGAGGAACTGGCGGTAGGGCATCTCGAGGGTGCCGGCAGCAAAGGTGGTCGCGGTGCGGCCGCCGGGGACGAAGCGCCCGATCGCGATCAGGATTACTCCGCGCCGGTCCAGCGCTTCCTCCGCCCAGAGCAGCCGCGCCTGCCCCTTCTCGCCGCTGAACAGGCGCTCGGCGACCGGGTCGCCGATCCCCCGGCCGAGCCAGTAGCTGGCGTTGTCGCCGAGGAAGGCACCGAGGGCGACCAGCGGGACGATGAACCAGATCACCAGTTCGCCCTGCGCGGCGAGGACGGAGGCGGTGATGACGATCGTCTCCGAGGGGATCGGCGGGAAGAGGACGTCGGCGCCGGAAGCGACGAAGACGACCAGATAGGTCAGCGGGTTCTGCGAGACCTCGTGGGTGAGCCAGTCGAACACGGCACCCGGCTACCCGGATCGGTCTGGTTTACCAATCGGCCAGCGGGTATTGAGGGAGCATCTTTCCGGCTGGAAAACAAAGGGGACCGAGATGCTGATCGCAGTCGTAATCGGAATTTGCGTGCTGCTGGCTCTCGGCTTCCTGGTCCCGTCGCTCTCCAACCACGCCCGCCGCGGCAGCGACAAGGGCTTCTCGATCGGCCAGCGGACGGGGAGCAAGGCACCCGGCCCGATCGGTCGCCTGCTGAGCAAATCGTTCGGCAAATCCCAGCAGGCCGCCGACAAGAGCCACTCCGCCGGCAAGACCGCGCGCGACAAGCTCCCGTTCTGACGCCCGCGGGCCCGAAGCCCGCCCCACCCCAGCGGATCGGCTCAGGTCTTGAGGATCCAGTAGGCAACCAGCACGACGACGGCGACCACCGCGCCCATCGTCAAGGCGGCGTCCTGATGCAGCCGGCCGAGCTCGGCGACGATCTCCATGGCCGCTTATCGGTGCCTGGGATCTCGCGCCCGACGTTTGGATTGGATTCCTAAACGAACGTTTCAGGGCGGCGGCCGCGCGGTCCCTTCTCGACTGGCTGGCCAGCCAGTAATATCCTCGCCACGTGTCGGACCAGACCGAGATCGCCGCCGGGAAGGGAAAGGTCGAGGATGCCCTGGTGCTCGAGCGCGAGCACTGGGAGAACGGGCCGCCGCTGGAGCTGTTCAAGCGGATGCGCGGCGAGTGCCCGGTCCACTGGACCTCCGAAGTCACCGAGCTGCCGCAGGCGAAGGGCTTCTGGTCGGTCACCCGGGCCGATGACGTCCACACGGTCAGCCGCGACTGGCAGACCTACTCCTCCGAACGCGGCGGGGTCGTCGTCATCGACGAGGTCTTCCCGATCGAGCTGGCGCGGGCGATGTTCATCGGTATGGACCCGCCCAAGCACGACCGGCTGAAGGCGCTCTTCCAAGCCGGCTTCACCCCGAAGCGGATCGCCGCCCACGAGGAGGCGATCCGCGAGATCGTCATCCGCGTGCTCGACCGTCTCGACGGCCGCGAGACCTGCGACCTGGTCACCGACGTCGCCCAGCCGGCGGTCTCCCGCGTGATCGGCAGCTTCATGGGGATCCCGGAAGAGGACGACGTCGCCTGGGCCGAGCTGATGAACATGGCGCTGGCCGCCAACGACCCCGACTACAGCCCCGACGTCGAGAACGTCGAAGAGACGATCCAGCAGGCGATCCAGCAGGTCTTCGCCCGCTGCGGGGCGATGATCGCCGAGCGCCGGGAGAACCCCACCGACGACCTCACCTCGATCCTCGTCCACGCCGAGGTCGAAGGCCAGAAGCTGGAGGAGCACGAGATCGTGATGGGCTTCTTCCTCCTCGTCGCCGCCGGCAACGACAGCACCAAGGCGACCTATTGCTCCAGCATGCGGGCGCTGATGGAACACCCCGACCAGCGCCAGCTCCTGGTCGACGACCCCGCCCTGGTCCCGGGCGCCGTCGAGGAGTCGCTGCGCATGTTCCCCGCCTTCGCCCACTTTCGCCGCACCGCCACCAAGGACACCGAGCTCGGCGGGCAGGCGATCAAGGAGGGCGACAAGGTGGTCATGTGGTACGCCTCCTCCAACCGCGACGAGAGCCGCTACGAGGCTCCCGACCGCTTCGACGTCCTCCGCAACCCGGACCACCAGGCCTTCGGTGCCGGCGGCCGCCACTTCTGCCTCGGCGCCGCCCTCGCCCGCCTCGAGCTGAAGATCCTGCTCGAGGAGACCCTCGCCCGCTACCCGCGGATGGAGATGGACGGCCGGCCGGTCTTCGTCGAGTCCGGCTTCCTCAACCAGCTTAAATCGCTGCCGGTGCGGCTGGGGCCCCGCGCTAACGGCTGAAGTCGACCTCGGCGCTGAGGCGCGCCCCGGCCGCGGCGAGCAGCTCGATCGCCGCCTCGATGTCCCCCATGTCGGCCACTTCGACCGGGGAGTGGACGTAGCGCAGGGGGACCGAGACGACGCCGGTGGGGATGCCGGAGCGGGAGACCTGTAGCGCGTCGGCGTCGGTGCCGCTGCTGAGGCCGACGTGGGTCAAGCCATAGCCGGCGACCCGGTGCTGGATCCCCTCCGCCTCGGCGGTCTCGATCAAGAACTGGGAGACCTTTGCCGAGAGGGTCGGGCCGCGGCCGATGACGACGCCGCGGCCAACCTCGCGGACGCCCATCGCCCGGCTGTTTTCGCCCGGCAGGTCGGTGGCGCGGACGCCGTCGACGGCGATCGCGACGTCGGGTCGCAGCGCGAACGCCGAGGTGCGGGCGCCGAGCAGCCCAAGCTCCTCCTGGACCGTGGCGACCGCTGCGAAGGAGCCGCCGGGCCCGCCGCGCTCGCGGCAGCGCCGCAGCGCCTCCAGCGCCACGTAGGCGCCCACGCGGTTGTCGAGCGCCCGCGAGGCGATGCGCCCGCCGGCCACCTGGATCGGCTCGACCGCGACCACCGCCGTATCGCCGGCGCCGACGAGCGCCGCCGCCTCGTCGCGGTCGGCGGCGCCGATGTCGACGTGGAGGTCGTCGAAGTCGACCGCCCGCTTGAAGTTCTCACCGCCGTTGATCAGCCCGATCGTGTTGCGGCGCCCGATCACGCCGAGCACGGGCCCCTCCTTGCCACGGATCTCGATCCGCTGGCCAACCAGGATTTGCGGGTCCCAGAAGCCGATCGGGGCGACCCAGAGGAGTCCCTGCTCCTCGATGTGGGTGACGATCAGCCCGATCTCGTCGATGTGGCCGAAGACGCCGAGCAACGGGCTGGCCTCCCCCACCCTGGCGATCGAGGAGCCGACCCCGTCGCTGCTGACCTCGGCGAACTCTGCGGCGGCGCGGCGCCAGACCGCGGCGGCGGGATCCTCGTGGCCGGATGGGCCCGGAGTCCGCAAAAGCTCATCGAACAGCGGGGGAATCGGCTTCGGGTCCATCGGCCCTCCTCGGTCGGTTGGAACGGTCGCTCGATCCTCCCCGGCTCCAGCCCTCGCGCTCTTGTGGTGGCGGCCAAACCCACCGGGGCGCGCTTGGACCAGGGACGAATGGTCAGGCATGCCGCAGCCAGAGTGCCGTCCGGAGCGGGTATCGCGAAAGAGGTTGCCGAAGCGTCTAACTTAGACCCGAGGAAGGGCGACTCCATGATCAGCGACCAATCCGACTCCGCTCCCGCGGCCCTCGCGCCGGGGGGATGGCTCCACAACCCCGCCACCGGCGAGATCGCCCACCTGCTCTCGGCCAATGACGACGGGCGCCGCATCGAGGTCGATCTCTGGCTGCAGCCCGGCGCCGCCGTCGCCGGCGCCCATGTCCACGATCACTTCGTCGAGCGGTTCGCGGTGCGCGCGGGCGAGGTCGGCTTCCAAATCGCCGGCAGCGAGCGCACCGCTGACGCCAGCGACGGCACCACCGAGGTCCCGGCCGGGACCGTCCACGACTGGTGGAACGCCGGCGCCGGCATCGCCAACGTCCGCGTCGAAGTGGAAGCGACGTCGACGGCACCCGGCGAACCCGCGGCCCGCTTCGCCGCGATGATCGCGGCCCTGTGGTCGCTGGGCGCCCTCGGCCGCGTCAACTCCCGCGGCCTCCCCGACCCCCTCTGGCTGGCGGCGATCGCCCGCGAGTACCGCGACGCGATCCGCTTCGTCAAGCCGCCGGCCCTCGTCCAGACCCTCCTTTTCGGACCGCTGGCGGCGGTCGCGCGTCGCACCGGGCGCGACCCCCTCGGCCCCGAACTCCACGGCCCGACCGCCGCCTGCGTGATTGCCGATCCGGGCGAGGAGGGCCTCGCCACGCTGCTCAGCCAAGCGGTCGGCACCCGCGCCGCGCGCCGTGGAGAAGCTCTTTAGTCCGCTTCCCTCCAACTGCTGCGAAGGGTGTGCGCACCCCCTTACCCTGCGAGATCGCGCAGATCCGACAGCGGGCCGATCTCCCGAATCGCGGGAGCCAACACACCCCACACCGCCAGGACCAACCCGAAGAAGGCAAAGACTGCGATCGCAAGGCGCTCGGAGCCTGCCGCCAACAGCAAGCCGGCGAGGAGTGGGCCGAGGGGCGCGACGATCAGGGCGATGCTGCTGCGAACTCCCTCGACGCGGCCGACGATGTGGTCGGGCGTGATTGCCAGCCGATACCCCACCACAACGGAGTCGGTGACGGGAATCGCGAGTCCGGTGATGACGAGGGCGGCGGCAAGCACATAGACGTTGGGCCAGACCACAAATGCCGCACACCCGACCCAGGACCAGAGCTCCAGCAGCAGGATCGTTCTCGAGGAGAAGGTTCGACGCGCGAGCGGAGAAAGAAGGGCGCCCACGAGGGTGGCACCGCCGAAGGCGGCAACCAGGAGACCAATCGTGCCCCCGCCCAGACCCTGGTCATCGCCGATCACGACCAGAGCGAGCAGTAACCCAGGACCGATGAAGTTGCTCAACCCGTAAAGGAAGGTCGTGGTACGCAGGAACGGCTCGTTCCAAAGGAACTTGAACCCGTCGGAGAGCTGCTTCGAAAGGGGGGTCTTGTCGACCTCGCGCTCGTCCTGGAAGGGCGTGCGCATGGCGAGCAACGAGAGCGTCGACGTGCCGAAAGAGATCGCGTCGAATACGAATGGAAGCGCTCTCCCCAGCCCGAACAGCGCTCCGCCGAGGGGCGGGCCCACCAGTCCAACGGTTGCCCCCCGTGCCTGCTGGACTCCAGCCGCCGCCGGCAGTTGCTCCGGCGGCACGACCGACCGCAGGGCTCCCGACGCCGCCGGACTGTAGAAGGCAGAGCAGGCACCCTGGATAGCGGCTACGACCAAGATCTGCCAGAACTCGACGGCATCGAGCAGGGTCGCAGCCGCCAGCGCAGCCAGGAGGAAGGCCTGCAGAAAGTCGGCCGTAATCATCAGCGGCTTGCGGTCGCGGCGGTCAGCGGCCATCCCACCCAGCAGTCCGAACAAGGCAAACGGGAGGATCTGCGCGAAGGTGACAAGCCCTGCCTTGGCCGCGGAGCCAGTGAGCTCCAGGGTCAAGAGCGTGTAGGCGATCGTGGTCGATTGACTGCCGACCATTGACAGCAGGCGCCCCGACTCCAAAAGGGTGAAGTCGCGATTCCTCCACAGCGAGGTGGTCCCCTCCGAGCTAGCCACTGGCAGGAGCAGTACAAGGGTTTCGCGCGGGGCGCAAGGCACAACCCCCATCCCCCCGCCAAACGGGGTGGGCGGGGCTACTTGCTCGTCGCGACCACGATCGTGTCCACCGGCGTGCGCTAGGGCCAGACGTCCGACGGACGGGCGGTGTCGAAGGCGAGCCCGCTGGAGCTCTCGCCCTTGCCCGGGTTCTTCTCGCGGCGCGTCCAGGCGAGGGAGGAGCCGTCGAACCAGCGGGCGACGACGGGGCGGCGGACGACGACGGCGCCCTCGCGCGGGACCTCCTCCTCGTGCAGCGTGGTCTCCGGCGAGAGCAGCCGGCCCTTGGGTTCGGATTTGCCGAAGCCCGGCTGTTCGAAAGGGACGAGGTCGAAGCGGATCGAGCCAAGGGCGATGGCGTGGGGAACGAGCGGCAGCCAGTAGTCGGGCACGGTCGTCTGCACCGCGTAGGCAGGCAGCTCACCCGGCTCCCGCGGCTCGGGAGCGACCTCGAGCCAGCGGTCGCGCCGGTTGACCAGCACCCCCTCCGAGCTGGTGTACTCCGACTCGATCGCCCAGGAGAGGTTGGCGAGCTCGTCACGAGCGAGGACGATCGTCTCCAACGGGTCACCGCTCTGACCCGGGGCCGACGGCATCACCAGCAGCCCCTCCTCGGTGCCCTCGACGCTGAACATGTTCCAGCCCTCCTCCTCGGCCCCCGCGCGGGCGATCTCCTGCTGGCGGCCGAAGCTGTCGGTGACCCGGAGCTTCCCGATCGTGGTCAGCGAGCCGGCCGGGACCTCGAGCGGGACCAGGAACCAGTCGTTGCCGTAGACCTCGGCGAAGGCGATCAGCAGGAGCCTGCCGGTGTCGAGCGTGCCGACTTCGGCTTTGCCGAGGTCGATCTGGGCGTCCTCCATCTCCCAGAAGCGATCGGCCGGGAGGCCGGAGAAGCGCAGCGGCGAGGCGATCGCCTCGCGCCGGAAGCGGTGGGGTACGCCCGCTGGCTTGGCGGCGACGCTGGGGTCGGCGTCGACGCTGAACCAGTCGAGGCCGTCGCCGAGGTACTCCTCCGCGCGCATGGCGGTGCCTCCAACCGAGAACAGCGCCTGGTGCTCGAAGCGGCTGGGGTCGAAGGTGTCCGGCCCCGGGTCGGCCTCGACGTTCGCCCACCATTCGCGCCAGCGTTTTGCGACTTTGACGATGCCGGCGACCGGCAGCGAGCCGGTGTCGATCGCCCTCGCCAGCCGCTGCGCGTCGGGCACGGCATCGGCGAGGAGGCTGGTCAGGTCGATGCTTTCGTCGGCTGCCGGCAGATGCTCGAACCCGAGCGCGGCGACCACGGCGGCGAGCTTGGCCGCCTGCCCCGCTTCGTCGAGCAGGCGGGCGAAGTGGGCGCCGCCCTCGACCCGGGCGAGCATGGATTCGACGGGGTCCTCGGCCTCGACCAGGCGGTCGAGGGGACCGGCGGCGGCTTTGTACGGGACCCATTTCTGGGCCCCTTCGAGACCGGGGCTCCAGTGGGTGATCGGCGCGCTCTCCCCTTCCAGCTCGATCAGCACCGGGGAACCGGCGTCCTGGCCGGCGAACTCGCCGAACTGCCACTGCCGGGTCAGGGCCCAGGCGGGATCGTGGATGCGGGCGGCGAGGCCGGAGGCGACCTCGTTGCTCCGCGGCAGCGGCTCGAAGCGATGAATATCGTCGATCTCGAACGGCTCTATGGCGAGATTTTTCGGCATCAGTCCGAGTACTTCTCCCAGTAGTCGGAGGCCAGCAGCCCGAGCGGCGACTGGCTGGCGATGCGGATGCCGGGCAGGACGCTGGCCAGCAGCGGCAGGTCGCCGAGATCGACGGCCCGCAGCTTCGCCAGCTCGAGCGTGTCGCGGACGGCGAGGGCGAGGGTGTCGCCGGTCCAGCCGCGGCGGGGATCCGGTGGCACCGCGACGAGCAGGGCCTGCGGAGCCTTCGCGTCGGGCCGGTCGTAGTGGAACGAGAGGCCGGTCAGCTCCGACTCCGGCGGCGGTGGTTTGTGTTTTCCTTTTTTCGCTTTTTTGTTCAGGTGCTTGGTTGCGGCGAGCGCGTCGGAGCCGGGCAGGACCTCGACCCACTCGTCGAAGACGATCCCGGCCAGCTTGCCGCCGGCAGCGAGCGGCGCGGGCGCGTGGAAGACGATGCTCTGCCTGGCATGGGGGCGATGCGCCGCGGGGAAGCGACCGCCGATCCAGGGTTCGCCTTTCGCCATCGGCGATTGCGCCGCGGCCAACGGCGGCGATTTCCCGGCGGCGGCGCCGCTCAGCAGCAGCAGCTCGTGCCAGGTCCTC
This sequence comes from Solirubrobacterales bacterium, assembly GCA_035693065.1. GTDB lineage: Bacteria > Actinomycetota > Thermoleophilia > Solirubrobacterales > 70-9 > VAYN01. Next base: position 117,445 of record DASSHE010000036.1, read on the forward strand.
ACCGCCGGGCGCACCGAGCCGTTGCGTCGCGCCCAGTTGGCGAGCCGCGGGGCCGCGGCACGGTCGGGCTCGGGCCCGAGCTTGGCGCCGCTGAGGAGGGGGGCCAGCGGCAGGCTGGCGCCGAGCACTTCGGCCAGCGGGGTCTCGATCCGCTTCAGCCAGTCGCCGTCCAGGGGCTTTTTCTCCCGCGCCAGTTCGGCCAGGCGCCCGCCGGGCGTCCCTTTGCCGCGATCGGGAAGCGTGGCGACGAAGCCGCGCAGCCGACCCCGCAGGTCCTCGAGGTCGGCCTCGATCCCCTCCGCCGCGGCGCCGGCGGCAAGGTGCTCCGGCAGCAGGGGACGGGCCCCCGCGAGCAGGGTGCGGACCCGGCTGGCGGCGCCGCGGGACCGCCGCCAGCCGTCGCCCGCGAAGCTGACCCTGGCCCCGGGTTCCTTCCCCAGCGCGCGGACGAGCTCCGCCAGCTCGGCGGTGTCGGCGGCGGAGATGGCAAAGGCGGTGGCGAGCGCGCCGAGCTCGAGCCGGCTGGCGGCGATGTCGAAGTCCTTGCTCTCGGTGTGAGTGGCGCCGTCTTTGTCCTTGACGTCGCGTTCGAAGGCTCCGGTCAGCCGCCGCTCGGCGGCTGGACCCAGCACGTCCCTGGCCCAGGCCTCGGCCCGCGGCTCGAGCTTCGCCAGGGCGTCGTCGGACCAGCCCCGGCCGATCCGCGGGGCGGCGGGCAGGAGAGCGGCGACGCGGTGGGTGACCGCGCGGCCGCGGTGGGGGCTGCGGAGGACGTCGAAGCGGTCCGGCACGTCCTCGCCGCGGCCGAGCGTGTCGGCCGCGATCCCCGCCCGCAGCGGGTTGCCGCCAATCAGGTGGTGGACGCTCTCGGCCAGCAGCAGGTCGCTGACCGCGTCGAGGGCGTCGACGAGCGCAGCGACCGCCTTCGCGGCGCCGCCGAAGCGGGCTTTGACTTCCGCCTCGGGCAGCGGCATCGCCGCGCGGGCGAGGGCGAGGCCGTCGACCACGTTGCGGGCGGCGATCGCCACGCTGCTGTTGGCCCAGCCGTCTTTGTCTTCGTGCCCGTCCAGCGGCTCTGGCGCCAACTGCAGGGGGAAGTCGCGGCGGAAGCCGTCGATCAGTTCGTCCTGGCCTTCGTCGTGGAGGGCCCGCTCGAAGCGGTAGCCGAGGAGCGAGCCGAGGTCCTGGCCGCGGCGGACGCCGCCGAGCAGCCAGCGCGCGACCCGAGCGCGCCGCGAACGCAGGTCGACGGCGAGGGTCTGGTCGCCGTCGTGGGCGTTGAACCCCGAGCGCAGGACAGCCGCGGTCGCCGCGTGCTGGAGCGACGGCGCGTGGATGTAGCCGCCGGGGTCGACCGCCTGATCGGCCGTGCTGGGGCGCAGGTTCTCGACCCAGCCGTAGCCTCCGATCCGCGATTGGGTGGCGTCTTTGGTGTGGCGGAGGGCGTGCAGGCGCCTGGTCGCAAGCGAGGTGATCCAGGCGTCGAGCCGGTGCGAGTAGACGTCGAGCACCTCGAGCGCGAGCGGCGCCAGTTGCTCCGGCGGCGTCGCCGCCAGCGCCCTCAGGCCGCGGACCAGTTTCGGCGCCAGCCTGATCGCGATCTTCGCTTCGGCGCGGTCTTCCGCCTGCGTTTCCTTGTCGACCCTGGCCGCGGGCCCGAGTTCGTAGGTGACGAGCTCGTCGACGATGGCGGGTAGTCTCAGCGCCGTCCGCAACAGGTCCTTGGCGCCGAGGTCGGCTTCCCAGAATTCGCCGTTGCGGGGGTCGATCAGGGCCGAAAACAGGTCCGGGTCCTTGCCTTCCAGCGAGAACAGCGTCTGCCGCCGTTTCGGCCGTTTCCCCCCGGCGCCTTTTTTCCCGCCTTTGCCTTTCTTCTTCGAGCCCTTCAGCGGCCAGCGTTTCTCGTACTCGCTCGCCGTCAATTTGCCGCGGGCGTAGGCGACCGCGTCGGCGAGCTGGTCAGCGCTCGCCTCCAGGATCGCCTTGACCTTGCCGGGCTCGGGGTCGAGGTGCGGGAAGACGAGGTCGAGGTCGGGCGGCTTCTGCGGCTCGGAGTAGGCGAGGTCGCTGACCTGTTCGGTCGGCAGCGTCCAGCGCAGGTTGGCGCCCGGAGCGACGCCGCCGATCGGGACCGGCGGCCCGTGTTTGTGGCTGTTGCGCTTGTCGAGCATGGCTTTGCGCGGAGAGAGCATGCGGCGGACGGCGAGGTCCTTGGCGACCGGCAGCCGGGAGAGGATCTGGGCGGCGACCTGGTCCGCCGGTTCGGCGTTGCTGACCCGGGGAATCCAGCCGGGGACGAGCGCCGCCCGCCAGTGATGGCGGATGCGGAGCAGTACCGGGGCGATCTCCCCGGTCGGCCCGTCGGCTTCACCAGGCGCCCACTCGTCGAGGCTGGTCGTCGGCAGGACCCCGTAGGGCTGGTTGCCGACCCGGATCGTCGGCAGCGGTCCGCGGCTGCGGACATTGCCGACCAGGTGGTCGCGGACGCCGCTCCAGGCCTTGACGTCGAGTGGGATCGCGGCGTCGTCGAACAGCGCCGAGCCCTGGACGGCGTCGACCATGCCGCGCCCCAGCGCCTCCCAGCTCAGCAGGGTGAGCCCAGCCACCGCCTGCTCGGTCATGTCGCCCGCGCCCTGGCAGTCGCCGAGGAAGCCGTGTTCCGGCAGCCCCAGGGCGCGCGCCAGCCGGGCCGCGTCCGATTCGCGCTTCGGCAGGCGCAGGCGGGGGCGGCGGGTGCCGCGCAGCGAGGACCAGGCGGAGCGGCTCTCGGGGGTGTTGTTGGTCGGCGTGCCGGGGGCGAGGAAGCCGAGGCCACGGCCAAACGCGTGACCCAGCAGGGTGTCGCGCAGGTGGCGGGAGGCCTCGGCGGCCGGGCTGTGCTGGACGCCGACGACGAAGAGCTGGTCGAGGCCGCCGCTGGGCACCTTCACGGCGATCGCCATACCGACCCTGACCGCCGCGTCGAAGTCGGTCAGCCAGGCGGCGTGCTCGCGGTCGGGGGACTCCTCGTCGGCGGCGAGGACGCCGAGCGGGAGCGGGTTGGGGATCTCCGCCCCGGTTTCATCGAGCACCACCTCGTCGCCGACGAGGCCGAGGAAGCGCCATCTGGTCGGCAGCGTCGTCACCCGCGGCGAGCGGCGTTCGCCGTGTTTGCGCAGCTTCGGTTTGCGCGGCGCCCGCGGCCGCGTCGCCCGCTTCGCCCAGGCCGCCCGCGCCGGGCCGAGGTGGCGGAGCAGCCGCCGCCAGGACTCGTCGCCGGGTTTGCGCCAGTAGGCCTCGGCGGCCCGCAGTTCGGCCGGGGTCAGCCGCTCGTCGAAGGCGTCGACGTGGACGTCGTCGGGGAAGACCCGGATTTTCAGCCTGCTCGCCCCTTCGAACCGCGTCTCGAGTCGCACCGGCAGCAGCACGATCGGTTCCGCGTTGTGGTCGCGGAAGAGGGGTTTCTGCCCGTCGAGGGTGGCGGCGACCGCGCGGGTGGCCTCGCCCAGTTCCGCCTCGAGCTCGGCGATTTCCTGCTTGCGTTCGCGGTCCCGCTTTTCGAGCTCCAGCTTCCAATTCTCGATCGAGTGCGGGTGCTCGTGTGGGGTGAGGACGAAATTCCCCGCCTCGATCTCCCGCAGCGCCGCTTCCCGTTCGGTCCCGGCGTTGCCGGCCTCGGCCCGGGCCAGCTCGAGCTCGATGCGGAGGGCGTCGGCCACCCGGCGCTGGGCAAGGACCTCTTTCACGCCAGCCCTTTCAGCATGGTCGCCGCCTCGACCGCAAGCTGGAAGGGGCGGTTGAAGGCGATCCTGGCGACGTCGGCGGCATCGATGCCCCAGGCCCCGGGGTCGGTTACGCCGGGACCGGGGTTGGACACGTTCTTCGGCGTCGGTGGCTTGCCTTCGACGATGCGGGGCACGACGAAGCCGCCCTCTTCCGGGGCACGATTCCAGTTGAGATCAGCCCAGTCTTTGAGCTCGAGTTCGCGGGTGTCGAAGCCGAATTGCGTTCCCCGCATCGGCTCGCGCAGGACGAAGAACCATTTGCCCGAGACGGCTTCGGGCGCCCCGAGCTCGAAGCCGAACAGCGCCGTCTGCTCGTCGACCGGGAGCAGGAACTTCGGCTGCTTCCATTCGCCCTCCCCCTCGTGCGGCAGCAGTCCTTTTTCAGTCGGCTTCGCCGCCAGCACCGTGGTGCCGGGGAAGCGGCGCACCACCTCGGCCCGGACGAGGAGGACCAGGAGACCTTTGCCGCCGGTCTCGTCGTGAATGCCGAGCTCCCCGTCGAGCGGCCAGCGGGCGATCTCGTCGAGGTCGGGATCGATCACGTCGGAGGGCCAGAAACGGGCGAAAGCGGTCCCCCGCTGGTCGGTCGGGAACTCGCGCCAGAGCAGCTCCCGGTTGAACTCCTGGTTGAGGCCGACCATCAGCGCCTCGACGAAAGCGGGGTTCGTTTCGACCAGGGTGACGCTGTTGGGAGGGAAGGCGCCGATCCCCGGCAGGCCCCATTCCGGCCAGCGGTGCAGCAGCTCGGCGGCGATCGGCATCCCGAAGCGGGGGTGTTCCATGATCGGGCGCAGCGGCCGCGGGGCGGCGGCGTCGCCGATCGTCATCCCCGGGGCGGCAATCTTTTCTTCCATCCGTTCGGCCTGCTGCGTGAGCGGCCGCAACCCCTTGCGCAGCGCCTGGGCCAGGCCGGCGGGGTCGATCTCGGCCCCTTTGAACCGGGGCGGCAGCTTCGCCGGATCGACTCCGAACGGGGCGAGGCTGGAAAGTCGGATCCGGGACGGCACCGGGACCGCCGCGGCGAAAGCGGTGCCGACCGCTTTTTTGACCGCCAGTGCCAGCCGCGCAAACGCTTCCACGGTGACGGCTTCCGCCGGGGCGCCTTTGGGTGCGGCCAGGAGCGCAGCCGGCGCGGACATCGAGTTGACGATCGCCGCCGTCGCCGGCCGCGAAGCGGGGTCGGCGCCGAAGGGACCGCTCGGGTCGGCCTCGCGCGCCAGGACGCTGGTCATCGGGTCCGGCAGCGGTCGCTCGGTGGCCTCCATGCAGATGGAGACGAGCGGCGGTTGCCGCTCGATCGGCATCTCCCCCGCTCCGGCCGCCGCGCGGACGCGCCCGACCCGGCGGGCGAGCCCGCCGCCGCGGCGGGTGAGGCGGCGGAACGGCGTCGAAACCAGGCCGGCCGGGATCGCGGAGTCGGCCAGCTTCTGCGCCAGCATCTTGCCGTCGCCGACTTCCATCCGCTCCCGCATCGGCTGCGCGGCCATGGTCAGATCGGCCGGGTCCATCGGCGCCAGGTGCTTCGCCTGGGCGAGGACCGCGGTCTCGGTGGCGAGCTCGGCCGCCGCCAGCAACCGGTTCGCCTCGCGGATCGCCCCGAGCTGCTCCCAGGCCCGCGCCATCAGGAACTCCTGTTCGAGCTGGACGTAGCGGGTCCCGAGCGAGGCGGCGAGCCGGTAACGGACCTCGAGGTTGAGCCGTGCGGGCCAGCCATTCGTGGGCACGACCTGCTGGCCGGTGAAGTGGGAGCCGTAGAGCGGTGGGGCGACGGCGGCCTCGTCGCGATCGGCCTCGGCGCCGACGTCGTCAAAGCGTTTGCCAGGGGCGTTGAGCACGCCCTCCAGCCGTTCGACGAAGGCTTCTCTCGCCGCCTTGTCGCTCCAGCTCTCCGCCGGGACGATCGCCTCGGGGATCCGCAGCGCGCCCTGAATCGTCGTCGTCGTCGCGGGAGGAGCGCCGGGTGGTGGTTCTTTGTCCCCTTTTTTCCTCGGCCAGGGTTCGCTGACGTCGATCGCGCGGGAGCCGAAGCCAGCATTTTCCGCCAGGTCTTTCGAGCTGACCGGTTCCACCAGCCGCGCCAGCTCCTCGAAGGAGCCGTGGTCGCCGGTGTGGAAGCTCCAGGAGTGGTAGACGGGGAGGCGAACGTCGCCTTTGCCGTCCCCCCAGGGGACCGCGTAGGGTTCGGGCGGGACCTTTTCGTCGCCGAAGCCGGCGGCGACGCCGGCCTTGGTCGCCGGCACCACGCAGGCAAGCCAGCCTTTGCCGCCTTCGAGCCGGCGCGGGCAGATCAGCCGCGAGATCACCGTCTGCGAGCCGCTGCGAACGTCCGCCGTGATCGCCGCCTCGGGGCCGACCCCGTCGTCGACCCGGGCCTCGGCGTGCGCCCAGGCCCAGAGGTCGCGTGGCTGCGGCAGCGCCGAGGCGGGCAACTTGGCGATCGGCAGCGGCTCGCCCTCGAGCAGTTCGACCTCGTCTTCGCGGAGGACGAGAAGGACGATCCAGGGAGCCTGTTTCTCGCTCAGCGGCGGCTTCGAGAACAGCCACGGCAGGCTGGCGTCGGCGAACTCGACGCAGGCCAGGTTCTCGGCCACGGCGTCGAGGGTGCCGGCGGCGGGCTCCTCGCGGACCACCTGCGTGCGGTCGAACCCGAGCACGTCGCCCGGCCCCAGCAGGTGCAGCTTCGGGCCGGAGGCCGTGAACCCAGCCGGCTCCCCCCCGACCTCGCCTTTGACCTCGACTTCGGGCGTGATCAGCGGCCGACCGCCGTCGACTTCTTTCGCCTTGCCGGCGGCGCCGACGGCGACGTGGGAGACGAACCAGCGGCGGCTCACAGCATCGCCACCTTGGTCGCCGGCATCGCCGCCTGCACCTCGCGCCAGCGGGCGGCCCGCTCCTCGGCGGCGACGATGCCGGCGAAGCGCTCGCGCTTGTAGTTCTCGAAGACGAGGTTGACGAACAGCTTGTCCGCTTCGTCGGGCTTTTCGGGCTTGTAGCCGGTCTCGTAGCTGTCGTCGACGAGGTGCACGGCGCCCCAGTCGACCTCTTTGTCGCTCAGCAGGAGGCCGCTTTTCAGCTCTTCGAAGGCGGAGCCGGTCAGGGCCCGATCGCCGGGGAGGTCGAAGAATTCAGCCGGGATGAAGCTGGCCTTGACCTCGTTGAGAGGGGCGGGCCCTTCGGTGGGCGGAGCGACCATGTCCCAGCTCTGCGCCGGGACCTTCTGGCGAGAGAGGCGGGAGATCGGTTTGCCGAGCGGCACGATCGACTGCGTAACGCGGTAGGTGGCGTCGGCATTGACGGCGGCGCCGGCGGCGAGGTCCGCTTTCGCCCGGCGGGTGAGCTGGACGCCGGCCCGCTGCTCGGGCGGACGCTCGGCCATCCACGCCTCGGGCCGGCGGAGGGCCTCTTCGAGCAGCGGCTTGACGTTGTGGGGGGGCTCCAGGGGCGGGGCCGGGTCGCCCCAACTGACGTCGAAATCGAGCGAGACGTCCCACCAGAGGATCGAGATGCTGCCGGTGCCGAAGGCGTGCCAGCGGTTCGGGCCCTCGAGCGTGAAGTCGAGGCCGATGCCGGCCAGCCGGTGACCGAAGGCGAGCACGGCGACGCTGGCATAGACGCGGACGGAGAACGAGAAGGTCGGCTCGTAGACGAAGAGGGCGTCGAGCCCGAGCTGTCCCTCGACCCCGCAGCCGGCGATCGTCGCGTCGAGGTGGAGGTTGGCGCCGAACATCAGCGCGTTCGAGGTGACCGCCAGGTAGGCCTCGGCGCGCAGGCCGAGGAAGCCGCCGCCGAGGTCCATCGTCAGCCGCTGCAGCTCGGGGACGCCGGGGGGTCGCGTGTAGCGGGGGTGGAAGCCGCCGGCCGAGAGGACGAAGACGGCCCGCTCGCCGCCGCGCGCCAGTAGGTAGATCTCGCCGCTGACCGGCGTCGTCACTATCCGCGAGCCGGCCAGCGAGACCAGGACCTCGGTTTCCGGCACCGAGGGGTCGATCCGGCCGAGGACGCTGGCCTGGAGGAAGATCAGCGGCGCCTCCGGGTCGGGGATGGAGACGGCGAGGCGGCCGAGGATGATGACCTGGGCCGGGCCGGGAAGATCGAGGATGACGGCGCCGGAGAGGGTGACAATCCGCCCGCCCCAGTTGAGGCGGACCATCGGCCCGACGACGAAGCGGCCGCGCTTGGTCGGGAACACGGCTTCCAGCGAGCGGGCGATCTCCTGCGCCCGCTGAACGGCGTTTTCGGGGAAGAGGATGCGGTCGGCGTGGCCGTCGCTGACCAGCGTGCGTAGCTGCTCGACGTCGGCCCGGCGGTTGATCCCGACCAGGCCGCCAACGGCGTCGAGGGCGAAGCCGAAGCCGAGCTGGATGCCGGGGTAGGGGAAGGTGGCCGAGAGGAGGGCGAGGATCGAGGTCGGCTGCTGGTCGGTCGGCAGGCCGACGAGGCCGATCGCCTGCACCCCGAAGATGCCGAGGTCGAGGTCGAGGACGCCGGCGTAGCCCTCTTCGGTTTTCAGCACGGCGCCGCCACCCTTGACCGGCGGCAGGTTCAGTTCGAGCTCGATCCCGCCGGGCAACGGCATCTTGACCTCGGGCAGTTGGCCGAACGAGCCCTTGCCGAGGCCGAAGGGAAGGTCGACCCCGAGGTCGTCGATCCCGGCGTGGACCGGGAGCCCCGGCAGGTCGGCGGCCAGCCCGATCACCGGTCGCAGTTGCAACCCGCCCGGTGCGACCGCGAGCTGCAGGGCGAAGCCATGGCTGGAGACGCCGGGCAGCGACAGCTTCGCCGGCAGGTCGAAGCGCAGTCCGCCTTTGTCGAAGCGCAGGCCGTCTTTGGCATCGGCCGTGAGCGCCAGCGTTTCGACCGGGGTCGAAGCGCGGTCGTCACCGGCGCCGAGGAACCCCGCCAGCGGCCCCGGGATCAGGGCGGCCTGGAAGTTCGTCACGGTGATCGTGAAGGAGAGCGGGGTTGCCGGCCCGACCACGAGGCGGGCGGCGATCTTCTCGGCGGAGATCCCGGGGCCGGCCGGCATCGGCCCGATCTCCAGCTTCTCGGCCCGCTCGATCTCCAGCGTCACCTCCCCCACCGGCGGTTTGGGCGCCGCATCCGGCGTGATTTCGGTGTCCCAGACCGCGTTGGAGGAGACCTCCCCCATCGCTTTCCACCCTTCCCCGCTCTCGGAAATGCTGATTTTTTCCCCGGGGGTGACGACGACGTCGAGCTTCGGCGGCACCTCCGGGGTCAGCGCCAGAACCGCCCGCGCGTTGCCTTTGCTGGCGACCAGGGCGACGCCGACGGGGGCCTGCGGGGTTCGTCTCCACCCGTGCAGCCTCAGGTCCCTCCCGTCCGGCAGGTCGCCGACGACGCCGTGGACGAACTCGGCCAGGGGGTTGACCTGGGGCAATTGGTTGAAGGCGATCAGCAGCCGTCCCTGCAGCGGCGCCGGCGCGTTTTCCTCCGCCGGGAAGTTTTCCGCTTCCGCCGCCAGATCGGCGACCGATTCGCGCGCCAGTTGCCAAAGCAGGCCCGCGACTTCTTCGAGGAGTTGATTGGGATTCACAGTCACTGGTACTGTTGCCGCAAGATTTGCCAACCATAAGAGGACGTTTGCGGTAAAGCAACCGTCACCGACTGGGGAAATCAGGTGTTAAGAGCTCGACCGCGTCGCTTCTCCTGATGGCGTTGCACTTCGACATCAACGTGATCGAGGTCGGGCGCGACGCCTACGGCAGCGAAGAGCTGCTCAAGGTCGACAACATGATCGAACGGGGGAAGCAGATCTTCTCCCGGGCCGGCCTGCCGATCGGCACCGTGGGACGCTTCAACATCCCTCTGGCACAGGCCGGGGCACTGGTCGTCCCGCGTGGGGAAGGGGACTGCCTCACCCTCAGCAACCGCTGGGGGGTACCCAACGACGCGCTCGACGTCTTCGTCGTCCCGCAGATGGTCGATCCCCGCGGCGCCGTCGGCATCTCCCCGGAGCCGGGGCGATGCCGCAAGCGGCAGACCAAGTGGCTGCCGCGGACGCCGTTCGTCTCCCTGCAGGAGGACGCGTTGCACGTCAGCGGCACCTTCGCCCATGAGATCGGCCACTTCCTCGGCCTCCCGCACTGTCCCAAGGTGCCTTCGCTGTGTGGCCCCGAAAACCTGATGAATCTGAAGAGCAGCTCCACCGACTTCAAATTCACCCGCAAACAGGTGGAACTGATGACCGAACACTGCATGGTGAAAGGGTGAGATGACCGAAGCCATCGACGAGATGATCGGGGCCGTCGAGGGTTACGACCCGGCCCTCCTCGCCGCCCTCGACGAAGACGACAAGCGCGACGCCTTCGAACGCGCCGTCGACCTCGGAAACCCCCAGGCGGCCAGCGCGCTGGCGATCCTCGCCCGTGCCGATCCCGGTCCCGAAGGCTTCCTGGCGATCGCCGCGGGGCAGATCATCGCCAGTGAATCGAGCCCGGCCGAGGCGATGGTCACCGCGCTCTCGTTCGCCGCGGCTGCCGGCCCGACGATATTCCCGATCCTGGTCGGGGTCGCGGGCGCCGCCCAGGACCCCCTGGTCGCCCTCGCCGCCTGGCGCTCGCTGCAGCAGATCGCCAAGGGAGAAGAAGCGGAAATGGAAGAGCTGCAGGCGATCGCGCCCTCGCCCGGCGACGTCGTCGGCAACCAGGCCGCCTTCGCGATCTCGCTGATCGCCTGCCGCGCCGGCCGCGCCGGCTTCGAGCCGCCGGTCCCGGGCGAGGATGAATTCCTCGCGATCGAACGCGACGAGGAGCCGCTCTACGCGATCGCCCAGGAAGCGGCCACCGAAGCCGACATCGAACTGCTCGAACAGATCCCGAGCGGAGAGCGCTACCTGGTGGTGCCGGTGACCTCGAGCGCCAGCGTGATCACCTGCGGGGAAAACGGCGAAAACCAGACCCTGCTCTGCCTCGACTCGGACATCCAGGAATTCTCACCGGAAACTCTGCTGCGGGGTCCGGCCATGCCCGGCCTGCTGCTTCACAAGCACCGGGAAGGGCTCGGCCTCTCCGTTCGTTACCTGCCAATCACCTGGCCCGACGAAGAAGGCGGTTTTCACCTCGCCGTCTACGAGCCGGACGGGGCGCAGGTGTACTACGGGCACGCTCGCGGCGAAGAAGTGAACGAAAGCGAAGCCAACGTGGGTGTGTTCTTCGCGCTCAACCAGCCCGGGGTCGAGCGCCTCGCCCTCAACCTGTCCATCAGCTCCTCGGGAGTGACGCTCACCGGCGAACTGCTGGCGGCCTCGGAAATCGCCACCGACCGGCTCGAACCCGAAGCGAACTAACCCTAGGAGCTAACCGTGCCCGATCCGTTCCCAGATCCGCCGATCTCGACGATCACCTTCAGCTCGATCATCAGCGGCCACAAGCTGATCTACCTCGGCGCGCCGTTCACCGGAGGTCACTCCCTGACCATGGACTGGGAGCCGGCGAATGGCCACAGCCGGGTCTGGCAGACCGAGCGCAAGACCACCGCCGCCAAACCCGATCCCTTCCCGATCCAAGGGGCTGAACGAACCTTTGCCACGATCAAAGGAAACATTCAGGTCGTCAACCTCTTCTTCAACGGGGATTCGGCCGGCGCTCTCTCTCCTCCGCTGACGCTGGGCTTCGAGCCGGGAAGCAAGCGCGCACGGGTCTGGCTGCTCGACCGGGGAGCCGCCGAGCAGGCCGGCGTCGACGTCGACTACCTGCTGCCGAAACTGAACGAAAGCTTCTTCAGCACGATCGGCCCCGGTCACGAGCTGACCTACCTCGACTTCGACGCCGTCCTCGACTGGGAGCCGGCCAGCGGCCACACGCGCATCTGGCGCCTCGACCGCTCGCGAGCCGACCTCGAAGCGGGAATCTCGGCGGCGGATCCGTTGCCGACGAAGCTCGCGGAGACCACCTTCTCGACGATCCGCAGCGGCCACGAGCTCGTCTACCTCAGCGGCGACACCGTCCTCGACCGCGAACGCTCAACCGGCCTCCTGCGGGTCTGGCGCTACGACCGCAATGTCTCCTCGGGGGACTTCCTCCCCGACAGCCTGCACGAAGCCACCGTGCCGGGGCGCTTCGCCGCCGACGAGCAGCTCCTCTACATCGGGGGCGACCGGGTCCTCGCCTTCCTTCCGTCAACCGGAGTCGCCCGCGTCTTCGACTACGACCGGGTCCCGGTCGAGGACACCAAACAGCTTGCGCTCGACGACGTCGAACAGCGTTCGCTGCCGTGGGTCACGGCCGCGGTCGAAGCGGTCGGGCCCGAAGGCACCTCGCCCCCGGCCGGGGTCCTCCCGCAACTGCAGACCCATTTCCGCTTCCAGTCCGCCTCGATCGGGGAAGCGGCGGCCCTCGACCAGATCCGCAAGACCCTCACCGAAGCAAGGGATGCTCTCGCGGACATGTCGCAGGTCAAAGCCCTCACGAAGCGGGAAATGAAGGCACGCGAACCCGGCAAGTACAACGCCGCCTCGACCTTCCCCCGCGGTAATCCCAACGAGGGCACGGCGATCTCACCCGAGTACCGCCGCTGGGGCTTCACCGGTGGCTCCAGCGAGGGCCGCGGCGACGAATTGCGGGCGGCGATCATGATCCACGAGGCGGTTCACTTCGTCGATCCGAACGGCAAAGACGCTGCGACCGAGGCCGAAAAAAAATACGACACGATCAGCGCCGACCAGGCGATCCACAACCCCTCCACCTACGCGACCTTCGCTCGCCACGTGGCAACCGAAGAAGAACTGCGCTTCGGAAAGCAGCCCTGGCGCTGAGTAAAAGGTGGGTGTCGCGGCACGGCAACCGTGTAGCGTCTTCGCGTGAGCGAGGAGCGCTCGACGATCGTCTTCTTCCCCGAGGGGGCCTTCGGGCCGACCAACAACTGCGTCGGCATCGGCGACGCCCTGCGCCGGCGCGGCCACCGGATCGTCTTCGTCGTCGAGGAGTCCTTCGCCGGGACGCTCGAGGAGAAGGGCTTCGAAGAGCGGCTGATGCGGCTGACGCCGCCGCCGGAGACGGAGGAAGCGCCGGGTCAGTTCTGGAAGGACTTCATCCGCGATACCGCTCCGGTCTTCCGCAAGTCCACCCGGGAGCAGCTCAGCGAGTTCATCTCCCCGACTTTCCAGGCGCTCGTCGACGGCGCCCGCTACGTCGACGATCGGCTGCTCGAAATCATCGACGAGCTCGAGCCCGACCTGATCGTCGAGGACAACGTCGTCAGCTTCCCGGCGCTGCTGTCCTGCGGGCGGCCCTGGGCCCGAATCGCCTCCTGCAACCCGACCGAGATGAAGGACCCGGACGTGCCGCCCCCGTTCTCGGGGCTGCCGAGTTGGGACCGCGCGGGTTGGGAGGGGTACTGGGCGGCCTACCGCGACGCGCACCGTCAGATGCACGCCGAGTTCAGCCAGTTCTGCGAGGAGCGCGGGGCGCCGCCGCTGCCCGCCGACGAGTTGATCCACGAGAGCGGGTGGCTGAACATGTACCTCTATCCGCGCGAGGTCGACTACCCGCGGGCGCGGGCGCTGGGACCGACCTGGCACAACCTGGAGGCGAGCGTCCGCACCACCGATCCGGCCTGGGAGCTGCCGGAGAAGCTTCGCGATGACAAGCGGCCGCTGCTCTACCTCAGCCTCGGCTCCCTCGGCTCCGCCGACGTCGAGCTGATGGAGAAGCTGGTGGCCGAGCTGGCCGGCGCGCCCTACCGCGTCGTCGTCTCCAAGGGGCCGCAGGCCGCCGAGTTCGACCTCGCCGACAACATGGACGGAGCCGAGTTCCTGCCCCAGACCGAGATCCTCCCCGAGGTCGACCTCGTGATCACCCACGGCGGCAACAACACCGTCACCGAGTCCCTCTACTTCGGCAAGCCGATGGTCCTGCTGCCGATCTTCTGGGACCAGCACGACAACGCCCAGCGAATCGACGAGACGGGCTTCGGCAGGCGGCTCGACACGTACCGCCACAGCGCCGAGGAGCTCACCGAGGCGATCGGGGGGCTGCTCGGAGATCGGGAGCTGGCGGAGCGGCTCGAACGAACCTCGAGCCGCCTCCAGCAGGCACCAGGCACCGAGCGGGCGGCGGACCTGATCGAGGAGGTCGTCGGCGGCTAGTGACTAGTCGATCTCGCCGTGGTTGACGACCGCGGTCCAGCCGCCGTCGACGTAGTGGACGCTGCCGGTAGACGCACTGGCTTCGTCGCTGAGCAGGTAGAGCACCAGCGCCGCCACCTCCTCGGGCTCGATCACCCGCCCGATCGGCGCCACCCCGGCGATGTCGTCGACATCCATGCCCGCGCTGTGCAGGTCCGCTTCCAACATCGGCGTACGGATCAGCCCGGGGACCACCGCGTTGAAGCGGATGCCCTCGGGCCCGTACTCAACCGCGGCGGAGCGGGTGAACATGTTGACCGCCGCCTTCGAGGACGCGTAGGGGCTGATCTTCCTGGCGGTGACCGCCCCGGCTGGCGCCGAGATGTTGACGACGGAGCCGCCGCCACGCGCCCGCATCAGCGGGATCCCATGCTTGGCGAGCAAGAAGCAGCTCTTGGCGTTGGTATCGAGAACCCGATCCCAGTCGGCCTCCTCGAGCTCGTCGACCACCCTGTCTGGCGCCATCGCCCCCGCCGCGTGCGCGATCAGGTCAAGGCCCCCGAAACGGTCCGCCAGAGCCTCCATCGCACGCTCGACCTCGGCCATCTCGGCGACGTCCGCCGGGAAGGCCGCTGCCTCGCTGCCCGCGGCGGTGATCTCCTCGACGACCCCTTCGAGGCGCTCCGCTCCGCGCGAGACCGCCGCCACCCGCGCGCCCTCGGCGGCGAGCGCCAGCGCGATCGCGCGACCGATTCCACTCGAAGCGCCGGTGACGAGGGCCACCTTTCCGGAAAAGCGCGTCATCTCGGCCGAGTTTTCCAGCCGCCGCTGGCGCCACCAGGTCCAATTACGGAGTAATGGCCCTCTCGCGAACGAACCCAGCTAGTCAACTCTCGGCGAGACTACGGAGACGCGGCAGGACAATCTCCTCGACGCGATCCCCAGCGCCTGAGCTTCCCGGTCGTGGCTGCGGAGGTGATCGCCGCCCCCGCGTCCGCCCCAAGCCTCCAGCTTCGTCGCGAGTAGGTAGGGCGGTGAGATCGCTCGTATGCGCTGCCCAGACGGTAGTGACAACGTCTCGGCATGTTTCAGCGCCGGCCGCTGCCAGCGGTTCTCGAAGCCGAGGATCGACGCGTCACCCGGCATCAGGTCAATGAGCAGTTCATCGCCCGGGCTCCCCGCCTTCCACCTGCAGATCACCCGACTCGACGAATCGTTGCGAAGCCCATGGGCGCGAAGGCGGTCCTCAAACCGGTACCAGCCAGCCCGCGAAGCGACCTCGACCACGAGGTCGAGGTCCTTCGTCACCCGAGGCTCAGGCGCCGCCTGGTCGCTGATCCACAGTGCGATGGTCGCCCCGCCGACGAACGCCACCTCGTCGAGGAACGGGGCCAACTCCTCCGCGGTGCGCTCAAGCATGGCGAAACTCACGATCCGATCCTCTCCCTGAGCAGCGTCTCCGCGAGTTGAGTTATGCGGGCGCCGTCGTTACTTCGGAGGGCGTCGACTAGGGCCAGCCTCTGCCACAGCTTTTGATCCGCGAGCGCTGCCTTGGGAACCATCGCGTGGAGCGGTTCCAAGGCGAGCCCACGTACCGGTCCCTCGGCATAAGGCCAGACAGGCGGCAAGCCACCGGCGTCGGCGAGCTCCGCCTTCAGCGGCTCGGCTGCCCATGAGGTGGGTATGCCCCGCACTTCGGTCCCCCGGCGTGCGGGGAAGCTGAACTTGGCCGCGTGGATCAGGAACTCCTCAGCCGCGGCGCGATAGACCCTCCGCCGCTCAATCGAATAGAGACCAGCTTCGTCAAGCCGACGCATCGCCCGGTGCGTGCCGGCGACATCGAAGCCAAGCTCACTTGCAAGCTCGCGCATGGGAATTGGCTCGGTCAAGCCGAGCAGCTTCAGCAGCACAACCACGTCTTGTCCCTTGAACATGGAGGTGTTGTTTCATATTTCGATACATGAAACAAGTCCTTTTCTCTTTCAGACAAAACATTTCAACAAAGATAGCTCGAGAGTGCCTCGCCGCCGCCGTCGGAGGATGCAGCCGCCTTGCTTCGCTGATCGATGCCGGGCAAGCGCTCGACTCGAAAGGCCATGCGGTTTGGCGATGCCAACCATGGCACAGCGGAACGCGCCTGACAGGATTCGAACCTGTGACCTTCGGTTTCGTAGGACGGGAGGGGGAGGGAAGGATTGGCAAGTTTGGGGCGTATACAGGTAGATGAGTCGATTGCTCGCAACAGACCCGGCCCAGGGCATGGATGCCGAGGTCACGGTGCCGCTATCTGACCGCAAGCTCCTGGGCGCTGCGCGCCGGGGATCGGCAGAGGCCGTCGACACGCTCATCGACCGCCACTGGGATCGAGCCAACCGCATCGCCTACGGGATCCTCGGGGACGCCCACGCAGCCGAGGACGTCACCCAAGAGGCGATGCTGTCGATCGTTCGCAACCTCGGGCGTTTCGATCCCTATCGGCCATTTCAACCTTGGCTTCATCGGATCGTCACCAACAAGGCGTTGGATTGGACCCGAGCCCGCGCGAGACGCCCTGAAATTGTCGTCGACCCCCTTGGAGATTCGCCCCGAACCGGCCAGATAGCCGGAGACGAACTCAGCCAAGGAGAGGAAGGAGACAGGCTCCGAGAGGCCCTCGCCGCTCTGACCCCCGATTACCGCGCGGTCATCGTGCTCCGATTCGTCGCGGGCTACGGGCCAAAGGAGACCGCTCAGCTTCTGGGCATTCCTGCGGGCACGGTGAGTTCGCGCCTGAACCGAGCTCTTGAGCAGATGCGCAAGCAACTGGAGGTATCTGATGAATGACCGATCGATCGCAGAGGCCCTGAGGGATATGGAGCCGCCGGACCTGGGAGGAGCACGAGAGCGAGCCAAGCTTGCGGCTCGAGTCGAGCTGCATCTCGGCCACAAGGCAGCGGACCGCAGAAAGCGGTCGTCTTCGTCTTCGAGCCGGCGTCATTTGAGTGGTCCTACTGCGGCAGCGATTGCTGGTCTTGCACTGCTAGCCATCGTCGTCCTGGGCGCTACTCAGTCAGCCCCCGGAAGGGCAGCCGTCGGCTGGGTGGGCGAACAAGTCGGGATCGGCGAGCCAGGAGGGGAGCCGACGATCCAGCCTCTGCGGGCCGAATGGGAGCGAGGAACCGCTACCGAAGGGGCTCCGGCCTACGTTCTCGCCGGCGGTCCGGCCCCAGTCGGCGGGCGCTGGGAGTTCGTCACCTTCCAGCCCGCAAACCAGGGCCTGCGCTGCTTTGAAGTGAACCTTCCGGAACGGCGCGTTGGATTTTCCGCGCCATGCGAACGCCTACCCGGGACCGGAGGTCAGTCGCTCCTGCCTCCATTGCAGCCTTCCCGCGACCTCCAGATCCTCTCGGCTGGGGGCGATTCAACTCAAGGGCAGGAAGTACAGCTAGTTGCGGGGAGGGCGAGCAATGACGTGAGCGCCGTCGAAGTGCGAGTAGACGGCTCGTCTGTTCACGCGGAACTTCAAACGATCCCCGCTGAGCTAGCAAGCCGGTTCGGGATCGACGATAGCTTCAAGTTCTTCATTGCCTTCCTGCCCAACTCAGCCGTGGACAGTGTGGAAATCCGCGGCCTTGACACCACTGACCAAGACGTCGCCACCCGCACCCTGACGCTTCCCGGCGCCAATGGTCTTGAAGCCGGCGCTCAGTTACAGCATGGCCTTGATGGGCGCTAACCAAGCCTAAGTAATATTGGCCTAAATTTTCTTAATTAATCTCAAATTAATTAATCGCTCCCATAGCATCGTGCTCCACTCCACACTCAGGTGGATTCTTCAGCGGACACTCCGCTGAACATAGACAAGGGAGAAAGATGATTGAAGCTGGAACTGTTGGAGGTGCGGTAACGCGCTGGTCCCTAGGACGAGTCGCGCTTGCGATCTCCGCGATGGCACTCCTAATGTTCGCGGGTCAAGCGAGTGGTGTTCAGACCTCCGTGGCACAGGCTGACTACTGCAATCCAAACGGCGGTGGTTGGAGCTGTTTCTGGAGCGAAGTCAACCTTGCCCCTCAAACCCGACGGTACTTCCAAGCCGCAGTCACGCTACGGAACTGGATTGACGAGGAAGTAGCGGACGGCTATGGCGGTAATGTGAGTAACAAGTGCGCCAACATCATGCGGGGCTCTGATGGAGCCGTAGCACAGGTTGCCTGCGGCTCGGGGCAGCCATTCGGCTGGGTCCCAGGAAGCTACGACCCCGGATACGTGTTCATCGTCCACAGCGCCTCCGGCGCGAGGACCATCTTGGGCGCCGCGCTGCAATAGGTGGCTGGGATGAAACACGTGAAGGCACTTCTCGAAACGATTGGAGCGAACTAAGAATGTCGTCTCTACACCGACACGGGCGCACCCGTCTCGCCGTCATAGCAGTCGCGTTGTTGGCAGTTGGCGCGGCCATCATCGCGACCACTGGAAGCAGTCAAAGCCGCGCGGACGCATCCACGATTCAGCCACTCACCCAACGGTTCGCGGTATTCAGCCAGAACGCGCTTCCAGCCAGTCCTGGGTCACTTTCCGAGAAGGCACAGCTCTGGCTGGCAAGCGTGCGCGCCAACCAGCAGGTCCGTCTTGACGCAGAAGCGCCCCAGAAGGCCGAAGAGCTTTCCGTCACCTCGCTGGCGACGATTGAGACCGGCGATAGGGCGACCGTCGTGGCCGCCCTCGGCGACGACGAGATCTGCGCCCTCGATGAGGCCTCTGAAGTGGGCACTTGCGCTACCGCCGACCTCGCGGAAGCGGGGCACGCCTTTAGCGCTACTCCAGCGGGATGCGATGCCTACCACGTGATCGGGTTTATGCCTGATGGGGTCTCGTCCTTGGAAGTCGAGGCCTCTGGCGAGGAGATCCCAGTCACGTCGAATGTGTATGACGCGACCCTGAGCGCCGAAGACACGACGCTCACGTCGCAGCAGTCGTCCGTCGAAGTAGTCCTGCCGCTGGGTGAATACGCAAACATGAACCCTGCCTGCTAGCAGCATTCATGCGTCTCGCCGGCTCGCTAACCCTTCGCGCGAGTCGGCGAGACAACTTCCCATCTCGTGAGGCTTGGAGCGCTTCGTCGAGATTGCCGAGACCATATGAGAACACCTGGCGGAGCCCGTGACCTTCACTTTCGTAGGACGGAAGTTGGAGGCGGGCTAGAGCGGTTTGCGACAGTTCTGTGACCAAAATGCGACCGTCACCCTGGAAAGCGCCGAGAGCAGAGATTGGGGCGATCAAAATATCGCGTAGTCGCGAACAACCTGCGGCAGCGTTCTAGTCTCGTATAGAAGGGCAAGAAGACCACCTTGGAGCTCGCTCCCTATCCGCTGAACGTCGGAGAACGCGGCAGACTCGCTAGAGCTTTTCCGCACGACGCCTTCGAGCTCCTCGCGAAACTCGGGATCGTCCATCCGACCGACGAACTCGTCATAAGCGCCAAACGTGCGGGCACCCGGTTCGATGGCGTTGTGAGACAGGAACGATTCCGCAATTCGATCCGTCGGGAGCAGATCGAGCTGCTGCTCAAGATAGGTCCGAATCTCCGGGCGATCGAAGCGAAAGCATTCGAGGACAGGCAACAGTCCACCGGCGAAGAGGATCTTGCGTGACGTGCGGAGCTTCGCGTTTCGAAGGCCCCACTTCCTTGGCCCCTCGTGTTCTTTCCCAGCGAAGTCAACGCAGATCGTCCGCCAATAGCGGACTATGTCGTTGAGGAAGAACCGAGGCGGCCGATAAGCCTTGACTGATGCATCGAGATAGCGGTCAAGCACTTCCTTCCGGACATCGCGATAAGCGTCGGAGCCAGTAACCGGCACGGACTCAAGCATTAGAAGCATGCGCCTCGTGAAGTTGGTGTTGTCGTCCCCATCGAGGCCAATGTCTTGGACGAGTCGCTCGCTGAAAGTGGGCACGCCAAAAATGCCTTGTGCGCCAGGTGAGCTAGAGAAAACACCTGCAACCTCATCAACAGATGGCTGGACAGCGCTAGTGAGACGCTCGGCCCCATGTACGAGCAGCATGAAGTCATCGTCGCTGGACCCGGTTACCTCGCCCCTTCCCCAAGAGCCCATCAGAACGACAGATGCGTCCTCAGAGTGAGGAAGACCGGCTAGCCGGTCGCAGCGCTCCGCTAGACCCTCGCTCGTCCGCTTACGAGCCGAGAAGAGGCGAGGGAAGTCGCGATTGGCCCTCTCGGCAAGAACTTCGAGTGGGCTCGCGCCAACAACGGCCAAGGCTAAAATGAGCCGCGAGGGGGAGCCTCAAAAATCCAGGGGACATCGAGGCAACGTTCAAGCGTCGAACGAAAGTGGGCTTCATCATCGATGGTTAGCGGCACGTGATGGAGATCCTCGGAAAGCGAGCTGAGATGAACGTGGCGCAAGCGATTACCGAAAGCATCGAGAAGCTCGCCCGCAATCCCCATAGTGGCATCAACAGACCATGCATGAGGCACGTCAAGGCAAAAGCCGGCGTCGGGCAGCTCTGAAAAGAGAGGTTCTAACTCCTCTCGGGTTCGGCCCGACTCCTTGCGGGCGTCCATGTTCTCCAAGAGGAGCTTGTGGCCAAGACCTCGAAAGTGCGCCGGATCCTCAATCGTGTCGGGGTGCATGACGACGGCGCTGGCAAATAGAGCCAGCTCGGCAAGCTCCGCCACTAGCCTCTCCTCATCCCCCTGCAAGTTCTTCGAGGGGCCATGGATGCTGATGTAGCGAAAGGGAAGGCTGCGCCCAGATCCAAGAAACTCAACAAGGGATGGCAGCTCTGGCTCCGATAGAACGGAGAGCTCAATGGCAAATGGGGAGACCTCCCAAGCCATTTTGATCTGGCGCGGCCAATCCCCCCGCTGCTCTGCCATGTACCCAGTCGATGCGCCAAGCGGATGATGCCGCGAAACGATTGATTCAGCCCATTCGGGCTGCGTCGCAATTGCCATAGACCGAAGCTACCAAGCAATCCTGACAAGGCCGCTGACCAGGGTCAGCGCAATTTGCAGGATTGGCTCCGGAGTTGTGATCGCGGGGAACTCTTCCCCAATCGGAGATCCACCGAGACTGCGGCACAATAAGTATTGCTCCGTTCCCAAGCAGGTCCGTGCCCACTTATGATCGGGAGCGAATGGCGGACGAAAAAGCCCACGACCCGGCGGACAAGCTGGCAATGAAACCCGCGACGTTCGAGGAACTAGTCGAGAGCATTATCAATGGTCTCGACCCAGGGGCCGAGCAGCTCCTACGAGCCGCATCGGATACGAAATCCCTAGACGCCGCGATAGAAAAGCAACTAGGGGAGACGAGTGGGGATTAGCATCAGGTCGGTTGAGGTTGGCTGGTTCCGCGGATTCTGCGAGCCCCAAACCATCACTCTGCACGACTCGATTACCGTCTTCTATGGACCGAACGGCAGCGGCAAGAGTTGCGTCATCGAAGCCATTGAGTGGGCGGTATTCGGCGAGATAGGCCGCGGTATCTATGCCGCACATCGACAAGCGTACGTCGGTCATCGGCCCGTTCATAACCCCCGCCGACCGACGGATTCTCAGACTTTTGTAGAGGTCGTGCTGGATCAAGACGGGTCGATCAGACGATTGCGCCGAGAGCTTGTCGACCTCAAACGCACGCGAGTCCTGCTCGATGGCATGGTCGTCCAAAGTGCTTCACAAGCGCCTGGGATCTCTGACGCCGAGATGCAGCGGCCAGTCATCTCCCGTCATGAGGGCCGTGTCTTTCTTGATGCAGCGCCGACGACCAGATGGGAACGAGTAGCCAGCCTCCTAGGGGTTGAGATCTATGGCGCAACCAGAGAGATCGTCAAAGCCAAACTCAACGCGTTGGAAGCAAATCGTGCCTTGCTTGACGTTGCTGCCCTTGTCCGCGAAGTGGAAGCGGCTGGGGTACCGCAGCTAGCAAGCAAGATGAATGCCTCGCCCTACAAACCCGACGACCTCGACTCGGCGCTTCTTGCCGCCGCCGCAAAGGAGGGGGTAGCGGCAGAGAGCGTGACCGATGCAGAAGAGAAACTCGGACTGCTGACTCGGGTTTCCCGGCCTCCCCTTCCCACCTTGCCGTCTGCGGCTGCCATCGCTGCAGCCGATGACCTACGAACGCGGCTAGATGCCCTGACGCCTCCGTCTGCCAGCGGTGATGAGGCCCGACAGGCGTTCCTCAAAGCCGGGATCGCCCTTTCCGACCCTGACTCAGAGCAGTGCCCCTTCTGTGGGGAGGACACCATTGACGGGCAGAAGCGACATTTCATCGTCACCGAGGTTGAGGCGCTCTCTGCCGCTGGGGAGCAAGAACAAGAGAGAGCGAGGGCTCGAAGTCAACTTCGGACGAGCCTGGCAAAGCTGCCCGTGACGACGGACACGAACGAGCTGACCGCTGCCTGCCAGCGAGCCGGAGCCTCCGGCGAGGCAGTTTCCGCGCTCCAGCATCAGGTGGGCATCGTGCGTGATCGGGCAGTCAGCGCTGAAGCCGCTGCTCAGGCCGTCCTGGACTGCACGAGCGACAGCACTTGGGACGCGGTAGTAGACACTGCTCGCAAGGCGGCAGGAGAGCTTTCATCAAACGCGAGAACGCTGGAAGCTCGCGAGGATGCCGTTCGAAGGTCGGTGCCCGCCCCCCAAGACCGAGACCTAGAAGCCGAGAAGCGACGGGAAACGCTGCGGCGCGTCTGCAGAGAGCGGGCGCAGGTTGACCAAGCAGCGGCCGTCAGGGCGGTGATTCAACGGCTTGAACAGGTAGCCGCGGAGCTTAAGCAAGGAGAACGAAGCGCCGTCCGGTCCCGCCTCGCGCGAATCAGCGGCCGCGTGGTTCAGCTATACGAAAAGCTCAATCCAGGTGAGATGGTGAGGCCGACCTCGCTAGACGTTCAAGACGGCGAGCGGAACGAGATCAAGATCAAGGGCGAGACTTTCGGCGCAGAAATTAATCCGACCACCACGTTCTCGGATGGACATCTCCTCTGTCTCTCCCTCGCCTTAGCTATCCCCTATCGCGCCGAACTTAACCCTGGGTGGGACTGTCTGCTCGTTGACGATCCTCTTCTTGGAATCGACCCAGACCACTCTGCCAGGGTCGCCGATCTTCTCCATGAGCTAGCAACGGCCGGTGGCAAGCAGATCATCGTCACCTCTTACTACCGGCGATTCGTGCGTGACCTCGAAAATCAGGGCGGTACTGCGACCTGGGAGGCCCGGCCGTATTCCGAAAGCGGAATCCTCATGGAATCTCAAGGGGATGAGATCGAAATGCTCGTTCGTGAAGCGACGACGTTGCTTCACGGAGCTTCAAATGAACGACGGGAATCAGGCCGCAAGCTCCGGGAGGCATTCGAATTGCTCACTGAACGGGCAGCCAAGCAACTTGATAAGGCGCGGGGTCAGATGCGAACGAAGGCAACGTTCCCCGAGCGCCTCGAACGACTCGAACAACTAGGGATGGACTCCGGCCTGCTCGGTCGGCTTAAGGGTCTAGGCGACCGAGTTGGTGAGGCTTCACACGCAGAGGACACGGACCCTTCCCCCCAGGCTCTGCAGTGGTGCTGTGAGCAAATCGAAGAGCTGCGCGATGCAACCGCAGAATCTAGCTCTCAACCAAGGCCGGCAAGTCAACTCGCCCACGACGGAGCAGGCTAGCCAACCGCGTCGCGAACCGCCCCGCAGCTTTGACGAACCGCGTGCGTGTACCGAGCCAGCATCGTCTCGACTCGGTGTCCCGCAATCTGGGCCAAGTCGGCGTCGTTGATCCCAGCGGCTCGAAGTTGAGTCACGTAGCTATGTCGGCACTCGTGGGGGCGGATGTTTAGGCCGGAGGCTTCCTGGGCTGGGCGCCACAGGTCGCGGTAGAAGTTGCGCTCGCGCCACATGCGGCCGGTCGGCGTCGTGAAGAGCAGCTTGCTCTCGTCGCTGACCTGAAGCTGCGCTTCCAGCATCCAGGCGAGGGTCGCCGGGACCGGGACGACGCGGCCGGCGTCGGGCTCGCCGTGGTCGGTCTTGGTGCCCTCGAGGATCTGGCCCTCGTGGGCGGTGCGGCGGACCTGGAGGGTCTCGCCGTCGAAGTCTTCGCGGCGGAGCGGGAGGACCTCGCCGAGCCGCAGGCCGCAATCGGTGAAGACGCGGACCATCGCCTCGTAGGCGCCCGCCGCCTTGGCGAAGCGGTGCATCTCCTCGAAGCTGAAGACGCGGATCGGCCTTGGCTTCTTCTGGGCGCGCGGGTCGTTGGCTCTGATGCGGACGCCCTTGAAGGGGTTGAGGTCGCAGACTTCGTCGGTGATCGCGTCCTCGGCCATTGCCGACAGCGCGCGGAGGATGCCGACGGCTCCGGTGGGGGCTCGGCCTTCGACCCTCAGCATGTGGTCGACCAGGGCGAGCGCGTGGCGGCGGCGGAGCTCGCGGAGTGGCCAGTCCTGCAAGGGGATGCCCTCGATCACTACGTCGGCTACCCGGCTGATCCGGTGCTCGTTGGTCGCGTTGGTTCGTTCGGAGCGCGGGTGGCGCTCGGTCCAGGTGGCGAAGTAGGCGCCCAGGGTGTCGGGCCTATCGCTCAGGCCGTAGGCCTCATCAATCGCCTCCTGGGCTTCGCTCTTTCGCTTGAAGGTGCCTTTGCCTCGGTTCCACCTCGGCTTCGCGATGTGGCGTTTGCCGTCGCGGCCGGTGTAGCGGGCGACCCAGACCACCTCGCCAGAGGGGTTGCGGCGCTTGACGGGCGAGTCGCGCCTCATGCCGCCTCCTCCCTACGCTGATCGAGGAAGGCGGCGACGTCGGCCGGGTCGATCCTTCGGGAGGCGCCGAGCTTGTAGCTGGGCAGATCGCCACGACGGATCCAGTTGCGGACGGTGCGGTCTGAGACCGCGAGGTAGGCGGCGAGGGTTCTCTCGGTGAAGAAGGTCGGGCCGCTCGATTTGGCCTCCATGCCCGCCCTGTCCGGCGAGGGCGGCGCGTGCATCGGAATTGGCTGAAATCGACCGAAGGTCAAACCTCTCCCGGCCCTCCCTAAAGGCGGCCTCCGCACGGCGAAGCCGTGCCAAAATCGGCCGCCCGGAGGGGCGGGAAGAGCGGCCCAAAGAGGGCGAATCCGGAGGGTTCGTAGTTTGTCGGGGGTTAGGGCTGTTCCTGGTTGAGGTCTTCTCGATCCTTCTGGCTCTGCCCTTTCGCTTTGGACTGCTGACCTTGCGGTTCTCGGTTGGACTGGTGGGCCTTCTGCTCCTCTTCGCTTGGTCTCGTTTCTCGTTTCTGGCTCTTGGCTCATGGCTTCGTGATGAAGGTGCCGGAGCCCTCGCCGCCCGGCACCCAGGCGATGCCGTTCAGGAGATCCGCCGGTCGAGCCTCCAACGCCGCGACGAGCTTCAGGAACGTGTCGACGCGCGGCAACCGGCGACCGTGCTCTAGGAGCCCGATCTCGGTCCTGTGAAGTGAGCAGAGTCCCGCGAGTTCTTCCTGGGAGAAGCCTGCCCGACGCCGAGCCATGAACAGGTTGCGGCCGAACCGCACCGCGGTATCGGCCGCCATCAGTCGTGCAGCAACTCATCGAAGGCGAGCGCGGCGCGAGTCGGCAACACGAGGTCGCCGTTGTTGTGAACCAGGCCGACCCCGCACAAGTCGCGGATCGCCCGGGAGAAGCGGTCCTCGCTCTCGAAGTCGGCCGACCCTCCCGTCAACTCGCGGATCAGCTCGGCTGCCGTCAGATGGGCCGGGTGGAGCAGCAGAAGATGCGCCAGGACGGCAGCTTGGTCGTGTTCGTCCTCGGCGATGGTGGTGGCGCGGCCTTCAGCGGCTGCGCCAATAGGCTTGTCGTGCATGGGAGCTTCGCCTCCTGTGCCACGCCCCCGGCTGTTCCACCAGCGCGGGGGCACTTTTCGTTGTCCCCGTCAGGCTAGCAAGCCCTGTCGAGAAAAACTAGACGATCTACTCGCCTTTGATGATCTGGGCGATGCGGGAGCGGTGCAGGCCGACCTCTTCACCGATCTCGCGGAGCGACAAACCTTCCTTCTGTGCCTGGGCGAATGCCTTACGGCGCGCACGCTGAGCGGCGGCGGCATCGCGTTCAAACTGCCTTTGCGCCGCCCTGACCGCTTTCCGCGTCGCCGCGTTCTCCTGCGCCATCCCAAGACCCTATTCGCGACCGAAAAATGAGACCAGGATGAGACCAAGACCACGCGGAACGCGCCGGAACCGCGAGGAAGCGTCCGGAACGCCTCTCGAACCTCAAGCCGAGGATCTGGCTCTGCACCTGGAAACGCGCCGCACAACCCGGAGCACAGCCGAACGCGCCTGACAGGATTCGAACCTGTGACCTTCGGTTTCGTAGACCGACGCTCTATCCGGCTGAGCTACAGGCGCGGGGTCGGGGGGTGGCCCCGGAAGGGCGATTCTAGGGGCTTTGGGGGTTTGGCTGGGCGCCGGTGGGGTCTTTGAGGCGGACGTGCCAGTGGATGGTGGCGGTGGCGACGCGGTTGCCTTCGGCGTCGCTGAGGTCGACCTGGCAGGGGAACTCGACCTTGCCCTCCTCGTCGAGGAGCTCGAGGGCTTCGGCGGCGTCGATGCCGAGCTTGCCGATGGCGGTGATGGCGCCGCTGGCGATGCGCTCGTAGTTGATCTCGGCCGCCCGGGCCAGGGGGGTGACATCGCCCATGCGGATCGCGAAGGCGCCGACGAAGGCCGCCCCGGATGCCGTCTCGGCGGCGGTGAAGAGGGCGCCCGCGTGCTGGGAGCCGACGTGGTTGTTCAGCTCCGGCCGCCGCGGCAAGCGGACGGTCGCTTCGCCGGCGGAGACGTCGACGATCTCGATCCCGAGATGGCCGACGAAGGGCACGGCCATCTGCATCCCTTTGGCGATCGCGTCGAAGTCGACGTTCGGCATTCCCGGCAGCCCCGTCATCTATCCCAGCCTACCCGCCGAGACAAGACCCGCGACGGCTCAGCGGCCCTCGAAGGAGGCGTGCCCGGGCCCGCCCGTCTCGAGGAAGGTCCGGACCGCGTTCTGCAGGTCCTCGGTGGCAAAGAGCTCGGCGGCTTCGGTCCGCACCGCCTCGTCCGCGGCCGGAATTCCGCCTTCGCGGAAGCGGCGGAGGATGTGCTTGGTCATCGCGTGCGCCTTGGTCGGCCCGGCGGCGAGCTCGGTCGCCAGTTGGCGCGACGCCGCCTCGAAGTCGTGGTCCTCGTAGATCAGGTTGACCACGCCCCAGCGCTCCATCTCGGCCGCGTCGAAGATCCCGCCCGACATCACGAAGTGCCGCGCCCGGCCGGAGCCGGCACGCTCGGCCAGCCGCTGGGTCCCGCCCATCGACGGCGTCAGACCCACCACTTTCTCGACCAGGCCGAACTTCGCCTTCGGCGAGGCGACGATCAGGTCGCAGGCGAGCGCCAGCTCGAAGGCCGCGGTCAGGGTCAGCGCGTGGGCGGCGAAGACGATCGGCGCCGGCAGCGCCTCCAGCGCGTCGATCATCCCCAGCAGCTCGTCCCACAGCGCGCTCCCCTGCTCCGGCGTCAGCCCGGCGAAGACGTGGACGTCGACGCCGCCGGAGACGGCCCGGCCCTCGGCCCGGATCAGCAAGGCCCGCGGCGGCTCGGCGGCGACCGCGGCCACCGCCGCGCGCAGGTCGTCGATCATCCGCTGGTCGAAGAGGTTGAGCGGCGGGCTGTCGAGGGTGATGACCGCGAGGCCACCCTCCTCCCGCTCCAGCCGCGCCGCCGCGCCCTCAGCGGACACGGTGCACCTCGAAGAGGTTGGTCCCCAGTTCCTGGTCGGGCATGCCGGCGACGATCGCGACCAGGTCCCCGGAGCTGGCGATGCCGTAACGCTGGGCGATCTCGGCGCAGCCGTCGAGCAGGCCGCGGACGTCCTCGGCGTAGTCGCTCTGCACCGCCGTCACCCCGAACAGCAGGCCGAGCCGGCGCACGGTCTCGATCCGCGGGCTGATCGCCAGCACCGGCACGTCGGGGCGGTGGGCGGAGACGAGGCGGGCGGTGCGGCCGCTCGTCGTCGGCACCACCATCGCCTTCAGCCCCAGCCGGTAAACGGCGCCGACCGCCGACTGGGCGATCGAGTCGGCGATGTCCTGCGTCGCCTGGTCAGTGCGGCGGAACAGCCACTCGCCGTAGGGGAGGTCGGGCTCGGTCGCGCGGGCGATCTGGTCCATCACCCGCACCGCCTCGACCGGGTTCTGGCCGACCGCGGTCTCCTCCGAGAGCATCACCGCGTCGGTGCCGTCGTAGATCGCGTTGGCGACGTCGGTCACCTCGGCCCGGGTGGGCCGGCGCGCGGTCACCATCGAGGCCAGCATCTGGGTGGCGGTGATCGTCGGCTTCGAGCAGCGGCCGGCGACCCTGATCATCCGCTTCTGGACGATCGGCACCTCGGCCAGCGGCAATTCGATCCCGAGGTCGCCGCGAGCGACCATGATCCCGCCGGTCGCGGTGGCGGCGATCTCCTCGATGTTTTCGGCCGCCTGCTGGCGCTCGATCTTGGCGATCAGCGGGATGTCGGAGCCGAGCGCCTCGAGCCGCTCGCGTACCGGCACCAGGTCCTCGGCGGTGGAGACGAAGGAGACCGCGATCAGGTCGACGCCGTTGGCGGCGGCGAAGTCGACCCAGCCGAGGTCGTTCGCGGTGGTGGCCGGCAGCGCCGCGCCGCCGGGGATGTTCATCCCCTTGTGGGAGGTGAGGGTGCCGCCGACCTCGACCTCGGCGCCGACGCCCTCGGCTTCGTGGTCGCGGATGCGGAGGCGGATGGCGCCGTCGGCGAGGTAGACGAGCTGGTTCTCCTGCAGCTCGGAGACCCCGCTCCACTGGACCGGGATCGTCTCCCCGTCCCCCTCGACGTCACGCGGCGTCAGGGTCACGTGCATCCCGGTCTCCAGCTCGGCGAAGTCGTCGCGCAGCTCGCCGATCCGCAGCTTCGGCCCCGGCAGGTCGCCGAGGATCGCCACCTCGCGCCCCACCCGCTCGGCGGCACCGCGGATCGCGGCGATCGTCTCCGCCTGTTTCTCCGGGCCGGCGTGGGAGAAGTTGAGCCGGAAGACATCGGCGCCGGCGGCGATCATCTGCTCCAGCGTCCGCGGGTCCCAGCTAGCGGGGCCGACGGTGGCGATGATCTTGGTGCGGCGCTCGATGTGGGCGCCTGCCCCTGCTGCGGAATCTGCGTGCATCGCATGGAATCTAGTCAGCGACGGCGCGAAGGTTGTGGCCAAGTCGTGCGCATTGGCCCAAACGGGGGTCCGGCGACCCCACCAGGATCGGGCGCGAATACCTACAATCGAGCGAGTGCGTGGAGAGGTGGCCGAGTGGCTGAAGGCACTCGCCTGCTAAGCGAGTAGGGGGCGCAAGCTCTCTCGAGGGTTCGAATCCCTCCCTCTCCGTTCCTCGCCCGCCCCCTAGATATTGCGGACGCGCCGTCCAATCTCGCTATCGGTTGGGTATCCCGCCGAATCCCAGAATTGGCCAGCCGCCTCGTCATCGAAGGCAACCAGCGCCGTCACTCGACCGGCGCCGCACTCCCGCAGGTACTCCTCGCTCGCCCGGACAAGGTCCCGACCGATACCGGCTCGCCGGTCACCCTCCCGAACCGCCAGTCGGTAGATGTTCCCGCGCCATCCGTCCCAGCCTGCAATCACCGCTCCGACGATCTCGTTCCCCAGCTCGGCGACAAAGAGGGCTGCTGGAGAATTCGAGACCAAGCGGTCGACGTCCTCGCGACGATCAGGCGTGCTGGCATGGGCACTCCGCCCCTCGCTCCAAAGGCACAAAACCGCCTCAACATCGGACTCGTCGCAGCGGCGAATGTTGGCCTTCGGGGTGGGCAAGGGAGGAGCATAGTGCCGTCCCGAGGGTTCGAATCCCTCCCTCTCCGTTCGCCGCCGCGGCTAGGCTGACGCGGGTGTCCGCCCCGCCTGCCCAATCGCACGACCGCTACGAGCGGATCCTCAGCGAGGTCGAGGCGCCGTTCGCCTTCGTCGACCTCGAGGCGATGTGGGCGAACGCTGAGGCAATGTTGGCGCGCGCCGGGGGGAAGACGATCCGGGTCGCCAGCAAGTCGCTGCGCTGCCGCTCGCTGCTGGAGGCGGTCCTGCGGCGGGACGAGCGCTTCCGGGGGCTGATGACCTTCACCCTGCCGGAGACGCTGTGGCTGGCCGAGCAGGGGTTCGAGGACCTGCTGCTCGCCTACCCGACCGCCGACGTCGGGGCGCTGGAGGAGCTGGCGCTGCGCTCGGCGGCGAACCCGGAGGCGGCGCCGATCGTGATGGTCGACTGCGTCGAGCACCTGGAGATGATCGAGTCGGTGCTGGGCGCGGGAGCGCCGCCGGTGCGGGTCTGCATCGACGTCGACGCAAGCTGGTGGTGGCTCGGCGGCCGGGTCAAGGTGGGGCCGAAGCGCTCGCCGATCCACACGGTGGAGCAGGCGGTGGCGCTGGCGCGCGAGATCGAACGGCGGCCGCAGATCGAACTCGACGCGCTGATGGCCTACGAGGGGCAGATCGCGGGAGTCGGCGACCTGCCGCCCGGCCAGCGCCGGCGCGGCGCGGCGATCCGCTTCATGCAGCGCCGCTCGGCGGCGGAGCTGGCCGAACGGCGGGCGGCGATCGTCGCCGCGCTCGGCGAGTTCGTCGAGCTGGAGATCGTCAACGGCGGCGGCACCGGCAGCCTCGAGCTGACCGCCGCCGAGGAGGTCGTCACCGAGGTCACCGCCGGCTCCGGCTTCTACGCCCCCGCCCTCTTCGACCATTTCAGCCGCTTCAGCCTCACCCCGGCGGCCGGCTTCGCGCTGCCGGTGGTTCGCAAGCCCTCGCCGGAGACGGCGACGGCGCTCGGCGGCGGCTACCTCGCCTCCGGCGCCGGCGACGCCGCGCGGCTCCCCGCCCCCTGGCTGCCGCCGGGACTGCGGCTCGACCCCAGGGAGGGGGCCGGCGAGGTGCAGACGCCGCTGCTCGGCGAGGCGGCCGCCGCGCTGCGGATCGGCGACCGCGTCTACCTCCGCCACGCCAAGGCCGGCGAGCTCTGCGAGCGCTTCGACACCCTCCACCTGGTCGAAGGCGACGCGATCGTCGACGAGGTCCCGACCTACCGCGGCGAAGGCCGCATGTTTCTCTAGATCGCCGGAGGCCTAAGGGCCCAGTACCCGCTCGACGTACTCGTTGGTGAAAGCGCGGCCGGGGTCGAGGAGGTCGCGGGCGCGCTGGAACTCCTCCCATGCGGGGTAGCGCGGCGCCAGCGTGGCGGCGGTCTGGAAGTGGCGCTTGCCCCAGTGGGGACGGCCGCCGTAGTCGTCCATGATCGCCTCGACCGCCTCGAAGTAGGGGCGCCACTCCATCCCCCGGTACTGGTGGACGGCGACGTAGGCGGTGTCGCGGGCGTGCGAGGGGCTGAGCGCGGCGTCGTCGCCAGCGGCGACCCGCATCTCGATCGGGAAGAAGACCGGGTAGCGGTTGGAGCGCACCCACTCGACCACCCGCCGCGCCGCCTCGGGGCCGTGCTCGCGCGGCAGCGCGTACTCCATCTCGGTGAAGCGGACCCGGCGCTCGTTGACGAAGACGCGGTCGCTGCGGTCGCTAGTCCGGCTTCCCGAGGCCAGCCGGCCGGCGAGACGCGAGAGCGCCGGGATCGAGGCCGGCAGCGCCTTGCCGGTGCCGGCGAGCGCCGCCAGCGCCCAGTTCTCGAGGACGATGTCGTTGAGGTAGGCGGCGAACCGACCGCGCGGGTGTGCCGGTCCCTCGAGCCGGTTCCGCTCCAGGACCAACGCCAGGTCCGAGTAGGGAAAGGTGAAGAGCTCGAAGTGGTCGTTGGCGTCGGCCCGCTCCTGGAAGGTGTCGAGCACCTCTTCGCGCGGCTGCGGCGAGTCGACCCGGAGCAGGTTGAAGGCGGGGACGCAACGCAGCGTGACCGCGGATAGGGCGCCGAGCGCGCCGACCCCGACCCGGGCCGCCCGCAGCAGCTCTGGGTCTGTGGCGGGACTGAGGTGGCGGACCGAGCCGTCGGCGAGGACCAGCTCCAGCCCCTCGACCTGGGCCGAGATGTTGCGCAACCGGGCGCCGGTCCCGTGCGTCCCGGTCGAGATCGCGCCGGCGAGCGTCTGGCTGTCGATGTCGCCGAGGTTCTCCATCGCCAAGCCGAGCCCGGCGAGTTCCTCGCCCAGGTCGGCGAGCACGGCCCCGGCCGCGACCTTGACCAGCCCCGACCCCGGGTCGGCGTCGATCACGCCGCGCAGCCCCTCGACCCGCAGCAGGGTCCCCTCGGTCAGCGCCGCCTCGGTGAAGGAATGGCCGGAGCCCGCGACCCTGACCTTGCCACCGTTCGCGGCCGCGGCGCCGACGGCATCGGCAAGCTCCTCGCGACTGCGCGGCCGGACGATCCGCGCCGGCCGGCAGGACTGGTCGCCCGCCCAGTTCACCCATGCCTCGCCCTCCCGGCTCCTCCGCGCCATCGCCCGAGCCTAGATCACTACCCCGCCGCGGGGCGCGGCTCGCCGCTCGGCTCCAGCACCTGGAATGCGTAGGCGACGGTGAGCAGGAGCATGCCGGCGACCACGAAGCTGGGGGCGGCGTTGCCGGTAACGCTGGCGACGACGCCGCCACCGACGCCGCCGATCACCTGGCCCGAGGCCCAGGCCATGTTCGAAACCCCGGAGGCAAACCCCTGGTGGAGGCGGCTTTCCTCGGCGACGTCGGAGATCAGCGTCATCGCCGGCGCGAAGCAGAGCCCGGCTCCCAGCGAGGTGAGGATCAGCGCGCCGAGGACGGCGCCGAGGGTGGCGGCGAGGGCGATCGCCACCATCGCCGCGGCGCAGATCGAGAGCCCAATCACGTAGGGCATGCGGCGGCCGACCCGGTCGGAGAGGCGGCCGGCGAGCGGCGCCAGCATCGCCTCCAGCCCGGCGCCGGCGATGAAGCCACCGGCGATCAGGCCGTGGCCGCCACCGAGTGCGTCCATCCGCAGCGGCACCAGCACCTCGATCGCGCCGAACATCACCGAGGGCACGGCGACGAAGGCCGCCGCCTCGAGCACCGGCCGGCTGACGAGCGTCGCGACCACCTCGTCGAGCCGCTGGGTCTCCGGCGCCCGCACCTCCGGCAGTCGCCAGGCGCCGTAGGAGAGCACCAGCGCGATCACCAGCACCGAGCCGAAGACGGGCTCGGTTCCGATCGAGGCGGCGAGAGCACCCAGGGCGGGGCCCAGCAGCGCGCCGGCGATCGCGGTCCCGAGGGCGGTACCGATGATCGAACCTCGCTTCTCGTCCGGGGCGCTGGTGATCAGCCAGGTCATCGCGCCGGACCAGATCAGCGCGCCGGCGATCCCCTGGGTGAAGCGCGCGGCGTCGAGGAGATAGATCTGGTTGCCGAAGCCGAAGACGACGCTGGCGCAGCCGAGCAGCAACAGCCCGCCGATCACCGTCCGGCGCGGCCCCACCCGGCTGGCGACGAAGCCGGCGGGCAGCGACCCGACCAGCGTCCCCGCCGCGTAGGCCGCCGAGAGGACGCCGGCTTCGGCCTTCGTCAATCCGAGATCCTCGACATACCCCGGCAGGAGCGGGGCGATGGCGGCGAAGAAGGCGACGTCGAAGAAGATCATCGCCGATGCGAGGAAGAGCAACCGGCGCATCACTGCATCCAATCAGGGCGGGCAAGTCCAAGCCCCGCCCCCGGCCTTACCATTTGCCCGGCCGGTCCCGGAGGGGTGGCAGAGCGGTTGAATGCGGCGGCCTTGAAAGCCGTTGGGCCGCGTAAGCGGTCTCGTGGGTTCGAATCCCACCCCCTCCGCTGATCAGGGCGCGGAGCTGCGCTCCGGCCCGAGCAGCTCCGCCCCTCGCGCGCGGAAGCGCTCGACGCCGGCGAGCTTGATCTCCTCGTAGCCGCGCACGAGCTCGGGCAGGCGCGCCACCTCGAGCGCCAGCGCGGCGCTCTCCGGCCGCAGCTCCGCCAGCGCCCGCCGCACCAGCGCCAGGTACTCGTCCGGGAGGGCGCGCTCGACGCGGCGGACGTGGGCGTAACCGAAGGGGTCGAGCGGCGTGCCGCGGAGGAAGCGGGCGCGGCGCAGCAACCGGAAGCAGGGGACGAACCAGCGACCCAGCTTCAGCTTGCGCTTCATCCCCAGCGCTCGCAGCAGCGGCGGGTGCAGGTGGAAGTGGATCTTGGCGTCGCGCGGCAGGTCGGCCAGTCCCTCGAGGTGGAGCCGGGCGACCTCGTACTCGTCCTTGTAGGCGAGCAGTTTGTGGAGGCCGCGGGCGACCGCGGCGCTCAGCTCGGTCGAGCCCGGCAGCCGCTCTGCCTCGACCGCCCGGACCTCGGCGATCGCCTCCAGATAGCGGCGGGCGGGCCGTTCGCCACCCCAGCCGAGCAGGTCGCCGACGCGGTCCTCGAGCAGCCGCCGCAGCTCCGCGTCCTCGCCGCCGAGCTCGCCGAGCAGCTCCCGGGCGCGCTCGCTCGCCGCCGGCGCCTCGGGCGCACCGCCGAGGGCCGCCGCCAGCCGCTCAGGGGCGGCGACCGCGGCGCGGCCCCAGGCGAGCGCCGCCAGGTTGCGCTCGACTCCGGCGCCGTTCAGCCGGATCGCTTCTTCGAGGGCGGCGAGGGAGACCGGCAGCAGGCCGCGCTGCAGGGCGGCGCCGAGGACGACCACGTTGGCTGGCGTAGCGTCGCCGAGCAGCCGCTCGGAGATCGCCTGCGCGTCGAGGTAGAAGTTGAGCTCGGCGCGGGTGGCGGCGTCGATCGCCCCGCGGGCCGCGATGCCGTCGATGCCCGGCGCGTCGACGTCGACGACCATGCCGCCGGTCGGGGTCAGGCTCTCGGAGACGACCGCGACCGTGCACTCGGGGGCGGCGGCGCGGAGGTTGCGGGGGGCGGCGGCGCCGAGCAGGTCGAGCCCGACCAGGACGTCGAGGCCGGCGGCAGGGACGGTGACGCCGTCGTCGACCGGCTCAGCGGTGATCCGCACGTCGGAGACGACCGGGCCGGCCTTCTGCGAGAGGCCGGTCTGGTCGAGGCCGCTGGCCTGGCGCCCATCGAGCAGCGCCGCCATGCCGAGGACCTGGCTGACGGTGACGACGCCGGTCCCGCCGATCCCCACCAGCCGCACCCGCACGTCCTCGGCGGCGGAGGGCACGGGCTCGGGGAGATCGGCGGGGGGCGGGGGCGGCTCCGTCTGCTCCCGGCGCAGCGAGCCCGAGCGGCCGGGGACGACGGTGAGGAAGGACGGGCAGTCGCCATCCAGGCAGGAGTAGTCCTTGTTGCAGGTGGTCTGGTTGATCTGGGTCTTGCGCCCGTACTCGGTCTCCACCGGCTCGACCGAGAGGCAGCTCGACTTCTCGCCACAGTCGCCGCAGCCCTCGCAGACCCGCTCGTTGATGACGACCCGCCGCGGCGGGTCGGGCGCCTGGCCGCGCTTGCGCGCGCGCCGCAGCTCGGCGGCGCAGGCCTGGTCGTGGATCAAGATCGTCACGCCCTCGGTCGCCGCCAGCTCGCGCTGGACCGCGAGCATCTCGCCGCGGTCGCGGACCTCGGCGATCGGCGGCAGCGAGACGCCGGCGTAGCGGCCGAGGTCCTCGGCGGTGATCACGATCCGCTTCACGCCCTCGGCAGCGAGGTTGTGGGCGGCGGCGACCACGCCCATCCGCCCCTCGATGTCCTGGCCCCCGGTCATCGCCACAGTGCCGTTGAACAGCAGCTTGTAGGTGACGTCGAGGCCGGCGGCGACGGCGGCCCGGATCGCCAGCGAGCCCGAGTGGTGGAAGGTCCCGTCGCCGAGGTTCTGGGTGAAGTGGGGCACCTCGACGAACGGCGAGGCGCCGATCCACTGCGCCCCCTCCCCGCCCATCTGCGTGATCCCGTTGACCTCGCCGTGACCCTTGCGGGCGAGCAGGACCATCGTGTGACAGCCGATCCCGGCGCCGACGACCTCGCCGTCGGGGGCGGCGAGCGAGGTGTTGTGGGGGCAGCCGGAGCAGAAGAAGGGGGTGCGAACCGCGGCGAGATCGGCGGCCGGCCGCAGCGCCAGCTCGTCGAGGCGGGCGAGGCGCTCGCGCACCGCCGGGAACTCGCCGTGAGCCAGCAAGCGCGCGCCGATCAGGCGCGCGAGCGCGTCGGCGTCGAGGACGCCGTGGGCGGGAACCAGTTGCCCGCCGCGGTCGTCGCGCTGGCCGGTCACCGCCGGCGTCCCGGCTCGCCCGAAGAGCGCGTCCTTGACCAGCAGCTCGAGGAAGGGCCCCTTCTCCTCGATCACCAGCACCTCGTCGAGGCCGGCGGCAAAGCTCCGCACCGACTCCGCGTCGAGCGGGAAGGGCATCCCGACCTGGAGCAGGCGGACCGGGGCCTCCTCACCGAAGCCGAGGTCCGCGAGGGCGCGGCGGGCGTCGTGGGCCACCGCGCCAGCGGCGACGATCCCAAGCGAGGCGCCGGGGCCCTCGAGGACGACGCGGTCGAGATGGTTGAGGCGCCCGTAGAGCCGGGCCAGCTCCAGCCTCGCCTCGACCAGGGTCCGCTCCATCTCCAGCGAGGGCGGGGCCAGGAGGTGGGCGGAGGGCTGGTGGACGTAGGGACGCCCTTCCCACTCCAGCATCGGCATCCGCGGCCGCACCCGGTCGAGCCCGACCTCGACGGTGCCGGCGGCGTCGGCGACGTTGGTGACCACCTTCAGCGCCGACCAGAGGCCGGAGGCCCGCGAGCAGGCGATCGCGTGGCGGCCGAAGTCGAGCGCCTCCTGGACGCTGCCCGGCACCAGCACCGGCACCCGCAGCGCCGCCAGCAGCGACTCCGAAGCGCTCGGGATCGTCGAGGACTTGCAGGCCGGATCGTCGCCGGCCAGCGCCAGGACGCCGCCGCGGGGATCGGTGCCGACGAGGTTGCCGTGACGGATCGCGTCGGCGGCCCGGTCGACTCCCGGAGCCTTGCCGTACCAGACCCCCATCACCCCGTCGAACCTCGGCCCCGGCAGGGTGGCGGCAAGCTGCGAACCCCAGACGGCGGTGGCGCCGAGCTCCTCGTTGACCGCCGGGCGCAGGACGATCTCGTGCTCGCCGGCGAGCTTGCCGAGCCGGGCCACCTCGCGGTCGAAGCCCCCGAGCGGCGAGCCCTGGTAGCCGGAGACGAGCGAGGCGGTCCGCAGCCCGTCGCGGAGATCGGCGCGATGCTGGTCGAGGAGGACCCGGACCAGTGCCTGGACGCCGGTCATGAAGACCAGCCCCTCGCTCAGGTCGTAGCGATCCGCGAGCGTCGCCTGACGCGGAACCGCACTCCTATCGGCAACCGTCGATCCCCCCATGGACCATTTATATACCAAGGTCGGGCCACTTTTATGCGGTAACCGAGCGGGCCCGCTCGATCCGCGCCAGGGCGTGCTCTTCGGCGACCACGCCGGGGAGCCGCTCCGATTCCAGCGCCTCGACAAGAACCGCCTCGGCCCGCTCGGTCGCGGCCCGCAGGGCGCCGGCGAGTCGCTCCGAGTCGCCGTCCCCTCTGCGCTCGGAATCGGCGTGGATGAGGCCGCCGCAGTTGGCGATGAAATCGGGCACGTAGAGGATCCCGCGCTCGGCGAGGATGGCTTCCGAGCGAGTGCCGCCGAGGGGGTTGTTGGCGGCGCCGCAGACGACGCGGCAGTCGACGGCCGCCGCCACCTTCTCGTCGACCAGGCCGCCGACCGCGCAGGGCGCGAGGACGTCGAGGCGGCGAGCCAGGAGCGCTTCGACGTCGTCGACGAGCTCGACGCCGAGGCCGGCCATCCGCTCGCGAACGGCGGGGACGGGGTCGAACCCGACGACCCTGGCGCCGTCGGCGAGCAACCACTCGGCGAGCAGCCCCCCGACCTTGCCGAGGCCGACGACGCCAACGGTGAGGCCGTCGACAGAGCCCTCGCCGAGCAGCCCCAGCGCGGCCTTGGTCGCCCCCAGCACCGTGCGGGCGGTGTCCGGCGAGGGGTCGCCTCCGCAGCCGCCGCGGGCACTGCGGCCGACGACGTGGGTGGTGTGCTCGCTGATGAAGTCCATGTCGGCCGTGGTGGTGCCGATGTCCTCGGCGGTGATGTAGGCGCCATCGAGCCGCTCGAGCTCGGCCGCCAGGGCGGCGAGCCGCGGGCGCCGCAGCTCCTCGCGGCCGTCGTCGACGATCACCGCCTTGCCGCCGCCGAGCTCGAGCCCGGCCGCCGACGCCTTCAGGGTCATCGCCCGCGAGAGCCGCAGGGCATCGTCGAGCGCCTCCGCCAGACCTCCCCTGTAGCCGCGGATTCGCAGGCCGCCGAGCGCCGGGCCCAGCACCGTCGAGTGGACCGCGATCACCGCGCGCAGACCGCTCGCCTCGTCGTGGACCAGTTGCACCCGCTCATGGCTCCAATCCAGCGATTCGAGCAGCCCCTCGGCGAAATCCCCGTTCATCGCAAACCCTCTTCCCTTCCCAATGGATTCTTTTTAGACCAAGCTTGGGTGCAGAACATACCCCAGCCTCGCCCGGACCGCGGCGGTTTGGGCCATTCCGGGGGGTGACTAGGTACGGTCCGATGCCATGGAGCTGCCTTTCAAGCCGGTCGGCCCCCGCCGTACCTTCGAGGGAGCGGTCGAGCAGATCGCCGAGCAGGTCCGCCTCGGCGAGCTGAGCGCCGGCGACCGGCTGCCCTCCGAGCGCGACCTGGCGGCGGCGATGCAGATCAGCCGCGCCACCCTGCGCGAGGCGGTGCGGGTCCTCGCCGACGCCGGTGTGCTGGAAGTCAAACCGGGCTCCGCCGGCGGGATCTTCGTCGCCTCCGACTACGTGCCGCTGGAGCTGCTGCGCTCGAAATCGGACCTGCGTCTGGGCGAGGTCGCCGGGGTGCTGGAGGCGCGCCGCCTCTTCGAGCCGCGCGTCGCCCAGCTCGCCGCGCTGAACGCCCGCGAGGAGGACTTCGCCCATCTCGCCCGGATCCTCGAAGCGCAGAAGAAGCTGCTCGCCGAAGGCGACGTGCTCGAGCACGAGGACCGCTTCCTCCAGCTCGATACGCAGTTCCACCTGCGAATCGCCCGCGCCACCGGCAACAGCACCATCGTCTCGCTGATGCGGACGCTGCTGCGGCGCCTGGAGATCGCCCGCGACCTAGCGCTGCACGAGCCCCCCGTCGCCCCCTGGGTGATCGACATCCACGAACGGACCCTGGCCGCGATCCGCTCCGCCGACCACCAGCGGATCGAGGAAGTGATGGACGAGCACCTCGCCGGCATGGAGCGCGCCTGGCAGCAGGCGACCGACCGGGCCCTGGTCCGCCCGGTCCCGGACTTCCTCCGCCCCGTCGCCGAGCGCGCCCGCCGGGACGGGGCGTGATCCCGCCGCCAGAGCAGGATTCCGCCCCCCGCGGCCGAACGTGCGGGGCATGAACCGCTCCGCGACGCGCGAGCGCCGCCGCCAGCGCTGGATGGAGCGGGCCGAGCGGGTCAGGGACGCCTTCGGGCTCGTCCTGATCCTCGTCCTCGTCACCTACGTCCTCGCCTCGCTGATGCGGAACCACGGCTGGTCGGCGGTGATCCTGACGGTGGCGACGAGCGCCACCTCGGTCGTCGCCCTGACCAGCTCCCACGTCAAACCCCGGGCGGTGCGGGTCGCGCTCTGGCTCTCAGCCCTGACCGTGCTGCTGGCGTCGATCGCGGCGATCAGCGGCGACCGCACCTGGCTCAACTTCGCCTCGGCGATCCAGATCGCCCTACTGGCGGTGGCGATGGCGGCGGTGCTACGGCGAGTGGTGCTGGCCCGGGAGGTCGGCTCCCGGACGATCCTCGGCGCGATCAGCGTCTACACCGTGCTGGGGATCCTCTTCACCTTCCTCTACGGAATGATCGACCGCCTCCAGGGCGGCCTCTTCTTCGAAGGCCACCCCCACCCCAGCGG
Organism: Solirubrobacterales bacterium; assembly: GCA_035693065.1. Lineage (GTDB taxonomy): Bacteria > Actinomycetota > Thermoleophilia > Solirubrobacterales > 70-9 > VAYN01. Next base: position 157,135 of record DASSHE010000036.1, read on the forward strand.
CGGCGACTTCCTCTTCTTCAGCTACACGACGCTGACGACCACCGGCTACGGCAACCTCGTCCCCGGCGGCCAGCCCGGCCGGATGATCTCCGGGCTGGAGATGATGATCGGCCAGATCTTCCTCGTCACCCTGGTTGCCGGGCTGGTCAGCCTCTGGCGGCCCGGCGAGGGGCTGCGACGGCGCCAGGAGCGGCGTCAGGCCGGCGCCGCCGACGAGCCCCCGGCCGCCGGCTGACGGCCCAGGACCCTTTCGCTGTACCGGGCTACGCCTCGTCGAGCTCGACGCGTTCGATCGTCTGCGCCTCGAGCGGCTTGTCACCGCCGTCGGTCGGCACCGACTCGATCGCGTCGACCACGTCCATCCCGTCGATCACCTCGCCGAAGACGGTGTGCTTGCCGTCGAGCCACGGCGCGGCACCGGTGGTGACGATGAAGAACTGGGAGCCGTTGGTGTTGGGCCCGGCGTTGGCCATCGCGAGGGCGCCGCGGACGACCTTGTGGTCGTTGATCTCGTCCTCGAAGGTGTAGCCGGGACCGCCGCGACCGGATCCTTCGGGACAACCTCCCTGGATCATGAAGTCGGGGATTACCCGGTGAAAGACGAGCTGGTCGTAGAAGCCTTCCGCGGAGAGCTTGCGGAAGTTCTCGACCGTCTTCGGCGCATCGTCGTCGTGAAGCTCGAGAACGATCGCCCCGGCGCTGGTGTGAAGCGTGGCTTGGGACATGGCCGAAACCCTACCGGTAGGTCTGCTTGCGCCCGGTGCCTCAACCGCGGACCCGGACGGTCAGCGGAGCCGATGATCCGGGGGCGTAGGGCCAGCGCTCCTCGGCGAGCGCCGTCGCCCGCAGCCGGATCGCTGCCCGGTCGCTGACGTAGCGGAAGCGGTAGCGCGCGTGGAAGCGCCCGTCGTGGTCGCTGCGGGTGACCAGCACCGGGCGCCAGCGGTGGGTCGCCTCCTCCAGGTACTGGATCGCGACCAGCTTGCCGCGGCGCGGCAGCGGGGCGCCGCCGCGGGCGACGCGGCCTCTGAGCCGCAGGACCTCGCCCGTGCGCAGGTCGAGCGGCCGGGCGCGCAGGGTCACCCCGGAGCGCACCCGCAGCTCCAGGCCCGGCCGGCGCGCCGGCTCCAAGCCCTCCTCGCCGGCGAAGGCCACGGTGACGCGCCGCGAGGTGCCCGGGGGCAGCCGCAGCTCGAAGCCTCCGTCCTCCCCGGTCCGGGTCGTCCGCACGACGATCGGCACCAGCGCCCCGTGGGAGGGACGGGAGACGACCCGTAGCTCGCGGTTGGCGATGCCGGCGCCATCGGCCATGGTCAGCCGGCCGGCGAGCCGGGCCGGCGCCCCGTACCCGATCGTCATCGAGTCGCCGGGTCCGGCGCCGCCGCCGAGGCGCGCGAACAGCCGCGTCTTCGCCTGCTGCAGATGCGGTGGGGGCAGCCGGCGGATCGCCATTTGGGTGCCGTCGCTGCGTAGCGTCGTCGAGGCGGCGTTGCCGGCGGCGTCGTTGGCGTCGGCGCGGAAGACATAGGTGCCGAAGCCGAGGTCTGGTAGCGGGGCGAGCAGGACGGCGGCGCCCGCGCCCGCTTCCGGGACGAGCTTCGTCGGCAGCTCGGTCCAGGCTTGGGCGTCGAGTCGGCGGTAGAAGATGGCGCCGTCGGCCGCTCCCGAGTGGGCGTCGGCGACGGTCGCCGCGACCTTGCCTTCCGGAGCCTCGGCGGCGAAGGCGACGCTCGGCGCCAGGTCGTCGAAGCGCAGCGGGATCGTCACCGCCGAGGGCGGCGCTTCGTTGCCGGCTTCGTCGCGCAGCCAGAGCTGGAGCGCGTAGGTGCCGGCGGCGGGCACCGAGAGGTCGGCGAGGGATTTGCGGTCGCGGCCGCCGGCAAAGCGGACGCCGGTGTCGTAGCCGGCAGTGCCGACCAGGCGCCAGGCAGCGCCGGCGATCGGGCTCGCCGCGCCCTGTTCGGGGTTCGTCCATTCGAGGTCGAAGTTGTTCACCCGCCGCCACTCGTCGCCGCCGAGGAGTTGCGGTGCGCGGGGGTGGGCCGGCGGGTTGTTGTCGATCAGAACCGTCTGCGGTGCGGCACAGGCGCCGTTGCCGGCGAAGTCGGTGACGCAGTGGGCGAGCGCGTGCGGGCCGTCGCTGAAGCTGGTCGTGGCGACGGTGGCGGTGGCGGAGCCGTTGACGGGACAGGGCTGCATCGCGGTTGCCCGCCACTCGCCGCCGATCAGCGCTTTGGCGCAGGCGTACTCGGTCAGCCCGACCCGCGCCCCGTCGAGCGTGGTCTCGCTGAAGCGGACGCCCGCACCCCCGTCGGCGGCGCCGACGACGACGGTCTGAGGACCGCGATGCCAACCCGGAGTCGGAAGGCTGCCGCCGAGAATCGAGGCCGCCGGGGGCGCCGGGTCTTCGACGGTGATCGTCAAGGCCCGCAGCGCCGACCAGGAGCCGGGATCCAGCGAGCACCACTTGCTTTCGCCGCGGGCACAGAGGAGCCGGTCTTCGAAGGCCGCGACCGGCGCCGGGAAGCCCCTGACGAACTCGCGCGGGGTGACATCGGTGGCCGCGGCGGCGGCGAACGGTTCGAAGCCGCCGCTCCAGTTGACGGCGCCGAGCCGCTGCTCGAAGCCGTCGTGGAGGGCGTGCCACCAGGTGCCGCGAACCTGGGTGATCCCGGTCCCCGGCGGCGGCGTCCAGCGCCAGCGCGCGAAGCGGGTGCCGGTGACGGTCGTCTGGCCGTCGCGGGTGAAGCTCTTCAGGTGGGCGCCGTCGAAGGGGTCGGCGCCGGCGGGTGGCACGCAGTAGGCGTCGGGGCGGAACTTAACGCCGCCGGTGGTGTCGGCCCAGCTCGTGTCGGCCCCCACGTACCAACCGCACTGGGCGACCGCGTAGCGGCCAGCGCTCGCCCGTGACGCGCCCAGCAGGAGCAGGCTCAGCGCCAAGAGCACCCCCAGCCCCACGACTCGTCCTGCCGCGATCCTGCTCCCTGACATCGGTCCTCCTCCGCTCGACTGCGTTCCCCGAGCCCAAGAACGTCAGCGCGCGAACTCGCCCCCCCTCCCCACGGGGTTGCCCACCCCGCGCCTTTGCGAGAATCAGGGCAATGCCACTTCCCAACAAAGATCAGGTCACCGAGAAGCTGCGCGCGGTCATCGACCCGGAGCTGCGCCGTTCGATCGTCGAGCTGGGCATGGTCCGCTCGATCGAGATCAAGGACAGCGGCCGGGTCGAGGTGGTCGTCTCGCTGACGACCGCGGGCTGCCCGATCCGCTCCCACTTCGAACAGGCTGTCGCCCAGCAGGTCTCCGAGCTCGACGGCGTGACCGAGGTCGCGGTCGGCTTCGACGTCCTCTCCGACGAGGAGAAAGGCCGCCTGCAGCAGACGCTCGGCCGCGGCAAGCTGCCCCAGGGCGCTCTCGCCAAGGTGAAAAACGTGATCTGCGTCTCCTCCGGCAAGGGCGGGGTCGGCAAGTCGACGATGACCGCCAACCTGGCCGCGGCGCTGACCGCCGAAGCCCGCTCCGCCGGTGCCCTCGACTGCGACGTCTACGGCTACTCGATCCCGCGCATGCTCGGGGTCAACAGCAAACCCGAGGTCAACGCCGAGCGCAAGATCCTGCCGCTGGAATCGGCCAGCGGCGTCAAGGTGATGTCGATCGGCTTCTTTGTCGAGGACAACTCGGCGGTCGTCTGGCGCGGGCCGATGCTGCACAAGGCGATCCAGCAGTTCCTCGAGGACGTCGCCTGGGACGAGCTGGAGTACCTGCTGCTCGACCTGCCGCCGGGGACCGGCGACGTCTCGATGACGCTGGCGCAGTTGCTGCCGCAGGCGAAGTTCGTGGTCGTCACGACGCCGCAGCCGGCGGCGCAGTCGGTGGCCCAGCGCGGCGCCGAGATGGCGAAGAAGTTCGACCTCGAGATCCTCGGCGTGATCGAGAACATGTCCGGGTTCACGACCCCCGACGGCGAGCGTTTCACGATCTTCGGCGAGGGCGGCGGCCAGCTCCTGGCCGACGAGCTCGACGTACCGCTGCTGGGCAAGGTCCCGCTCTCCGAGCCACTGCGCGAGCACTCCGACGACGGCACGCCGCTGGTCCTGGCCGAGCCCGACTCCCCCGCCTCGCAGGCGATCCGTCAGGCTGCCCGCGGGATCGTCGCGGCGACGCCGCAGGAGCTGCCGGTGCTGCAGTCGACCCCCTCGCCGGCAGAAGCACCGCCGGTCGGCGGCACGCCGCTGCCGGTCGTCCAGTAGCGCGGGCGAAAAGCGGCTTTTCTGGGGCCGCAACCTTCCGCATCCACTTGGGTTAAGGTTTGCACACAAACGCCTAATCCTCGGCTAAGAGAGCCGGGGAGCGGGGGAACCAAGTTTCCGGGGCGAGCCCACCTCTGAGTGGGGGCGCAGGCTCCTTCAGCGCCAGCCCGTCAGCTAACCCCGCCGGCCGACGAAGGAGGAGTGAATGAAGAACGCCTTCGGGGCGGCCCGAAAAACGCCCGCCCTTTGCTTACCGGTCGCAGTATTGACGCTGGTTCTCGCTGCCCTGCTGGCGACGCCTGCCTTGGCCGCCACCCCCGGCGGGGTCGCTACGACGACGCCGCAACCGGAAGAACCGGTGCCCACGGAAACCGTCGCGCCCACGGCGCCCCCCGGCAAGGCCATCCTGGTCAACGGCCGGGCGATCCCGCCCGCGAACGCGCCGGTGGCGGTGAAGCGAGTGATCTACGCCGCCAACAAGATCCGCACCAAGCCCTACATCTATGGCGGCGGCCACGCCCGCTGGTGGGACGCCGGCTATGACTGCTCCGGCTCGGTCAGCTTCGCCCTCCACGGCGGCAACCTGATCAGCACCCCGATGCCGTCGGGCTCCCTGGAGAGCTGGGGCAGCGGCGGTCGAGGCCGCTGGATCACCGTCTACGCCAACGGCGGCCACGCCTACGCCGTGATCGCCGGCCTCCGCTGGGACACCGCCGGCAATACCAGCGGCACCGGACCAAGGTGGCACAAATCCCTGCGGGCAGCCGCAAGCGGCCCCTTCATAGCCCGCCACCCCACGGGCTACTAGAAGCTAGAAACGCAAGAAGTGAGAGAGGGGCACGTGCCCCTCTCTCACAACCAACCTGCCTTAAGCAGCCTGGTTCTTGAAGTAGTTGGCGTTGATCTCGGCGTATTTGGCCCACTCAGCCGGAAGCTGATCCTCGGCAAAACACGCGTCAACGGGGCAAGCCTCGACGCAGGCGTCGCAGTCGATGCACTCGTCTGGGTCGATGTAAAGCTGCTCGACGTTGTCGTAGTCGGGCTCGTCGGGCGTGGGGTGAATGCAGTCGACCGGGCACACCTCGACACAAGAGTTGTCCTTCTGGCCGATGCAGGGCTCGGCAATGACGTAGGTCATGCGGGCGTTCTCCTAGATCGTTTTCCGGGTGCCTGCCGGGGGCCCCGGCCAAGCGCGAGCGCTCATTTTAGGGATTGCGGCCCCAGCGGGGCTCGGTCGTCGTCCCACCAGCGGGATGCGGGCAGGGGCCGGCGCGCATATCCTGCGCCGCTGGTGTCCGGAAGGGTGATCAAATCGCTCGGCGCGCTGGCGATGGCCTGCGCCGCCCTGGCTCTGGTGCCCGTGCAGGGGGGCGCGGCCGATCCCGAAGTCTCGACCGCGGGGTCGAGTTCAGTCGAACTGTCCTCGACCAGGGTGATCGTGCAGTGGCGGCAGGGGGCCGCCCACGCGGACAAAGTGGCCGCCCGCGACGAAGCCGAAGTCGACTTCGAGGCGCAGCTCGGCGATCCGCTCTTCCAGTTGGTCGAGGTTGAACCCGGCCAGACGGCCGCAGCCGCCGCGCGCGAGCTGGCTGCCGACCCGGCGGTCGCGGTTGCCGAACCGGATGGCTACCGCCGGCTCGATGCGGTCCCCAACGACCCGCTCTTCTCCCAGCTCTGGGGCTTGCGCAACACCGGCGCCGGGGTGAACGGGTTCGTCGGCGCGGTCGCCGGCGACGACGTCAGCGCGATCGCCGCCTGGGATCGCAGCGTCGGCACTCCGACGACGGTGGTCGCCGACATCGACAGCGGCTATCGCTTCGACAACGGCGACCTCGAACCGGTTGCCTGGACCAACCCCGGCGAGATCCCCGGGAACGGCATCGACGACGACGGCAACGGCTTCGTCGATGACGTTCACGGCTACGACTTCGTCGGCACCAGCGCCAGCTCTCCGACCGAAGACGCCGACCCCACCGACGACAACATCACCTCCGGCGGTCACGGCCTGCACACGGCGGGGACGATCGGCGCCGCCGGCAACAACGGGGTCGGGATCACCGGGGTCGCCCGCAACGCCCGGATCATGCCCCTGCGGGTCTGCGCCAACCAGCCCTCGAGCAACGAAACGCGCTGCCCGTTCAGCTCGATCCTCGCCGCGATCAACTACGCCGGCGACATGGGGGCGCGGGCGGCCAACATGTCGCTCGGCGGCAATACCTTCACCCAGACCGAAGTCAACGCGATCGCCGCCCACCCGGAGACGCTGTACGTGGTCTCGGCGGGAAATGACGGTGGCGACAACGACGGCGGCGGAGCGGCGCCGCAGGGCCACCATTACCCCTGCGACTACCGACCGACCGTCGATGCCTCGCCGGCAGTTCCCGGCGCGATCGACAACGTCATCTGCGTCGCCGCCACCGACCAGGCCGACGCGCTCGCCAGCTACAGCGACTACGGCGCCACCTCGGTCGACCTCGGCGCCCCCGGAAGCTCGGTCCTCAGCACCTTCCCGACCCAGGACATCTGGATGGCGGACGACTTCCAGACCAACAACTTCGGCAGCAAATGGACGCCTTACGGCGCCGGCTTCGGCCGCGCCGGCACCGGCGACGGGCCGCTGACCTCTTTCGGGATGACCGATACGCCCGGGGCGGTGCCGGAAGCCAACCACATCTACGGCGTGGAGTCGGCCGCAGGGACGGCGATCCCGGCCGGGACGGGCAGCTGCCGGATCAAGGGGATGCGGCACCGCAAGGGCGGGTCGATGATCTACGGCCTCGCCCTCGACGGCAGCTTCGCGGGAGCGCGGGAATTCGTCTCGGGCGAAACGGCGGGGAGCGCGATGGCCTTCTTCCAGACGGTGCCGATCCTCGGCCTCGGCGGTCACTCGCTGCAGATGTTCTTCGAATACAGCGCCGACTCGACGCCGATTTCCAGCGAGGGCATCTGGCTCGACGACCTGCGGCTCGAATGCTACGCGCCGCTCAGCACTCCGCTCAGCTACACCTACCTCGACGGGACCTCGATGGCGGCGCCGCACGTGACCGGCGCCGCGGCCCTGCTGTTCTCGCTGAAGCCCGACGCGACCGTGACCGAAGTGCGCGAAGCGCTGTTGGACAGCGTCGATCCAGTCGGCTCGCTCGCCGGGAAGACGACCACCGGGGGGCGGCTCGACGTCAGCGCGGCGCTCGACACGCTGGTCACGCCTGGCGAAGAGACGGTGCCGCCGGAGACCGCGATCCTGAGCCAGCCGCCCAGCACGACCGCCAGCACCTCGGCGAGCTTCGAGCTGCGACGGACCGACGCCGATGGCGGCGGCTTCGAATGCAGGCTCGACGGAGGCGGGTGGAACACCTGTTCCAGCGTCGCGGAATTCACGGTTGGGGCAGGGGAACACGAGCTCGAAGCCCGCGCCACCGATCCCGGCGGACTCGTCGACCCGTCTCCAGCGTCGGCCTCCTGGACCGTTACCGCGCCGCCGCCTCCCCCTCCCTCCAACGAAGGAGCTGGCCCAGGACCGACGGTGGTCGTTCCGCTGGGAGAACCGCCGCCGCCCTCGTGCAAGGTGCCGAAGCTGGTTGGCAAGACGCTGACCAAGGCCAAGGCGGCGCTGCGCGCCGCCCACTGCACGCTCGGCAAGGTGACGAAACCGAAGACCCCGAAGGGGGCGGGAATGGCCGTCATCCTGGTCGTGAAATCCTCGCGACCGAGTGCCGGCTCGACGACGACCGGCCCCGTCTCCCTCAAGCTCGGCCCAAAGCCGAGCAAGCACCACCGCTAGCTAGCATCGGCAGCCATGCTGCTGTTGACGGGGGCCACCGGAAGCATCGGATCGCGGCTGCTGCCGCTGCTGCTAGAGCGGGGCGAGGACGTGCGCTGCCTGGTCCGGGAGCCGCGGCGGCTGGGCGCGCGGCGGGTCGACGTGCAGATCGCCCTCGGCGACCTCAGCGAGATGTCGGACCCCTACCTGGTCCGGCAGGCGCTGCGAGGGGTCGACACCGTGATCCACCTGGCGGCGACGATCCGCGACCAGCCTCCGCGGCGGATCGAGGAGCTGAACGGCCTGGCGACGGTGCGGCTGCTGCGGGCGGCCGAGCGCAGCGGCGTCGAGCGCTTCCATTTCTTCAGCGCCCTCGACGCGCAGTCCGCCCAGCGGACCCGGTTCTTCCGCGCCAAGTGGCTGGCCGAGCAGGCGGTGCGCAGCTCCTCCCTGCAGACGGCGGTCTTCGCCCCGTCGATCGTCTACGACCACAGCGACCCCTGGATCACGCTGCTGCGGCGCTTCTCCTTCCTGCCGGTGCTGCCGGTCTCGGGCGAGGGGCAGGCGCGGTTCCAGCCGATCTGGGCAGCCGACGTGGCCCGCTGCGTGGTCGGGGCCCTGGACGCGGCCGAGCCGCGGCCACGGTATGAGCTCGCCGGTCCGGAGACGCTCACCTACGACCAGATGTCCGACCTGGTCAGCCGGGTCGCCGGCAGGCCGCGGCCGCTCGTGCACATGCCGCTGCCGCTGGTCCGCTCGGGCTTGATCGCGCTCCGCTACATCTTCGGCGAGGCCGTGTTCGCTACTTGGGAGGAGGCCGAGCTGATGGAGGTCGGCATGGTCAGTGAGCGCGGCACGGCCGATGCGCAGGCCCTGGGCGTCGAACCACGAAGGATGGGAGATGTACTCGAGGAGGCTTAGGACGGTGGTGAGGCGGGCCCGCCCGGTGGTGAGGGCTGCCTGGCTCGCGCTGGCCCTCGCCATCCTCGCCGCCGCGCCGGCCCCGGCGATGACGCTGGTGCCACCGAAGCCGGACGTCTTCCTCGGTGTCAGCGACCGCGGCACGACGGCGGAATTCAACGAAACCGCGGCGCTGATGAACAAGCACCCGGCGCTGCTGGAGACCTTCCATCCCTGGGGCAACAGCCTCAACGAAGCCTACGAACGGTGGCGCGAAACGGCGACGCGGCCGATCCTCCACATCTCCACCAGCGACGATCAGACGCTGGCGGAGATGATCACGCCGCAGCAGATCGCGCTGGGGGGCGGCGACGACTACCTGCTGCAGTTGAACGACTTCTTCTCCGTCCACGGCCTGCCGGCCTACATCCGGCCGCTGGGGGAGCCGAACCGCTGTCTCAACGCCTGGTCGGCGGTCTACTGCGACGGCTCGCAGAAAGGCGGCGAACACACGGCCTACTGGTACAAGCAGGCGTTCCGGCGCATCGCCGCGATCGTGCGCGGCGGCCAGAGCCTCGAAGGCGTCAACGCGACCCTGGCGGAAATCGGGCTGCCGCCGGTCAACCGCAGCAAAGGGCCGCCGCCGACCGAACTGCCGGCGGCGCCGGTGAGCATCGTCTGGAGCACCCTGCCCGGCGGCTCGCCGCGGGTGAAAGGGAACTTCCCCGGCAACTACTGGCCTGGGCGCCGCTGGGTCGACTGGGTCGGGACCGACTTCTACTCGCAGTACCCGGTCTGGAAAGACCTCGCTCGCTTCTACGCCGGCAAGCAGTGGCGCGGCAAACCGGTGGCGATCACCGAGTGGGCCGTCTCCGGCGAAGACGAACCGCGCTTCGTCAAGCAACTGGTCGCCTGGACCGCCAAGCGCCCCCGCGTCCGCATGCTCGTCTACTACAACGGCTTCGGCCCGACCAACCCCTACGACCTCAACCTCTACCCCCGCACCGCCAACACCCTACGGCTGAAGATCCGCCGCCCCAACTTCCTCGACTACGCCGACTACAACGCCTCCCTCTTCCCGCCGCTGCCGCCGAAGGAAAAGAAACCGCCGGTCTCGCCCTGAGGCTCCGTCTCTCGCGGGCCGCAAACGACGAGGGCCCGGCTTTCGCCGGGCCCTCAAAGCACTCGCCTGTTGACGCCAGTATGGCGCCGGCTGGCGGGGCTGGTTACATCATGCCGCCCATATCGGGCATGCCGCCGGGCATCCCGCCGGCGCCGTTCTCCTCCGGCGCCTCGGCGATCACGGCCTCGGTGACGAGGATGTTCTTCGCGATCGAGGCGGCGTTCTGGAGCGCCGAGCGGGTGACCATGGTCGGGTCGATGACGCCGGCCTTGATCAGGTCGCCGTACTCGCCGTTGGCCGCGTTGAGGCCTTCGCCGTCCTTGAGGTCGCGGACCTTGTTGACGACGACCGAGCCCTCGAGACCCGAGTTCTCGGCGATCTGGCGAACCGGCTCCTCCAGCGAACGGTGGATGATCCGGGCACCGGTGACCTCATCGGGGTCCTCGGCGAGCTTCTCCGGGTCGAGACCGGCCTGAGCGTTCAGCAGCGCCACGCCGCCACCCGGGACGACGCCCTCCTCGAGGGCGGCGCGGGTCGCCTGCAGCGCGTCCTCGACGCGGTGCTTTTTCTCCTTCATCTCGGTCTCGGTGGCAGCGCCGACCTTGACCACGGCAACGCCTCCGGCGAGCTTGGCCAGGCGCTCCTGGAGCTTCTCGCGATCGAAGTCGGAGTCGGTGTTCTCGATCTCCTGTTTGATCTGCTTGATCCGGCCTTTGATGTCCTCGCCGTCACCGGCGCCCTCGATCACCGTGGTGGTGTCCTTGGAGACGACGACGGTGCGGGCCTGACCGAGCTGGGTGAGCTGGGTGTTCTCCAGTTTCAGGCCCATCTCCTCGGTGATCACCTCGCCACCGGTGAGGATCGCGATGTCCTCGAGCATCCGCTTGCGGCGGTCGCCGAAGCCCGGCGCTTTCACGGCGACACCGGTGAAGGTGCCCCGCAGCTTGTTGACCACCAGGGTCGCGAGGCACTCGCCCTCGACGTCCTCGGCGACGATCAGCAGCGGTTTGCCGCTCTGCATCACCTGCTCGAGCACCGGCAGGATGTCCCGCACGGAGCCGATTTTCTGGTTGGCGATGAGGATGTAGGGGTCTTTGAGGACAGCCTCCATCCGGTCCTGGTCGGTGACCATGTACGGGGAGATGTAGCCCTTGTCGAACTGCATCCCCTCGGTGAACTCCAGCTCCATGCCGAAGGTCTGGCCCTCCTCGACGTTGACGACGCCGTCTTTGCCGACTTTCTCGATCGCGTCG
>DASSHE010000037.1:0-33053 GCA_035693065.1 Solirubrobacterales bacterium
GGCATGTCCTCCTCGGGCACGATCTTCGAGATCACACCCTTGTTCCCGTGGCGGCCGGCGAGCTTGTCGCCCTCGGCGATCTTGCGCTTGGTCGCGACGTAGACGCGGACCAGGTCGTTGACGCCGGGCGGCAGGTCGTCGCCCTCGTCACGGCTGAAGGTGAGGACGTCGATGACGACGCCGCCCTCGCCGTGCGGGACTTTCAGCGAGGTGTCGCGGACCTCGCGCGCCTTCTCCTTGAAGATCGCGCGGATCAGCTTCTCCTCGGCGGTCAGCTCGGTCTCGCCCTTCGGCGTCACCTTGCCGACCAGGAGGTCGCCGGACTGCACCTCGGCGCCGACGCGGACGATGCCGCGCTCGTCGAGGTTGCGCAGGCTCTCCTCGGAGCGGTTCGGGATGTCGCGGGTGATCTCCTCGTCGCCGAGCTTGGTCGTGCGGGCGTCGATCTCGTACTCCTCGATGTGGATCGAGGTGAGTTCGTCGTCCTTGACCAGACGCTCGGAGAGGATGATCGCGTCCTCGAAGTTGTAGCCCTCCCAGGACATGAAGGCGACCAGGCAGTTCTTGCCGAGGGCGATCTCACCACCGCCGGTGGAGGAGCCATCGGCGAGCACGTCGCCCTCCTTCACCTGCTGGCCGCTGGTGACGATCGGCCGCTGGTGGATGATCGTCCCCTGGTTCGAGCGCATGAACTTGTGGAGCCCGTACTCGTCTTTCGAGGAGCCGTGGGTGACCACGATCCGCTCGGCGTCGACGTGGGTGACTTCGCCCGCATTCTCGGCCAGCACGACGTCGCCGGTGTCGACGGCGGCGCGGCGCTCCATCCCGGTCCCCACCAGCGGCGGGTCCGGTTTCAGCAGCGGCACGGCCTGGCGCTGCATGTTCGAGCCCATCAGCGCGCGGTTGGCGTCGTCGTGCTCGAGGAACGGGATCAGCGACGTCGCCACCGACCAGATCTGGGACGGCGAGACGTCCATCAGGTCGACTTCCTTAGGAGCGGCGGTCGCGTACTCCTGCTCGCCGGCGCGGACCAGCACCTGCGGGCCTTTCAGCTTTTTCGTTTTCGGATCGACCTCGGCGTTGGCCTGGGCGATGACCTTGTCCTCGTCCTGGGTCGCGTCGAAGTGGACGATCTCCTCGGTCACGACGCCGTCCTTGACCACCCGGTACGGGGTGGTGACGAAGCCGTGCTCGGAGATCTGCGCGTATGACGACAGCGAGCCAATCAGGCCGATGTTCGGACCCTCCGGCGTCTCGATCGGGCACATCCGGCCGTAGTGGGTCGGGTGCACGTCGCGGACCTCGATCGGGGCCCGCTCACGGGTCAGACCGCCGGCACCAAGGGCCGAGAGCCGCCGGCGGTGGGTGAGGCCGGCGAGGCTGTTGGTCTGGTCCATGAACTGGGAAAGCTGCGAGGAGCCGAAGAACTCCTTCATCGCCGCCACGACCGGGCGGATGTTGATGATCGTCTGCGGCGTGATCGCGTCCGAGTCCTCGGTGGTGAGGCGCTCGCGGACGACGCGCTCCATCCGGTAGAGGCCGATGCGGAAGGCCTCCTGGATCAACTCGCCGACCGTGCGCAGGCGCCGGTTGCCGAAGTGCTCGTACTCGTCGAGGTGGTCGTAGACCTGCTCCCGCGGGTAGGTGATCGCCTCGGCGGCGTAGTCCTTGATCGGGTTCTCCTCGTCGATCTCCTCGGGGATCCCGAGCAGCTTCGGCAGGGTCACCAGCTCCTTGACGAGGGCGATGATGTCGTCGTGGGTGAGGACCCGCGTCTCGAGGTCGATGTCGAGGTCGAGACGGGCGTTGAGCTTGTAGCGGCCGACCCGAGTGAGGTCGTAGCGCTTGGGGTCGAAGAAGAGCTGCTCGAGCAGGGCGCGGGCGGCGTCAACCGACGGCGGCTCGCCCGGGCGCTGCTTTTTGAACAGCTCGATCAGGGCACCCTCTTCGGTCTTGGTCGCTTCGGTGTCCGCCTCGATCGTGTGGCGGAGGTAGACCGAGTTGTCGAACATGTCGAGGAGCTGCTGGTCCTCGACGTAGCCCATCGCCCGCAGCAGCACCGTCACCGGCAGTTTCCGCTTGCGGTCGATGCGGACGAAGACTTTGCCTTTTTTGTCGACTTCGAGCTCGAGCCAGGAACCACGGGCCGGCATCAGGTTGGCGATGAAGACCTGCTTTTCGGGGTCCTTCGGCGCCATCACGTAGGCGCCGGGCGAACGGACGAGCTGCGTGACGACGACGCGCTCGGTGCCGTTGATGATGAAGGTCCCGCGCTCGGTCATCCACGGGAAGTCGCCCATGAAGACGGCCTGCTCGCGGATCTCGCCGGTCTCCTTGTTCTGGAAGGCAACCGTCGCGGTCAGCGGCCGCGAGTACGTCATGTCCTTCTCGCGACACTCGTCGATCGAGTGCGGCGGCTCCTCGAACTTGAACTCTCCGAAGACGATCTGCAGGTTCCCCGTGTAGTCCTCGATCGGGGAGATGTCGTCAATCGTCTCGCGCAGTCCCCCAGCTTTCGGATCCGTCAGTTCCTCGAAGGAACGGCGCTGGATATCGATCAGATGTGGGACCTCGAGCGGGTTCTCTAGGCGGGAAAAGCTCCTACGGGTTACGGGGGCAGCGTTGGAACGTGCCAAGTCGGCGACTCCTCAGGCGGTAAGAGGGACGTAAATACAGCGCAAATCTGGGCAGGGGCACTCAAATGGCGCGCGACCGCGAAAAATAACACACGGCTGCGCGCGCCTCCGAGTTTGGCTCCCTAAGCGGGATCCGCAATTGCGGAACGAGCTCTTTACTTGAGCTCGACGGTGGCCCCGGCCTCCTCGAGTTCCGCTTTGAGTTTGTCGGCCTCATCGCGCTCGACACCCTCTTTGATTGCTTTCGGAGCCTCGTCGACCAGCGCCTTGGCCTCTTTGAGACCGAGACCCGTGGCGGAACGGACGACCTTGATCACGGGAACTTTCTGTCCACCGACCTCGGTCAGGACGACGTCGACGGTCGAGGACTCTTCGCCCCCACCCTCGTCGCCGCCACCGCCGCCACCAGCCGCGGCGGGCGCCGCGGCTGCCACCGCGGTCGCGGAGACGCCGAACTCCTCCTCGAGCGCTTTGATCCGCTCGGAGAGCTCGAGAACCGAGATGCTCTTCAGCTCCTCGATCCAGTCCTCAGTTGAAGTTTTGGTTGCCATCAGTTACTACCCCTCTTCCTCGTTCGAATCTGAAGTTTCCTCATCTGAAGCGTCCGCCGCCGGAGCCTCATCAGCTTTCACATCGTCAGCCGGGGCATCCTCACCCTCGGACGGCTCCTCGTCGGTGGTCTCCGCCTCCTCCGCGGGAGCCGCGGGCTCAGCCTCTTCCACGGGAGCCGCGGGCTCAGCCTCTTCCACGGGAGCCGCAGGCTCAGCGGTCCCACCGACAAGTTCTTTTTCCGCGATCTGCCCGAGCTGCAGGGCGAGGCCCTGGATCATCGAGCCGAGGCCGCGGACCAGCCCGGTGATCGGGCTGGCGACCACGCCAGCCAGCTGGCCGTTGAGCACGTCGCGGCTGGGCAGCCTGGCGATCGATTTGAACGCCGACTCGTCGAGCGAGGTCGCGTCCATGAAGCCGCCCTTGAAAGTGATGACGTCGTGCTCTTTGTTGAAGGTCGTGATCGCTTTCGCGGCCTGGGCGGTGTCGCCGCGGACGAAGGTGAGCGCGGTTGGGCCCTGGAGCAGCTCGGCCAGCCGCTGCTCGCCGGCCTGGTCGGCGGCGATTTTCGTCAGCCGGTTCTTGACGATGCGGAAGCTGGCGTCGGATTCACGCAGCTTCGAGCGCAGCTCGGCCGCCTGGGGAACGCTGATGCCGCGGTAGTCGACGGCAAAGATCGCCTCGGACGCCTCGATCTCGGCGGCGATCTCTTGTATGGCTGCTGACTTTTCCTCGCGGTTCATCGTCTTACCTGCACCGGGCTTCCGAGCATTGCCCCGCCGGTGGTCTGCGGTTAGCGGCGACGGAGCTTAGACCGTCGCGGGCTCCTGTGCGGTCTCGTCGACCGGAGCGGATGCTTCCTCGCCGGCACTGGTGGCGCCGTCGCGGTCGCCTTTGGCCGAGGAGTCGACCCGGATGCCGGGGCCCATCGTCGTCGCCAGCGTGGCGGAGATGACGTATTTCCCCTTTGAGGAGGAGGGCTTGGCCCGGATGATCTCCTCCATCACCGCCTCGTAGTTCTCGAGCAGTTTTCCGCTCTCGAAGCTGGCCTTGCCGATCGCCATGTGGACGATCGCCTGGCGGTCGGTGCGGTATTCCACTTTGCCGGACTTGGAGTCGTTGACGGCCTTCTCGACGTCGTCGGTGACGGTGCCGACCTTGGGGTTCGGCATCTTGCCCTGGGGACCGAGCACGCGGCCGAGCTGGCCGACGGCTTTCATCATCTCCGGGGTCGAGATCGCGACGTCGAAGCCGGTCCAGCCCTCCTGGACTTTCTCCACCAGGTCCTGGCCGCCGACGAAGTCGGCTCCGGCCGCCTCGGCGTCACGGGCCTGCTGACCCTGGGCGAAGACGGCGACGGAGACGTCTTTGCCGAGGCCGTGCGGCAGCGCCAGGGTGCCGCGCAGCTGCTCGTCGGCGTGGCGGACGTTGACCCCGAGCAGGACGTGGAGCTCGACCGTCTCGTCGAATTTGGCGCTGGCGGTCTCCTTGATCAGCGAGATCGCCTCGGCCGGCGGGTAGGCGTGGTCGCGCTGGACCTTGTCGTACTGCTGGCGAAAGCGTTTGCCGTGGGCCATCGGAGTCTCCTAGGCGACGTCGACGCCCATCGAGCGGGCGGTGCCGGCGATGATCTTCGAGGCGGCGTCGATGTCGTTGGCGTTGAGGTCGGGCATCTTGCGTTCGGCGATCTCGCGGATCTGGTCCTGCGAGATCGTGCCGACTTTGTTCACGTGTGGCTCGCCCGAGCCCTTCGAGATTTTGATCGCTTCCTTGATCAGGACCGCCGCCGGCGGCGTCTTGGTGACGAAGGTGAAGGAACGATCCTCGAAGACGGTGATTTCGACCGGGATGATCGTCCCGCCCTCGCTCTGCGTCTGGGCGTTGAAGGCTTTGCAGAAATCCATGATGTTGACGCCGTGCTGACCGAGCGCCGGACCGACCGGCGGGGCGGGGTTCGCGTTGCCGGCCTGGATCTGCAGCTTGATGATCGTGAGGACTTTCTTAGCCATGAAGGTTGAGGAGGGTAGCGTGCCGCGACCGTCTAGATCTTCTTGACCTGGTCGTAGCCGACCTCGACCGGCGTCTCACGGCCGAAGATCGAGACCAGGACCTTGAGTTTCGCCGCGTCCTCGTTGATCTCGGCGATCTCGCCGGAGAAGTCGGAGAGCGGACCGGAGATGACTTTGACCGATTCGCCGATCGCGAACTGCGCCTGGGTGCGCGGCCGCTCCGCGGTCTCGCGATGCAACAGGCGGTCGACCTCCGGTTTGGAGAGCGGCACCGGCTTGTTGCGGGAGCCGACGAAGCCGGTCACGCCGGGGGTGTTTTTCACCAGGCTCCAGGCGTCGTCGGTCATCTCCATGTTGACGAGGACGTAGCCGGGCATCGTCCGTTTCTCGGTCTGGACTTTCTGCCCGTCCTTCATCTCAGAGACCTGCTCGGTGGGGACGACGACCTGCCGCACGTTGCGGTTTTGGCTCATCGTCTGAACCCGGTGCTCGAGGTTGTGCTTGACCTTGTTCTCGTGCCCGGAATAGGTGTTGATCACGTACCAGCGATACAAATCGAAGCCTTTGTTTCGGGATCCGTTTAGAGGATCTGCTTGATCAGCCAGTTGAAGGCCGCGTCGAGGGCGCCCAGATAGGCGGCAGCGACGGCGACGAAGAGGATGGTGACCGCGGTCGCCTGCACCAAGGTATCGCGGTCGGGCCACTGGACTTTCTTCAGCTCGGCCCAACAGGAGGCGAGGAAGGCGATGACGCCGCCGCGCTGACGCTGCTCGCGCGCTTTTTTCTCTTTCTTCGCCAGTTGCTCGCGCTCGCGGCGCTTCTGCTCGTCGCGCTTGCGCTTTTCCGCCTCTTTGACGGCCTTGGATTCCGCGCGGCGCTCCGCGCGTGAAGGTTTGGTGTGCTCGGGCAGCTCCATGGCCGACTCCGGGGCGCCGATGGCCATCCCGATCTCCTCGGCCTCGATCAGCGCCTCGTCCCCGGACCTGGGGACCTGGGTGTCGTGCTGGGCGCGCGACATCGCATCGCGCCCGTCCCCGGTGCGTTTGCGCTCCTCAGCTTCGCGGGCCCGGCGCTCGGCCTTCCGCTGTGCGCGGGTCTTCGCCATCGAGCACTACCGGGTCTCTTTGTGAGGGGTGTGGTTGCCGCACCAACGGCAGAACTTGCGCATCTCGATGCGATCCGGAGTGTTCCGGCGCGACTTGTTGGTCTGATAGTTGCGCCGCTTGCACTCTTCGCAAGCCAACGTCACCGCGATGCGGACATCTCCGCGAGCCATCTTCTCCCTCGTTCCGTACCTGAAGGACTGTCGTTACAGAAGAAAAACCCCGGGCCCAAGGCGCGAGGCTGGGCCAAGGATAGCGTCCTGCGACGCCCAACGACGCAAGGCCACGACCGCTTCAACCGACCTCCCCATCGGCTACTAATTTTTATGTACAGTCTTTTTCCGAGTAAATCCAGCGGGCAATGGGGGTCCGGTGCGAGACGGAATCGACTATGGAGGTCTCTGCGACCGGGACCGATTTGTTGAAGAGGTCGAAGAGCGGATCCTCGATCCGCTGCATCGAGGGCAGCCGGGAGCGCTGCTCCTGGTCGACATCGACTCCTTTCACCTGGTCAACGACTCGCTCGGCCACGAGGCCGGCGACCGGCTGCTGGAAGCGGTGGCGAGGACCCTGCGCGAAGAGTCCCGCGCGGAGGACCTACCGGCGCGGATCTGCGCCGACGAATTCGCCCTGCTGCTGGACCGCGCCACGCCGGAGCAGGCGCGGGCGGCGGCACAGCGGCTGATCGAGCTGATCCGCGAGCGCGGCAAGCCGGCAGTCGGCGCCAGCGTCGGCATCGCCTCGTTTGGGGGGACCGCCGAGGAGGTCACCGCCGAAGGGTTGATGATCGCCGCCGACATCGCCCTCTGCGAGGCGAAGGAAGAGGGCGGCGGCCGCGCCGTCGACTCGGCCACCGGCCCCAACCGCAAACTCGCCTGGGGCGAGCGGATCCGCGAGGCGATCGACGAGCGGCGGCTGCTCGTCTACGCGCAGCCGATCTTCGACCTGCGCAAGCGCTGCGTCGCCCGCGAGGAGCTGCTGGTGCGGATGCTCGACGAGAACGGCGACGTGATCCCGCCCTCCGCCTTCCTCCCCACCGCTGAGCGGCTCGGGATGATCGCCGAGATCGATCGCCTGGTTCTGGCCACGGCGATCGAGATGGCGGGGCGCTCGCAGCCGATCGCGGTCAACGTCTCCGGGGCCTCGCTCTCCGACCCGCGCCTGATCGAGGACGTGCGACTGGCGATCGCCGCCGGTCTCAACCCCGCCTGGCTCGACTTCGAGATCACCGAGACCGCGGCGATCACCAACATGGCCGACGCCCAGACCTTCGCCCACGCCGTCACCGAAATGGGCTGTGGGCTCGGGCTCGACGACTTCGGCACCGGCTTCAGCTCGTTCAGCTACCTGAAGGAGCTGCCGATCCAGCACCTGAAGATCGACCTCGAGTTCATCCGCGACCTCTGCGCTTCGCCGGTCAACCAGCGCCTCGTCCAGGCGATGGTGCAGTTCGCCAAGGCGTTCGGGCAGGAGACCGTCGCCGAGGGCGTCGAGGACACGGAGACGCTGGCGCTGGTGCGCGCCTTCGAGATCGACTACGCGCAGGGCTTCCACATCGGGGCGCCCGAGCGGGTCGACTGCGACACGGCGACGACCCCCGCCTGAGCGAGGAACCCTTCGCCTGCGAAGAGGGCTAGCCGACCCGCAGCAGGGTGCTGGTGCGGACGGTGCTGCCGCTGAGCTGCATGGTGCGGGCAACGACCCGCGCCTTGGCGCCGGGGGCGACGGTGGTCTCTTCGCCGAGCGGCACCACCAGCGGGCGCTGCTCGCCGCGATCGATCGAGTAGGGAACCTTGTGGCTGCCCCCCGGGCCCTTGAGGACCAGAGTCCCTTCGCAGGTCTGCGCGGCAAGGCCGCTGCACCTGACGAAGACCAGCGCCCTGGCGCCGATCACGGTGGCGCGGCGGCGCGGAAAGTCGACGCTCATCGGTGCCGGTTCGGCTTCTGCCGTGGCCGCCGCGGTAGTCGCTTCTTCGCCTAGGGGCGCTTCGGCGGCGACGGCGGTGGCGGCGCCAAATGCCAGCAGCAGGCCGGTGAGGGTGGCAAGGAGGAATCGCGGGAAAGGGACCATCCCCGCAAAGGATGCAGCAAATGTTCTACTTCTTCTCTAGAACGTTCGTCGAATCTGCGATTTAGGCCTAAAGTTTCAGAGCCCCAGCGTTTTGGCGATGATCGTGCGCTGGATCTCCGAGGTCCCGCCGTAGATCGTCGAGACCAGGGTGGCGCGCACCAGCCGCTCCATGTCGTACTCGGAGGAGTAGCCGTAACCGCCCATCATCTGCATCCCCTCGAGGGTGGTGCGCTTGGCGACCTCGGTCACGAACAGCTTCACCATCGAGGCCTGCTGGGGGAGCATGCGGTCGGGGTCCTCGTCAACGAGGGTGGCGACCCAGCGGGTCATCAGCCGCGCCGCCTCGAGGTCGGTGGCGAGGTCGGCGATCCGGTGCTGGAGGGCCTGGAAGGAGCCGATCGGACGGTCGAACTGGCGCCGCTCCTTGACGTAGAGGAGGAGGTCGTCGAAGGCACGCTGGGCGATCCCGAGCATGGTCGCGGCGAGGATCAGCCGCTCGACGTTGAGGCCGGCCATCAGCTGAGTCCAACCCTGGTCGACCTCGCCGAGGACGTCCTCTCCGCGGGCTGCGCAGTCGGTGAAGTAGAGGTGGTTGGTCTCGCGGCCGCCCATCGTCTCGATCGGGACGACCTCCATCCCCTCGGCGTCGCGCGGCACCCAGAGCATCGTCATCCCCGCGTGCTTATCGGCGCCGCGGGTGGTGCGGCAGACGACGAGGACGTGGTCGGAGATGTGGGCGTTGGAGCAGAAGACCTTCTGGCCGTTGAGGACGAAGCCACCGTCGACCGCCTCGGCCTTGCAGGCGAGAGCGCCGACGTCGGAGCCGGCCTCGGGCTCGGTCATCGCGATCGCCTCGACCGAGCCGGAGGCGATGCCGCCGAGGATCTTCTGCTTCTGCTCCTCGGTGCCGAAGCGCTGGGTCGCGCCGGCGACGATCAGGGTCGTCGCGTAGCCGCTGATCGGGGCGAGCCCGCGCGAGCTCTCCTCCATGAAGAGACAGGCGTCGAGCATCGAGCCGCCCGAGCCGCCGTACTCCTCGGGGATCGTCACCCCGAGCCAGCCGACCTCGGCCATCTGGTCGTAGATCTCGGCGCTGTGATGCTCGCGGTACCCGTCGGTCAGGCGCTCGCGCTGATCGGGCGTCCCGCACTCGCGGTCGCAGAAGTCGCGGATCGCGGCGACGAAGTCCTGCTGCTCGTCCGTGAGGGCGAAGTCCACGGCGTGAGCCTATAGGCCAGCAGAGGGGACTGGCTCGCGGGCCAGTCCCCTCAGCGCGCTCGCGCTTACGCTTCTTGCCGAGCCCGTGAGCGAGCCTCGAGGGCAACGCCAGTTGTCGGGTCGAAGAACAGCGCCCGCGAGGTGTCGAGCGCCAGCTCGACCTGTTCCCCGGGGGTCAGCAGGCGCCGAGGTCCGATCGAGGCGGTGAAGAGCGTGCGCTCGTCCGCCAGCAGCCGCTCGTCTCCGGCGCCCTCGGTTTTGCTCGTGAGCCCCCCGTCGGCGTCGATACGGGCTGCCTCGATCGGGAAGATCGCGTGCACCTCGGCCCCGAGGTTCTCGACCACCTCGAGGCGAACTGAGATTCGTGGCAGCGAGGGCTCCGCGAACTCGGCGAGCTCGAAGTCGGAGGGGCGAATGCCGAGGATCACCTCGCCGCTAGCCGGCAACTGCGCCTGCGGCGGAACCGGCAGCGAGTGCCCGCCGAAGTGAAGCCTGCCTTCCGCTACCTCGGCTGCGACCAGGTTGATCGTCGGGCTTCCGATGAAAGCGGCGACGAAAAGGCTGGTGGGCCGGTGGTACAGCTCGGTCGGGGTGCCGACCTGCTGCAGGACGCCGTCCTTGAGGACCGCGACCCGCTGACCCAGCGTCATCGCCTCGGTCTGGTCATGGGTGACGTAGACGGTGGTTACGCCCAAGCGCTCGTGCAGCCGGGCGAGCTCAGCCCGCATCGCGACTCTGAGCTTGGCATCGAGGTTGGAGAGGGGCTCGTCCATCAAGAACGCCGCCGGCTCCCTGACCATCGCCCGTCCCATCGCCACCCTCTGGCGCTGCCCCCCCGAGAGCTGTCCCGGCTTTCTCTTCTCCAGCTCCTCCAGCCTCAGCATCCGCATCACCTCGCCGACCCTTTGCTTCCGCTCGTCCTTGGGCATCTTCCGCAGCTTCAGCGCAAAGTGGAGGTTCTCGCCGACCGTCATGTGTGGATAGAGGGCGTAGTTCTGAAACACCATCGCGATGTCTCGTTCCTTCGGCAATGCGTGAGTGGCGTCGGTGCCGTCGATCAGGATCTGTCCCGAGCTGGCCGTCTCGATCCCGGCCAGCATCCGCAACAGCGTCGACTTGCCGCAGCCGGAGGGTCCGACCAGGACGAGGAATTCGCCCTCGGCGATCTCCAGGGAAACGCGGTCGACGGCGTTCGCCTTCCCGCCGGGAAAGACCTTCGTCACCTCATTGAGCTGGATCGAGCCCATCGGGCCTCCTCGAAGTCGTGGTGTTCGGGCTCACTTGACCGCTCCGGCGGTGAGTCCGCGGGCGAGGTCACGCTGGAAGAAGACGAAGATCAGCAGCGGCGGGATCATCGAGAACAGGAGGCCGGCCGAGACGACGCCGAGGTTCTTTTCGGCGTGTCCTTGGAACTGGGCGATCCCGACCATGATCGTGCGGTTGCCTTCACCCTGGAGGATCACGAGGCTGAAGAGGA
The DNA here is from genome assembly GCA_035693065.1 of Solirubrobacterales bacterium. Classification (GTDB taxonomy): domain Bacteria; phylum Actinomycetota; class Thermoleophilia; order Solirubrobacterales; family 70-9; genus VAYN01. The sequence continues at coordinate 11,064 of DASSHE010000037.1, forward strand.
ACTCGTTCCAGAGGAAGAGGAAGTTGAGGGTGACAAGGGTGAGAAGACCCGGGCGGACCAGCGGCAGAATCACCGACCACAGCGTGCGCAGCGGCCCCGCGCCGTCGATCCGCGCGGCGTTCAAGAGCTCCGTTGGGACCGATTTCATGAACGAGGCGAGCAGGTAGATCGAGAACGGGAGGCTGATCGCCGCGTAAACGAGGATCAGACCGAGACGCTGGTTGAGCAGCCCGGCGTCGAGGATGAGCTTGAAGACCGGGATCAGGAGCGCGGTTGCCGGCAGTGCCATCAGCCCGACGATGAACACCAGCATCGCGCTGCGCAGTGGAAAGTCGAAATGCACCAGCGCGTAGCCGGCCAAGGAGCTGACGACCGTGATCAACAAGACCGCGGGGACGACAACGAGCAGCGAGTTGAGCGCCAGAGTGCCGATATGGACGACGGCAAACGCTTCCGAGACGTTGTCGGTCGTCAGGTGGCCGGGCAAGCCCCCGGGACTCGCTTTGTAATCGTCCGTGGTCCGGACAGCGGTGGACGCGAGGAAGATGAGCGGGTACACCGTGGAGACAGCGAGCGCGGCGAGGATGGCCCACACCCCGGCGCGGGTTCCTTTGCGGACGGAGCCACGCCAACCCGAAAGGCCGTACCGGCGGCCCTTGGAAGCTGGCAGAGTCGACGGCGCGGCGCTCATACGGTCCTCAGCCGGCGCAACAACCCGATCAGCACGGATGCTATTGCCGCCATCACGATTACGAGGGCCACTCCGATCGCCGACGCGTACCCCAGGCGGCCGCCGGCAAAGGCTTCTCGGTAGAGGTCGAAATCAACGGTGTAGGTCGCGTAACCGGGACCCCCGTGGGTGAGGGTGTAGATCAGCGGGAAGAACGCCGTGAAGGATGCGATGACGATCAACACGACCCAGAACTCGATCACCGGCAACAGCTGCCAGAAGACGACGTGGCGCTGGATCTGCCAGGGCGACGCTCCGTCCACCTTGGCGGCGTCGATCTGCTCGACGTCGAGGCTGGCGAGACCCGAGAGGAAGATCAGGACGCCGATTCCGAAGGTCGACCAGATGATGATGGCGATGACCACCGGCAGGGTCAGAGAGGGATCGTTTAGCCACTCGCGGGTGAGACCCCCGAGACCCACCGACTCCAACAGGCTGTTCAGGGGTCCGTTGGGTTTGAGGACGATGCCGTAGTAGACGCCAACCACCACCGGCGAAAGCACAACCGGTAGGAAAAATACGAAGCGGAAGACTTTCCATCCCCAGATTTCACTGTGCAACGCCCAGGCGATGCCATAAGGAATCCCGATCCAGGCCGGCATCGCCGCGACGATCGCCAGGTTGTGCAGCAGGGCTTCCTTGAAGTGCTTGTCGTGAAGGAGGTCGGAGAAGTTTTCGAGACCGACCGACTGCGGCGAAGAGAACCCGTCCCACGCGGTGAACGAGAGCTGCACCGCATTGGCAGCGGCGTAGACCATCAGCCAACCAAGCAGAGCAGCAGCCGGCAACAGCAGCAGTACTGGCGTCAAGCGGCTGGTGATCTGACGGCGCATCATCGTCTAGGGCTCCCGGCTCGCGCTCGGGGAGCGCGAGCCGGGGAAGCGATGGTCAGGTCGCTTCTCAGTCTTCTTTTTCCGCGACTTCTTGGACCGACTCGAGTGCCGCGTCCAATGACAATCGGCCCTGTAGCACCTGGTTCAATTCTTTGTTCAGCGTTTCCCCGACCGTTGAAGTCACGAGCTGGGTGGCTTCGGGGAACGGTTCGAGCTCCTTCGTCCACTGGACGAGTTCATGCGCCTGCACCGGGAAGCTGGAGGGTAGTCCCACATCCTTTCGGTTGGGCAGCATGCCTCCCTTTTTCGCGAGGATTTCGATGCCTTCCTTGCCAGACATGAATTCGAGGTAGGCCCAGGACGCTTCCTTGTTCTTCGCAAAGCTCGGAATCGACCAGCCGTATTCGGGGCTGGTGTTGACGGATTTGCTACCTGGGGGAAGAAAGATCCCCACGTTCTTTTCGCCTAGGACTGGGTTGAATTCGGCCCAGAACGCGGCTGACGTCCAACCGCCGAGGCTCATCGCCCCTTCTTCTCCCTCAAACCGTTCGTAGCCTTCGGTGAAGAACGGAGTGGTGAAGCGGTCAGACGGGTAGAGCCCTGCTTCCTGCACCATCAGGAGCGGTTCGAGGGCTTCGTTGACGATCTCGTCCGTGAAGGAGATTTCTCCTTCGGACAGTTCGATGCCCTGTTCCGGGGTGGCAACGGTCGACCAGCCCTGGTTGAACCAGACACCCGCTTCTGCCGCGTCTTCGGCGCCACCGTTGAAGGGCTGAATTCCTGCCGCCTCCAGCTTTTCGCCGGCTTCCTTGACTTCGTCCCACGTCTTCGGTTCGAACTCCCTCGGAAGTCCAGCTTCCACAAAGAGCTTCTTGTTGTAGTAGAAGTTCCACCCGGTCGCGCCGATCGGCACTCCATACCGTGGTCCGTCGTTGGCAAAGCCCGGAGTCATCGTGTACCAGCCGGTTAGCTGTTCGCTCATTTCAGGAGTGATCCGGTCGTTCAGTTCTTCCAGCCCCTGCGTGTACTGAAGGACTCCCGCCTTGCCTGGGATCATCATCATCACGTCGGGACCTTCGTGGCCGGTGAATGCGGCGCGGAGTAACTGCGAGTAGCTTTCGATCGGCTGCGCGACGTGTTCGACGGTTACGTTCGGGTAAGCCCGTTCGAAAGCTTCATCGAGCGGCTTGACCGCCTTGGTGTAGCCCGGAAAGAGCTTGTCGAAACAGTCCCAAACCACGATCTTCCCGCTAACCGCCGCTGGATCGGGCGAACCAGTTTCACTCTTACTCTCGCTACTTCCGCCACAAGCTGCGATGCCTACTGCTAGTAGGCAGGCGAAGACCAACACAACGATCCCCGGTGCTGACTTGCTTCCCTTTCCCATCGTCTCTCCTCTTGATTCCCCGCCGGGTCATCATTCGTACCTGCGACTACTCCAAGCCAGGCCGGTGGCCGACGAGTAAGCTCGAGCAGCGTTCCCAGGTTGCTCTAGGTCGCGAGTTTTTCAGCGGCTCGTAGTGGATCAAGGGCCATTTGAACGGGAATGGCCCAAGCGAGCAACAGGCAGGCTGCGGAGCGGAAGAAATCGATTGGCGAAGCCCAGTCCACCATTCGGGCGGCTGGCACTCACAGCCATTTCCTGACAGGACCTACAGAGTTCCTTAGCTTCGGGTCCGGGGAGGCAGACGTTTAGTGCGGATCGCTCGGGTGCCTGTTTTCCGGCCTCCTCCCTGAACCCTGAGCGGTTTGCGGGTCCTGCCTTCGTCTTCCGACGGGCCGACCCCTATTCCGGCGATGCTGCTGAGGCCGAGTCCGAGGCTTAAACATGGACCATGACCGGTTCCAGTCAGTGACTCCCCTCCCACGGAGGCTATGACTCGACGCTGCCGCCTTGCGAAGCAACGGTGGCCGCGGCGAGCTCGTGCTCGGCACGCACCGCCTGGATCTCGTCGAGGTCGGTAGCGTGCACCGCCCGGTAGAACAGGTCGCTGGCCTTCTCCGGGTCCTCGAAGAGCAGCAGTTCGGTCCAGCCGGCGAGCCGCAGGAGGGGCGCAGGCGCAGAATTACTGAGGGCATCCAGGGCCTGACGGAGCGCCGAGCGACTCTCGCGATCCGCAAGGGCGGCGAAGACCTGAGTCTGTAACTCGACGAAGCTCCGTACCCAACGCCCGTGCATGGAGACCACGTTGTGGCGCGGTGCCGCCGGCTCCCAGTCGGGCGGCATCGGGAACCATGCGTGGAGGATCGTCACGCCCTCGGCCGGGCAGTTGAGGTTCTGAGCCTCGATTGCCAGGTCGCGAGCGGCGCCGAAATCCTCCTCGAGGGCCTTGAGGTAGGCCAGGTTGAACCGGGGAAGCCACTCCTCCGTGATCGAGAGTTCGATCGCCCGTTCGAGGCTCTCGGCCGCCTTATCGCGCTCTCCCCCGGTGGCGTAGATGAAACCGAGGCTGTTGAACGCATCGGCGAGGACGGAACGAACAAGCGGGTCGGCAGGCTCGCCGCCGATCAAGGCCTCACTGCGGTCGATGCAGTCGCCAAGTGCCACGATAGCTGCCTCGACCAGGCCGGCGTTGTGCAGGAGGATGACCAGGCCGAGGAAGCGTCGCAGCTCCGAGAAGGCCGCGGCCGATTTGGCGGTGCCGGGCCCAAGGCACTCACATCGCACCAGCTCCAGGGAGATCCCGTATTTCCCGAGCAGGCCCTCGTGCGTCGCGAACCAGGCTTTGGCCCGCTCCCCGGCCTCCTCGGCCGTGAGGTCGCAGACGTTGATCGCGAGATCGGCGTATTCGACACTTCGCATGCCCACCTGCAGAGAAAAGCCGAAGAGGACGGCGCCTTTTTCGGCGAACTCGGCGAGGCTCTCGGGATCCTCGAAGCCGGGCAGTAAGTCGTCAATCTCGCTGAGGCTCTCGGCAGCGACACCGTCGGCCACCTGGTCGAGCCAGCGACCGCCAGCGGGGTCGATGAACTCGCGGTCAGACCAGATCCCGCGCAACAGCTTCCCGGTGTTCTCGGCGCCGATCAGCTCCTCGGCGAGGCCCCGCCGGCAGACCGCGGTCGCCAACCGTGCATAGGTCTCGCCGAACTCAACTTTCAGGTCGATCCGCCGCTCGGCCGCGTAGCGGAGGTAGAGACGGGCTTCGGCGCCGCCCTCGATCTCGAAGCGCTCGCCGTGCGTCTTCAGCACCCCGAACTCGGCCAGCCGCAGCAATTCTCCAGTGACCTCGTCTTCCACCGCACCAAGGGCGTCAGCGTCGAACTCGTCGAACATCAGCCGTCCGAGCGCAATTTCGCGCACCGTCAATCCTTCGAAGGGGGCGAGCCGGGCTATCGAACGCAGGCTCTCGGCGGATAGCCTGCCGATCATGTCCACCGCCGAGCCGGCGCTGTGACGACCACGGGATTCGAGCTCGGCGAGCACCCGCGACAACACCGCCTCGGAGAGCGCGAAGTCCTCTTGCTCGCCCTGGGATATCGCTTCCCAGACGAAGTGGTTGACCAAGTTCACCTCGTAGGGCCGTCCGTCCGTCAGGTCGAAGATCTCGCGCGCGGTCTGGAAACTCGGCGGCCGCCCAACCTCCTCGACGTCCGCCAGCGGTTTCATGATCGCTTCCATGATCTGGCCCGGACCCCTAAAGGGACCGACCTCGATCTGGCTCCAGGCCCGCGGAGCCGCCTCCTGCAAGGGACCGGCGCGTTCGCCGGCCGTGACGATCGTCAGGGTCGGGGTCGCCTGCGCGAACTCCATCAGGCTCGGGGCAATCTCCCCGCTGTCCTCAAGCGCCTCCGCCGAATCGAGCTCGAGCACCACGCCCTGCAGGCCTTCCCTAGCGCCCAGCTCGAGAACAAGCGCCAGATCGCGCTGCAGCACCGCCCGTGGCACCTCTTCGACCGCCTTGCCGTTCATCCGTGCAGCGATCAAGAGACCAGCCTGCAGATAGCGACCCGCCTCGGCGGGATGGTCGGAGTTACCCAGCAGCGTGTGCTGGACCCAGCCCTCCATCACGGGCTCGGTGTCGTCGATCGCACCGAAGTCCCGGAGTGCCTCGAGGGCGGCATCGAAGACGGCCCCGTAGAAGGCCAATGGTGACTCGACCAGAGTGTCCCTGAGATCCACCCGGACGGGGAGGAGGTCGCGGCGCCCGGCGATGTTGCCGACGGCGTTCAGGAGGCTCGACTTCCCCATCCCCGCCGGCCCGAAGAGGGAGAAGTGACTCGGGCTGCCGATCGCGGCGCCGCGAAGGAGTTCATCGATCTGTTCGAGCTCGCCTTCGCGACCGGCCAGGCGAGCCGGCGAGCGGATCGGAGCGCGAAAGTCGTAGGGATTGTGGGCCGATCCCTCTGACATCAGTCCATCGGGGGGTCGAAGTCGTCGCGCTCGAGGAGGACGCTGGTGGAATGCCAGGCGAGCTTCTTCTGGAGTTGCGCCGAGGCCTCGTAGGTCATCTGCGCCAGCCGCGCCTCCGCGATCATCTCGTGGTGGAGAGTGACCGGCATGTAGAGGAGGGCGAGGCTCTCGGGGATTCCAAGCTCCTGGGAGGCGGGCAGGTAAAGGTAGTTGATCAGGGAGTCGCGGCGCTCCGCGACCCGCAGCTTCGCCGCGTCGAGAATCCCGAGATCCATTAGCTCTTCAGCCGGGCGCAGCGGCACCAGCGTGCGGACTGGGTGGGCGTAGTCGCGCCCGCCACCCTGGGCACGCATCGAGCAGGTCGGCGTGATCAGCAGGGCCGCGCCGATACTGAGGGGTCCGCTCAAGAAGCGCCTCGCCCCTTCCTCGTCCTCCTCCGCGTCGACGACCATTTCGTCTGCCGGCATCGGATAAGCAAGGGGCACGTCGGCGAATAGATCGCCCTGGCTGAGGAGCGTGCCGCGCTTCTCGAAGTAGGGGCCCTGCGGGCGTCGCTCGTGGTTCACGAATCTTCCTCGCGGACTAAGCGCGGCTTGCTCTTCGGGCTGATCACGGGGCCCTCGATCGCCGGGGCGAGGCCCTCGACCATCTCGCTATGCAGCCTGGCGACTTCGGCGGAGTCGAAGCGTCGGTAGCCCGAGCCCGGCAGCTTCACCGCCTTGATGATGCCGTTCGACTCCCAGTTTCGGACCGTGTTCTCGTGGACGCCTAGTTGGCGTGCCGTCTCGCGGACGCTGAGGCGTTTATCGACGTGCATAACTTCCGTCCCTTCAAGGTGGGTGGTGACTTTGTAGACTTTAGCGACTTTGTGGGACGCATGTCGATCAGCTGCTCGGGCTGATCGAGGATCCGCGTGGCGAGGCACTCCGGTACTGCCGTAGCGGAGTGCGAAGTGCCGTGTCTGAGGAGCCACGTGACCGCCCCAAGAACCGTGACCAGTCCGATCCCGTCCCCACCCCATGAGACGGCCGAGCCCACGACCAATACTTGCCAGCCCCACAAGAGCGGAGCACGAGGCTGCCACAACAGATCAAGACGAGGATTACGGCCAGGAGAACGGCGCCAGCGGTCCTCACGCGAACGCTCCCTTCCGTGAGCCGATCCCGTTGGCCTGCGACCGAGACCTATAGGCGACAAACTCCTGGTCTCGCTTCTCCGCCCGCGCCGTCCCTACTCGGGGTCAGCCTCCAACTCTTTCCTTCGACCCGCGCCTTACGGGTGCCAGCCCGGGGCTCTTGTCGCAGCTCCCCGGCGGGTTTCAGACCGCGGCGACGTAGCTCGCCGCCGGTGTAGGAAGCGAGTGCCGAAATCAGAAATCGGCGCCCGTCGAGGGCAATCGCCGCGCTATCTGCGACTAGTGGCGTTATTTCGGAACGGCTACGAACGCTCGGAGCGCAAAACCGGCTCCCGGAAGGGGCCGGTTGCAGCGACCGTTGAAGCCCGGAACGAGACTCGAACTCGTGACCCCTTCCTTACCATGGAAGTGCTCTACCAACTGAGCTATCCGGGCGCGGCGGCTCGCCTGCCAAGCCGTCTGCTCAGTGATTCTAGACGGTGATTGGAAAGGCGGCGGCGGGGCTGGATCAGGAGCCGCGGACGCGGCAACTGCGGATCAGGGTCGAGGTGAGGGTGCGGCCGTCGGCGAAGCCGAAGGATGCTTTGGCGGCGGGAAAGGTCGCGGCGGAGAAGCCGCTGGGGGCGGGGCAGCCGGCGGCGATGAAGCTGCGGGAGCGGCCCCGGTAGCGATAGCGGCGTCCGAGGGTGAGGCTGAGGCGGGAGACGTAGCCCCAGTCCGTCGTCACTTCGGGTAAGCGGGCGCTGAGCAGGGTTCGGTAGCCCCCGCCCTGCTGGCGCAGGTGGAAGGTCAGCACCCGCGACTGGGGCAGCGGCCGGGGGCCGTAGATGTGGGCGAAGACGACGTGCTGGCCATGCTGCCGGCCGTTGAAGGCGAGCACCCTGCCGTCGGAGGGGAAGGGCGACTGGTCCGGAAGGACGACGCGGGCGTGGAAGGTGCCGGTGCCGACCAGGGCGCGGCCGCAGAGGGCGAGGGCCTGCCGGCTCGAGACGGCCTCGATCCGGCGGCGGGGGCAGACCGGGAGGCCACGAAAGTCCAGGCGGCCGTTGCGGTTGAGCGCGACCGCGACCGAGGTCAGCTGCGGGGGCACCGAGCCGCTGGTACTGACCACGTGGCCGGCGACGCTGACGGCGACGGGGGCGCGGCCCAGCCGCGGCAGCGTCTTCGGCGTGATCCCGCCCTGGATGTAGACGCGGAGGTCGCCCCGCTGCACCACCTCGGCCCGGGCGCCGGCGACGAGCGCAGCCACGGCGGCGAGCGCCAGCCCGCCTATCCGCAGCTGGCGCCGGCCCATCGCTCTAGATGATTGATTCCACGGCCAGGTGCGACTGGGGGCGCGCCTGGCCAAGCGGCTCAAGGACGCAGGCCGCCGCCTTTGCCGGTTGGCAAAGGCAAGGCCGAGGACGCAGAGACGCGCAGTGTGCCAGGCGCGTCATCCAGGTGGGCGTGGTCGTGGAATCAATCATCTATAGGTAGCTGGCGACCGGGAACACGCAGTAGTGGAAGTTGAATTCCAGGACCAGGTTGTTGGTGCGCTTGGCGTTGCCGACCAGGCGGGCGACCATCCTCTGCGCCGCCGTCTTTTCGCCGTGGGCGAGCTTGCGGGAGACGGCTTCGAAGAGTTCGGCCTCGGTCTTCACGCCCTTCAGCCACCGGGTCAGCAGCGGCGCGTCTTCGGGCGGCTGTTCGACCTTCAGCAGTTCGAGGCGGGTGCGCTTCAGCGCCTTCGCCGCGCGGGCGAACTTCTTCGCCGCTTTGTCGAGGTTGTCCGCCTTCACGTCTGCCCGAACGCCGGTGAGGATCTTGTCGTTGGCGTCGCGGTTGGTCTTGCAGATCGGTTCCACCGCGGCGACGAATTCGGCACGGTCCAGCGCCAGCGCCACCGAGGCGGTGAGGCCGAGCAAGAGGAGCACGGCGGCGACCGGCATCAAGAGCTTCTTCACCTGCATTGACCCTTCTCCCTTCCCCTGCTGATGGCGTACCCAGGAACAACTCTAGGGGGAGAAGGTTTCATCGATTGTTGGCCCCAGTTGAAGGAGCGCGGCGGACGCGAAACTTGACGATCGCCGGGCTGGGGTCGCGGTTGCCGCTCGAATCGACCGCGAAGACGCGGAAGGAGTGGCGGCCGAGCCCGAGGCGGTAGCGGCGCGGCGAAGTGCAGTCCCGGTAGGGCTTGCCGTCGAGCCGGCAGCGGAACCGCGACCCGCGCTCGCTCGAGCTGAAGCGGAAGGCGACTTCCCGGGGGCCGCGCCTGGCCGTGAGCAACTTTGCCGGGCGATGGGTGATCGAAGTTCGCGGAGGCTTGAGGTCCCGCGGCGGCGGTTCCACCACCCTGGGGGGCGGCGGTGGCGGCGGTGGCAGTTCGGTTTCGCTGCTGAAGCTGTTGGGGGGCGCTTCCTTCACGGACTCGCATTCGAGCGGCGCCGCGTCTTCGTATTCGCCGGGATGGGGGATGTCGATGAGGACGCGATCGGCGTCCGGGCCGCAGTCGATCAGCGGGTCGGAGTCGCCGGAGTTGGCGAGGATCGAGTCTTCCCCGGAGCCCGCTCGGTAGATGTCAGGGCCACTGTGGCCGAGTAGCTGGTTGGGGCCGGGGTCGCCGAAAAAGACGTCGGCGCCGGTCGATCCCTGGGAATCGACACTCGAGCCCTCGAGGTCCTCCACGCTTTGCAACTGGTCGAATTCGGCGCTGCCGCCGGGGCACTGCACCTGTTCCCCCGCGGGCTGACCGGCGACCCCCTGGTCGAGGCGAGCGGCCACGCCGGTCCCCGAGTAGCGCGCCCAGGAGGAGTTGTCGCGCCCGTTGCCGCCGAAGATCTGCTCTTCGTCGCAGATCGAGACCGAGAGGAAGAGGTCGTTGCCGTCGCCGCCGAGGAGTTCGTCGGCACCGCCGTTGTGGAGCAGGGCATCGTCGCCGCCGAGCGCGGAGCTGGTGTCTTCGCCGCCGCCAGGACCGTCGACCAGGACGTCCTCACTGGCGGCGCCGCCGGTCAACTGGTCGCTTCCGGTGCCGCCGAGGACGACGACCGCGGCCGTGTCGGGGAACCCTTCCGCGGCGACGGTGTCGGCGCCGGCCATGCCGGCGAGGACGATCGAGTCGAGCGGTGAGGCCAGCGGACAGCTCGCGCTGGCCGTCGTCACCGTGCAGCCCGCAGCCGCCGCGGCCGAGGTGTCGAAGACCGTGCCGGAGAGGGAGATGGCGACGTGATCGGGCGCGTAGGTCGCCGTGATCGAGTCGGCGGAGCCGCTGGCGACAACGTAGATCTGGGTCAGGCCCGCGACGACGGTCTCGCCGACGCTGACTTCGCTGCTGTCGCGGGTCGAGACCGAGCTGGTCCCCTCGCAGCTAGAAGTGGTCTCACCCCCGACGCAGCTGTCTCCGTCGGCGCCGCCGAAGAGGCTGTCGTTGCCGCCTTCGCCGCGAATCACGTCGGCGCCGCCGCCGCCGTAGATCGTCTCCCCCAGTTCGGAGCCGACGATGTAGTCGGAGAATGGGGTGCCGACGATGCGCTCGAAGACGCCGGTCTGGACGTCGTCGACGCCGCCGCCGAGGGAGGCAACCCCGTCGTCGCCGTTGAGAGTGCCTTCGGGGTCGCGGAGGTCGAGGTAGACGCCCCGCTCGCCTTCGGCGCCCCCCGGGAAGCCGCTGACGCCGGTGTCGATCCCGGCCCCGAACCCGGGCGTGACCCCGGTCGAGTAGCTGAGCGTGTCGAAGCCGCCGCCGGTGTCGCGGATGTGGTCGATGGTGCCGTCGCCGCGGACGTAGTCGTCGCCCGCTTCGCCGTCGATCGTGTCGGCGCCGAAGCCGCCGGCGAGGAGGTCGTTGCCGGGGCCGCCTTGGAGCAGGTCGTCGCCGATCCCGCCGTAGAGGCGGTCGTCGCCTTCGCCGCCGAGCAGGGTGTCGTTGCCGCGCTCGCCGAAGACGACGTCGTTGCCCGGACCGCCTTCGAAGGTCTGGCTGCCGACCCCGAGGTGGCAGCTCGAGGGACAGCTTGCGACGGCGGCGGGGATCGGGCCGGGAACGATCACGTCGTTGCCGGCGCCGGCGTCCACCACCGCCACGCCGGCCGGGACGACGATGCGGTCGGCGCAGGGAGTGCCGACGATTTCCGGTCCTTCGCGGACGGGGCCCGCGGCGCACGAGGGGGTGGCTTCGGCGCTCGCCGCCGCCGGCCTCGCCCCCGGCGCGGCCAGCAGGACCGTGCCGAGGAGGAAGAGGAGAACGGGCCACAGCCTTCCGGAACACCGCATGTGCCTTGGATACCCAGAGGCATGGAATCGATGCGGTGTAGCGTGCCGGGCCATGCGCCTGAAACCCCGGTACCTCCTCCCGCTCGCCCTCCTCTGTCTGCTCACCGCCCTGGTCGCCATCGGCTGCGGCGGTGGCTCCGACTCCACCGATTCCTCCCGACCCGCTCCGGCCAAAGCCGAATTCCCCGCCGCCGACGGAAAAACGCTGGCACAGATAGTGAACGGCTCCGGCGCCAAGCGGACGAACCTGGTGATCGCGCCCGCCGCCACGGGCTTCGTCGTGGGGCCGAACCGCTACCCCTTCGGGGTCTTCACGCTCGGCCACGAACAGGTCACCGACGCCGACGTCGCCCTCTACTTCGCCAAGAGCGAAGGCGACCCGGCGAGCGGGCCCTACCCGGCTCGGGTCAGCTCGCTCGAAGTCAAGCCCGCCTACCGGTCGCAGGTCAGCGATCCCGACGCCGCCCAGGCGGTGTACGTCGTCCCCAAGGTCGACTTCGATCGCAGCGGGCCGTGGGTAGCGGTCGCGATGCTGAAGGGAAAGAACGGGCTCGAAGCCTCGCGGGTGCCGAGCCCGGTGGCCGAAGAATTCCCCGACATCCCCAAGGTCGGCGAGAAGGCCCCCCTGATCCACACCCCCACCGCCGCCGACGTCGGCGGCGACATGGCGAAGATCGACACCCGGGTCCCGCCCGATCAGATGCACAAGGTCGACTACGCCGACGCTTATGGGAAGAAGCCGATCGTCCTCGTCTTCGCCACCCCGGCGCTCTGTCAGAGCCGGGTCTGCGGCCCCGTCGTCGACGTCGCCCAGGAGGTCGCCGACAAGTACGGCGACGAGGCCGACTTCATCCACATGGAGGTCTACAACGACAACGACGCCAACAAGGGGATCCGGCCCCAGCTCCGCGCTTTCCACCTCGAAACCGAGCCGTGGACCTTCCTGATCGACCGCCACGGCATCGTCCGCGACCGCATCGAGGGGGCGTATGGCGTGTCCGAACTGGAAGAAGCGATGAAGACGATTCTGCCTGGCTGATCAGCCAGCCTTCGCTAGGCTTCCTCTCGTGGGAGGCGGGGTCGCTGGAAACGACGCTGCAAGGAGAGATATGAAGCACAGGCTGGCGGTTCCCGCTCTGGTTTTCACCCTTTGCCTCGCGCTCGGCGCCTTCGCGACTCCGGCGCTCGCCGCCAAGGGCGGCGGCAAGAAGAAGCAGACGAAGGCGAAGGTGTTCGAAGTCTGCAAGCACGGCTGCCGCTTCCGCACGATCCAGAAGGCGGTCGACGCCGCCGGCTCCTTCAAGGCGAAGAAGGGGAACGCGAAGAAGAAGGCGGTCGTCGCGGTCCGGCCCGGCAAGTACGTCGAGGGCGTCGTCGTCGACGGCACTTTGAAGAAGAAGGACTTCGACGGGCTGGTCATCGAAGGGACCAAGAAGAGCCGCAAGAAGACCGTTCTCGAAGGCAAGAACGCCAAGGGTGAACTCGGCCCCGCCCAGAACGGGATCGAGGCGATCAGCGTCAGCGGCCTCGTGATGCGGAACATGTGGGCGCGCAACTACCAGTCCAACGGCTTCTTCGTCCACGCGGTGACCCAGGAAGGACAGCGCTGCGACGGCTACACGATGGACAACCTGTTGGCCTCGAGCAACCGCTCCTACGGTCTCTTCGCCAAGGGCTGCCTCGGCGGCAAGATGATCAACTCCGCCGGCTACCACCAGGGCGACTCCGCCTTCTACGTCGGCGAAACTCCCTGCGACTCGAAGAGCTGGACCAACCACGGGGTGGCGCCGCCGCCCAAGCCCTGCCAGAGCAACCCGAAGTGGACGCTGCTGAAGAACGACCGCAGCTACGAAAACGTCCTCGGCTACTCCGGCACCAACTCCAAGTACGTGAAGATCGTCGAATCGGCCTTCTACAACAACGGCGCCGGCATCGTGCCGAACACGCTCGACAGCGAGGGCTATGAGCCCAACGGCTGGAACGTGTTCGAACGCAACGACGTGTTCTGGAACAACTACAACTACTTCCTCGCCGGGGCCGCCTTCCACACCGTCTCGGCGGGGTTGGGACAGGTCGGCGGGGCCACGGTCAACTACCCGACCGGGGTCGGCATCGTGCTCTACGGCGGCGCCAAGAACGTCGTCCGCCGCAACAACGTCTTCGGCAACTACAAGTGGGGCATCGCGACGTTCTCGGGCCCCGGCGAATTCTTCGTCGCCAACCAGGGCGACGACGCCAAGAGCATCAACAACGAAGTCGTCGAAAACACGATGGGGCGCGAAGGCGCCGACCCCAACGGCGAATACGACCTCTGGAACGACAACACCGGGGGCGGCAACTGCTGGGCCGGCAACAGCGCCAACTCGACTTTTGCCCCCGGCAACGGCAAAGTCCCGCTGAGCACGATCTACCCGACCTGCCCGCAAGCCGAAGTGCTGGCGGACCAGGTTAGGAGCCTCGAACCGCAGGCGGGTCTCCAGCTCGACCTCGCGAACGAAAGCAACCCGGCGACGCTGCTCGGCTACGTCGGCCAGAACCCGCCGCAGAACCAGCAGTGCAGCTGGGTGCGGCGGCTTCCCGCGCACCCGGCGTTCCAGAAGTTCACCCCGGTCGAGGTGGCGCCGCTGCCGGGTGAGCTCTCGTGCAAATGAGCCGCGCCACCGCGCTCAGGACCAGCCTCGCGCTGCTCGCCGCGCTCGCCCTATCGGGGGCGGGCGCGGCCGCGGCGCAGGCGCCCGCGGAAAGGACGAAGCCGACGGTCGTCACCGTCAACGACTTCTACTTCGCCCCGACCTCGGTGACGATCCGCAAAGGACGGACGGTGAAGTGGGTCTGGTCGGAATTCAACACCTACCCCCACGACGTGCATCTGAAGAAGGGGCCGAAGAACCTGAAGGAAAAGTCGAGCTACTCGACCCGGACGACCGCCGTGACCGCCGCCGTCTTCAAGAAAAAGTTCGAACGGACCGGGACCTACAAGTACATCTGCACGATCCACCCGACCGAAATGCACCTCACGGTCACGGTGAAGAACTAGGTCCGAGATGAGGAGGTCCCTCATCTAATGGGGCCGGATCCGATCGACCGGCGCGGCTTCCTGGCGCTCTCCGGCGGCGCCCTGATCTGCACGATCGCCGGCCACCAAATCAGCGCCGACGACGGACAGGTCGACGTCGAGGGGCTGGCGCGGCAGGTGAAGGTGCCGCCGAAGGTGGCGGCAGCGGAGTGGCGCGGCGGCAGCCCGGGGATCGAGCGGCTGGCGTCGCTTTCGACCAGCGGCGCGACGCGCGAGTACTGGATCGCCGCGGAGCCGGTCGAGTGGAACATCGTCCCCACCCACCGCGACCAGATGATGGCGGAGAAGGTGAAACAGGGGAAGACGAAGTTCGCCGCCTACGGCTACCGCGCCTACTCCGCGGGGTTCAAATCGCCGCTCGGCAAGGCGACGGTGCCGGGGCCGCTGATCGAAGCCGAGGTCGGCGAGACCGTCGTCGTCCACTTCCGCAACAAGCTGTCGGCGCCGGTGACGATGCACCCGCACGGGCTCTTCTACGCCAACGAGATGGACGGCGCCTACAAGGGCAAGTTCACCGACCCCGGCGGCTTCGTCCAGCGCAACCGCACCTTCACCTACGTCTGGGAGGCGCGCGAAGGGACGGAAGGGACCTGGCTCTACCACGACCACGGGCCGATGGACCCGCTGCCGGTCTTCAAGGGCCTGTTCGGACCGCTGGTGGTGCGGGCGCCCGGGGAGGCACGGCCGGAAAGCGAGTTCTTCCTCGGCTTCCACACCTGGGACCCCTCGATCACCGGGCTCAAGGGCACCTACTTCTGCGTCAACGGCCACGCCTACGCCGGCAACACGCCAACGCTCGAAGCGAAAGTCGGCCAGCGGGTCGCCTTCCACGTCTACGGCGTCGACAACTTCTTCCACACCTTCCACCTGCACGGCCATCGTTGGACCGAACCGGACGGGCGGATCGCCGACAACAAGAGCTTCGGCCCGGCCGACTCCTTCCGGGTCGAGTTCGTCGAGGACAACCCGGGGCGGTGGTTCTACCACTGCCACGTCTTCCAGCACCTGCACCAGGGGATGAACGGTTGGTACCTCGTCTCCTGAGGCTAGCGGCGACGACCCTCGTCGCCTTGGCGCTGCTGGCGCCCGCCGCCGAGGCCGCCAACACGCGGGTCTCGATCGCCAACTACGCCTGGTCGAACCGTGAAGTCCACGTCAACCTCGGCGAGAAGGTGACCTGGGACTGGCTCGGGCCCGACCTCGCCCACTCGGTCACGGGGATCTCGCCCAACGACCTGCAGTGGGATTCGGATCCTGGTACCGACGCCCCCTCCCACCGCGCCGGTGACAGCTACACGCTCCAGTTCACCCAGCCGGGCATCTACTTCTTCCAGTGCAAACTGCACTCGTTCGTCCGCGGCGAGGTGGTGGTCTCCGACGTTCCCGGCGACCCCAACTCCGACCCGGGACCGCAGCCGCCGCTGAACATCGACGTGAAGCCGCCGACGTTGGGGTCGGTAGCGCTGGCCAAGCAGAGCGTGCGGGGGCACGACGGCATCGCCTTCAGCGCCCAGGTCAACGAGCGCGGCAGGCTCGACGCCGAGTACTACCGGCTGAACTCGAAGGGGAGGCGGGTCTACAACGGCTACAAGGTCTGGGACACCTTCATCGGCATCAACCACCTCAAGCTGGGGGCACGCTGGAAGCATTTCCGGGCGCGGCCGGGGCGCTACGAGGTAGTGCTGCGGGCGACCGACCAGGCGGCCAACAGCTCGAAGCCGGTGACCAAGCGCTTCACGATCGTCGGCCCGGTGCGGCGCCGGGGCTGATCAGCGGCGGGATTTCGGTTTGCCCGAGGGCCGGCGTTTTTTCTCGCCGTCGGCGGTGCCGCGGAGGGTGCGTTCGCCGGCCTTCTCGGTCCACTCGCCCATCGTGATCTGGAACATCGCCAGCAGGGCGTCGGAGGCGAGGGGGCGCATCCGCTCCAGCGCCTCGCGCATCTTCGGCCAGTCCTCTTCGGGTCGGCCGGCCTTCTCGAAGGGGTCCCAGATCTCGGCGACGAAGAGCTCGACGAAGGTGCGGGCGACGCCCTCGGAGCACTTGCGCAGCTCGGCCGCGGTGTCGATCGACGCTTCCGGGGAGACGCCGAGCTCGACGAGGGCGGCGCCGGCGCGCTGCAGGCGGGGGCTGAGCACCTCGATCTTGCCGTCGGGCAGTTGCCGGAGGATGCCGAGGTTTTCCGCCCGCTTCAGCAGCTTCGGGTCGAGCTGGTCGACCTGCCAGGCGGCGGCCAGCTCCGCAGGCTCGAAGATTTCCGGCGTCTCGTCCTCGAACGGGGCGCGGACGGCACGGGCGAAGTCGACGATCTCGCGGGAGGAGCCGTCGGTGGTCTCGAGGACGCGCCGGATCGCCTCGAGGTTGAGGCCCTCGGCCTGCATTTCCCGGGTCAGCTCGATCCGGGCGACGTGCTCCTCGTTGTAATAGCCGGTGCGGCCGTGGACCTCGGGCGGGGGCAGCAGGCCGCGCGTCTGGTGGGCGCGGATGTTGCGGATCGTCATCCCGGTACGGCGCGCCAGCTCGCCGATCGTCATCTTGCCGGCGGGGGTGCCGCCCGAGCCCTCTTGCCCGCTCATCGCCCCATGGTAAGGGCCAGCCGCTGCCCGTTCATCTTCTCGGCCGCGTCCGAGCAGAGGAAGGCGATCGCCGCGGCGAGGTCCTCGGCGGGGGTGAAGTTGGCGAAGTCGCCGTCGGGGTTCTCCTCGCGCATCCGCGGCGTCAGGATCGCCTCGACGACGACGATGTTGGCGGTGGCGCCGCCGGGCTCGAAGCCGTCGGCGAGGGCGAGGGTCCAGGCCTCGGCGGCAGCCTTGGCCGAGGCGTAGGCGGCGTTGGAGTTGCTCGGCGCCTGCGCCTGCTTGGCGGAGACGAGGACGAAGCGCCCGTGCTCGCTGCCGGCGAGCTGGTCGTGGAAGGCGCGGGTGGTGTGCTGGACGGTGCGGATCAGGAGGTCGTGGAGGAGGTCCCAGTCGGCGAGCGGCGCCTCGTGCAGCGGTTCGCCGCCGCGCCAGCCGCCAACCAGGTGGACGAGGCCGTCGACGCGGCCGAAACGCTCGACCAGGGCGGCGCACCAGGCGCGGGCGGCGTCCTCGTCGAGGAGGTCGACGGCGCGGCCGTCCCAGCGGTCGGGCGCGAGCTCGAGGTCGGCGGCGATCTGGTCGAGCGCCTCCAGCGAGCGGTCGGTCCCGGCGACGATCGCCCCCTCCCCCGCCAGCCGCTCGGCGACCAGCGGTCCGAGGCCGCCGCCGGCTCCGGCGATGGCGATGACGCGGTCGGTCAGGTCGGGCATCGCTACATCCTCTCAATTCGTACGTGTAGCGCCCGAGGCGAAACTTTCCGTCTGCAGGACATGCGAACATATGTTCTATGGAGACGAGCCCAGCTTCTGTCCACCTGCGAGAGCGCTTGGTGAACCGGCGGGTCCAGGGGGATATCGGGGAGCTTTCGGCGATGGAGTGGCTGGCGAGCAGGGGAGCCGTGGTCTGGGTGCCTTTCACCCACAGCCCGCATGTCGATCTGATGGCCGAATTCGATAGCCACCTGATCAAGGTCCAGGTCAAAACCTCGACCTACAAAGGCAGCAAGAGCGCGAAAGTTGGTCGCTGGCATGTCTCCATCGCTACCAACGGGGGCAACCAAAGCTGGAGCGGACTCGCAAAGCGATTCGATCCCCGACTGGTCGACTACCTCTTCGTCTTGGCGGGCGATGGACGGCGGTGGTTCATTCCAGCAGCAGCCGTGGAGGGCTCGCGGGGAATCGTGGTCGGGGGGGAGAAGTACTCCGAGTTCGAGATCGATTCGGGCACCCCGTTTGAAGCGGCGATCTACTCAGACGGCGAGGACAATAGAATCGCTGCCCTCACTCTGGGGGAGTGCCAGAGCGGTCAAATGGAGCAGACTGTAAATCTGCCGGCTATGCCTACGCAGGTTCGAATCCTGCCTCCCCCATCAGCAGTCAGCCGGCAGGTGCTGCTGCGTCCGAAACGGCAGATGACGATCCCGAAGGAGCCCTGCGATTCGGCGGGTCTAGCCGCCGGCGACCGGCTGCGGGTCCAGGCCGACGGACCGGGACGCGTGCTTCTCGAGCGGATCCCAAAGACGCCCGGCTAGCGTTCCGCCGCCCCGAGCCTGGCCGCCATCTGCTCGTTGAAGCGGGTCAGGGCCGAGAGGGGGCGCATGAAGACGGTCAGCTCGGCGACCTTGCCGTCGTCGTCGAGCTCGAGGAAGTCGATGCCCTCCAGCTCGCGGTCGCCGACGTGGGCCTTGAAGCGCAGGACGACGGCGTTGCCGTCGGTGAGCTCGTCGACGTAGGTGAGGTCTTCGAGGGTGGCGGCGACGTGGCTGAGGACGGCGGCGACGGTGTCCCGCCCTTCGAAGCCGCGGAAGAGGATCGGGCTGTGGAGGACGACATCCTCGCGCAGGGTCTCGGTCAGCAGATCGAGGTCCTTGGACTCGGCGGCGCGGCGAAACGGGTGCGGCTCTGCCATCGACCCACTGTAGCGGCGGATGCCATACTCGCGGGCGATGCGGGGCGATCGCTTCTACTCGCGGTTCTCCCACTCGCTCGGGGCCAGGGGGCTTCGCTGGGCGGGGAAGCTGAACGTGCCCGTCTATCGGGCCAGCGGCGGCCGTCTCTTGGGCAAGGTCAACAAGGCGCCGGTCCTGCTGCTGACGACGACCGGCCGCAAATCGGGCCAGCGCCGCACCGCGCCGGTGGTCTACCTCGAAGACGACGGCCGCCTCTCGGTCATCAACACCAACGCGGGCAACACCAAGCTGCCGGCCTGGTCGCTGAACCTCGACGCCAACCCGGAGGCCGAGGTCGAGGTGGGCCGCCGCCGGATCACCGTCCGCGCCCGCGCCGCCGAGGGCGAGGAGCGGGCCGAGCTCTGGCGCAAGCACAACCGCCAGTACGCCGGCTTCGACGACTACATCGAGGACCTACCGGAGGACCGCCCGGTCACGGTCTACGTGCTCGAGCCGCGCTGAGGGCGGGGGTCAGCTCGCTTCCCGCAGCATCTGGGCCTCGGGAAGTCGCTTCAGCTTCTTCAGCGTGTTGTTCTCGATCTGGCGGATCCGCTCGCGGGTGACTCCGAAGGTCCGCCCCACTTCCTCGAGCGTCAGCGGCTCGGCACCGGAGAGTCCGTAGCGAAGTTCGATCACCTGGCGCTCGCGCTCGGGCAGGGCCGCCAGGGCTTTGCGGACGCCCTCCTTCTGCATGTGCTCGCTCGCTTCCTCGAACGGCTCCAGCACGGCGTCGTCGGCGACGAAGTCGCCAAGCTCGGATTCGTCCTCATCCCCCACCGGTTTCTCCAGCGAGACCGGGAGCTGGGCGACGCGGAGGATGTCGCGGACATCGGAGACCGGCCAGCGCAGCTCTTCGGCGATCTCCGCCGGCTCCGGCTCCCGCCCCAGTTTCTGCACCAACTGGCGTTCGACGTGGGCAACGCGATTCAACTTCTCGACCATGTGCACCGGGATGCGGATCGTCCGCGCCTTGTCGGCGATCGCCCGCGTCACCGCCTGGCGGATCCACCAGGTCGCGTAGGTGGAGAACTTGTAGCCGCGCCGGTAGTCGAACTTCTCCACCGCTCGGATCAAGCCCAGCGAGCCCTCCTGAATCAGGTCGAGGAAGCTGAGGCCGCGGCCCAAATAGCCTTTCGCGATCGAGACGACGAGGCGCAGGTTGGCCTCGACCATCTGGCGCTTCGCGAGCATGTCGCCGCGCTCGATCCGTTTCGCCAGTTCGACCTCCTGCTGCGCGGTCAGCAGGTCGACCTGGCCGATCGCCCGCAGGTAGAGCCGCAGCGAGTCGAGGCTCGGCTCGACCGTCAGGTCCAGCTCTTCCTTCTTCTGCTGGCCGCCGCTCTCGCCGCTGCGCTGCGCTTTGTAAGCGCTGACGCCGTCCTCGGCGATGACGTCGACCCCGTGCTCGACAAGGTGAGCGTGGAGCTGGGAGACCTGCTCCTTGGTGATCTCCACCTCCTCGAGTGTCGAGGAAATCTGCTCGAAGGTCAGGTAGCCGCGCTCGCGGCCGAGGGCGATGAGGCCGCGGAGCTCCTCGATCTCGGCGATCGGGCTCTCTTCAGCATCGCGGTCGATGACGTCTGCGCCGGTCTCCAACGGTTCGATGGTCACTGCTTCCGCTGCGTCCTCTCCCATAAAACCCGGTGGCCGGCCCCGAAGCTCCGACCGCGCCGGATTATAGGCGGATAAATCCGTCCATCGTCCGGAACATGCGAGAAGTTGCCGAAACGGCAAGTCGCTTACTATTCGTTAGCCGATGGGTAGTCAGTCGACCGCCAGCCCCAGCGCCCCCGACGTCCAGGCGGGCATCCCCGCTACCCAGGTAAGCCTCTCCCGCGTCGGCGTCACCGGCGTCGAGAAGGTGATCCGGGTCAAGACCGACGGCGCCGAGAACCTCTTCTACGCCGAGTTCGAGTGCTTCGTCGACCTCAACCCCCAGCAAGCCGGGGTCCACATGTCCCGCTTCGAGGAGATCGTCGGCGAGGCGATCGACGAGGTCGTCCTCGGCGAGGCCTTCAAGGCCGAGGTGCTGGCCGCCCACGTCGCCGAGAAGGTGCGCGAGCGCCAGGGCGGCGAGCGGGCCGAGGTCTCGGTCACCGCCCGCTACCCGGAGACGGTGGAGACGCCGGAGACCGGCAAGCGCACCCAGGAGATCTACGTCCTCTACGGCACCGCCGTCGCCTCCGCCCGCGGCACCCGCACCCTGACCGGGGTCGAGGCCCAGGGCATGACCGCCTGTCCCTGCGCCCAGGAGATGGTCGCCGGGCTCGCCCGCGAGCGCCTCTCCGGGGACGGCTTCGACGCCGAGGAGGTCGACCGGATCGTCAACCTGGTCCCGATCGCGACCCACAACCAACGCGGCATCGGCACCCTCCACGTCGGCTGCCCCGAGGGCGGCCCGGCCTGGATCGAGGCCCCGGAGCTGCTGCGGATCGTCGAGAGCTCGATGAGCTCGGAGATCTACGAGCTGATGAAGCGCAGCGACGAGATGGCCGTCGTCGTCAAGGCCCACGAAAACCCCCGCTTCGTCGAGGACTGCGTGCGGGAGATGGTGCGCCAGGTGGTCGAGGGATACCCCGATCTGCCCGAGGAGACCTTCGTCATGGCCCGCCAGGAGAACCTGGAGACGATCCACCGCCACAACGTCGTCGCCGAGCGCTACGGCACGCTGGGGGAGCTGCGGGCGGAGCTGGCCAGTGGCGAGCACGGGGCGCATCACCTGACGATGCGCGAGTGGCTCGAGGCGCCTGTTAGCTCTGCCTAGGGACCGACGTCGCTAGACAGAGGCTTCGTCGGTAGGGGGTGCGGGTGACCCTCTTCACTCGCCTACCTGGCTGAATCGTCGCCAGCCGTCCGAGATCGGGGGTGGGCCAGCGGCGCAAAACGTTCAGAGGGTCACCCGCACCCCAAGCAACAGTCTTGCCTAGGCAGTCAGCATCAAACGCTTCCAGAAATCTCCAGACGTCCGAGGTCCGGAAGCTTTCTAAAAAAGCTGCTGGCCCTAGGCCGTATTGCTTGGGATCGATTGGTTGAGGGGGTCGGGGGACCCTTTCAAAACACTCAAAAGCGAGCGAATGCGAGCGAGTTTTG
>DASSHE010000038.1:0-38879 GCA_035693065.1 Solirubrobacterales bacterium
CGTCAGGCCAAGCGCCTGCCCGCGGCTGACGATCGTGATCTTGTGCACAGGGTTCGTGTTCTCGAGGAAGTGCCCGACGAGCGCGTGGCCCATCTCGTGGTAGGCGGTGATGCGCCGCTCCTTCTCGGACAGGAGACGCGCCTTCTTCTCCGGGCCGGCGATCACGCGCATGATCCCCTCCTCCAGCTCCTCCTGCTCGATGATCTTCTTGCCGCGGCGGGCCGCGAGCAGGGCGGCCTCGTTGACGAGGTTCGCGAGGTCGGCGCCGGTGAAGCCAGGGGTGCCGGCGGCGAGCGTGTCGAGGTCGATTTCGGGCGCGATCGGCTTGCCCTTCGCGTGCACCTCGAGGATCTTGCGGCGGCCGATCCGGTCGGGCCGGTCGACGACGATCTGCCGGTCGAAGCGGCCCGGGCGCAGCAGCGCCGGGTCGAGGATGTCGGGCCGGTTGGTGGCGGCGATCAGGATGATGTTGTCCTTCATTTCGAAGCCGTCCATCTCGACGAGCAGCTGGTTCAGCGTCTGCTCGCGCTCGTCGTGGCCGCCGCCGAGGCCGGCGCCACGGTGCCTGCCGACGGCGTCGATCTCGTCCATGAAGATGATGCAGGGGGAGTTCTGCTTGGCCTGCTCGAAGAGGTCGCGGACGCGGCTGGCACCGACGCCGACGAACATCTCGACGAAGTCCGAGCCGGAGATCGAGAAGAACGGCACGCCCGCCTCGCCGGCGACGGCGCGGGCGAGCAGCGTCTTACCGGTGCCGGGAGGGCCGTAGAGGAGGACGCCCTTGGGGATCCGCGCCCCCAGCGCCTGGAACTTCTTCGGGTTCTCGAGGAATTCCTTGATCTCCTCGAGCTCCTGGACGGCCTCGTCGACGCCGGCGACGTCGCGGAAGGTGATCTTCGGCGCATCCACGGACATCCGCTTCGCTTTCGATTTGCCGAAGTTCATCACCCGTGAGCCGCCGCCCTGCATCTGGTTCATCAGGAAGATCCAGAAGCCGAAGAAGAGGACGAAGGGCAGGACCAGGGTCAGCAGCGAGAGCAGGCCGGAGGAGCCGGAGCCGTGCACCTTGGTGTCGACGTTGGCCTTTTCCAGCTCGTTGATCAGGCTCTGCTCGGTGTTGGGCGGGTAGCCGGTCGAGAAGCTTTCGCCGTTCCGCCGCTTGACGTCGAGCGTGTTGTCCTTGGTGTTGACCGAGACTTCTTCGATCTTCCCGGTCGCGATCAGACCCGTTTCCTTCTGGATCAGTTCGTTGTACGGCGGTGCCTCCGTGCCGGAGCCGCCGCTGATCACTTTCTGGGCGACGAAGGCCAGGATCACGACCAGCAGGATCGGGAAGGCCGCGCTTTTGAAAAACCGCCTCACGAGAGGAAATCAGCGTACCAGGGCTGATTTGCCGGTCTACTCAGATAGAGCGGCGACGAAATCGAGGTTTCTGTACTTCTGCGCGTGGTCGAGCCCATAGCCGATCGCAAACCGGTTAGGGATCTCAAAGCCGACGTAGCGCGGCGAGAGGTCGACCCGGAGCCGGTCGGGCTTGGTCAGCAGCGCGCAGGCCGCCAGGGAAGCGGGGTTGCGGGCTTTGAGGTTGCGCATCAGGTACTGCAGGGTGAGGCCCGAATCGATGATGTCCTCGACGATCAGCACGTCCCGGCCTTCGATCGGCGCGTCGAGGTCCTTGAGGATGCGGACCACCCCCGAAGTGTCGGTCTGGGAGCCGTAGCTGGAGACCGCCATGAAATCGATCTCGCAGGGGGACTCGATGTGGCGCATCAGATCGGCGAGGAAGAGCACCGCGCCCTTGAGGACGCCGACCATGATCAGCTCCCGGCCCCCGTAGTCGCGGCTGATCTCGGCGCCGAGCTCGGCGATCCGGCGCTGCAGGTCATCTCTGGCGACGAGCGTCTCGCCGATCGCTGGGTCCGTCACGGGCGCCAGTCTAGATATATGGACGCTCGGCGCGGAGAACGCCGCGCTCGGCCACGGCGCGGACGCCGCGGCCGAGGTCGAGGCTCGAGGCGGGGCCGCGGCGCAGGGCCGCGACCTGCTCGGCGAACCGGGCGGCGCCCGGGACCGGCCGGCCCGCCGCCTCGTCGGCCAGCCGCTGCAGGACCAGCCGCCGCAGCGCCGGGTGCAGCTCGGCGAAGCGCTCCTGGGTGATCGTCCTCCCACCCCCCGCGCCGAGCTCGGCGTCGACCAGCGACTCCAGCAGCGCCGCCTCCTCGCGCAGCAGCGCCGCCGTCCGCAGCACGTTCTCCTTCGCGGCGGGGTGGATCTTCTCGAGCGCCGGGACCAGCTCGCGGCGGACGAGGTTGCGCTTGTACTCGCCCTCCACGTTGCTGGCGTCGTCGCGCCAGCCGAGGCCGCGCTCCTCGCAGTAGGCGGTGGTCTCGGCCCGGCCGCTGCCGAGCAGCGGCCGCACCAGGCGCCCTTCCCGCGGCCGCATCCCCAGCAGCGCCCGGCGGCTGGGGGAAGAGGCGAGTCGGTAGAGGATCGTCTCGACCTGATCGTCGGCGGTGTGGCCGGTGAGGATCCTCGCCGCCTCCCCGCGCGCCGCCGCCAGCCGCGCCGCCGCCGCGTAGCGCTCGTCCCGCGCCCACGCCTGCAGGTTGCCGGGGCCCTCCGGCCGCCGCGCCCGCACCACGTCCAGCGGCACTTCGAGACGCTCGCAGAGCTCAGCGCAGAAGCGCTCGTCCGCGTCGGCCTCCGGCCGCAGGCCGTAGTTGACGTGCAGCGCCGAGACCGCCCCCGCCTCCCGCGCCCGCGCCGCGAGGTCGAGCATGCAGACCGAGTCGCGGCCACCGGAAAGCATCACCACCAGCGGCGCGGGGGCGGCGATCAGGCCCTCCGCCTCGACCAGCCGCAGCAGCTCCTCGGCGCTCATGCGGCGCGGACGAGGAAGAGCTCGGTCGGTTCCGGGAACCCCTTCAGCGCAACCTGACCGATCGCCTCCAGGTCGAGCCCCTCCCGGTCGGCGATCGTGTCGGCGACGGCGTCGGTCACCAGCACCTCCCCCGCCAGCGCCCGGTTGACCACCCGGTGGACGAGGTTGACCTGGCTGCCGAAGTAGTCGCCGTCGCGGTAGACGGCGTCGCCGCAGTGGATCCCGACCCGCGGCTGCGGTCGCCGCGGAAAGCGGCCGAGAAAGCGCACCGCCCACTCGGTCAGCGAGGCCGCGTCGGGTGAGACCACCATCACCTCGTCGCCGATCGTCTTCACGATCGTCGCCTCGCGCGGCAGCGTTTCCTCGACCGTGGCGACGAAGCGCTCGATCACGTCGAGGGCCTCGATGTCGCCCTCCTCCTCGGTGTAGCGGGTGAAGCCGGTGAGATCGATGAAGCAGAGGGTGACGCGGACGTGGCCGAGCTCGATTTCGGCGGTGTCGACGGAGAGGTTGTCGGCCTCCATGTGGCCGACCACGTCCTGTTCGACGAAGAAGCGCAGGTAGCGCTGGTGCAGGTACTCGGTCAACGGCCCCGCCAGCGGCAGGATGTCGGCGGCGAGCTCGCCCATCTCCTCGGCCATCTCCAGCTCGGGGACGGCGTCGCGGATCAGCGGTTCGTGCACGTAGAGATGGAAGAGGCGGACCTCGGCGTCGGCGATCCGCCGCATCGCCTGGGCGTAGACGCGGACGAGCTGCAGGAAGGCGACCAGCGGCAGGCCGGCGGCGAGGACGCGGGCGCAGTGGCGCATCGCCGCCGCGTCCTCGGGCCCGAGCTGTCCCTGGCGCGCCTTCGGGGTGCCGAGGATGACGAGGATCCGTTCGACCAGCTCCGGTTCGAGCCCGGTTTCCTCGGCCACCTCGGCGACCGAGACCGTCCCCTCCGAGCCGGAGAAGAGCTCCTCGGTGAAGCCGAAGGCGAGCCGGCCCTCGCGCCCGGCGGCCTTCAGATCCTCGAGCGAGTAGCCGCGCTCGCGCATCCGCGAGACCACCCGCGCCTGCGCCGCCGCCGCCGCGGTCCAGCGGCCGCGCCGCACCGGCACGATCTTCTCTTCCGCCCAGCGTTTCAGGGTGCTGGCGGGAACACCGGAGCGACGCGAAGCCTCACTCAGGGAGATTCGCTGGTCGGGCATGCCGACGAGGCTAACCGGGCCGGACCGCCAAAGACCAGCGGGGCGGCCCGATCGACCGCCCCGCCGCAGACATCAGCCCTGCTGGAGACCCCTAGGTCGGGATCTCGGACTCCTCGTGCATCTGCAGGACCTCCTCGCCGCCCTCGCCGGTGCGGATCCGGATCGCTTCCTCCACCGGCAGGACGAAGATCTTGCCGTCGCCGACCTCACCGGTGCGGGCGTGCTTGAGGATCGTCTCGACGACGAGGTCCTTGTCCTTGTCCTCCACCACCACCTCGAGCTTGATCTTCGGCCGCACGTTGACGGTGAGCGTCGAGCCGCGGTAGCGCTCGACGATCCCCTTCTGCCGGCCCGACCCCTTGGCCTCGAGGATCGACAGGGAGGGAAATCCCTTGTCGAGCAGCTCGGCCCGGATCGGCTCGAAGGCCTCGTGGCGAATGAATGCCTCTACCTTTTTCATGCGCCAATCCTCCTAGGACTCGCTGGTCATCGGGGTTGCCGTTGCGGCCGCCGGCGTCGGGGCCGAGGCCGAAGCCGAAGCCGAGCCGAACGCCAGTCCGGTCGAGTACTCCGGCTGCGGGATGAACTGCTCCGGGTATCCGTACATCCCGTGCTCGGAGATGTCGAGTCCGGCGTCCTCTTCCTCCGCCGTCACCCGCAGCCCGATCGTCTTCTTGATCAGGAGGAAGAGCCCGTAGGAGACGGCGAAGACGCAGGCGAAGGCGACGGCGATGCCGAGCGCCTGAGCTCCGAGCTGGTGGAAGGAGCCGCTGTACCAGAGGCCGGGATCGCCGACTTCGTTCAGTTCCGCCAGCCGCGGCGAGGTGAAGATGCCGCAGGAGAGCGTGCCCCAGATCCCGGCGAGCCCGTGGGCCGAGGTGGCGCCGACCGGATCGTCGATCCACTTCTCGATCGCCAGCACGCCGAAGACGACGATGACGCCGGCGATCGCGCCGATGATCGGCGCCGCCCAGTACTCGACGTAACCCGAGGGCGCGGTGATCGCGACGAGACCGGCAATCGCGCCGTTGCCGGCCATGCCGATGTCGAACGTCTTCGTCTTCGAGTACATGACCGAGACCGCCGCGACGACTCCGGCCGCGGCCGCCAGGTTGGTGACGACGACGACTTCGGCGAAGCGGCCGCCGATCGCCCCCAGCGTCGAACCGGGGTTGAACCCGAACCAGCCGAGCCAGAGGATCAGCACCCCGAGACCGACCAGCGGCATCGAGTGGCCGGGGATGGCCCGCGGCTTGCCGTCCCGCGTGTACTTGCCGATCCGCGGCCCGAGCAGGAGCAGGGCGGCGAAGGCGCCGGTGGCCCCGATCAGGTGGACGACGGTGGAGCCGGCGAAGTCCTGCATGCCGACGTTCGCCTGCAGCCAGCCGCCGCCGAAGATCCAGTGGCTGAGCACCGGGTAGAGGACGGCGCTGAAGACGATCGCGTAGATCACGTAGGCGCTGAACTTGATCCGCTCCAGGGTCGCGCCCCAGACGATCGCCAGCGAGACCGCGCAGAAGACGAACTGGAAGAACATGAACGCCGCCGGGCTGATCGAGTAGGTGGCGACGAAGGGGATGCTCTGGCCGGCTTCTTCGATCGAGGAGCCGACGTTGAGGAAGAAGCCGTGGTCACCGGCGATCTCCCCCAGGCCCCCGAAAGCGAGGGCGAAGCCGACCGCCCAGTAACAGAGGGAGGCGATCGAGAAGTTGACCAGCACCTTGGCGACGCCGGCACCCGCGTTCTTGGCGCGGGAGAAGCCGACCTCGAGGAGCAGGAACCCCGCCTGCATGAACATCACCAGCACCGCGGCGACGATCACCCACATCGCGTTGATGCTGGCCTCCGGGGTGTCGAGGATCGGCGTCTTTTCGGCGCCGAACGCCGCCGCCGGCAGGATCAATGAGGCGAGTGCCGCCAGTGCGGCAACGAGCCAAAGCCTCCCTTTCATGTCTTTTTCCTCCTAGCCCGCCGAGCCCTGGGCAGCGGCGGTCGCGGTTTGGACGAGTCCGGATCCACGGTATGGACGGGAACGCCGGCTGCCTTTGGACGAGTGGAGGAAATTCAGGCCCGGCCATTTCTCCCAGTTGGAGGGGCCGTGCCCGCGGGGACCGCCCTGCTCCTAGGATCCGGGCCGATGCCGGCGCGCCTCCGCCCCACCGCCCCGATCGCCCCCGACGCGATCCTGGTCGGCGACCCCGGCCGCGCCCTGCTGCTGGCGCAGGCCCTGCTCACCGGTCCGAAGATGAGCAACCACGCCCGCGGTCTCTGGGGCTACTCGGGGCGGACGCCTGCCGGGCACGAGCTGACGATCCAGTCGACGGGAATGGGCGGTCCGAGCGCGTCCATCGTGCTCGCCGACCTCGCCGAGCTGGGGGTGCGGCGGGCGATCCGCATCGGCACCTGCGCCGCGACCGCCGCCGAGCACAGCTCCGGAGAGCTGGTCGTGGTGGAGGCGGCCCGCACCAGCGACGGCGAGGGGGTCAGCCCCGACCCCGAGCTGACCGCGGCGCTCGAGCGGGAGCTGGGAGGGCCCGCGCGCACGGCCGCGGTCCTCAGCCTCGACAGGCTGTACCGGCCGGGAGCCGCCGAGGTGGCCGCTCCCGCCAAGCTGGTCGACATGCAGACGGCGGCCCTCCTACGACGGGGGCCCGAGCTGGAGGTCGCCATCGCCGCGATCCTGATCGTGATCGAGAGCGAAGCCGGCGACCTCTCGGAAGAGGAGTTGGAGGCCGCCGCAAAGAAGGCTGGCGAGGTCGCCTCCGCCGTACTCTCAGCCTAAGGTTGAGGGTTAGACTAGCCCTCCTCCGCAGCCGTCTCCTTGGCCCTCTTGGCGTTTTCGCGGCGAATCCCGCCGAGCTCGCGGCTGAGATCGTCGATCTGCTCCTCGACGTCCTCGAGCCGCTGCGAGATCGCACGCAGCCGCCGCTCGAGGCGTTCGACGTCCCCAGCCGACGGGAGGTTGAGCGCGGCCATCGCCGCCTGCTGCGCCTCGATCGCCTTCTCCCGTGCCCCCAGCGCCGCGGTGACGGCGTTGTGCAGGGTGGGGTTCTCGATCAGCGCCTGCGCAAGCTCGCCAAGCGCCTGCTCCGAGCGGGCCCGCAGCCCGTCCTGTTCCTGGTCCTCGAGGGTCAAGCTGCCCGCCTTTCACTTCGTGTTGACATCAGCTTAACGAGCGCATCCGGCACGGCTGAAACCCTCCCCGCCGGGTATGCCGGAGACGTTGATTAAGGCCTTGTTGGGAGCCGCTGCATTCATTGCGGACGACCGTACTAGTGAGTAGCTTGGATCGCACTGCCCAGGGAGGGGATCCAAGCGCCGGGCAGGGACGCTTTGGGATGAGAACCAAGTTTGCACTAATCGTCGCTTTCGTCAGCTTTCTGGCGGTCGTCGTCCTGAGCACGGCCATGGCCGGTGCCGAGCCCCTCTCCGAATCGATCGGGGTCCCGCTGGGGGCGACCACCACGACCCCGCTCCCCTCGCTCCAGCCCCCCGCCTGCGCCAACGGGCTCGACGACGACCAGGACGGCCTGGTCGACCTCGAAGACCCGGGCTGCGAATCGCCTCAGGACGACGAGGAGACCGACCCCGCCCCCACCCCGCCTCCCGCCATAGGAGGTGAGATCGGCTCCACCGCGACCCCGCCGCCCAATGGCGGCAAGGGCAAGTCCGGCGGCGTCGAGGAAGGCGGCTCGATCGGAGGCGGCGGCGACGCCAAGCAGGTGAAGCGCAACGAGAACCTCGGCGACGCCAGCGGCGGCCACGGCAACAGCGGCGGGGTCATCGCCCCCGGCGCCAACGGCGGCGGCGATCAACCGCTGCCGCAGAAGGGCTCCGACGGCGGCTCTCCGTTCAACGCCGGCGGCGCCCCAACCGTGGCGAATCCGACGACGACGATCGCGCCCTTCGGCCCGGCGCCGATCGGCGTTCCCAACTTCGTCATCGACTCATTTGAAATCCCGCCCTTCCTGCTGCCGATCTACCAGGCCTGCGGAACCGAATACGGGATCCCCTGGGAGGTGCTCGCCTCGATCAACAAAATCGAGACCGGCTTTGGCACCAACCTCAATGTCTCCACCGCCGGCGCCGTCGGCTGGATGCAGTTCCTGCCCTCGAGCTGGGAAGCGTTCGGGCTCGACGCCAACGGCGACGGCCGCAAGGACCCCTACAACCCGGTCGACGCGATTTGCGCCGCCGCCCATTACCTGAAGCTCGCCGGCGGCAACCAGGATCTCTACAAGGCGATCTTCGCCTACAACCACGCCGACTGGTACGTGCAGGAGGTCCTGCTCTACGCCCGCGCCTACGGCAAGCTCCCCTCCGACCTCGTCGGCTCGCTCACCGGCCTCACCGAGGGTGCTCACTTCCCGGTCGCCGCCGATGCCCGCTACGCCGACGACATCGCCGCCCGCTCGGCGATCGCGGCCGGCGAAGGAGGCGAATACGGCAGCGCCGGCGAAGTCATCTCCTCCTCGCCGACGCCGCGCGGGATCAACATCTTCTCCCGCAAAGGCGCCCCGGTCGTCGCCGTCAACGACGGGGTGATCCGCAAGCTCGGCCACTCCGCCAGGCTCGGCAACTTCATCGTCCTCGAAGACACCTACGGCAACCGCTACACCTACGCCGAGCTCGGCGGCATCGTCCGCGACCAGCGCTTGGTGGTGATGCCGACCGGCAAGGAGAAGCGGCTGCCGGTCGAAAGCGAGGACCTGCGCCCGCGGATGCGCGCCTACCCGGGGCGGACGCAGAGCGACAAGGGCCTCAGCCGGGCCGCGGCCCAGGCCGTCGCCGCCGATCACCAGGGCAGGCTCAAGGTCGGCTCGAAGGTGATCGCCGGCACCGTCCTCTCCCACGTCGCCGCCACCGAAGCCGGCGTCGACCCGCACATCAACTTCTCGATCCGCCCCGCCGGCAAGGGCGCCCCGCGGATCGACCCAAAGCCGATCCTCGACGGCTGGAAGCTGCTGGAGGCGACGGCGATCTACCGCGCCAAGGGCAAGAGCCCCTTCACGGCGCAGTTGAGCGGCGCCGGCGTCCTCCTCCTCTCCAAGGAAGCGCTGCAGAAGCGGGTGCTTGCCGACAAGGGCCTGACGATCTACGAATGCGGCCGCGAAGACATCGGCAGCGGCCGGGTCGACCGCCGCATCCTCGCCGTCCTCGAGTACCTGCGGACCAAAGGCTTCGAACTGACGGTGACCTCGCTCGAGTGCGGGCACGGGCTGCTGACCTCGTCCGGCAACGTCTCCGAGCACAGCACCGGCGACGCGGTCGACATCGCCGCGATCGACGGCGTGCCGGTGACCGGTCACCAGGGACCCGGGACGATGACCGACGAGCTGATCCGGGACGTGCTGGCGCTGCAGGGCACGATGCAGCCCCACCAGGTGATCTCGCTCGAGGACCTGCCCGGCGAAACCAGCTTCGCCATGCCGGACCACTACGACCACGTCCACATCGGCTACCACCCGCTCGAAGGCGCCGCCGGGGCCCAGTTCTCCGCCCTGCTGAAACCGGACCAGTGGCAGCGCCTGATCAACCGCCTCGGCGAGATCGAAAACCCCGAAGTGCCGATCGGACCCTCGAAGTACTCGCTCCCCGATCAGCCCCAGGCCAGCTTCGGGCTCGGCGGCGACTGAGCCTTTCGCCAAGCGGCGGGGGTTTCGCCAACCCCCGCCAACAGGGAGAATCGCCCCCTGACCCAGTTATTCGGATTCACGCAGTTCGACTTCGCCGGCACGCTGCCGCTGGCCGACGGCCGCTACCTGGCGCGCCCGCGCCCGGAGGACGAGGCCGAGAGCGTGCTGGTGGTGCAGACCCTGGGCGCGCCGCCGCCGCCGCGCCGGCGCCGGCGCCGGCCGCGCCGGGCCGAGGGGGAGCAGCCCGCCGTGCTGCCGCTGACCAGGGTGACGGCGATCCGTGCCGCGGCCCCGCTGGCGAACGAGGTGGAGGCGGCCCGCTGGCTCGACGAAGCCTGCGAGGCGGAGGACACGGTCGACGTGCTCGTCGGTGATGGGATCGCCCTGATCGGCAAAGCGCTGCACGCCCAGGCCGTCGCCAGCGCCGATCCGCGAGCGCCGACCGAGCTGGCGCCGGAGCAGGCCGCCGCGGTCCGGATCGGCTTCGGCAGCGGCGAGGAGACCGCGGCGGGACGCTTCAGCGAGGCGCGCGAGGTCGACGTCGCCGCCGGCGTCTCGCGGCGCCGGCAACGGGATCAGGAGCTGCGGCCGCAGGAGCGGGTGGCGGCGGTGCTGCGCGGCCGCGAGCACCTCGACGCCTGCGAGACGCTGTTGCTGCGGGCCCGCGCCGACCTCGACGCCGGGCGCGAGCGGGAAGCGGCGCTGCAACTGCGGGTCGGGCTGGAGGCCCTGCTGATCGAGCTCAAGGGCGCGCTCGCCGACCCCGGCCACGAGGAGGACATGGGAGCGCTCACCGCACAGCGCCAGGCGCTGGGCGAGGCGGCAAACGCCGCCCTCCACGGGCCGCTCGACCCCGACCAGGAGAAGACCGTGGCCGAGGCGCTGGCGATCTGCGAGCGGGTGCTGCG
This sequence comes from Solirubrobacterales bacterium, assembly GCA_035693065.1. Lineage (GTDB taxonomy): Bacteria > Actinomycetota > Thermoleophilia > Solirubrobacterales > 70-9 > VAYN01. The sequence continues at coordinate 10,616 of DASSHE010000038.1, forward strand.
ACGGCGCCGGGTCTTGAGCGGAAGCTAAACCTCAACCTGAGGGTTAGAAAGCGAGATGTTCGCCGATCACCCGGTCGGCAAGCGACTCGGCCAGGTGGTGCGCCTCCTCGAGGACGATCCCCTCGATCGAAGGAATGCCGATCACGGTCAGGCCGGCGGCGCGGGCGGCGGCGACGCCGGTGGGCGAGTCCTCGAGGGCGATGACCGCGGGGCCGGCCTCGACGCCAAGCTGCCGGCAGGCCTCGAGGTAGGGGTCGGGCGCCGGCTTCGGCGCCGCCACTTCGTGGGCGCTGATGACGACGTCGAAATGCTCGTGGAACCCGGCGAGCTCGATCGAACGGTCGACGAACTCGCGCGGCGAGTTGGAGACGAGGCCGATCGGAGTGCCGCGCCGGCGCAGCCGCTCGAGCAGTTCGCGGGCGCCGAGCATCGCCTCCACCCCGTGCTCGAGCTCGGCGACGACGAGCTCGTTCAGCTCCTCGATCAACGCCGCCGCCCGACCCGGCTCGCCGAGCCGCCGTTCGAGGACGCCGCCGGCGATCGCGGCCGAGGTACCGACCAGCTCGCGCTTGTCGGCCGGCGTGAACTCGGTGCCGCGGCGCTCGAAGAGGTCCTCCTCGGCCCGCGTCCAGACGGACTCGGTGTCGAGCAGCAGGCCGTCGTTGTCGAAGACGACGGCGTCGGGGAGGCGGGACGGCATCACCGTGATCATTCCAATTCGGCCGCGGCAACCGCTAGCGTCGCCCCATGGCCTTCCACATCGAAGTGCGCTCGGGGCTTCGCCACGCGCGCTCCTTCAACCTCACCGCGGAGGAGCTGCGGCAAACGGTGCTGGAGCCATGGCTGTCCGGGCGGCCGGTGCAGTTGGGCGACCGCAAGTGGGACCGGGACGATTCCGACCTACGCATCCTCGAGGGCCCCGAGCTGAGCAACCCCGAGCTCTCCTTCGGGCAGGGCTGGGCAAACGCCGAGCGCGGCGGCGAGGACGCCACCCAGCGCGTGCTGGGCGCCGCCCAGGAGTCGCGGGCCAGCGCCGCCGGCCCGGCGGCGCTGGTGATCGAGACCGATGCGGCGGTGCGGACGGTGGCGGAGATCGTCTCCGCCCACGGCGCCCGCAGCGTCGAGCCCTCAGCGGTTGCCGAGAAGCTCGACGGCCGCGACCCGGAGGTCGCGGCCGTGATCGTGGTCCTCCAGCGGCAGCGCTGAGCGCCGCCGCGCGTCAAGCAGCGGGAGCCGCCGCCGGGGCGAAGTCGAGGGCGACGCCGCGCGGCAGGACCAGCACCGGGGAGGTCGCAGCCTCGACCGCGTAGTCGCTGGAGGCGCTGAGGACGACGCGGCCCTGCGGCGACTCCGGCCGGGCTCCGACGACGAGGAAGTCGAGCGGGCCGGAGCCGTACTCGGCGACGCTCGCCCCGAGCGCCGCGGCGAGGCTTTCGGCGGTCTGGCGGGCGGTCGGATCGCCCTCGTCGATGATCCCGACCGTGTTGACGCTGAGCGCTGGGTTGGTGTGCAGCCCGGCCGGGGCGACCGCGATCGCCGCGGGGCCGCCGAGCAGCAGTTTGTGGGCCGAGATCCCCGGCTTCACCAGCCCGGCGGCGGTCCTGTATTCGGAGCCGAAGACGATGATGTCGGCCTGCTCGCGCTCCGCCAGCTCGGTCAGGCCGACGCTGGTGGCGGGGTTGACGACGACGTGCTTGGGCATTTCAGGCGCGCCCACCGAGGCGGCGCCGCGGGCGAGCAGCTCCTCGGCCTGCTGCTGCTCGAGCGATTCGCCAAAGGAGTGGCGAACGTAGGCAAGGGAGAGATTGGCACCGGAGTAGGCGAGCAGGCGCCCCAGGGCCAGCGCGTCCTTGTCGTTGTCGGTGTCGTCGTAGGAAACGATGATCTTCAGGGCCATCAGGCTCCTCCTCGAAGTCGGCGATGCGAAGGGTCGAGCCGAGACTGCCATCGCTTCTTCATTAGCGCAACTGCAATTGCTCATCACTAATATAAGTGACACTTATGTTGAACGTGAGCCGGCTGCAGGTCTTTCGCGAGGTGGTCGCGCAGGGCTCCTTCTCCGCCGCCGCCGACACGCTCGACTACTCGCAGTCGGCGGTCTCACAGGCGATCGCCACCCTCGAGGGAGAAGCCGGGACGGCGCTGATCGAGCGCACCCGCGGCGGCGCCCGCCCGACCCCCGCCGGCGCCGCCCTGGTCGCCCACGCCAGCGGCGTCCTCGCCCAGATCCAGGCGGCGGAAAGCGAGCTGGAGGCAATCGCCAGCGGCCGCGGCGGCAGCGTCCGGGTCGCCTCCTTCCCGACCGCCGGAGCGACCCTGATGCCACAGGCGGTCGCCGGCTTCCGCGCCTCCCACCCTGGGGTCGAGCTGAGCCTGGCCGAGGGCGAGCCGGAGGAGATCGCCCCACGGCTGCGCGCCGGCGAGTTCGACCTCGCCCTCCTCTTCGAGTTCGAGGAGACGAGCGAGCGCCTCGGCACCGGGCTGCGCCGCTTCGACCTCCTCGACGACCCCCTCCACCTCGCCCTCCCCCGCGACCACCGTCTGGCCGACCGCAAGCGAATCGCGCTCGCAGACCTGGCGGCCGAGGCCTGGATCCAGACCTCGGCCGCCAGCCCCTGCGCCCGCCACGTGGTTCGTTCCTGCCACGCCGCCGGCTTCGAGCCCCGGGTCTCCTTCGAAAGCGACGACTACCAAACCGTCCAGGGCCTGGTCGCCGCCGGCGTTGGCGTCGCCCTGATCCCGCAGCTAGCGCTGAGCGCCGTGCACCCGGAGATCCTCGTCCGCCCGCTGGACCCGCAGACCCCCTCCCGCAGGGTCTTCGCCGCCACCTCCCGCAGCGGCGCCACGCCGGCGCTGGCGACGATGCTCGACGTCCTCCGCGACGCCGGCCGCCGCGCCGAGGCCGAACGCCTCCCAAAGTAAAGAGCGGAACCGCCCCGAGGGAGGGGGTCGGGGCGGTTCCGCGACTGCACAGGCCGCGCGGTGGCGGCCGGGGGTCGCCTAGACGGCGGCGCCTCCCGGTGCAGGTTGGGTCGGGGCCGGACGGGCAGGGGCCCCGTCCGGGTAGCCGAGCGACGGCACGTCCGACGGGTAGACCTCGTGCCCGTGGACGGCGATGTCGCCGACTTCCATGTCCTCCTCCGCCATCCGCAGCGGCACGAAGAGGCCGACCAGCTTGAGCAGGAGGAAGGTGCCGATCGCGGAGAACACGATCACCCAGAGGGCGGTGTAGGCCTGAACGCCGAGGAGGTGCAAGCCACCGCCGGAGATCAGCCCTTCGTGTTCGCCCGCCATCAACTTGTTGGCGAAGATCCCGACCATGAGGCCGCCGACGACGCCGGCGAAGCCGTGCGTGTAGACGACCCCAAGGGTGTCGTCGACGTTGCGGAACGGTGCCGTCCGGCTCAGGTAGTTGAGCGCCAGGTAGACGATCGCCGAGGCGACGACGCCGATGATGATCGCGCCCCAGCCGTTGACGAAGCCGGCGCCGGGGGTGATCGCGACGAGGCCGACGATCATCCCGTTGACGCTGCCGATCAGGCTCGGCTTGCGCCCGGTGGCGTAGTCGAGGGCGACCCAGACGAGGAAGGCGACCGCGGTGCAGAGGTTGGTGTTGAGCACCGAGGCGGAGGCGACTTCGCCGGCGCTGTACCAGTCACCGCCGTTGAAGCCGTTCCAGCCCATCCAGAGCAGGCCGGCGCCGACGGCGACCATCGCCAGGTTGTTCGGCGCGTCGACCTCGCGGTCGCGCTGCAAGCGGGGTCCGATCACCGCGGCGGCGATGAAGCCGGAGACGCCGGCCGCGAGGTGGATCACGTAGCCGCCCGAGTAGTCGACCGCGCCCTGCTGGGCGAAGAAGCCGCCGCCCCAGATCAGGAAGGCGTTGATCGTGTAGACGAGCAGGGTCCAGAGCGCCACGAAGGGAATCCAGGCCTTGAAGTTGAAGCGGCCCAGCACCGAGCCCAGCATCAGGATCGGGGTGATCGCGGCGAAGACGATCTGGAAGTAGGCGAGCGTCGATTGCGGGAAGAGGAATTCTTCTTCCGGCAGCTCGGGGATGTGCGCCTGTTTGAGCAGTTCCCCACTGTTGAGGATCGACCCCGGCTTGCCCAGGAAGTTCCCGAAGAAGCCGCTATCGGTGATGTGGATCGGCTCCCCAAAGCCCATCTTGAAGCCGACCAGGACCCAGAGAATCAACACGATCGCGAAGGCGACGAACGCCATCATCATCGAGTTCACCGACCAGCGTTTCTGCATCACACCGCCGTAGAGAACGACCAGGCCGGGCACGCTCATCAAGCCGACCAGGGTCGCGGCGGTGAGCTGCCAGGAGTTGGCGCCTTCGCTCAACCATTCCATCGAACCGGACTTCCTTTCTGATTTCGGCCCCGACCGGACACCAGACGAAACGCTCCCCGCCGGCACAGCGAGCCCACATATCGGACCTCACCACCCTGCCGGCCGGCCCCGCACACCACTACGTACCGATGTCCAAAGATCGCCTCCGATCCTTCGCCCGGTTGGAGAAGACGGGAGGCCGCGCCGCCTTTAAGGTGAGCGCGATGCCACTGGAAGGCCACTACGAGCGGCAGACCACCCCGCTCTACAAGCTCAGCCCGCGCGAGATCAAGGCGGCCTCGGCGATCCTCGTCGTCACCCTGGTCGCGATGGCCGCGGTCGTCATCGCCACCGTCGGCGACCGCAACCCGCCCACCCCCCAGGGCTGCATCAGGGCCGAAGTCGCGGGCATAGTCGGCTCGGAAACGATCAGCGGCTGCGGCGCCGAGGCGGAGGCGAAATGCGCTCACGCGGCCGAATTCGACGGCCCGCGCGCGCAGACGGTCCTCGCCGAGTGCGAACGCCAGGGCGTCCGCTTCTGAGCCTGCGCCGCTAGCCGAGCGCGGCGAGCAGCGCCGCCAGCTCGGCGTCGACCTCACCCTCGAGCTTGACCGCGGCGTCGTCGTCGTAGGGCGTCTCGCCCTTGGTCACGATCGCCACTCGGCCCCCCGCTTCCAGCGTCATCTGCGGCAGCCCGGCGACCGGGTGGACCGCCAGCGAGGAGCCGACGCAGAGCATCAGGTCGGCCGCTTCGGCCAGCTCGGCGGCGCGGCCGATCGCCGCCTCGGGCAGCAGCTCGCCGAAGAGGACGACGTCCGGTTTGACGGCGCCGCCGCACTCGGCGCAGACCGCGACGCCGCGCTCGTCGAAGAGGGCTTCGACCTCCTCGAGGCCGAAGGCGGTCTCGCAGGCGAGGCAGGAGGAGGTCTCGATCGAGCCGTGCACCTCGACCACTTCCCGCGAACCCGCCGCCCGGTGCAGGCGGTCGATGTTCTGGGTGATCACCCCCTCGATCAGGCCGCGCCGCTCGAGCTCGGCGAGCGCCTCGTGAGCCGGGTTCGGCTGTTTGTCGCCGAGGGTCTGGAAGCGCGGCCGGTAGTAGCGCCAGAAGCGCTCCGGGTCGCGCTCGAAGACGTCGATGTGAGCGACCTCCATCGGGTCGACGTTCTCCCACAGCCCGGTCCCGGGACTGCGGAAGTCGGGGATGCCCGACGGCACCGAGACGCCGGCGCCGGTGAGGGCGACGGCGCCATGCGACTGGCCGAGCAGCTCGGCCAGTCGCTCCACCTCGGTGGTCGCTACTTGCCGCTCCATTTCGGGGTGCGCTTGGCGAGGAAGGCGCCGATGCCCTCCTTCGCGTCCTCGCTGGAGAAGGCGGCCGCAAAGCCCTGCTTCTCGGCCTCGATCCCGTCGTCGAGTTCGCCCTTGGCGGAGACGGTCTTGATCTGCTCGACCGCGACCGGCGCCTGGGCGGCGAGCTTGCGGCCCCACATCAGCGCCGTCTCGAACAGCTCGTGGTCGGGGACGACGCGGTTGACGAGCCCGAGTTCGAGCGCCTCCTCGGAGAGGACGGCGTCGCCGATGAGGTTCATCTCCAGCGCCTTGTTCGAACCGACCAGGCGGGCCAGGCGCTGGGTGCCGCCGAAGCCGGGGATGATCCCCAGCTTCACCTCGGGCTGGCCGAAGACGGCGGCCTCGGCGGCGATTCGCACGTCGCAGGCCATCGCCACCTCGCAGCCGCCGCCGTAGGCGATCGAGTTGACCGCCGCGATCGTGGCGACGCGGCTGCGGCCGAAGTCGCGCAGCAGCGCGTGCGCCTTGTTGATCAGCTCGGCGCCGCTGCCTTCGTCCATGGTCGTGAAGGCCTTGATGTCTGCCCCGGCGGAGAAGACCACCGGCACCGAGGAGGCGATCACCATCGCGCCGACGCCCTCGGCGGCCTTGACCTTCTCCCAGACAATCCCGAGGTCGTTGATCACCTGTGGCGAGACCGCGTTCATCGGCAGGTTGGCGAGCCAGGCGACCGCGACCCCGTCGCGGGTCTCCAGCTTCACCGTCTCGGTCTGCTCGCCCTCGTCTGGCTGCGGGTAGGGGTAGAAGCCCTGGCCGGTCCCGAGCCCGTAGCGGCGCTGGGCGACCAGGCGCTTCAGGGTGAGCGGCGGACTGAAGCGCTCGCCGTGCTTCTCCTCCAGGCGCTCCATCGTCTCCAGCACCTGGTCGAGGCCGGTCACGTCGGCTTTCCAGAACGGCGGCAGCAGGCCTTTGCGCGGGTCGAGGCCGGCCCCGGCCATCATCCCGAGGTCGATGTCGCGGACCGAGCAGATCCCCTCCTCGACCAGCAGGCAGGCCTCGATCAGGGCGCGGCTGGAGAACATCGCCACCAGCTCCTCGCCGTCGGGCGCGGCATCCCCGGGGACGTTCTGCTCGCCGTCCTTGAAGAACCCCTCGCCACCGGTCTTGGCGCCGAGCTTGCCTTCGCCGACGAGCTTTTGCAGCCCCTGGTGGACGTAGAAGCTCTCGCCGTAGGACTCGTTGAGGTGTTCGGCGACGTGGAGGACGGTGTCGAGCCCGAGCAGGTCGGTGAGGAAGAAGGGCCCCATCGGCGCCAACTGGGCGCCGGCGATCGCCTCGTCGATCGCCTTCAGCGAGAGCCCCTGCTCCTCCTGGGCGCGCCAGATCTCCCCCATCGTCGCCATCAGGATCCGGTTGACGACGAAGCCCGGCACCTCGCCGCAGACGATCGGCTGCTTCTTGATCGCCTGGGCGAAGTTGTATGCGGCGGTGGCGGTTTCCTGCGAGCTGTCCTCGCCGACGATCACCTCGACCAGCGGCATGATCGAGGCCGGGTAGAAAAAGTGGAAGCCGACGACCTTGTCGGGCCGCAGCGTCGCTTCGCCGATCTCGGTGATCGAGAGTGAGGAGGTGTTGGAGGCGAGGATCGCGTGGCCGGGGGTGGCGGCGTCGAGCTCGCGGAAGACGGCCTGCTTGATCTCCATCCGCTCCGGCACCGCCTCGATCACGAAATCGACGTCGCCGAACTCCTCGTAGCTGGTGGTGCCGGTGACGTTCCCCATCACTTCGGCCAGCCGCGCGTCGGCCTGCTCCTGGGTCAGCTTCTCCTTCTTGACGAGGCGGGCGAGCTGGCCCTCGGTGACACCGCGGGCCTTCTCGACGGCCGCGTCGACGAACTTCTGATCGATGTCCTTGACGACGACCGGGATGTCGGCGGCCGCGATCGCCTGCGCGATCTCGCCCCCCATGGTGCCGCCTCCCACTACCGCGGCCTTCGATACGAACATTGCTGAGATTCCTCCCGAATTTGGCTTGCTGGCGCGGCGAGGCCGCGAACCGCAGGCTATCTGGATGCCTGCGGTTCCCGCGCGTCGACCTCTCCTTCGCCTTCCTCCGGCCTGAACCGCTGGTAGGCGAAGGCGCCGGCCAGCAGGAGCAGGCCGAGAGCGACGAAGGAGAGCGCCCGCGCCACCTCTTCCAGCTCGGCGAGGTCGTAGGTCCAGACCTTGGCGATCGCGAGCGTCAGCAGTGCCAGGCCGCCAAGGCGGGCCTTCGGCGACTTCCGCCGCATGCCCCAGACGATCGCGCCGAGCCCGGTCGCGGTCCAGAAGGCCGAGAGCCAGGCCTGACCGATCTGCCTCGCTTCGCCGCTGGAGTCGGCACCGATGACGTCGATGATCAGGACTGAGCCGAGGTAGACGAAGCTGGCGGCGCTGACGAAGCCCGCCACGGTGCCCACCTTCGGTTCGATCTCGCGACCGTAGAACCAGCAGGCGAAGGCGGCACCTGCGCAGCAGGCAATCGCGACCAGGGCGCTGCCGAGGTCATCGACCCCTTCGGCGATCGCGTAGGGAGGTGCCTCGACGAACAGCACGTGGACGATCGCCAGGCAGAGGAACGTCACCGCCCCGATCAGCAGCCGATCCGCGTCTGAAAGCGCCGGCATCGGGCCGCGGTCGGCACGGGTCGCCAGGTAAGCGAGCGCCGCGGCCGCGGCCGACCAGGCGGCCACCAGGGTCGGACCGTCCAAGGCGTTCGCGCAGCCGAAGGTCCCGAGGCCGATCCCTCCTCCGATCAGGAGCGAACCGATTTCGCGGTGGATGCCGAGCCGGATCGCGGCGATGCCGAGCAGGAGGTGGACGATCGCGAAACCGAAGATCCAGGCGTCGAGGGCAAGGCTCGACTGGCCGTTGAGGACGATGCCACCGGCGCCGACGATCAGCGCGCTGCTGCAGAGGAGCAGGACCCAGGAAGAAACCGGAAGGCTTTTTTCCCCACGGCTTCGCAGCTCATAGCCGAAGGCGGCTGCCGCGTAGAGGATCCAGAATCCGACCAGCACCGCGAGTGCCAGGAGGACGGGTTCGGCCGGGTTGCTGGACCCATCGAAGGAAATGAACCCGCTGGCGTCGATCCAGGCGAGCAACTGCGGCGCCGAGACCGCGAAGGCGCCGAGGGCCAGCCAGTTCCAGCGCTGCCAGAGGAGGACGCCGACGCTGGCGGCGAGCGCCAGGGCGACGAAGGCGATCGAACCGCCGTCCCACGCGGTACCGACCAGCATCGGCACCGCCAGGGCCCCCAGGATGCCGACGCTTCCGACCAGCATCGATGACCAGCGCACGGCGATGAAGACACCGAGGACGCCGATCAGCGCCGCCGCCTCGAGGCCGATGAGCGGTGAGATCAGGTCATAGGCCTGACTGGCGACGACCGTCGTCGCATAGAGGCCGGGGATGGCGACGGCGACGGCGATACGTGCGACCTCGAGGCGTCCCTTCTTTTCGTGCATCCAGAGGCCGAAGGCGAGCAGCAGCAGCGAGCCGAACGCGGCCATCAAGGTGCGGATCTCCTCCGTGAACCAGCTGCTGTCGACGGCGCTGCGCATCAGGAAGACGACGCCGAGGAGCGTCGCGAAGCCGCCGATCCAGGCCAGCACGCGACCGCCGAAGACCCGCTCGAACTCGATCCTCGAGATCGGGTTGAAAGGCGCGGGCGGTGGGACATCCGGGTTGGTTGGCGGTTGATCGATTCTCTCGCTGTACATCACTTCCCCTTCCACTAGAGCTTGTTGACCGACGGTTGATAACCGTAACAAACTTGTCAACCGACGGTCAACAAGAGGAGTAGAATGCGCCCGATGAGTGACCCCGCCTACCGCCGCATGGACGTCGACGAGCGCCGTGCCCAGCTCCTCGAGCGCGGCGCGGAGCTCTTCACCAGCCACCGCTACGACGAGCTCTCGATGAGCAGGATCGCCGCCGAGGTGGGGATCTCGAAGGCGCTGCTCTACCACTATTTCCCCAGCAAGCAGGCGTTTTTCGAGGAGACGCTGAGCGCCTGGGCGGAGCGACTGCGGGAGCGGACCGAACCCGACCCGAGCCTCTCTCCCCTGGAGCAGCTGACGAGCAGCCTCGACGCCTTCCTCTCGCTGGTGGAGGAGAACTCCGTGGCCTACCGCAACCTGATCCAGAGCGCGACCGCGGTGTCGGAGATCCGCGAGCTGGTCGAAACGGTGCGGCATGCGACGGCGCGGCGGATCCTCGACGGCCTCTACCCCAACGGGGCTACGCCGAAGGCCCGAATCGCCGTCAGCGGCTGGCTCTGGTTCATGGACGGGGCCTGCCTCGCGTGGATCGAGCACCGTGACCTCAAGCGCGAAGAACTGCGCGACCTGCTGCTTGGGGTTCTGATGGGGGCGCTGATCGCCGCCGGCTCACCGCCGGACCTCCCTCAAGTCTCCTGAGCGCGTCGCCGATAAACGGGGGAGTGCGCAGGGGCATCTCAAACCTTCTCGCGGGGGCGATCGCGGCAGTGCTTGCGATCGGCCTCTGCTCAAGTGCGGCTGCCGCGACCCCGCAAGCGCAGCTGCTGCCCGGCGGCCGCGCCGTCGCGCCGCCCTCCGCCCCGCCCGCGGTGAAGGCGATGATCGAGGCGGCCAACCGGATCCGCCACCGGCCCTACGTCTGGGGCGGCGGTCACCGCAACTGGAACTCGCGCGGCTACGACTGCTCGGGCTCGGTCAGCTACGTGATGCACGCCGCTGGCCTGCTCGAATCGCCGCTCGACTCGACCGGCTTCATGCGCTGGGGCGGCGGTGGCGCGGGGAGCTGGGTGCGGATCTACGCGAACAAGGAACATGTCTTCGCGGTGATCGCCGGCCTGCGCTGGGACACCTCCTACAGCACCGACGGCGACCGCACCGGCCCCGGCTGGAGCGAAGAACCGCGACCCACGGGCGGCTTCCGGATGCGGCACCCGCTCGGGCTCGTCCAGGCGATCCCGCTGTCGGGCTGACAGCACGGATAACCGCTGGAGAACAACCCTGTACGGCGGTACAAAGGCGTGGTTAAGGAGTCCCCATTAGGCTCTGGAGGCACTTTCCAGGGACTGAGACTCGTAATCCATCGCGCTCGCTACCGATCGCGTACCAAGTGAGGGACGAAGCAACCGATGACTCGCATCCGCCAGCAGAACGTAACCGCAGCGCAGTGGAGCTCCAACGGAGGGGCTCTCGGCGCGCAGGACCTGACCCTTCCCGAGAACAACCCCTTCGGCGAAAACGTCTTCTCCGTCGCCGTGCAGCGCGAACGCCTGCCCGGCGACGTCTTCGAGAAGCTGCAGTCGACCCTCGCCGGCGGCCAGGCGCTCGACCCGAGCCTCGCCGATGCCGTCGCCGAGGCGATGAAAGAGTGGGCCCTGGAGAACGGGGCCACCCACTACACCCACATGTTCCAGCCGCTGACCGGCTCGACCGCGGAGAAGCACGACTCCTTCTTCGAGCCCTCGGAAGAAGGCAAGTCGATCGCTGGCTTCTCCGGCAAGGAGCTGATCCAGGGCGAGCCCGACGCCTCGTCGTTCCCGACCGGCGGCGTCCGCGCCACCTTCGAGGCCCGCGGCTACACCGCCTGGGACCCGACCAGCCCCGCCTTCATCCTCGAGAACCCGAACGGAGCGCTGCTCTGCATCCCCACCGCGTTCGCATCCTGGACCGGTGAGGCGCTCGACGCGAAGATCCCGCTGCTGCGCTCGATGGACGCGCTCTCGCGCTCGGCGATCAAGGCGCTGCGGCTGCTTGGCGACGAGGACTCCCGGCGCGTCTTCACCACCGTCGGCCCCGAGCAGGAGTACTTCCTGATCGACGAGCAGTACTTCTTCGAGCGGCCCGACCTGATCGCGACCGGCCGCACCCTGTTCGGCGCCAAGCCGCCGAAGGGCCACGAGCTCGACGACCACTACTTCGGCTCGATCCCGGAGCGGGTGCTCGCCTTCATGCTCGAGTCCGAGCTGGAGCTGCGCAAGCTGGGCATCCCGGTGAAGACCCGTCACAACGAGGTGGCGCCGGCGCAGTACGAGATCGCGCCGATCTTCGAGAACTCGAACGTCGGCTCCGACCACCAGCAACTGCTGATGCAGACGCTGGAGAATGTCGCCCGCCGCTACGGCCTCGTCTGCCTGCTGCACGAGAAGCCGTTCGCCGGGGTCAACGGCTCCGGCAAGCACAACAACTGGTCGATGGGCACCGACACCGGCGCCAACCTGCTGAACCCGGGCGACACGCCGGCCGACAACATCCATTTCCTGTTCTTCTGCACGGCGGTGATCCAGGCGGTGAACAAGCACCAGGGCCTGCTGCGGGCCTCGGTCGCAAACATCGGCCAGGACCACCGGCTCGGTGCCAACGAGGCGCCGCCGGCGATCATCTCGATCTTCCTCGGTGGCGAGCTGGAAAAAGTGTTCGAGGCGATCTCCACCGGCGAAGGCGACCCCAACACGCCGGCCTCCTTCCTCGACCTCGGGGCGCAGGTGCTGCCGCCGCTGCCGATGCACGGCGGCGACCGCAACCGGACCTCGCCGTTCGCCTTCACCGGCAACAAATTCGAGTTCCGGGCGCTGGGGTCGAGCATGTCGCTGGCCTTCCCCAACACCGTCCTCAACACGATCGCCGCCGAGGCGATCGACGAGCTGGCCGGCAAGCTGCAGGCGAAGCTCGACGCCGGCGAGCAGATGCCGAAGGCGGTGATCGAGCTCGTCAAAGAGTCCTACCTCGCCAACAAGCAGGTCTGCTTCGGCGGCGACAACTACTCCGAGGAGTGGCACCAGGAGGCCGAGCAACGCGGCCTCAAGAACCTCCGCACCACCCCGGACGCGCTGCCCGAGGTGCTCGCCGACAGCACCGTCGAGGCGTTCGAAAAGTACAGCGTGCTCTCCAAGCGCGAGCTCGAGTCCCGCTACGAGGTCTGGGTCGAGCAGTACTGGCTGCGCGGCAACATCGAGGCCGAGACCGCCTTCTCGATCGCCAAGACGATGATCCTGCCGGCGGCCCTGCGCCACCTCGCCCTGATCGGCGAGGCCGGCGTCTCCTCGCTCGAGGGCGAAGTCCGCGAGCTGGTCGACGAGCTGGTCACCTCGCTGGGCGAGCTGGAGGCGGCAAACGCCGACCCCGGCCTCGAGGGGCTGGAGATGGCGGTCCACGTCCGCGACAAGCAGCTGGCGGCGATGGACAGGGTCCGCGACGCGGCCGACAAGCTGGAGAAGGTCGTCGCCGACGACCTTTGGCCGCTGCCCAAGTACGAGGAGATGCTCTTCATCAAGTAAGCAGCTCCGGATTCGAGCTGAAAAGGGCGCCTGCGGGCGCCCTTTTCATTGCTCGTCTTCCTTGTCGTCCGGCGCGCGGACTGCGTGGTAGATCAGGTAGCCGATGGCGGCAAGGCCGATGATCGGGATCAAGCCGCCGAAGACGGCGGGCCAGGCCTCGGTGGCGACGAGGGGCATCGCCAATGAGGCTAAGGCCGGTTCCTAATCCGCATCTTTAGGCCGCCCTGCGGAGAGAGCGTCGGCATCTGGCGGATCGTCATCGTGCGGCCCGGGAGGGCGTCGACCTGGAGGCGCCGCAACAGCTTCGTCGCCACCAGCTTCACCTCGGTCTGGCCGAAGCGCTTGCCGATGCAGATGCGGGAACCGCCGCCGAAGGGGACGTAGGCACCCCGGGGCAGGGCGGCCTTGCGCTCGCGGGCGAAGCGCTCGGGGATGAAGGCCTCGGGCTCGGGGAAGACTTCCGGGAGGCGGTGGCTGGCCCAGGAGCAGTAGTTGACGTAGGCGCCGCGGGGAACGGTGTAGCCGCCGAACTCGAACTCGCGGACGGCGCGGCGGGGGCCGATCCAGGCCGGTGGGTAGAGACGCAGGACCTCGTCGAGCACCATGTCGAGGTAGGGCATCTCTTTTTCGAGCTGCTCGGGAGTCGGGTCGGCACCGTCGAGGACGCGGTCCTGCTCCTCGCGCAGCCTGCGGGTCACGTCCGGGTGGCGGGCCAGCTCGTGGAGCATGAAGGTGAGGGTCGAGGTCGAGGTGTCGTGGCCGGCGAACATCAGGGTCATCACCTGGTCGCGGATCTCGCGGCTGCTGAATTCCTCGCCGCCTTCGCCGCGGACGGCGACCAGGAGGCTGAGGATGTCCCGCCGGTCGGCGTCGGGCTGGGCGCGGCGTCGCTTGATCTCGCCGAAGACGATCTCGTCGAGGACCTCACGCGAGGCGACCATCTTGCGCCAGGGGGAGCCCGGGCCACGCAGCAGGCGCAGGTGGAAGTCGATCCCGTAGTAGCTGAGGGCGCGCTCGAAGTGCTCGGCCGCGGCGGCGCCCTTGCCGGCCTCGTCGGGGTCGAGCCCGAGCAGCGCCCGCATCGCGATCCGCATCGCCAGGTTGCGCATCCACTCGTAGACGTCGACCACCTCGCCGACCGGGAGGGCGTCGATCGCGCGGTCGGCCTCGATCACCATCGCCTCGGTCGCGGCGGCGACCTGTTCGCGGTGGAAGGCGGGCATCATGATCGCCCGGGCGCGGTCGTGGAAGTCCTCGTCGACGGTCAGCAGACCGTCGCCGAGGAGCGGGATCAGATCGCCGAAGCTGGACTCGCGCCAGTGGAAGTTCTCCGGATGGCCGACGGTGATGAAGTGGTTGGCCTCCGGCCCGAGCATGAAGACCACCGGCGAGTGGAGCAGCCGCATCGTGAAGATCGGACCGAACTCTTCGTAGGCGCCGAGCAGCAACGGCAGCGGGTCGTGGGCGATCTGCAGCGTTCGGGTGCGGCTGAAATTCGTTGGCCCAGGCGGGAACTTGCCCCTTCCCCGCCACTCGGCGAAGAGATCGTCGGCGACCCTCCGCACGGGGTTCGCCGACATCTGCGGCGGCCGCGCGACCGGCGTCGTGGTGTCGACCGTGGCCATGCCGGGATCGTAACTGGCTGGGCAGCCAGTTTCTCTACGCCCTCGATCAAGTTGAGCTAGAGACCGTGGAGGCCGGCGAAAGCAAGAAAGAGCGTCACGTTGATCCCGCCGATCGCGAAGAAGCCGCGCATCATCGTTTGATGCATCGCGTCGAAGCGAGCGTCTATCGAATCGAATCGGGCGTCTACCCCAGTGAAACGGGCATCGACAGCCTCAAAGCGAGCATCAACTGCGGCGAAGCGAGCGTCGACAGCGGCGAAGCGCTCATTCATCTCGCCGCGCAGGCCTTTGACGTCGCTCCGGAGTTCGCGGATGTCTCCATCGACGCGGTTGAAGCCCTGGTCCATCCGCGCGTCGAGACCGTCGATCCGCTTGTCGACGCGTGTGAAGCCCTCGTTCATTCGAGCGTCGAGGCCGTCGATCTCGCGATGGACGCGCCCGAAGCCTTCGGACATCCGGGCGTTGAGGTCGTCGAGGCGCTTTTCGGTCGGTCGGATCTCCATCGTCTCCATGATCCTACCGTAACCTTTCGTCTGCACGGAACAAGGCGCTACTGCCAATTCTCCGCACCACCTCTGTGTTCGAAGAGCAACTTCCGCTGCCGTCAACCGGCTGACGCGGCCAGCTGCCCGCAGGCGGCGTCGATGTCGCGGCCACGGGTGAGACGGACGGTGGCGGTGACGCGGTGCTCGGCGAGGATCGCCCGGAAGCTCTCGATCCGCTCCGGCGAGGAGCCGTCGTAGCTTCCGGTCGGGTTGTAGGGGATGAGGTTGACCTTGTAGACGCGGGGGTCGAGCAGCCGGGCCAGTTCGCGGGCGTGCTCGGGGTGGTCGTTGACGCCGTCGAGCATCACGTACTCGACGAAGACCTTGCGGCGGCGGGCGGCGCGGTAGCGGTCGCAGGCGGCCAGGACCTCGGCGATCGGGTAGCGCTCGTTGACCGGCATCAGCTGCGAGCGCAGGCCGTCGTTGGGCGCGTGCAGGGAGAGCGCCAGGCTGATCGGCATCTCGCATTCGGCGATGCGGTCGATCCCCGGCACCCAGCCGACCGTCGAGATCGCGGTGCGGCGGTGGGTGACGCCGAGGTCGGGCAGGCGCTCGCAGGCGGCGAGGACGTTGTCGATGTTCATCGTCGGCTCCCCCATCCCCATGAAGACGACGTGGTCGATCTGCTCGAGGCGGCGGAAGTGGAGCACCTGGTCGAGGATCTCGTCGACCCCGAGGTTACGGCCGAACTTCATCTGGCCGGTGGCGCAGAAGGTGCAGGTCAGCGGGCAGCCCGACTGCGAAGAGACGCAGACCGAGCGGCGGCCGTCGCGGTAGCGCATCAGCACCGCCTCCAGCGGCCGCCCGTCGCCGGTGTGGAAGAGCGTCTTGACGGTGCCGTCGTCCGACTTCGCCTCGGCGGCGACGGCAAGGGTCGAGAGCGGCACCTCCGCCGCCAGCCGCGCGCGCAACGCCGCCGGCAGGTTCGTCATCTCCTCGTAGGAGCGGGCGCCGCGCGCGACCCACTCCCACACCTGGGAGGCGCGGTAGGAGGGCTCGCCGGCGGCGGCGAGGACCTGCTGGAGGCGGCTGCGGTCCACACGGCCAGTCTAGGTTGCGCGAGAATCGGGGCGTGGCCGATCCGCTGCTGGAGATCGTCGAGAACCTCTCGCGCTACCACCGCGAGCACGAGAAGCACTACTCCTTCGACGGACTCGAGGAGGCGCTGCGGCTGCAGCGAGCCTCCCGCACGCTGAAGGCGCTGGCGGAGCGGTGGCAGGTGGTAGCTCCGGCCGAGAGCCCGGCGCCGAGTCCGTATGCCGGGGCCGAGGACCTCAACGACGAGCGCGCGATCGAGGAGAGCGGCGTCCTCTTCATGGAGGGCCAGGGGGAGCCGACGGAGATCGCGGAAATGAAGGCGGAGCTGAAGTCAAAGGCCGCGACCTCGATGGAAGGCGGCGAGTGGCTGGCGAACGCGATGCAGGCTTCGTGGGGCGTGGCCGAGGCTCTGCTCGGGTACCCCGAGCTCGCCGACCTGCTCGGCGAGCGACACCGGATCATCGCCAACAACTGGCAGACGGCGAGCCTGTTCCAGCTCCACTCGCACCTGCTCGAGCGCAGCGTCACCATCCTCGGGAAAGTCGACTTCAGCCCGGCGGCGTTGCGGGAGGACCTGGCGGGCGAGCGCAGGGCGCCCGCCTACCTCTTCTCGGCGGCGGAGCTGCTCGACCGGGCGGCGGACATCAGCAGCGAAGCCGCCGTCCTGATCCACCAGAACGAGCGGCGCTGGCGGATATTCAACGACCGTGTGAAGCAGCTGACCCCTCGGGGTTGAGCCGCCGTCCTAGTCGTGGATCTTCTCGCCGCGCTCGAGCATGGCGACGAACTTCCGCAGTCGCCGCTCGCGCGTCTCGGGCTTCTTCGCGTCGTTCAGCCGGTAGACGATCGCGTAGCGGTTGGCGCCGTCGAGCGCGGCGAAGGACTCTGCCGCCGCCGGGTTGGAGTCGAGCTCGCTCTGGAGGTCGGGCGGCACCTGCGCCGTCCGCTGTCCCTCGTACGCGGCCTCCCAGCGGCCGTCGGCCCTGGCCGCCTCAACCTCGGCCAGGCCGCTCGGGCGGATCTTGCCCGATTCGATCAGCGCTTCCGCCTTCTCCCGGTTGATCCGGGACCAGCGGCCGCGCGGCCGGCGCGGGGTGAAGCGCTGGAGGAAGTGGCGGTCGTCGAAGCCGCGCTTCTGGCTGTCGATCCAGCCGAAGCAGAGCGCCAGCTCCAGCGCCTCCGCGTAGGTGACGCTCGGCTCGGGCGCGCCTTTCTTCGCGATCTTCAGCCAGATCCCCCCGGAGGAGTCGTGGTTCTCCTCCAGCCAGGCCTCGAGCTCGGCCGGGCCGGCGAAGAGGAGGATCGGCAGATCGTCCGGCACCGCCGCGCTACAAGCCCGCAGCGTCGGCGAGGAGGTCGACCTGCTGGGGGTCGCTGGAGCTGGGGAATAGGAAGAGCTCCTGGCAGCCGGCCCCCTCGAAGGCCGCCTGCTCGCCGCTGGTGCCGGGGACTGCGTTGGGAAGACCGATCGCGACGTCCATCTCGAGCTCCTTCTAACCGGGGACTGGGCGCGACAAACCCTAGGGAAGCTCGTTCAGCAGCTTGTCGAGCGCTTCGCGGGCGTAGCGGAAGACCTGCTCGTCGCCGCTCAGCCGGAAGCGCGAGTTGGCGCCCATCACCAGCGCGTAGAGCTCGAAGGCGAAGCGCTCCGGTCGTGCCACGCCGGCGGCCGCCGCTTCGCGCACCAGGGCGACCATCCAGGCGTCCAGGGCGGCGGCGATCGCGTCGCGGACGGGACCGGGCCGGTCGTCGTACTCGGCCGAGGCGGCCGCCCAGAAGCAGCCGCCCGAGTACTGGCGCTGCTGGAGGAGGAACCGCTCCCCCATCGCCCGCAGCCGCTCCGCCCCCTCCGGCGCCTCCAGCGCGGGCGCGACCACGGCGGCCCGGAAGCGCCCCGCGGCGGCGTCGATCGTCGCCAGCTGCAGCTCCTGCTTGGAGCCGAAATGGGCGAAGAGGCCGCTCTTGCTCATCCCCAGCTCGGCGGCGAGGCGCCCGATCGTCAGCCCCTCCAGCCCCTCGACCGAGGCGAGGTCGACGGCGCGCTCGAGGATCGCCGCCCGCGTCGTCGATCCCTTCTCAGTGACGGGGGTCACACACCAAGGGTATAAAAAAGCACGAACGTTCGTTCAGGCCGCCTTTGGGAGCGGGAGGAACGAGATGGAGGAAAGCGATGAGCGATTACACGGTGAAGAAGATCGACGAGATGGAGGCCGTCTATCTGGGCGGCTTCAAGCGGGCGCGGGCGGAGCTGGAGGTGGAGTCCTTCGGCCTGCAGGTGATCGACATGCCGCCCAACTTCGACCGCTACCCGGAGCACGACCACGCCGAGGACGGCCAGGAGGAGGTCTTCATGGCGATCCGCGGCGGCGGCGAGATCGAGATCGACGGCGAGCGCTTCCCGCTCGACCCCGACCACATGGTCCGGGTCGCCTCGGGCACGAAGCGCAAGGTCTGGCCGGGGCCGGAGGGAATCCGGATGGTCATCGTCGGCGGCGTTCCCGGCGCCGTCTACGAGGCGCCGGCGATCAGCAAGTTGGGTGAACCTGACCCGATGGCGAGCTAGGCTGAGGGTGGTTTGCGACGCGTCTCGTCCCTCCTCGTCCTGATCGCGCTGGCCGCCCTGGCGCTGCCGGCGGCGGCCGGTGCCGCCCGAACCTCGGGCGCGGACGGGGAAACGGTGGTCGTCGTCTCCGGCGACGTCACCATTCCCCGGGGCGAAACGGTGGACGGCGTCTTCGTCGTCGACGGCGACGTCGTCCTGCGCGGCCACTCCGAAAGCGACGTGGTCCTGGTCGCCGGCGACGCCCTCGTCTCCGGCAGCATCGACGGCGACCTCGTCACCCTCGGCGGCAAGGCGAGGGTCCTGCCCTCCGCCCACATCGAGGGCGACGTCCGCTACGGCGACGAGCGCCCGACGGTGGCGGGCGACGCGCGGGTGACCGGCGACGTCACCCACGCCGACCTGCCCGACTCCTTCGGCGTCTTCCCGCTGGTCGGCGCCTTCGTCTTCTGGCTCGGGGTCGGGATCTCGGCCGCGCTCCTCGGCTGCCTGCTGATCCTGATCAGCCCGCGGGCCGCCGACGCGCTCCGCGACCGCTCCCAGGAGCGCCTGGGGCCGGTGATCGCGATCGGCATCGCGATCGCGATCTGTCTGCCGGTGGCGGCGGTGATCGCCGCCGTGACGCTGGTCGGCCTGCCGCTGGCGCTGGCGATCCTGCTGGCGCTGCTGCCCCTTGCCGCGGTCGCCTACGTGGTCGCCGCCTGGGCACTCGGAGCCCGCCTCGTGAAGGCGCCGCGCTCCCGCTTCCTCGCCTTCCTCGCGGGGCTCGCGGTGCTGCGGGCGCTGGCCCTCGTCCCGGTCCTCGGGGTCATCGTCGGGCTCGCCGCGGGGATCTTCGGGCTGGGCCTGATCGGGGCCGCTATCGGGGCGGCCCGGGAGCGGGGTCCGCAGCCGGCTCAAAGCCCGGGCAGCTGAGCACCGGCACCCGCGGGTAGCGGGGAAAGGCCGGGTCGCTTTTCGACCGCTCGCAGAGCGAGAAGACCGAGCCGCGGGTGTTGGGGACGAGCCGCTGGTGGCGGCAGTGGTCGCAGAGGCCGTTTGGAATTTGCGGCGCTTTGGCGGACGATGTCGTCGTTCCCACGAGGAGGAGGATCCATGAACCAGACGACGGTAACCCTGACCCTGTCCCGGCCCGACGCGGAGATCATGCTCGGCGTCCTCGCCGCCGAGCGCCACAACCCCGACGTCGACGCGGTCTGCGAGGCGCTGCGCAAGCAGATCGACGAGCAACTGGCGGAGCCGTCCGGAGGCTGAGCACAGGCTGAGCCCCAGCGCTCGGCGGAAACTGCGGGCTCGGAGGGGCGAGTCCCGCCTCGCCGCGGGCTAGCTTTGGTGCGTGCCCGGAACCGCGACCCTCTTCGACGCCGACGCCGCCTCCTACAGCGGGACGGTCGAGGTCCTCGGCGTCATCTACCGGGCCGAGGACGACGGCTACGCGGTGCTCGAGGTGCGGGAGGCCGACGGCGAAGGGCTCGGCTTCGCCTTGGTCGGCCCGGTCGCCCACCTATCCGCCGGAGACCGCGCCGAAGTCAGCGGCGAGTGGCAGACCCACAGCCGCTACGGACGGCAGCTGCGGGCACAGGGCGCGCTGCCGCTGGATCCGGCCGATCGCGAGGGGCAGGTCGCCTACCTGACCACGCTGCGGCACATCGGCCCGGCCCGGGCGGAACGGCTGGTCGACGAGCACGGCGAGGGAGTGATGCAGGCGATCGCCGCCGACCCGCAGCGGGTCTTTTCCTCGCTGCGGGGGGTCAGCGGCGACCAGGCCGCCGCCGCGACCGAATCGTGGCACGCCAGCCGCGCCATCCGCGACCTCCACGTGCAACTGGCGCCGCACGGCCTTGCCCACCTGGCGGCGCCGATCCACGCCCGCTACGCCGAGCGCTCGATGACGATCCTGCACGAGGACCCCTACCGGCTGACCGAGATCGACGGCGTCGGCTTCGCCCGCGCCGACAAGATCGCCCTCGCTGCCGACGTGCCGCCGGAGTCGAGCGCCCGCGCCCAGGCCGCCGCCCTCTACGCCCTGGTCGAGGCCGAGCAGCAGGGCAACAGCTACCTGCCGCTGGAGGAGCTGACGCGGCGGACCGCGCGGCTGCTGGGGCTGGCGGCGGACCCCGAGGTGCTGATCGAAGCGCGTGGGCTGCGCGACGACGAAGGCCGCGTCTACCGCGAGGGGACGCACGCCAGCGAGCTCGAGGTGGCGGCCTCGCTGGCCCGCCGCGCCGCTGCCCCTCCCCACCTCGAGCACGAGCCGGGCGAGCAGCCACGGGGCAAGCTCACCGACGAGCAGTGGGCGGCGGTGCGTGCCGCGTTCGAAGCGCGCGTCTCGGTCCTCACCGGCGGCCCCGGCGTCGGCAAGACGATGTGCACGAAGGAGATCGTCACCGAGGCGGAAGCGGCGAACGCGACGATCGCGCTCTGCGCGCCGACCGGGCGCGCTGCCCGCCGGCTGGCGGAGACGACCGGGCACGAGGCGCAGACGATCCACCGGCTGCTCGAGTGGATGCCGGGACGGGAACCGGCGTTCCGGCCGGGCCGGCCGCTGCCGGTCGACCTGATCATCGTCGACGAGTCCTCGATGCTGAACCTGCGGCTGATGGAGGTGCTGCTGGGCGGCCTGGCCGAGAGCACCCACGTGGTCTTCGTCGGCGACGCCGACCAGCTGCCGCCGATCGGCGCCGGCAAGCCGTTCGAGGACCTGATCGACTCCGAGGCGGTGCCGGTGGTGCGGCTGACCCAGATCTTCCGCCAGGCGGCGCGCTCGATGATCACCACCGCCGCCCACGAGATCAACCACGGCCGCCCTCCCCACCTCGAGCCCGGCCCCGACCAGGACCACGACTTCTTCTTCATCGAGCGGGGCACCCCGGAGCGGACGCTGGAGACCGTCGTCGAGGTGGTTGCCGAGCGGGCGCCGGCCCGCTTCGCCGTCGACCCGATCCGCGAGGTCCAGGTGCTGGCGCCGATGTACCGGGGACCGGCCGGGATCGACGCCCTCAACGAGCGCCTGCGGGCGGAGCTCAACCCGCACGGCAAGCGGGCGCTGAACGACCGCTTCCGGATCGGCGACCGCCTGATCCAGACCCGCAACGCGCACGAGCTGGGCTTGATGAACGGCTCGATCGTCTTCCTCCGCGCCGACGACCCCGACGAGGAAACGATCCTCGTCGACTGCGACGACGGCGGCGCCCTCGTCATCCCCTACGACGAAACCGCGACCCTGCGCCTCGCCTACGCGATCTCGGTCCACAAGGCGCAGGGCTGCGAGGTGCCGGTCGTGGTCGGGGTCTGCAGCCGCTCCCACTCGCGGATGCTCTCCCGCCCGCTCCTCTACACGGCGATCACCCGCGCCCGCCAGAGCTGCGTCCTGGTCGGCGACCGGGCGGCGCTGGAGTCGGCGGTGCGGCGGGGCGACGGCGGCGGCCGGTATTCCGGCCTCGCGGAGCGGCTGCGGCACTAGCCCGTCGCCGGGCAGCGTCGATGCGCCTAGCCTAGGGACGTGGAGCGCAACCGCCTACCGCTGACCGAGATCGGGATCACCCTGCTCGGGCTGCTGCTGCTCGGAGCGCTGGTGGTGCTGGTCGAGCCGCTGCGGGAAGCGGCGACGGCGGCGGTCCAGGGCGACAACGCCGAGGTCCGCCACCAGATCGACCGGCTCGGCGCCGGCGGCCCGCTGCTGCTGCTCGCGCTGGCGCTGCTGCACGCCGTCGTCTTCTACCCGGCCGAGATCGTCGACGCCGCCGCCGGCTTCGCCTACGGGTTCGTGCCGGGGGTGCTGCTGATGACGGTCGGCTGGGTGCTTTCGGGCCTGCTCTGCTGGGCGGTCGGGCACCGGGTCGCGCGGCCGCTGCTCGACCGCTGGTTCGGGGCCGATCGCTTCGAGCGGATCGAGGCGAGGATCGAGCGCGGCGGCCCGACCCTGCTGCTGGCGATGCGGCTGATCCCGATCCTCCCCTTCAGCGTCGTCTCCTACGCCGCCGGAGCGGCGCGGGTCCCGCTCTGGCGCTTCGTCTGGACCACCGCGCTCGGCTACCTGCCGATCACCGCGATCGCCGTCTACTTCGGCACCCGTCTCGAGGGGCTCTCGCTGACGGACCCGCTGGTGCTCGGCAGCGCGATGGCGCTGCTGCTCCTGCTCGGGGCCGGCCACTGGGTGATGCGGCGGCAGGCACGATCGGCGCCCCCGCGCGCGGGGGCCTCAGCGGACCCGTTCGACCCGAAACCGGAAGACAGCTGGAGTCGGGTCGACTAGTCCCGCGGCGCTCCGCGCCTTCACCTTGACCACGTGCTTGCCCGGCTTGAAGGCATGGGAGAGCTTGGCGCCACAAGTGTGGAAGGCGGCCTTGTCGACCTTGCAGAGGAAGGTGACGCCGCTCTGGTCGGAGCGGAAGCGGAAGACGAGCGTGACCTTGCCCGCGTGGATCCGCAGCTTCGCCTTCGGGTGCTTGGCGAAGGCCGTCTCAGGAGTCACGGACGGGGGCGGAGGAGGCGGAGGAGGCGGCGGCGGTTCAACTACTGGCGGGTTTTCGCGGCCCCATTCGCCGGGGGCGACGAAGACTTCGCCGGGCGGCGATTCCGGCGCTTCGCATTCGCCTGGCGGAGACGGGATGAACTCTTCCCGTGCCGCTTCGACCGCCTTGACCGTTTCGACCAGGCCACCGCCGACCGCGCAGCGGGTGAAGAGGCCAACGGGCGAGCCGGTACCGAGGAGGGATTCACGCAGCAGGGCAGGGCTCGCCAAGGGCGCCGCCTGCCGCATCAGCGCGACCGCCCCGGCGGCATGCGGCGCCGCCGCGGAGGTTCCGCAGAAGCGCCAGATCCCCGGTTCGGCTATCGGTTCGCGGGCGAAGAAGGTCGTCTGGCCGCAATCGGTGGCGGCGACGTCGGGCTTGGAGAGGACTTCGCCGCCGGGGATCGGGACCGCCGGGGTGGTGGTGCCGGTCACTTCTTCGAAGTAGTGGGTGACCGGGCCGCGGGAGGAGTAGGGCTCGGGTGCGGCGGAGTTATTGAAGGGCACCGCTCCGACGGCGATCGCGCTGGCGGAGCCGGCATGGCCGTAGATCGAGGGGCCCACCACGTCGCCGCTTCCGGATTTCGGGTACTCGATCCCGGTGACGCCGCCGCCGTTCTCGAGGAGGATGAACTTGAGCCGGGCCCCGGGGCCGCTGTAGCGGTTTACCACCAGTTGGACGGTCTGGGTGGCGGCGCTTTCGTTGATCCACTGGAGGATCTCCAGCGGCCGGCCGGTTTTTTCGTTTTCGGTGAATTCGAGCGCGATCAGTTCGCCTTCGGCGTTGAGGAGGAACGCGTCGAGGTCGGTTTCGACCCCTTCCCATGGTTCCGCCCACTGCAGGTCGACGCTGAGGACCTCGCCGGCTTCGACTTTGATCCCGAAGGTGCGGTCGGCGGCGGCCCCGGGGTTGAAGTCAAGGCAGTGGGAGGTTTTGAAGCCGCCCGCGGCGAGCGCGGCGACATCGTGGGGGCAGCCACCGGAGTCGCGGTATTCCGGCGCTTCCCAAGAGGCGATTTCGTTGCCTTCGCCATCGAAGAGGTTGTCGTTTCCGGCAGATGAGAGGTAGGTCACGCCTTCGCCGCTGACTTTGTTGACGGCCTTCGCGACCGGGCCGTCCTGAAAGAACGGCTCTTCGAAGTAGCCGACGTCGTCGACGATCACGTCGGCGTTGCCGGCGCTCGCGAGCGCTTCGATGTTGCTCGCAAAGTCTTCTTCGGTTTCGTAGGCGGTGGCGAAGGCCAGGGAGGCGCCGGGAGCCATGTCGTGGACGATCTGCTCCATGCCGCGGCCCTCGTCGGTGGATTCGGGCGATTCGAAGTCTTCGAGCACGTCGACGCCGTCTTCCTGTCCGACGCATTCGTTCGCCGCCCCAGGCAGGTTCTCAGTTTCGACGTCTTCTTGGGCGTGGGTGGCGATCGGGCCGCCGAGGGCCGCTTCGGTGGCTTTGTTGAAGGAATCGGAGAGGACCCCGACAGTGACGCCGGAGCCTTCGACGGTGAACTGTTCCCGCGCCGGCTGGGCGTTCAACTGGGTCACTCCCTCGGAGACGACGGAGCCGCCTTCACAGGGTCCGAATGAAAAGACCGGGGCGCGGAGCGGGGTGACGCTCACCACGGTCGGGATCGCGGCCAGCGCCTCGAGGTCGGCGGGGGCGACGGCGACAGTCGCCGACTGAGCGCGGCGGCTGGCGCGCAGGACCTTGGAGCCCGTCGCCTGGATCGCGGCGCGGCTGTGCAGCGCCCCGTGGTCGAAGCTGACTCGGGTCAGGACCCGACCGCCTTTTCGCAGGAGGCTGCCCGGGCCGCTCGGGGCGACCCCGAGACGCTTTGCCCGGCGCTGCGGCGGCAGCGCCCGGACAGAGGGCTTGGCGAGCGTCGCCAGCACCGGCGAGAGCCCGCCGTTGGCCTTCTTCAGGGGCTTGGCGGAGGCGGCCGTAGCCAGCAGAGCGACGGCGAGCGCCGCCACCGCAAGCGCGGCTGCGGCTCCGCGGCGGTTTCGGCGTCGGAGCATCTGCCAACCGTATCGGCCGATCATCTCCCTCCCTAAACCCGGCTCAGAGGTAAGAGGCTCGCCGGAACCAGGCGAGGAGAGCGGCGACGGAAAGGAGGAGCCCGCCGACCCCGAGGACCCAGAAGGCGGCGGCGGAGTCGATGTTGACCACCAGCCACTTGAAGTTCTGGCCGAAGAAGCCGACGACGAAGCCGAGCGGGAGGAAGATCGTCGCCACGACCGTCAGCTGCTTGGTGATCTGGTTGAGGCGGTTGGAGACGACCGAGAGGTAGGCGTCGCGGGTGCCGGCGAGGAGGTCGCGGTAGGAGTCGATCTGGTCGGCGATGCGGATCGCGTGGTCGTAGACGTCGCGGAAGTAGGTCCGGGAGTCGGCTTCCAGGCCCGGGATGGCGGCGATTTCGTCGATTCCGCGGGCCAGCAGGTCGCGCTGCGGGGCTGCCACCCGGCGCAGTTCGACCAGCTCCCGCCGCAGCTTGGTGATCCGCTGTAGCTGGTCGTCGCCCGAGCGTTCGAAGACCTCGTCTTCGAGCACCTCGATCTCGTCGTCGAGCCGCTCCAGGGTGGGGAAGAAGCTGTCGGTGAGGGCGTCGATGACGCGATAGACGACGAACTGCTCGGAGCGGGGCTCCTGCTGGGAGAGGCGCTCGCGGGCTTCGTCGAGGGCCGGGCACGGGTGGCGGTGCGAGGTGACCAGGTAGCCGCCGCTGAGGAAGGCGTGCACCTCTTCCAGCCGCGACTCACCGCCCTTGCGGCCGGCCCCGTAGTAGACGAGGAACATGAAATCGTCGTAGTCCTCGAGCTTCGGGCGCTGGTCGCGTTTCAGCATGTCCTCGAGGGCGAGCGGGTGGAAGCCGAAAGCTTCCTGCAGGTGGTGGGACTCCGGCACGCCGGGGTCGATCAGATCGAGCCAGAAGAACTCGTCGCGCTCGAGCAGGGCGGCGATCTCCTCGCGGTCGATGCTGTCGAGGAAGCGCACGGAGGCAACGCTAGATCTGCCCCCGGACGCCGCCAGACGCCGTTTTTCGCCTCCCACCGGGAGGGATCCTGCTACGGTCCCGTCCGTTAGGGCCGGCTAGTACCGGCAAAAGTTGTGCGTAGCGCTCGCAGTCGTTGCTTTTGCATCCTCCGCGTTCGCAGCACATGAAGTGGAGGCAATGCATGCCGACTGGAACTGTCAAGTGGTTCAGCGACGACAAGGGCTACGGGTTCATTACGCCCGACGACGGCTCGAAGGACGTCTTCGTTCATCACAGCGCCATCATGGGTGAGGGCTTCAAGTCCCTGACCGAGGGCGCCAAAGTGAGCTACGAGTCCGAAGAAGGCCCCAAGGGCCCGGCCGCCGCGAGCGTTCAGCAGCAGTAGTTTCGCTAAACGCTTTCAGCAGTCCGAAGCCCGCCGCCAGGCGGGCTTCGTCGTTGAGGGACCGCCGGGAGCGCCCGTCCCCTACTCTCCCAAGCCGCCATGAGCACCGATCGAAAAGACCTTAGGAACATCGCGATAATCGCCCACGTCGATCACGGCAAGACGACCCTGGTCGACGCGATGCTGTGGCAGACCGGCACCTTCCGCAAGGGCCAAGACGTGGCGGAGCGGGTGATGGACTCGATGGACCTCGAGCGCGAGAAGGGGATCACGATCCTGGCCAAGAACACGGCCGTCCACCACAAGAGCGTGAAGCTCAACATCGTCGACACCCCCGGCCACGCCGACTTCGGCGGCGAGGTCGAGCGCGGCCTGACGATGGTCGACGGCGTTCTGCTCCTCGTCGACGCCTCCGAGGGCCCGCTGCCGCAGACCCGCTTCGTCCTGCGCAAGGCGCTGGAGGCGAAGCTGCCGGTGATCCTCGTGATCAACAAGGTCGACCGGCCCGACGCGCGCATCGCCGAGGTCGTCGACGAGGTCTACGAGCTCTTCATCGACCTCGATGCCGACTCCGAGCAGATCGACTTCCCGATCGCGTACACCAACGCCAAGGCCGGCTGGGCTTCGCTCGAGGAGGGCGTCGAGGGCAGCGACCTCTCGCCGCTGATGGACCTGATGCTGGAGAAGATCCCAGCGCCGGAGTACGACCCCGACCATCCGCTACAGGCGCACGTGACCAACCTCGACGCCTCGCCCTACGTTGGCCGGCTGGCGCTCTGCCGCGTCCACAACGGCACGATCCGCGCCGGCCAGCAGGTCGCCTGGTGCCGGGCCGACGGCACGGTCGAGCGGGCGACCGTCTCCGAGCTCTACATCACCGAGGCGCTGGAGCGGGTCCCCGCTGAGGAGGCCGGGGCGGGAGAGATCATCGCCGTAGCCGGGATGGAAGAGATCACGATCGGCGAGACGCTGGCCGACCCGGACGACCCCCGCCCGCTGCCCGTGATCACCGTCGACGAGCCGTCGATCAGCGTGACCATCGGGATCAACCACTCGCCGCTGTCGGGCCAGGACGGGGACAAGCTCACGGCCCGCCAGATCCAGAACCGGCTCGAGGCCGAGACGGTGGGCAACGTGTCGATCCGCGTGCTGGAGACCGAGCGGCCCGACACCTGGGAGGTCCAGGGCCGGGGCGAGCTGCAGCTGGCGATCCTCGTCGAGCTGATGCGCCGCGAGGGCTTCGAGCTGACCGTGGGCAAGCCGCAGGTGGTCATCCGCGACATCGACGGCGTCCGCCACGAGCCCGCCGAGCGGCTGACCATCGACGTGCCCGAGGAGTACGTCGGCGTGGTCACCCAGCTGCTGGCCCTGCGCAAGGGCCGGATGGAGCAGATGGTCAACCACGGCACCGGCTGGGTGCGGATGGACTACCTGGTGCCGGCGCGCGGGCTGATCGGCTTCCGCACCGAGTTCCTCACCGAGACGCGCGGGACCGGGCTGCTGCACCACGTCTTCGACCGCTGGGAGCCGTGGGCGGGCGACATGCGCCTGCGGCCGACCGGCAGCCTAGTCGCCGACCGCCGCGGCAAGACCGCGAGCTTCGCGCTCTTCAACCTGCAGGAGCGCGGGACGATGTTCGTCGAGCCCGGCGAGGACGTCTACGAGG
>DASSHE010000039.1:0-86747 GCA_035693065.1 Solirubrobacterales bacterium
GGTGCTGCTCGCCTCCGAGGAATGGGCGAAGGAACGCAACCTGCCGATCCTCGCCTACTTCACCGACGCGCAGACGGCCGCGGTCGACCACGTCCACAAGCGAGAAGGACTGCTGATGGCGCCCGCCTACGCGATGCCGGCAATGCTCGACCGCGCCGGCCTCACCCTGCAGGACTTCGACTACTACGAAATCCACGAGGCCTTCGCCGCCCAGGTTCTCTGCACGCTGAAGGCGTGGGAGGACGAGGGCTTCTGCAAGGAGAAGCTCGGTCGGGAGAAGCCCCTGGGCTCGATCGACCGCGCCAAGCTCAACGTCAACGGCGGCTCGCTGGCGGCTGCCCACCCATTCGCCGCCACCGGCGGGCGGATCGTCGCCGGCCTCGCCAAGCAACTGCACAAAGACGGCAAGGGCCGCGGCGTGATCAGCATCTGCGCCGCCGGCGGCCAGGGCGTCGTCGCGACCCTCGAGGCCCCGGGAGGTGCCAAGTAACCATGGCTGACCGCTACTCACAGGTCGTCAACGCGCCGCTCGTCGGCACCATCGCCAAGCAGCTAGGGCTGCCCCAGCCGGTCGCGCTGGACCGCTACCAGCCCGGCCAGCCGGTCGTCTCCGGCCCGGTCCTCACCGGCGCCGCGCCGGAGGGCCGGCTCGGCAAGCCGCTGGCGGCGATCCTCGACAGCGTCAAGGCCGAACGGGCGGGGGCCAAGGAGGGCAAGGTCAAGGCGCTGGTCTTCGACGCCACCGGGATCTCCGACTCGACCCAGCTTGTCGAGCTGCAGCGCTTCTTCTATCCGGCGGTCCCGCGCCTCGGGCGCAGCGGCCGCGCGATCGTCCTCGGCACCCCTCCCGCCGAGGCCGGCTCGGTCGAGGCCCACATCGCCCAGCGGGCGCTGGAGGGCTTCACCCGCTCGCTCGGCAAGGAGGTCGGCGGCCGCGGCTCGACCGCCCAGCTCGTCTACGTCGAGCCGGGCGCCGAGGACCAGCTGGAGTCGACCCTGCGCTTCCTCCTCTCGCCCAAATCGGCCTACGTCTCCGGCCAGGTGATCCGGGTCGTCAAAGGCGTCGCCGCCGACCCCGAAATCGACT
Organism: Solirubrobacterales bacterium; assembly: GCA_035693065.1. Taxonomy (GTDB): domain Bacteria; phylum Actinomycetota; class Thermoleophilia; order Solirubrobacterales; family 70-9; genus VAYN01. The sequence goes on from DASSHE010000039.1 coordinate 1,088, forward strand.
GGGAGCAACCGCTGGCCGGCAAGGTGGCGCTGGTCACCGGCGCCTCGCGCGGGATCGGGGCGGCGATCGCCTCGACCCTTGCCCGCGACGGCGCCGAAGTCGTCGGCCTCGACATCCCGCCGATGGCCGCCGACCTGAAGGCGGTGGCCGAGACGATCGGCGGTCGTGCGATCGAGGCCGACATCACCGACGCCGACGCCCCGGAGCAGATCGCCGCCGCCCTCTCCGACGGGGTCGACGTCGTCGTCCACAACGCCGGGGTGACCAAAGACCGCACGATCGCGAAGATGCCGGAGGAGCGCTGGACGCAGCTAATGGAGATCAACCTCTCCAGCGAGGAGCGGATCAACGAGGCGCTGCTGGCGAAGAAGCTGCTGCGGCCGAACGGGCGCATCGTCTGCGTCTCCTCGATGTCGGGGATCGCCGGCAACTCCGGCCAGACCAACTACGCCGCCTCCAAGGCGGGCGTAATCGGGATGGTCGAAGCGATGGCGCCGGAGCTGGCGAAGCGCAAAGCGACGATCAACGCCGTCGCCCCGGGGTTCATCGAGACCCAGATGACGGCGGCGATGCCGATCGGCCCGCGCGAAGCCGGGCGGCGGCTCTCCAGCCTCTCCCAGGGCGGGCTACCGGTCGACGTCGCCGAGACGATCGCCTGGTTCGCCAGCCCCGCCTCGACCGGCGTCAACGGCAACGTCGTCCGCGTCTGCGGCCAGAGCCTGCTGGGAGCCTGACGTGACCAGGACCCTCGACAGCTCTCCCAGCATCCTCCCGCTCTACGCGCGGGCGGCCCTGCCGATGATCCCGGGCGCCTCGCTGCTGCCGTTCGTCCCGGGCGGCGGCGGCGAGATCCCCGACGACCTCGAGCTCGAGCTGGCCGGCGTCAGCGCCAAGCCGGAGGACGTCGCCGCCTACGCCAAGGTCTGCGGCTTCGCCCTGCGCGACGAGCTGCCGCCCACCTACCCCCACATGCTCGCCTTCCCGCTGCAGATGGCGGTGATGAGCGACGGCCGCTTCCCCTTCGGGGCCGTCGGCCTCGTCCACGTCGAGAACACGATCGTCCAGCGGCGGCCGCTCGGGGTCGGCGAGGAGATGGAGATCCACGTGCGCCCGACCAGGCTGCAACCGCACCCGAAGGGGAAGACCTTCTCGCTGCAGACCGTCGTCCTCGCCGGCGACGAAGTCGTCTGGGAGAGCGTCAGCACGATGCTCCGCCGCGGCAAGGGCGGCGAGAGCGCCAAGGCCGAGCCGGGGTTCGACTCACTCGTTGCCGACGCGCCGGCCAGCGCCGAATGGAAGCTCGGGGGCGACCTCGGGCGCCGCTACGGCGGCGTCTCCGGCGACCGCAACCCGATCCACATGCACTCGCTGACGGCAAAGCCGCTCGGCTTCCCGGCGGCGATCGCGCACGGGATGTGGACCAAGGCACGGGCGCTGGCGCAGCTCGAATCCCGTCTCCCCGACGGCTTCGAGGTCGACGTCCGCTTCCGCAAGCCGATCCTCCTGCCCGCCAGGGTCGAGTTCGCCAGCGCCGAGGAGGGCGAGGAGATCCTCTTCGCCGTCCGCGACGCCAAGAAGGGCACCCCCCACCTCGACGGCCGGGTCCGGCCACTTGGGACCCAGCCGCAAACGAAGACCGCCAAGACCGGAAGGAAAGCGAAGTGACGACCACCACCGACAACAAGGGGATGGCGGAGCGCGGGATGGGCTTCGGCCTGCGGGCGCTCAACCGCCTCGCCGGCTCCGACCTGCTGGACCGCATCCGCCTTCGCAAGCAGGCCGAGCGGGCCCTCTTCCAGGGCACCAAGAACGGCTTCCGCACCGCCACCGCCGCCGGCCGCACCTTCAAGGCCGCCCAGCAGCTCGGCAAACCGGCGCGCCAGAAGAAGGGCAAGTCGAAGGGCCTCTTCGACCTCACCCCCGACGACGAGCAGCAGATGTTCCAGGAGGGCGGCCGCGCCTTCGCCGCCGACCAGATCCGCCCCGCCGCCCTCGAGGCCGACGAGAAGCGGGAGACGCCGAAGGAGATCCTCGACCAGACGGTCGAGCTCGGCGTCGCCATGCTCGGCGTCCCGGAGGAGCTCGGCGGCGTGATGACCGAGCAGTCGGCGGTGACCAGCGTGCTGATCGGCGAGGCGCTCGCCCACGGCGACATGGGCATCGCCTACGCGGCCCTCGCGCCGGGCGCGGTCGCCACCGCCATCGGCCTCTGGGGCAGCGCCGAGCAGGAGGCGACCTACCTCCCCGCCTTCACCGGCGAGGACGTCCCCGCCGCGGCGCTCGCGATCCTCGAGCCGCGCCCGCTCTTCGACCCGTTCGAACTGGAGACGACGGCGAAGCGCAAAGGCGAGGAGTGGGTCCTCAGCGGCGCCAAGTCGCTGCTCGCCCGGGCCCAGGACTGCGAGCTGTTCCTGATCGCCGCCGAGGCGGAGGGGATCGGGCCGGCGCTGTTCATCGTCGAGTCCGGGGCCAAAGGGCTGACGGTCGAGGACGAGCCGGCGATGGGGCTGCGCCCCGCCGCCACCGGCCGCCTCCTGATCGACAAGGTCAAGGTCCCGGCGAGCGCCCTGCTCGGCGAGGGCGAGGTGTCGGCCAAGGACTACGCCGCCTGCGTCAACCGCTCGCGGATCGCCTGGTGCGCGCTGGCCACCGGCACCGCCCAGGCGGTGCTCGACTACGTGATCCCCTACGTCAACGACCGCCAGGCGTTCGGCGAACCGATCTCCAACCGGCAGGGCGTCGCCTTCGCCGTCTCCGACATCGGGATCGAGCAGAACGGGATGCGACTGGCCACCTACCGGGCGGCGAGCCGCGCCGACCGCGGCGAGAAGTTCGGCCGCGAGGCGGCGCTCGCCCGCCGGCTCTGTGCCCAGAAGGGGATGAAGATCGGCTCCGACGGCGTCCAGCTGCTCGGCGGCCACGGCTTCGTCAAGGAGCACCCGGTCGAGCGCTGGTACCGCGACCTCCGAGCCGCGGGCGTGATGGAGGGCGCCCTGCTCGTCTAGGCCCTGCCTAGTCGAGCGAAAGGAGAAACCATGATCAACCTCGAGATACCGAAGAAGTTCAAGCCGCTGGCGACCCAGGCCAACCAGGTCGCCACCGAGGTGTTCCGGCCGATCAGCCGCAAGTACGACGAGGCCGAGCACGCCTACCCGAAAGAGCTCGACATGCTCGCCTCGCTGATCGACGGCATGAACGAGGGCTCCGACATCGGCGGCGCCGGCGCCGCCGGCGTCCGCCGCGAGAAGAGCGACGACGGCGAGAACCGAAACGGCTCCAACCTCTCCACCGTGCTCGGGATCATCGAGCTCTGCTGGGGCGACGTCGGCCTGCTGCTCTCGATGCCTCGCCAGGGGCTCGGCAACTCGGCGATCGCCTCGGTGGCGACGGAGGAGCAGCTGAAGCGCTACGGCGGCAAGTGGGCGGCGATGGCGATCACCGAGCCCGAAGCCGGCTCGGACTCCGCCGCGATCCGCGCCACCGCGGAGCTCGACGGCGACGAGTACGTCCTCAACGGCGAGAAGATCTTCGTCACCTCGGGCGACCGGGCGGACCTGATCGTCGTCTGGGCTTCACTCGACCGCTCGAAAGGGCGGGCGGCGATCAAGTCGTTCATCGTCGAGCGCGACAACCCCGGCCTGAAGCTGGACCGGCTCGAGCACAAGCTCGGGATCCGCGCCTCCGACACCGCCAACTTCACCCTGCAGGACTGCCGGGTGCCGAAAGAGGCGCTGCTCGGCGACCCCGAGGTGAAGGAGAAGGGCTTCGCGGGGGTGATGGAAACGTTCGACAACACGCGGCCGCTGGTCGCGGCGATGGCCGTCGGCGTCACCCGCGCGGCGCTGGAAGAGACGCGCAAGCAGTTGAAGGCCGCCGGCGTGGAGATCGACTACGACAAGCCCGCCCTCTCCCAGCACGCCGCCGCCGCGCGGTTCCTGGAGATGGAGGCCGACTACGAGGCAGCCTGGCTGCTGACCCTGCAGGCCGCCTGGATGGCTGACAACTCGAAGCCGAACTCGCTGCAGGCCTCGATGGCGAAGGCAAAGGCGGGGCGGACGGGCGTCGACGTCACCCTCGGCTGCGTCGAGCTCTGCGGCAGCGTCGGCTACGGCGAGAACGAGCTGCTGGAGAAGTGGGCCCGCGACTCGAAGATCCTCGACATCTTCGAGGGCACCCAGCAGATCCAGCTACTGATCGTCGCGCGGCAGTTGCTGAAGAAGACCAGCGCCGAACTTAGGTAGCCAGGGAAGGCAGGGATAATCCTCGATCCGTGAACTTGATCGAGGATCTGATGGAGCGATCCCCGGCCTCGCGGCTGGGGATCGTCGCCATCGATGGCGAGGGGAACCGGCGCGACTGGTACTTCGGCGAACTGGTCGCCTGCTCGGCCGGGCTCTCCGGAGCTTTCGCGGCGCGGGGGGTCAAACGCGGGGACGTCGTCATGACCCTGGTCGGCAACCGGATCGAGTGGGTGCTGACCCTGCTCGCCTGCTGGCGGATGGGTGCGGTGGCGCTGCCCTGCAACCCGATGCTGCGCCGGCATGACCTCGAGCACCGGCTCGCCGCCGCCGACCCGAAGCTCTGCGTCGGCGAGGAGCGCCTGCTCGGCGAGCTGCCCGACGGGGTGCCGACGATGACGATGGCCGACGTGGCCCGCGTCCTCGACGAGGACCTGCCGCAGGAGACGCCGGCCGCGGTCGAGGAGATGGGGTCCGAGGACCCGGCGCTGATCGTCTTCACCTCCGGCACCACCGGTGAGCCGCGGGGCGTCGTCCACGGCTACCGCTACCTGCTCGGCCAGCGCGCCCAGGCCGAGCACTGGTTCGGCTCCCGCCCGGGGGACCTCGCCTGGTGCACCACCGCTCCCGGCTGGTCGAAGTCGGCTCGCAACGTCTTCCTCGCCCCCTGGATCACGGGCGCCGCCGCGGTCATCCACGACGACCGCTTCGACCCCGCCGAGCGCCTCGACTTCGCCGAGGCGCTCGGGGTCAACGTGCTCTGCCAGGCGCCGACCGAGTACCGGATGCTCGCCCGCCGCGCCCAGCTACGGCCGCTGCCGGCGCTGCGGCGGATGGTCTCCGCCGGCGAGCCGCTGGACCCGGAGACGATCGCCGCCTTCCGCGAGGCGACCGAGTTGGAGCCGGCCGACGGCTACGGCCAGACCGAGACCGGCCACGTCACCGCCAACCTGGTCGGCGAGCCGGTCCGCCTGGGCTCGATGGGCAGGCCGCTCCCTGGCATCGAGACCCGCATCCGCGACGGCGAACTGCAGCTTCGCGCCGCCTCCTCCCCGACCTTCTTCTGCCGCTACCTCGACGGTGAGAGCTTCGAAGGCGAGTGGTGGGAGACCGGCGACCTGGTCCGCGAGGACGAGGACGGCTACCTCTTCTTCGAGGGCCGCGGCGACGACATCATCCTCTCCGCCGGCTACCGGATCGGCCCCACCGAGGTCGAGTCGGCGCTGCTCTCGCACCCCGCCGTCGCCGACGCCGCCGCCGTCGCCGCTCCCGACCCCGAGCGCGGCTCGGTCGTCCGCGCGATCGTCGTCCTCCGCGACCACGGCAGCGGCAGCGACGAGCTCGCCCACGAGCTGCAGGAGCACTGCAAGCGCGAGACCGCGCCCTACAAGTTCCCCCGCCTCGTCGAGTTCGCCGGCGAGCTGCCGAAGACCAGCAGCGGCAAGGTCAAGCGGGCGGAGCTACGCGGGCGCTAGGCCCTCGGCGGCGTCGACCGGCATCCCCAGGTAGTAGCCCTGGGCCATGTCGACGCCGTACTCGCGCAGCATCTTGGTCGTCTCCTCGTCCTCGACGAACTCGGCGATCGTGCGCTTGCCGAGCCCGCGGGCGATCCCGACGATCGCCTGCACGGTGAGCTGGTCGGCGTCGTTGCTGGGCAGCTCGCGGACGAAGGAGCCGTCGATCTTGATCACGTCGAAGGGGAACCGTTTCAGGTAGTTGAAGGGACCAAAGCCGGCGCCGTAGTCGTCGATCGCGAGTTCGCAGCCGAACTCGGTGAGGCGATCGGCGAAGCCGGCCGCCGCCTCGAAGTCCTCGACCCCCGTGCTCTGGGTTATCTCGAAGGTGCAGCGCGAGGGGTCGGCCTCGCCTTCGTCAAGGCGCCGTTCGATGAATTCGAGCACGGAGAGGTCGATCATCGAGGCGCCGGAGATGTTGATGTGGAGGGAAACCGGGGCGCCGGCGCGCTGCCGCTCCCCCATCATCTCCAGCGCTCGCGAGACGACCCAGCGGTCGAGCTCCTGGACCATCCCCGAGCGCTCGGCGACCCCGATGAATGCCGCCGCCGGCAGCATCTCCCCTTGCTCGTCGGTCATCCGCAGCAGCAGCTCGTAGCGCTCGATGCCCCCGGAGGCAAGGCTGCGGATCGGCTGCGTCGCCAGGCTCAGCCGATCCTGGGTGAGGGCATCGCGGATGCGGGCGCTGATCGTCTGCGTCCGCCGCACCCGGCCGCCGTTCTCGCCGGGCGCGTGGAAGAGGACGATCCGGTTCCGACCTTCTTCCTTGGCGGCGTACATCGCCTCGTCGGCGGAGGCGAGCACCACCTCGGCCCCCGGCCGGCGCTGGCTGCCGAACATCGCGATGCCGACGCTGATCGTCGCCGCCTCGGTTTCGGCGGCGAAGGGGAATCCCTCGGAGACCTGGGCTCGCAGGTCCTCACCGAGCTGCAGAGCGCCAGCGGTGTCGGTCTGGGGCATCAGCACCGCGAACTCGTCGCCGGAGAGACGGGCGACGATGTCGGTGGCGCGCACCCGCTCGCGGAGGATCTCGGCGACGCGCCGGATCAGCGTGTCGCCCGCGTGGTGGCCAAGCTGGTCGTTGACCCGCTTGAGGCCGTCGATGTCGATCACCATCACCGCGCCGCTGCCGCCGTAACGGTCGCTGAAGGAGACGTACTGGTCGAGCTCGGAGCGGAAGCGGCGCCGGTTGAGCAGGCCGGTCAGCGGGTCGTGGTCGGCGAGGTGGCGCAGCTCGGCCTCGGTCTCTTCGGCGCGGCGCAGGGCGCCCTCGACGACGCTGCGGTCTCCCGGCTCGAGCTTCGCGAGCACCGCCGCCAAGGCCGGATCTGTGTTGCCCGTCCTGCTCTCGCTGTTCATCGTCATGACGGTAGTCGGTTACTCCGCGGCAGGTGCCGATGCCTCGGGGATTCCGCTCATAGACCCAAGTTTCGCTGATCCCCGGAGGGCCAATAGTTGACATGCCGCCCGCCGGGTAGGTTCAGGAGATGCCAAACCGTTTGGCCCGCGAGACCAGCCCCTACCTGCTCCAGCACCAGGACAACCCGGTCGACTGGTACCCGTGGGGCGAGGAGGCCCTGGGACGGGCCCGCGCCGAGGATCTGCCGATCCTGCTCTCGGTCGGCTACTCGGCCTGCCACTGGTGCCACGTGATGGAGCGCGAGTCCTTCGAGGACGCCGAGACCGCCGCCTACATGAACGAGCACTTCGTCTGCGTCAAGGTCGACCGCGAGGAGCGGCCCGACGTCGACGCCATCTACATGGAGGCGGTGCAGCAGATCAGCGGGCACGGCGGCTGGCCGATGACCGTCTTCCTCGACCCCGACTGCGTCCCCTTCTACGGCGGCACCTACTTCCCGCCCGACGAGAGCCGCGGCATGCCGAGCTTCCGGATGGTGATGGAAGCGGTGGTGCAGGCCTTCGAGACCCAGCGCGAGGAGATCCGCGAGCGGGCCCCACAGGTGCGGAAACGTCTGCGCGCGATCAGCGACGTCGAGCCGCGCGACCTTCCCGGCGACGGCGACCTCGCCGCGGCCGCGCAGCTCCTGCTGACCCGGGCCGACCGCCGCAACGGCGGCTTCGGCGGCGCCCCGAAGTTCCCACCCGCCTCCTCACTGGAGTTGCTGATGGCCCGCGGCGAGACCGAGGTGGTCGAGCGAACCCTCGACGCGATGCTCGCCGGCGGCATCTACGACCAGCTCGGCGGCGGCTTCGCCCGCTACGCGGTCGACGCCGTCTGGCTCGTCCCCCACTTCGAGAAGATGCTCTACGACAACGCTCTCCTTGCCCGCGCCTACCTGCACGGCTGGCAGACCCTGGGGCACGACCGCTACCGCCGCGTGTGCGAGGAGACGCTGGACTGGATGCTGCGCGAGATGCGCGGCCCCGAGGGCGGCTTCTACTCGGCCCTCGACGCCGACTCCGAGGGCGAGGAGGGGCGCTTCTACGTCTGGACCCTGGAACAGATCCGTGGGGTGCTGGGTGAGCGTGCCGACCCGGTTATCGCCTACTACGGTGTCAGCGAGCGGGGGAACTTCGAGGGCGCCAACGTGCTGCACCTGGCGGGCGGGCCGGAGGCGGCCGAGCCCGAGGGTCTCGACGAGCTGCGGAAGGCCCTCCTCGAGGTCCGGGCGCGGCGGGTCTGGCCGGGGCTCGACGACAAGCGGCTGGCCTCGTGGAACGCGCTCGCCATCGCCGCCCTGGCCGATGCCGGCGCGGTCCTCGGCCGCGAGGATTACCTCGACGCCGCCCGCGGCTGCGCCGAGTTCGTGCTCGCCGAGCTGCGCGACGCGGATGGCAACCTCCTGCGCACCTACAAGGACGGCCGCGCCCGTCTCAACGCCTACCTCGAGGACCATGCCTTCCTGCTCGAGGCGCTGTTGACGCTCTACGAATCGACCTTCGAGGAGCGCTGGTTTGGCACGGCCCGAGCCCTCGCCGACGCCACGATCGAGCGCTTCGGCGACGCCGAGCGCGGCGGCTTCTACTCGACCTCGAGCGACCACGAGGAGCTGATCGCGCGGCGCAAGGAGGTCGGCGACCACCCGATTCCCTCCGGCAACAGCTCCGCGGCGATGGGAATGCTCGGCCTCGCCGCCCTCAGCGGCGAGCGGCGCTACGAGGAGGCGGCCGTCGGCGTCCTCGCCCTCTTCAGCCAACCGGCCGTCCAACATCCGGACGCCTTCGCCCATCTGCTGCGCGCCCTCGATTTCCACCTCTCCCCCACCCGCGAGGTCGCCCTCGTCGGCGAGGGCCTCGGCGAGCTGGCGGCGGTCGTACGCGAGCGCCCGGCCTTCCACCTCGTCCTCGCCGGCGGCCCGGAGGGCGCCGAGCAGCCACCGCTGCTATCCGGCCGCACCACCGTCGAGGGCCGCCCCGCCGCCTACGTCTGCGAGAACTTCGCCTGCCAGCTCCCCACTACCGACCCCCAGGAGCTAAGAGGTCAGCTCTAGCCGCTCCTCGGGCGGGTGGCACGGTAGGGAGCCCTCCCCTGAGGAAGCTTTAGCTACCGGAAGGGGAGGGGGGTCCCCTGCCGTGACAGGACCCGCCCGCCGAGGCGCCTAGAGGATCGGGAGGAAGTTTTCGATCTCGTACGGGGTGACCTGGACGCGGTAGTCGTCCCATTCCTGCCGCTTGATCTCGATGAAGCGGCGGAAGGTGTGCTCGCCCAACGTCCGCAGCACCAGCTCCGACTCGGCAGCGACCTCGATCGCCTCGCCGAGCGTCGCCGGCAGCTGCTCGATCCCCTGGTGCGCCAGCTCCTCCTGGGAGAGGTGGTAGAGGTTCTGCTCCATCGGCTCCGGCAGCTCGTAGCCCTTCTCGACCCCTTCCAGGCCCGCCTGCAGCATCCCGGCGAAGCAGAGGTAGGGGTTGCAGGCGGGGTCCGGGCAGCGCAGCTCGGCCCGCGTCGCCGACTCCTTGCCCGGGTGGTAGAGCGGCACCCGGATCAGCGCCGAGCGGTTGCGCCGCGACCAGGCGAGGTAGACCGGCGCCTCGTAGCCGGGGACGAGCCGCTTGTAGGAGTTGACCCACTGGGCGAAGAGCGGCGAGATCTCCCGCGCGTGCTTGAGCTGGCCGGCGATGAAGGACTTCGCCACCGGTGAGAGGTAGTAGGGGTCGTCGGCGTCGTAGAAGGCGTTCTTGCCTTCGCGGCTGAGCGACTGGTGGACGTGCATCCCGGACCCGTTCTCGCCGAACAACGGCTTCGGCATGAAGGTCGCGTGGCAGCCGTTCATCATCGCGTACTCCTTGACAACGATCCGGTAGGTCATGCAGTCGTCGGCCATTTCGAGCGCGTTCTTGTAGCGCATGTCGACCTCGTGCTGGGAGGGGCCGACCTCGTGGTGGGTGTACTCGACGTGGATCCCCATCTTCTCCAGCGCCAGGACCGTTTCGCGGCGCAGGTCCGAGCCGGCGTCGAGCGTGGTCAGGTCGAAGTAGCCTCCCTCGTCGAGCGGCTCCGGAACCCCGCCGGCCGGCTTCGCGCCGCGGAAGTAGAAGTACTCCAGCTCGGGGCCGATGTTGTAGGCGTCGAAGCCCATCTCCTCGGCCCGCTTCAGCGCCCGCCGCATGATCCAGCGCGGGTCGCCCTCGTAGGGGCCGCCGCCGGGGACGCGGATGTCGCAGAACATCCGGGCGACGAGGTTTTCGTCCTCGGGGCGCCAGGGGATCAGGGCGAAGGTGGCCGGGTCCGGCACCGCCAGCATGTCGGACTCCTCGATCGGGTTGAAGCCGGTGATCGAGGAGCCGTCGAAGCCCATGCCGCCTTCGAAGGCGTCCTGCAGCTCGGAGGCGTTGACCGAGAAGCTCTTTAGCTGCCCGAGCACGTCGGTGAACCAGAGACGGATGAAGCGAACGCCGTGCTCCTTGACCAGCTCGATGACGTCCTCGGCGCTGCGGGGTTGCTCTGCTGCCATCCATGCCTCCTTGGTCCGCGAGAAGGGCGCAACGATAGGCGAATGAACCGGAGGTGTGGCGATACCCGTATTACGGGTAATGGAAGGCACCGGCGGCCAGGCTTGAAAGCGACCTCGAAACGAGGTATAACTTACTCCAAGTAAGTAAGCGGCTAAAAGTAAAGCAAAGGCCACATAAAGGCTCTGTAAAGCGGTGCCGCCCTGAGGCAGAGCCAGAAGCGAGACGGACGTGACGGTAAAAACCGCAGTAAGCAGATTCCAGATCCACGACGAGCTGACGGCGCCTGACGAGAGTGCTCCTCTCATCAAGACCATCCAGGCTGCCGGCGGCGCGGTCACCAAGTTCGTCGGCGTGCTCGCCGGGGCGCCGGCCGTGCTCCGCGCCTACACGCGGATGCGTTCCGAGCTGCGCGGGGGCGTCCTCCCCCAGGCAACCCGCGAGCGGATCGCGCTGGCGGTCGCCGAGCACCGCGAAGACGCCTACAGCATCTCCCAGCACGCCAAGTCCGCCCGCCGGGCCGGGCTCGGCCTCGACGAGGTCTCCAAGGCGCGCAGCTTCACCTCCGGCGACCCCAAGGAGGCCGCACTACTGGCCTACCTGAAGGAGGCCCTCGAAGCCGAAGGGCCTCCGCCCCTCCACCTCCACGAGGAGGCGCGTGAAATCGGCTGGACCGACGAGGAGATCCTCGAGGCGATCGGCCACCTGGCGCTGAACGAGTTCCAGAGCCTGATCGCCGGCGCCGCGGCGCTGCCGAAAGATCAGGCCGGCCCGCGGGTCCTGCCCAGCGCGGCCTGAGCCGGCCCCACCGAGGCGCGCACGATCCGGAGACGGATCGGGCGCGCTTCGGTTCGGCCGCCCGCGAGGCTGACGACGCACTTGAGCTTGAGGTGACCGGCGCGCAGCAGCTTGCCGCGCGCCGCGTCGGTGAGGGCGACCCCGAAGGTGCGGGTGAGGTCGGCGCCGAGCTTGTAGCCGCGGGTCCCCACCACCTTGCGACCCAGGCGCAGCCGCAGCCGGCCGTGGCAGACCGAGGTGGCCGTCCCGTCGATGCAGGAGATCTTCACCTTGGCCAGGCGTCCTCCCGCCCCCGGTTCGCCACCGCGGACCTCCAGCCCGAGCGGAGCGGGGTCGACGCGGCCGATGATCCCGGACTCGTAGTAGCCCCCCTGGCCGCAGACCGCGTCGCCGGGCAGGCAGGGCGGTTCGGCCCCTGAGCTATACCAGAGGCTGCCTTCGGGGCCGACGACGATGTCTTCGATCCAGGTCTTGTTGGGAATCGGCAGGCGGGAGATGCGGCCGGTTGGGCCGATCCGGCCGATCGTCCCTTCTTCGGCGCCGAACCAGATGCGCCCGTCGGGCCCGCTGGCGAGGACCGCGGCGCCGACCCCTTCTTCCTCGCCGCCGATCCGGAACTTCGTCAGCTCGCCGCTGGTGGTGATCCGCGCGATCACCGGCCCTTCTTCATCCAGCGCGAACCAGAGGGCGCCATCGGGCCCGGCGACGATGTTGCCGGGGTAGGAGTATTTCGGCAACGGTGGGAACTCCTGGACCAGGCCGGCAGGGGTGACGAAGCCGACCCGCAGAACCGAGGCGGCGGTGAACCAGACGTTCCCGTCGGGCCCGATCGCGAGCCGGGTCGGATAGCCGCCGCCTCCCGGCAGGTCGAATTCGCTCAACGCGCCGCTCGGGGTGAAGCGGCCGATGATCGCTTCCGAGGTGGCTTCGCGACCTTCTTCGTCGAGCAGGTGCCGCGTCGCGGTGAACCAGACGTCGCCGTTGGGGGCGACGACCACCGGGCCCTCGTCGGTGGTCCGGAAGGGTCCGTTGGGGCCTTCGTCGCCGTCGGGCAGGGGAAACTCGGTGAGGCTGCCGTCGAGGGCGATGTGGCCGATGCCGTGGAAGCCGCTGAACCAGATGCTGCCGTCGGGGGCGACGGCGAAGTCGCCGCCTCGTTTCTTCAGGGCGACCGTGGTGATCGCCCCGTCGCGGGTCATCCGCACGATCTCACCGGGGTGGCGCGGCCGCTCCCCCGGTTCGACCGGTTCTTCGTAGGTCTCGTTGAACCAGAGGTTCCCGAAGGGGTCGGCGGCGAGCGGGCCGGTGCCGCCGGTCGGCAGTACCCGGGGCATCCGGTACAGCGTCACCGCGGCGCGCGAGGGAGCCGCCTTGAGGGCGAAGTCCGTCGGCCCGACCGTGGTCGCGGGCGCCGCTCCGGCAGACCCCAGGGCCGCGAGAGCGAGCAGGGCGAGCGCGAGCGCGCCCGCTGCGGTGATCTTCTTCATCGCCTGGCCCCCGCCCCGGCTTCCCGGCCTACTTGTCGAGCACCAGGGTCGCCGTGTAGAGCAGGCGGGCCGTCGTGTACTTGCAGCCGTAGGTGGCACGGGTGCCGACCTTCTGCTGCGGTTCACCCTGGCGGATGTCGGTCGAGTTGGTGCAGGTGCCGGGCGAGCGGCTGGCGCGCCAGACGTTGTTGGCGGTCAGGTTCTGGGCGAAGGCCGGGGCCCAGGTCGGCACGGTGAGGCCGACGATGTCGTCCTTTTCGACCCTGAGGTTGGCACCGAACTTGACGGTCTGGCCGAGGTACGGGGTGAGCACCTTGATCGAGCCCTGGCGGCGCAGGTTGTAGCGCGGCGGGTTGCTACCGGGGACGCGGCGGAGGATCGCCAGGCGCGCCTCCGGCGGGGTGCCGAAGAAGCCGTTGAAGAAGGAGCGCTGGCTGTTCGTCGGCTGCGCCAGCGTCAGCGTCCAGGCCTTGATCGTGCCGTCGGCGGTGACCCGGAACGGAAGCTGCGTCTGGCCGTTGTTGACCTGGAAGCCGGTGACGCTGCCGATCGCCTGGCAGGGCATCTCCGGACAGGAGGGGTCGGGCACCGTCGAGGTGCTGCCGAGGATGACGGTGGTCTTACCGACCCCCGCGGCCTCGCTGCTGGAGCCGATGCCGACCAGGAGGAGGAGCGAGCAGGCGAGCGCGGACAGGGCCAGCCAGCGACCGCGCTGGCGGGGTGCCGCGTTGAAAGTTGCCTGGAAAAACCGCGTCATCAAGGTGCTCCTCTCGTCTGGGACCTAGCCACTGAACACGGCAGCCTAGTCTGAGGAGCGGCCGGAGCACCCCGCAAATAGCGGCTTTGGAGGGATCAGTGGTTTCGCGTGTAGTCGATCGCGACCGCGTAGCGGACGCGTCCCACGCCTTCGAAGCCGAGCGCTTCGCTGGCGGCCTGGGTGAAATCCCAGGCGCGGCCGGTTACGTAGGGGCCGCGGTCGATCACCTTGGTGATCAGCACGCGGCCGTGGTAGACGAACTTGACCGTGGTCCCGCAGGGGAGCGACTTGTGGGCGACCCCGAGCGTCTGCGGGCGCAGCGTCCTGCCGCAGGCGGTGCTGCGGCCCCACATCGAGGGCCCGCCGTACCAGCTCGCGCCGGCGTAGCGGAAGGGGGTGAAGGCCAGTTCACTGCCGGCGGCGGAGCTGGCGGTGTAGCTGGAGGCGCCGCCGCTCGCCGCCTTGGCCCCGGTCGCCATGCCGGCGAAGAGGGCGAGGAGGGCAGCCAGGGCAAGGGCCCAGCGCACGGAGTTATGTCTGATCGTCTGCATGCTCTTTCCAGGCGCTTGCGGGGTTAGCTGACGGGCTCGCGCTGAAAGAGCTGCGCTACGCGGCAGAAGGCCGCGACTCGCCCCAACTGATTGGGTCCCCCGCTCTTCGCGATATGTAGGCGAAGATTCAGCGGAAGTTGGCGGCAGATTAGCAAACGCTAAGACAGAAACTCATGCATCACGGCCCAGGAGGCGAATTCCCTGCTTGTTGCGAGCGCCAGCAATAGAAAAGACCCCCACATGGGGGGCCTTTTCCTTAGCGGGCCTGTAAGCCGGATCCTGTCTTGAGCGGCCATCTATCTATGCGGCCTACCTGGATCTCGCCGGGCCGGGTCGACGATCCTGCTTGGCCTTGCACCGGGCGGGGTTTGCCTGGCCGCCGCGTCACCGCGGCGCCGGTGCGCTCTTACCGCACCATTTCACCTTTGCCTGTACGCGACTCACGTGTGGCCGCGCCATCGGCCGTGTCATTTCTGTTGCACTTTCCCGCGGGTTTCCCCGGGTGGGCGTTACCCACCGCCGTGCCCTGTGGTGTCCGGACTTTCCTCGAGGGGTTTTCTCTCCCCCCGCGGTCCGCTCGGCCCGCCCCTCAAGGGTAGCTCGACCGCCGCATTTCGCAAGAAATCCCGGGCCCATGACGCCGACGGGCCGAAAACCGGTTAAGGAAACCGGTTTTCGGCCCGTCGGCAGGCTGGAGCGACGTAGACTCGCCCGATGCGGACGGCGGTTGTGACCGGCGCTGGGAGCGGTCTGGGACGGGCGATCGCGGCTGAGCTCGCGGGCCGCGGCTACCGCGTCCACCTCACCGACGTCGACGCCGGCGCCGCCGACCGCGCGGCGGCTGAGATCGGCGGTGAGGCTCGTGGCACGGCGCTCGACGTTCGCGACGAGGAAGCCTGCCGGGCGCTCGCCGAATCGATCGCCCACTCCGGCTCGCTCGACCTCTGGGTGAACAACGCCGGCGTCCTCTTCAGCGGGCCACCCTGGGAGCAAAAGCGGGAGCAGCGCCAGCTAATGCTGGACGTCAACACGACCGGGCTGATGAACGGGACCCTGGCGGCGCTGGGGCCGATGCGCGCCGCCGGCGCGGGTCACATCGTCAACGTGGTCTCGCTGGCGGGGATCGTCGCGGCGCCCGGCGAGGTCGCCTACTCGGCGACCAAGCACGCGGCGCTGGCCTTCACCCTGGGGACGTTGTTCGACCTCCGCCGCAACGGCGAGAAGGGCATCGAGCTCTCCGCCGTCTGCCCGGACGGCATCTGGACGCCGATGCTCGAGGACAAGCTCGACGACCCCGACGCCGCCGGCTCCTTCAGCGGCAAGCTCCTCACCGCCGAGGAAGTCGCACGCGAGGTCGGCGGGCTGACCGAGCGCCCGCGCCCGATCCTGATCATCCCCCGCTGGCGCGGTCCGGTACTGCGCCTCTTCAGCCTCTTCCCGCGGCTGGCGCTGCGGCTGCTGCCGCTGGTGATGGCCGACGCGCGGCGTAAGCAGCGGCGCTACAAGAAGCGAATCGAATCGGGCCGCTGGCCCTGAGGACTCAGACCTTGCGGAAGACGCCGACGACTTTGCCCAGCACCCGGGCCTCGGTGGTGAGGATTGGCTCCATCTCGGCGTTCTCGGGCTGCAGCCGGACGTGGTCCTTTTCGCGGAAGATCCGCTTCACCGTCGCCTCCTCGCCGATCAGGGCGACGACGATTTCCCCATCGGTCGCGTCGTCACTGGGGCGAACGACGACGTAGTCCCCTTCGAGGATCCCGGCTTCCTTCATGCTTTCGCCGCGAATCTGGAGGATGTAATCGCCGTCCTCCCCGCCGATCACGTCGGGGATCTCGAGGTACTCCTCGATGTTCTCTTCGGCCAGGATCGGCTCACCGGCGGCCACCTGCCCGATCAAAGGCAGGCCGGCGGGCGAGCTGATCGCGTTCTTGGCCTTGTCGAACAGCAGCTCGATCGCCCGCGGCTTCGAGGGGTCGCGGCGCACCAGCCCCAGTTTCTCCAGGTTCGCCAAGTGGGCGTGCACGGTCGAAGAAGAGTGCAGCCCGACGGCTTTCCCGATCTCCCGCACCGTCGGTGGATATCCCGTCTTCGCCGCGTGTTTGCGGATGAAGTCGAAGATTTCCTTCTGTCGTTTCGTCAGATCCAGGTCCACCATCGTCGATCCGGGTCCCTCCGTTGCCGGGTCAAAGGCCACAAATACGCTCGAACATCTGTTCGCACAGGCTACTGCCTCCCCCGGACGCCCGCAACCTGCGCCCTCCCCCGCAACCCAAACATCTAGAATCGGCGCCCCTCAAGCGGCTGTGGCGGAACTGGTAGACGCGCAAGGTTGAGGGCCTTGTGGGTGGAAACACCCGTGGAGGTTCGACTCCTCTCAGCCGCATCGAAGCTCCGTAAATCCTTCCATTGACCTACAAGGGTTCTTACCTCTGGCAGCTTCGGCAGCGGATCGGCAGCGACCTGGTGCTGATGCCAGGAGCCATGGTCGCCCTGCTGGACGAGGACGATCGCGTCCTCATGACCGCTCGCCAGGACGACGGCACATGGTGCCTCCCAGCAGGGGCCGCCGAGCCGGGAGGGAGCTTTGCGAGGACGGCGATGGACGAGCTCTCTGAGGAGACCGGTGTGACAGTCCAAGAACGTGACCTGATCGCCTTCGGGTGTCTGTCGAACGCCGAGGACCACACCATCCGCTACCCAAACGGCGACCTCACCCACTGTTTCGCCCTGCTTTTCCTCGCCCGTAAGTGGCAGGGTCGACTAAAGCCGGATCGCCGCGAGGTCACGGATCTGCGGTTCGTCGACCTGGACGAGTCGCCAACCCCGCTCCATGGCCCGGCCGGCCGCGCCCTTGATTTACTGCGGGCCCACTTGCAGTCCGGCCAGTTTCAGATTCACTGAGCCTTCTTCCAGCCACCCGCGGACTGCGAGGATGCGAGACGATGCCGATCCTCCTCTACGAGAACCCGGTCTCGGGCAATTGCTACAAGGTCCGGCTGCTCCTGACCCTGCTGGGGGTCGAGTTCGAGCGGCGGGAGGTGTCGGTGGTCGACCGGTCGGGGCGGGAGAAGGTGCTCGGCGGGCTGAGTCCGTCGCTGAACGTGCCGACGGTGGTGCTGGAGGACGGGCGGCCGCTGGGGGAGTCGAACGCGATCCTCTGGTACTTCGCGGAGGGGACCGAGTACCTGCCGGATGACTCGTACGAGCGGGCGCAGGTGCTGCAGTGGATGTTCTTCGAGCAGTACAAGCACGAGCCGGCGATCGCGGTGGTGCGGTACTGGTTGTCGATCTTGGGCGAGGTGCCGGGGGACGCGGATATCGAGGCTCGGCGGGAGGCCGGCCACGCAGCGCTGGCAGCGATGGAGCGGCACCTGGCCGACCACGAATACTTCGTCGGCGGGCGCTTCACGATCGCCGACATCGCCCTCTACGCCTACACGCATGTCGCCCCCGAGGGAGGCTTTGACCTCGGCCCGTATCCGGCGGTGCGAGGTTGGCTTGAGCGCGTCGCCGCCGAGCCGGGGATGTTCGCGATCGGCGACTGAAGTCAGAAGTGGGCATTGCCCGTTGGACTTTCCATTACTCAGGAATAGGATGGGCGCTTGGGAGAATCGTGAGCGCCGAGACGGGAAATTACGCGCCACTGCTGCGCAACGTCCAGAACCAAGGGGGGCAGTTCGCCCGGCCTCTGGCGGAGGACAACAAGTACTACGGCTTCCTCTGCAAGGCGGACAAGGACGAATCGACCGGCACCTGGCAGGTCTTCTTCGAACTGGTCAACAAGAAGTTCCTCGACAACGTGCTCTTCAACCGGCCCGGGCTGGTGGCGGGCTCCTTGCCACAGATGCCGGCGCTCGCGTTTCACATCCTCGCGGTCGATGAGCCGACCCTCGTCGCCGCGCTGAACCTGACCTCGGCGCAGTACATCGCCGAGGGCTCCTGGTACGAACTGGAACTCACCAAGGGAGAGGGTCAGGCAGAAGGGCAGCTGTACGACCCCGACATCGACGGGGGCGGCCCCCGCAAGGAAGCCTCCTGAGCCAATGAACGCCCAGCCTCAGGAGCACGGCACCTGGCACATCTCCAGTGCCCAGGCGGTGACGATGCCGCAAGCCCCCGCCCCCGGCACGGTTCAGTTCCTCGCCCCGCCACCTGCGGGCGCGGTGGCCCACCCCCCACCCGGAGGAAATGGCGGTGGGGGTGGCGGCAATGGCGCCAGGAAGCGCTCACGCGCCAATTCGCTGGCCAAGGGCCAGGGAACCGGCAAGCGGCCCCGCTTGGGCGACCCCGCCCCCGCGCCGGGTCCGGCCGGTCCCCCGCCCCTGCCGCAAGCGGTGACGACGACCAGCATCGGGGTGATGGACATCGGCCAGGGCAACTGCAACCTCTTGCTCGAAGGCGCCCATCCAGCCCGCTACTTCGACACCGGGATGCCGCTGTGGTTCCACACCTCGACGGCGCCGAATCAGATCTTCGCCAACACCCCTCCGGGAACCGGCCCGATCACCCAGAAGGAAAACGGGGAATCGATCCCGGTCGTCCTCTCGCACTGGGACTGGGACCACTGGCGGCTGGCCTCACCGTGGCAGCAGTTGCGGGCAGGGACCTGGTACGTCCCCAACCAACCGCGCGGACCCTCCGCGAACAACTTCTTCAACACCCTGGCGAACCCCGTCGTGTTCGGCCAGCCGGTTGATCCGGCAAACCTGGCCAAACCACAGCAGAACATGCACGAAACCATCCCGCAGGTCGGGTTCACCCTCTACCGCTGCTGGCCGACGGCCGCCCACCCGGAAGCGATGGTGATGAACAACACCGGGCTGGCGATTTCCACCACGGTCCTGCTGCCCCCGCCGGAAGCTCACATGACGCTGCTCACCGGGGACGCAAACTTCAACTCGCTTCCCCTCACCGCGCTCAACCCGGCGCTGCCCCTGACCGGCATCGTCGCCGTCCACCACGGCTCGAACACGCACGGCGCCTCGCAAAACCTCGTCAATCCCGTCCCGCCGTACATCATCGAAGGCCGGATCGCCTATTCCTACGGAGTCTTCAGGCTCGGCATCCTGCACGCCTACGGCTTCCCGGTGCCGGCCTCGGTCGAAGATTACGAACACGCGGGGTGGCTGACCGCCCGCTCGACCGCCGAGGGGGCGCAGATCAACCAGGCCGGGGGCAACGCCCACAGGGGCAACGTGCGGATGGGCGACCAGACCCCCATTCCGGCTCACTTCAACCCAAGCTGCTTTGCGGTCTTCCCGGCCGGCAACCAATTGACGTAGAAACCGTGGCCGGACCGCAGCAGATCGCCACCCTCGCCGACGTCGAAGCCTGGCTCGGCGAGCTGGGAGTTGGCGGCACGGTCGAAATCTCACCGGCCCGGTTCACCGCCCCCCTGGTGAAGGCCGTATTAGAGCTGCTACCGGCGCCGCTCTCGCTCGAGATCACGGCGGTCGAACCGTCAGAGGGAAACCTCACGGGCCACGGCGAAGTGCTGAGCGAGCAGATGACTGCCGCCCTCGCCTTCTCGGAAGCCACTCGCGGCGCCAGCCCCCTCGTCGGCCAGCTGACGCTCGAACCACCGCCGGGGTTCGAATGGCGCCCGCTCGATCAGGTCGCGCTCGGGATCGGCTCGATCAAGGGCACCCTGGCGCCGGACCCGGAACTTGGCGTCGCCCACCTCACCCTCGCCGCGACGCTCAACGCCGGGGAAACGGACCCGCTCCACATCCCGATTGAAATCTCGGTCCCCTCCTACGACGGCGACTGGCACCTGAGCGGCAGCTTCGACCGCATGGGAGAACTGAGTGGCGAGGCGCTGGTCGCGCTGGCCGGCGGCGGCGCCGAAGCCAACGACGCCGTGGCGAAGGTCGCCAAGGACCTCGAACACCTGAATCTGACCAACCTTGAAGCGGCCTTCAACCCATTCCAGAAGACCTTCTCGCTGGTCGGAATGACCTTCGAGTACACGGAAAAATGGACGTTCTTCGACCGTCACTTCGAGCTCGACACAATCCGGCTCGGTCTCGCGGTCTTCGAACCCGTCAAAGACCCAACGCTGCAAGTGGCGCTGGAGGCGGAACTCGAAATCGGCGGTGTCCCGATCGACGTCGGCGGCAGCTACCCCGACATGACCGTCTATGCGCACCTCGCCCCGGGGGCGGTGCTCAAAGTCACCGACGCCTTCAAGTCGCTCCACGTGAATCTGCCCTCCGACTTTCCGGAGATCGACGTCACCGCCCTCGCCTTTTTCTTCTACATCGGTGCCGACGCCTTCGAATTCCAACTTGGCGTCGGCGAAACGAAACTGATCGGCGACGTCGCCCTCGACAGCTTCTTCTTCACGATGCGAGCGGATTACGCCGCGGGAAAAGTCACTCCCTCGGGGGCCGTCCACAGCCAGCTCTCCTTCGGCGAGACGAAGCTGCTGCTGGCGGGGGAATACGCCGAAACCGGGTTCAAGCTCGAAGGCAAGGTCGAAGACCTCCACGTCGAGGACATCGTCGCCAAGCTGACAGAGTTCGGGGTCAATTCGGTCCCCGCGCCGATCGAAAAGCTCGACCTCGAGGAACTGCGGCTGGAAGTCGACTCCGGCGCCGGCAAGTTCTCCTTCCACTGCAAAGGCAAGACCGAAGTCGCCGGGGTCGAGGTCGAATTCGCGCCCTGGATCGAACTCAAACACGGCAGCGGCGGCTTCGAACCGGAATTCGGCGGCACCCTGATCCTCACCTCCGGGACCGAGAAGCTCGAATTCGAAGTCAAGTTCAGCGACACCCACAGCGACGAGTACCTCCTCGCCACCTTCAAAGCGACGCCGGAATCTGGGCTCGGGTTGGAGGCCCTCGCCGAGGCCCTCCAACTGGACCTGCCGAGTCTGCCGGGCGCCCTGCGCCTGACGCTCGATGAGGTCGGCCTCCGCTACGACTTCACCGCCAACAAGGAGAGCCTCGTCCTGGGCGCCGGCGCCCAGGGCTACGGCGCTGCCGTCCTCGCCGCCTTACCCCACCCGGAAAAGTGGCAGCTCTTCCTCGTTTTCGAAGCCAGCGGCGGCTTCAGCCTCTCCAACCTGCCCCTGGTCGGCAAAGAGCTGGCCCAGATCGAGGAACTCTCGATCTCCCACCTGCTCGCGGTGATCGGCAGCGAAAAGGCAGGCAAGGAAACCACCGCGGCGGTGAATGCGGCGATCGCCAACTTGAAAGGCAAATACCCGCCGCTGCCGGAAGGGAGCGGCCCGCTCAGCATCTCCGCCAAGCTCGAAATCGGCACCGAACCGACCCCGCTGGAGATCTCGCTCGGCGAAGAACCGAACCAGCTCGAGACGCAGGCGCAGATCGTCGCTAAGACGACCGCCGCCGAATCCGGAGGAACCACCTGGTTCGAGGTCCAGAAGAGCTTCGGACCGGTGACGGTCAAGCGACTCGGGGTGATGTACCAGTCGAGCCAGGAAACGCTCTGGTTCGAGCTCGACGCCGACCTCCTCTTCGGCCCGCTCGCCCTCAGCCTCGAGGGTCTCGGCATCGGCTCGCCGCTGAAAAGCTTCGACCCCAGCTTCGACCTGCGCGGGCTCGGCGTCTCCTACCAGCAGCCGCCCCTGGACGTCGCCGGAGCGCTGATCAACCTCGAACCGCCGAACTCGAAGACCGTCCAGTTCGCGGGCGGGGTCGTCGTCGGCACCCCCGAGCTGAAGCTCCAGGCCTTCGGCTACTACGGCGACAAGTCGGGGTTCAGCTCGATGTTCCTCTTCGGCGACCTCGAATACCCGCTCGGCGGACCGCCCGCCTTCTTCGTCACCGGGCTCGCCCTCGGCTTCGGCTACAACTCGGCGCTGCGGATCCCGGAAATCGCCGAAGTCGGCGAATTCCCGCTGGTCGCGACGCTGCCGGGCTCGACCGCCGCTGGCCAGAAGATCTTCGGCGCCAACCCGACGCCGCCAAAAGTCCTCGAATACATGCTCGCCGAACAGGGGGGCAAGAAGGCTTGGGTGAAGGCCAGCGCCGGCTCGCTCTGGTTCGCCGCCGGCATCACCTTCACCAGTTTCGAGCTGGTCCGCGGCCAGGCCCTGGTGATGGTGGAGACCGGGGACGAGCTGGTGATCGCCCTGGTCGGCACCGCCGCGACCGAGTTCCCGCAGCGCGACGAGCAGACCTCCGGTCAGGTCTACGCTCGGGTTGAGCTCGACGTCCTCGTCCGCCTCGCCCCCGAGGAGGGCGTCTTCTCGGCGCAGGCTCTGCTCTCGCCGAGCTCCTTCCTGCTCGATCCCTCCTGCGTGCTGACCGGCGGCTTCGCCTTCTTCGTCTGGTTCGGCAAAAGCGAATTCGCCGGCGACTTCGTCTTCACGGTCGGCGGCTACAACCCCGGCTTCGTCCCTCCCCCCCACTACCCGACGGTCCCCGAGGTCGGCTTCAACTGGTCGCTCGACGACTCGATCTCGATCAGCGGCGGCGCCTACCTGGCGATCACCCCGGCGGTGCTGATGGCGGGCGCGCGCCTCGACGCCACCTACCACTCGGGCAACCTCAAGGCCTGGTTCAACGCCCACGCCGACATCCTGATCCGCTGGAAGCCGTTCTGGATCGAAGCCGGCGTCGGCATCACCGTCGGCGCCTCGTACCACATCCACTTCCTCGGGATCTCCTGGACGCCGTCGGTCGAACTCGGCTGCGAACTCGAGGTCTGGGGACCGCCGACGGGGGGCCGGGTCCACGTCGACTGGTACGTGATCAGCTTCACCATCCCATTCGGCAACGGGGGCGACCGTCCGGAATCGCTGAAGACCTGGGAACAGGTGGAACATCTGCTGCCCGACGCCGCGCACCCGGCGAAGACGAAGAACGTGCTCGGGATGAAGCCCGGCGCCGGGCTGGTGCCACCCGCGGGCGAAGCCGCCGAACCGAAAGAAGGACCATGGCTCGTGCGCGGCGGCCATTTCTCCTTCGAGGCGACGACGGTGGTCCCGGTGACGAGCGGGACGGTGGGCTCGCAGCAGTTGCCCGGCGGCCACAAGTTCAACGTCCACCCGCTCGCGCAGACGGAAGTCGAGTCGAGCTACACGCTGACCATCACCCCCACTGGGGGCAGCGGGGACGTGACCACGAGCTTCGCCGTTACCCCTACCGGCCGCGACCTGCCGGCCTCGCTGTGGGGGGCGCCCCCGGAGGAAAACGGCAAGCCGCAGGTGCCGGCGAGCGACCAGCAACTGGTCCGCGGGCAGCTCGTCGGGGCGACGCTGACGGTGAACCCGCCGCAGCTCGGCCCCACCGCGGGCGCGATCACGGTCGCCACCAGCCTCGCCCAGGACCCGCTCGAACTGCCCTCGGCGCAGATGACGCTGAGCGCCACCGCGGCGGCGAGCGGCGACGTTCCGGCGCCGAGCGCCCCTCCGGGCACCGTCGCCCTGATCGCCGAACCAGCCGGGGGCATCGCCTCCACCAAGGTCGCCGAAGCCCGCTCGGATCTCTACAGGGAACTGCTCGGCGCGGGCCTCGCCCCGGCGGGCTGCGAAGCCTCGATGTCCGAGTTCGCCACCGCCGCCCCCGGGGCCTTCGCCGCCGAGCCCCTCTTCGTCAAATGAGCTCCGAGACGAAGAGAGAGGACCTGCCGGAGCTGCTCTTCGCCCGTGCCAAGGAGACGCCGCCGAGCGGCAGCATCCAGTTCTACGACGGCTTCTTCCCGGCCCTCTCAGCCGGCAGCAAATACACGATCGCCGCCAAGCAGTCGCTGCCGACCTCGCTGCGCAAAGAACCCTACGAAGCGACCCAGGAATTCGAAATCGAAGCGCCCCGCTTCACGCTCGATCCCGGCGTCGTCGAGACCGTCTTCCCACCCGACCGCGGCAACGGCGAATACGACCAAGAGCTGCCCTTCGTCGTCCTCACCGACCCGACCCTGCCATGGGAGCGAACCGTCGTCCCTGGCGAACCCGCCCCGACTCCCGAGCGCCCGACCGGGTGGCTGGCGCTCGCGGTCTTCGCCGCAGACGAGATCGAACTGCAGCCGGGCACCGGCAGCCCGGTCGAAACCCTCACGGTCAGAGCGCTGCTGGAAGGCGAGGGCGGCGTCCCCGGGCCGCAGATCCCCACAGCCGCCGTCCCCGGGGCGCTGCTGGGGTCGAGCTGTCAAGCGATCACGGTCAAGGGCCCTGCGTTCGCGGCGGTGATGCCGACCCTCGCCGAGCTCAGCAGCCTCGCCCACTGCCGGGCGGTCAACAACCTCGAAGAAGGGGAAGCGCTGCTCTCGGTGGTGCTCGCCAACCGGCTGCCGCTGGCCACCGGCTCCCCGGTTCGCTACTTCGCCAACCTGGTCTCGCTCGAGGGCTGCCACGAATACCTCGAAGCCGGCAAGCAGGTGCCGCCGAAAGTCCGGCTCGCCTCCCTCCACAGCTGGAGCTTCATCTCCCAGCCGGAATCGGACGTCGACTTCGAAACGGTCGTGGAGGAGCTGATCGCCCACCAGACGCCGACCGCGACGCTGAGCCTGCCGCCCGCCGCCGGCAAGCAACTGGGCGAACCGGCGGCGGCCCGGATCGCCGACGGCTACGCGCCGCTGGCGTTCGTCTCCGGCGCCGGCGAACAGAGCTTCGCCTGGTACCGCGGCCCGCTCTCCCCGGTCGTCCCACAACCGCTGCCGAAGGTCGGCGAACCGGCGGTCCCGGTGGCCGAAGCGCGCAACGCCGACGAGCTGGCGATCTACCTCGCCGAGCAGGGCACCTTCGACCTCAGCTACGCGGCCGCCTGGAACGCGGGCCGCCAACTGGCCCTCGCCGACAGCAAGTTCAGCGAAGCGATCGGGCGTCTGCTGCGGGAGGCGCGGCGGACCCTCGGCCAGGCCGCGCAGCGGCTCTCGGCGCCGCACCTGACCGGCGGCGATCCGGAGCGGCTCCTCGCCCGCGACGCCACCCGCGCCCGCTTCGCCGAAGCCGTCGCCGGGGGGCTGACCGGCCGCTGGACCGCGGCGCTCGCCGGCGCCCGGGCCGGGGTGGCGGCCCCAGCGGCGGCGGGGCGGCTGGAGCGGCCGCGCCGGCGCGCCAGCGTCCACCCGCGCGACGCCCTCGCCGAGCCCTGGGTCGCCGCCACCCTCGGCGAAGCCCTCGAAGAACTGCTGAAGCCGGTCGGCGCCTGGTTGGCGCGGCTCTCGCTGCTGGGGCCAGTCCCCTTCGAACACCTGGTCCCGCGCCCGGCGATGCTGCCGCCGGACTCGCTGCGCTTCTTCTACCTCGACCGCGACTGGATCGACGCGATGCTGGCCGGGGCGACGAGCATCGGAGTCGAGGCCGCCGCCGACGCGGCGCTGCTCGCGACGCTGATGCCGAAGCTGGCGAAGATCGTCGCCGACGAAGGGGGCGCCGGGCTGGAAGGAGCGCCGCGGGCGACCGGCGTCGTGATCCGCTCCCAACTCGTCTCCGCCTGGCCATCACTCGTCGTCACCGCCGAAGCCGGCGGTAAGGCCCTGCCGAGCCTGCGCGACGACTGCCCGGCGCCCGCCGTCCGCTTCTGCCTCTTCGCCGGGGTGCCCGACCACGTCACCCTCGCCGAGCCCTACCGGGGCCTGCGCTTCGGCACCGACGAGCACGCAGTGGCCCCGCGCTACGTCACCTCCGCGGGCCCGATCGGCAAGAAGATCCCAGGCGTCAAACCGGTCGCCCCGAGCTTCCGCCAAGCGCAACCCGCCGGGGTGCTGGAAATCGCCCCGCTGGCGAAGAAGCTGGCCGAAGAAACCGGCTCCGGCGCCCCCTCCCTCGGCGCGGGCGACCTCGCGATCCAACTGGTCGCCGCCCCCGAGATGCAGACGTTCCCCTCCGATCCGAGTTCGGGACGATGACCGACGCCGGTTTCCTGATCGCTCCGCTGGAGGTCGAGGCGCTGGTCGTCAACGACGAGTTCCGCCTCAACCAGGCGCCCTTCATCCGCGCCCAGATGGAATACGAAACCCTCGGCCAGGGGCAGAACGCCCAGCCGGGCCTGGACGACCGCGACACCAGGTTCGAAACCGAAGAACCCCACAAGGGGATCTCGGCCGCCGACTTCTACAACGGCGTCTACCTGAAGTGGCGGCTGCCGCGGGCGCTCACCCACGGCGAGCAGGACGCGGTCAGATCCGAACTGCGCTTCCCGCCGATCCCCAACCGCTGGATCGTGGTTCGCTACGACGAGGCCGGGGGCACGCCCGCCGCTTGGGTGGTCGAGAGCGACTACGAAGGGGCCCAGGCGTCGCCGCCGCAGAGCATCGCCGACGTCAACACGCTCTACCTGACTGAAACCGAAGGGGCACCGACGGCGACCTGGATCGGCCGCCGCGTCGATCTCGCTGAGGACACCTGGAGCGAAAGCCCCCACTCGCGCGGCCTCACCGCCGCCGGGGCCGGGAACCCCGCCTTCGCCTTCTACCAACCGCAAAACAACAACGTCCTCTCCTTCGTCGACACCCTCGCAGCGGAGGGGCTGGCGAAGTGCGAGCTCAGCTACCAGGTCTTCGGCTGGTACTCGAACCCGGCCGAAGACCCCCTGGCCGCAGTGCCGAAAGAAGGGCTGCTAGAGGTCCTCGAAGCCCTCGGCTGGACACTGCCCGAAGGCACCGACTCCTCGCTGACCGCGAGCCGGACCCTGCTCAGCGGCTACCTCAGCAGGGTCGAATGGCAGACCGAAAAGACGCCCCCGGGCGGAGTGCAGCGGTCGGCGCCGCTCTCGCTCGCGGTCGGCAGCAGCAGCGTCGAGGCGCTGACCGGACTGGTCAGCGCCCAGGCCGCGGCCGCTTCCGCGGCGATCGAGCCCGAGCTGCTCGAGGCTTTCCAACTCGACATGCTCGACGTCCTCGACGAACCCGACGGCGAGGCGAAGCTGGCCGAACAGCTGCGCGAAAGCCTCTTCCAGCGCTTCGGCGGCGGCTTCGTCTGGGAAATCGCCGACGTGCCCGGGACCGACGCTCCGGGCGCGGCGGAGCTGGAAAAGGAGGCGGAATGGCTGCTGGAACTGAACCAGGCGCAGGCCCGGCTCGACGCCCAGATCGCCGAACTGGCCGACCTGCGGCTCCACCTCTACGAGCTCTGGTGGAAGGCATTTAGCTGGCGCCCTCGCTACAGCGGGCCGATTACCAAGCAGGAGCTGGAAGCCCAGCTCGACCCGGAAACCACGGGCACGGTCGCCGACGAAACGAAGCTCAAGTACGGCGAAGTCGAAGCGAGCGCCAAAGGGGTGCCGAGCGGCCTCACCCCGGAAGCGCTCGAAGCAGCGATCAAGACCTGCGAAAAGCTGCACGGCCTGCCCTCGAGCCGCCGGCTCAAGCGGACCGAAGCGGCCCCCTTCTACACCCCGAACAACCCGGTGCTGTTGATCGCCGGCGCCGGCGCTTCGGGGATCCGGCCGGCGCCGGAACGGGCGCTCTGCCGCTTCCCGCAGCAGCTGGTCAGCGGGCTCAAGTTGAAGTCGGGGGAAGTGACGGCGGCGACGATGGGAACGGCGCTGCCGCGTCCCGACCTGAGCCCGGCGACCGGGGTGCCGTGGGACGCCGACCTGGCCACC
Organism: Solirubrobacterales bacterium; assembly: GCA_035693065.1. Classification (GTDB taxonomy): domain Bacteria; phylum Actinomycetota; class Thermoleophilia; order Solirubrobacterales; family 70-9; genus VAYN01. The sequence continues at coordinate 28,861 of DASSHE010000039.1, forward strand.
GCCCTCGTGGTCGAGGCCTTCTTCACCGACCCCTCCCGGGTGGGCGCGATCGCCACCGCCACCGGGGCCACCCCGGCCGAAGTCGAAACCGCGATGGAGGAAGCGCCGACCGGCACTAGGCCGACCGACGGGCTCGGGGTCTGGATGGAAAACCCGTGGCGCCCGCTGCTGCTGATCTGGGAGGCGAGCTATTACCCGATCCCCTACGCCTCCGACGAATCGAGCTGGGCCTTCGAGGCCGACCGCTACGTCTGGACCGGCAGCGGCGGCTCCGACACGACCTCGATCCAGCTCGGCGGGACGATCCAGCTCGGCACCGCCGCCGTCTTCAACATGGCCGCCCGGCTCAAGGCCTTCCTCGCCTCCAACCCGCACCTCGGCAATGAAGAGCGCGAGCAACTGGAAACACTGCTCGCCTTCGTCTCCACCCAGGAAAACGACTGGGACCTGCTCTCCCAGGCGCTCGACGGTTTCAACGCGGGCCTGCAGATGAGCCAGCCGGGGGTATTCACCAGCCCGAGCGGCACCGCAGCCAGGTTCAACGCCGAACTGCCGGAGCTGATCGGCCCTGTGCCGGGCTACCCACCCGCCGTGGGGCCGCCGCCGACCGGGACGCCGCCGCCGAGCCTGTTTCAGCCGCTGCGGGGCGGGCAGTTCTGCTTCACCGAGATCGCCCTGGTCGACGAGTGGGGCCAGGCGCGGCGGCCGATCGAACCGAAGTCCTCGCAGTACGCGCCGGTCTTCTTGCCGGCGACGATGCGCTCCGGCGCCAGCTCCAGCTCGCTGCGGTTCGACGTCCTCCAGCGCGACGAACCGCCGCCGGCGGTGCCGCGGGCGATTCGGGCACCCGGCGCCGGCGATGGCGCAACCGTGACGGTCACCAAACTCACCCCCGACTCGGTCGAAGGCGGCGGCGGTGACCTCGTCCTCGAAGTCGAAGGCAGCGGCTTCGCCTCCGGCCAGGAGCCCACCGTGACCTGGAACGGCCTGCCGCTGGCGACCGAATTCATCAGCGAAACGAAGCTGAAGGCGACGGTCCCGGCTGGGCTGCTCGCGCTTCCCGACGCGGTTGCCGTCGCGGTGCGGGTCGACCGCCATTTACGCGCGGAGGCGGAGGAAACCTTCGTCGAGGTGCCGCCGGCGCTGCCGCAACCGGCCCGCCTCGCCTTCGACCAGCTCGCGGCAAGCGACGACAACGTCGTCGTCGGCCCGCTGGCGCCGGAAGCAGACCCGGTCTGCGGCTGGGTCCTCCCCAACCACCTCGACTCCTCGCTGATGGCCTACCTGCCCACCGGGGAACCGCTCGGCGAGCTCTCCTACGGCGTCGGCGCCGCCGGCAGGGCGGCGATCTGGACCGCGGCGCCCGGCGCTCTCTACTCCGAGCTCTCCGAAGTCGAAGCCCACGTCCCCCACCTCGGCAAGATGTTGGGTGCCCTGGCCGCCCAGGGCGAAGAAGCGTTCGCCGCCTTCCTCGCCGCCGTCGACGAGAGCCTCTGGATGAGCGCGCCGGCCAGCCGCGCCTTCGACGGTGGGCTGGGGACGCTGATCGGCTGCCCGCTGGCACTGGTACGGGCGCGGGTCCAGTTCGAGCTGCTCGGCGCCCCCCGGCGCGACCCGAGCTGGCAGTACACCTTCCAGCAACCGACGCCGAACCCGCTCGCCGCCTCTGCGCTCGCGGTCGAGCTCGGCGGGCGGGCCTGGCTCGACGACGGGCTGGTCGGCTACTTCGAAGGCGACGAATACGAGAAGCTCTACGTCGTCGCCCAGGCTCGCGCCGCCGCAAGCAAGTACCTGCAAACGATCGGCGAACCGGGCAACCACCTCGCGCTCGCCGCCGACGGCAGCGCCCCCGCCCTGCTCTCGCTGCTGCTCGACCCGCGGGCGCCGGTCCACGCCGCCACCCCGGCGCTGCCCGGCGTCAGCCTCTCACTGCCCGCGCGCCGGGTAGAAGCGGCCCTGGGCGCGCTCGAGGTGACCTTCCGCGTCAACGGCGGCCTCACCGGCAGCGAAACGCCGGCGCCCGGGGGGACCCCGGGCCCGCCGGTGATCCAGCTGCCGTTGCCGGCGACCAACGCCGGCGAGTGGAGCTGGCAGGAGCAGGACGCCGGCGGCTGGGCCAGCTACGAAACCGCCGCGCCCAGCTCTGGCGCGCCCCTCGGCGACGTACCGCCGGTACTGCGCCGGGGCCTGCTCACGCTCAGCCGCTTTGCCAAGCCCGACAAACCATCCGCAAGGGAGAAACCATGACCGCGATCGCCCGCCCCAACGCCTGGGCCGCCGCCGATTCCTCGGCGGCGAAGCTCACCTACTCGCCCACCGTCAACCCGGCGCCGCTGACCGTCAGTGCCCACGACCGCGCTCCGACGCTGGGCTCGCTCGTGGTGGTGATCGGCAACGACAGCGGCGCCGACGTCACCGTCGATGCCATCACCTTCGTGGTGCAGATCGGCAAGAAGCCGGCCGTCGGTGGCAACCCGCTGATGGCCAAGCCTCCAGCCGAAGCCCTCGTCTCCGAACCCGAACGCTGGAGCTTCAAGGCCGGCACCGAACCAAGCGGCGGCGAAGGCCCGATGGAATTCACCCTGACGCCGAAGCCGCAGATGGGACCGCTGAAGGCCGGCGAATCGTTGATGGTCGAGTTGATCGACTTCCAGACGGTCGAAGAAACGAGCTCCTCGACGGTCAAGATCAGCGAGGAATTCAGCGGCGGCGGCGAAGCCAGCCTCGCGATCCCGACGCTGCCTGCGGGCTTCTTCTTCGACAGCCTGGTGGCGACGGTCGAGAAAGGGAGCACCCACACCCCGGTCAGCGAAGTCGGCCGCGGCGGCAAGGTGGTCTTGCTCTGGAGCACCTCGGCCGCGCTCGGCAAGCAGAAGATCCACTACTCCAACGCGGCCACCGGCGAAAAGGTCGAACCCGCCAAAGAACCCGGCCGCTGGGAATCGTCCGAACTGACCGCCGACACCGTTTTCGTCGTCACCGTCGAAGAAACCGGCGCGGCCGGCGAAGCGCTACCGGCGGCGCTGGCGACCGCGGTCGCGGTTCGGGACCCTGCGCTGATCGCCAAGTCGCTCGCGGCGGAAACGATCGAAGCCTCGGGAGCGGTAACCGTGAAGGGAGCAGTTGAAGCCGCGAGTGCGAAGGTGACCGGAAAGCTCACTGCCGCCGAACTGACGGCGACCGGCGCTTCCACCATCACCGGCCAGTTTTCGCTTGGAGGAACGGTGACCAGCTTCGGCAAGTTCGAAGAATATTCGCCCGGCAGCTACAAGACCACGACCGACGGCCTCGCCGTGGCCGGCGCGCAATGCCTGCCGGTTCCCTGCGGTGAATCCTTCACCTGTTCGAACGCGGTAAATAGCTTTAGGTGGATACCCCTCGGCGTCGGTCGCCTGACCAAGATCAGCGACGACGCCACCCCCCGAGACGAGGTGGTCCTCTTCATCGCCCCCTGAGGTCCAGCTCCGCGACCAGCGCCTCCACCCGGCGGGCGATCTCGTCGCGGGTCGCCCGCACCGCCTCGATCGCCTGGCCCTTGGGGTCCTCGAGGTCCCAGTCGAGGTAGCGCTTGCCGGGGATGTAGGGGCACTCGTCGCCGCAGCCCATCGTCACCACCACGTCGGCCCACTCGGCGTCCTCGCGGCTGAGCCGGCGCGGCACCCGGTCGGCGAGGTCGATGCCGAGCTCCCCCATCGCCTCGACCACCTCGGGGTGGACGCGCTCACCGGGGGTGGTCCCGGCCGAGCGGGCCTCGTGACGGCCGGCGGCGGCGCGGGTGAAGAGGGCCTCGCTCATCTGCGAGCGGCCGGCGTTGTGGAGGCAGACGAAGAGGGCGCGGGCCATCAGACGGCCTCCGCCGCGCCCTCGTCCGCTGCCACCTCGCCCGGGTGCTCGCCGCGGACCAACTGGTAGGCGAGGGCTCCGAGGGCGGCGCCGAGCGGCGGCGCCAGGAGGTAGATCCAGAGATCGTGCAGTTCGCCGGCGACCAGCGCCGGCCCAAGCGAGCGGGCCGGGTTCATCGAGGCGCCGGTGACCGGGCCGCCGAAGAGGGCGTCGAGGCCGACGGTGCCGCCGATCGCGATCGCCGCGGCGGCGCCGACCGCCCGCGTGTCGGTGGCGACGGCGATGATCACGAACATCAGGAAGGCGGTGAGTACGACCTCGTAGGCGAAAGCGCTGCCGGCGCCGACGCTCGGCAGGGTCGTCCCGAGCGCGGCCGGCTGGCTCGGCCAGATCGCCGCCAGCAGCGCCGCGGCGACCAGCGCGCCGAGGACCTGGGCACCGAGGTAGGCGACCGCCTCGCGGCGGGGGAAGTGCCGGGTCAAGCTGAAGGCGAGGGTGACGGCGGGGTTGAGGTGGGCGCCGGAGAGGTGGCCGGTGGCGTAGATCATCGCCATGATCACGAGGCCGAAGACGAGGGCGATGCCGACGTTGCCGAGCGAGCCGGTGTGTTCGGCGTTGGTGACGATCGCCCCGCAGCCGGCGAAGACGAGGGCGAAGACGCCGATGCCCTCGGCGGCGGCGCGGCGGATCAGGTTGGGGCGCTCGTCCACGTCGGCTCAGCAGCAGGCGGCGGCAGGCGCGAAGACCTCGCGCACCGAGTCGAGGGCACCGGGGACGAGGGCGAAGTAACCGCGGTTGCCGCGCGCCTCGCGCTCGACCAATCCTGCCTCCACCAGCACCTTGAGATGGTGGCTGACGGTGCCCTGGGAGAGGCCGAGGAAGGGCTCGAACTCGCAGACGCAGACCGCCTCCCCCTCTGCCCGCAGCAGCATGTTGACGATGCGAAGGCGCTGCCGGTCGGCGAGGGCCTTCAGCACAGCCTCCAGCTCGGCCGCCTGCCGTTCGCCGAGGGAGCTGCCGGCGAGCGGGGTGCAGCAGTTGATCACGGGCAGGTCGGCGGACATCGCGGCCGCGACCCTACCATCTTCATCGATGAGCATCAATAGAGATCGATGGGGCGCGCTACGGATGGGAGAACGCCCCCGCGCTCCTAGGCTCGGCATCCACCGAGCGAAGGGAGATGTCGATGGATCGCTGGCAGTACAAAGTCGCGCCGCTGGAGGAAGCGGGCAAGCTGAAGAAGAAGTCGACCGGGCTTGACCCCGAGCTGCTCAACCAGCTCGGCGAGGAAGGCTGGGAGGCGGTCGGCGTCACCCTCAAACGCGGCGACCTGGTCGCCTGGCCGGTGGTCCTGTTGAAGCGGCCGACCGACCAGAGCTAGCGTCAGTCCCCGCCCTGCTCCTCGACCACGTACCCCGCCTCCTCCATCCGCTCGACCAGGGCGCGGTGGTGGCGGCCGCTGCGGCTCTCGATCAGCAGCTCGACGCCGGTTTCTTCGACGTGGAGGGAGACGCCGTCGCGGACGTGGGTGACGTCGAGGACGTTGCCGCCGGCGGCGGCCACCGTCTCCAGTAGCCCAGCCAGGCCGCCGGGGCGGTCGCTGATCCGGGTGAAGAGGCGGGCGCGGCGCCCGACCGCGGTCTGATGGCGGTTGATGACGCCGGCGAGGACGTGGGCATCGACGTTGCCGCCGGAGAGGATCGGCACGGTGGCGCCGGACGCGGCCGGCTCCACGGCGCCGGTGCTGAGCGCGGCCACGGCGGCGGCCCCGGCGCCCTCGGTGACCAGCTTCGCCCGCTCGGCCAGCAGCACCATCGCCTCGGCGATCGAGTCGTCGTCGACGGTGACCATCTCGTCGACCCAGCGTTCGACCAGCGGCAGCGTCACCTCGCCCGGTCGCTTGATCGCGATGCCGTCGGCGATCGTCGCCGGGTGCGGCGCCGGCACCGGCTCGCCCTGGCGCAGCGACTCGACGAACGGCGCGCAGCCAGCCGCCTGCACCCCGACGATCTCCACCTCGGGCCGGGCCAGCCGCAGCGCCGCCGCGATGCCGCTGATCAGTCCCCCGCCGCCGACCGGGACGACGACCTTGGCCAGGTCCTCGACCTGCTCCAGCAGCTCGATGCCGACGCCGGACTGGCCCCTGACGACGTCGAGGTCGTCGAACGGGTGGACGAGGAGCATCCCCTCGCGCGCCGCCATCTCCCGGGCGGCCTCGACGCACTCGTCGACCGAGCTGCCTCCGAGCTCCACCTCGGCGCCGAGCCCGGCGACCGCGTCGACCTTGGAGACCGGCGCCCGCTCGGGCATGAAGACCGTGCAGGGGATGCCCTGGGCGCGGGCCGCGTAGGCGAGCGCCTGGCCGTGGTTGCCGGCGCTGCCGGCGACGACTCCCGCCCGCCCCTCCTCTCCCCCGCGGCGCAGCTTGGTGAGGCTGCCGCGGAGCTTGAAGGAGCCGGTCCGCTGCAGGTTCTCGGCCTTCAGCACGATCCGCCCGCCGCAGCGGCGTGAGAGCTCGCCGAAGCTGAAGACCGGGGTCTCCTTGACGAGGTCGGCGCAGCCGCGGTGGACCTCTTCGAGCTCTGCCAGCGAGGGCTGCCAGGCGCGAGGGTCGGCCTGGGTGCCGCCCGTCATCTACCCGGCCGCGACGATCGCGTCGATCTCGACCGCCACGCCTTTCGGCAGGGCGGCGACGCCGACCGCGGCCCGCGCCGGCGGCTCCGAGTCGAAGAAGGCGCCATAGGCCTCGTTGATCTCGGCGAAACCCTCGAGCTTGGTCGTGAAGATGGTCAGCCGGACCGCGCGCGAGAGGTCGGTCCCGGCCGCCGCGCAGACGGCGGCGAGGTTGCGCAGGCACTGTTCGGTTTCGGTGGCAAGCGAGTCGTCGCGCATCTCGCCGCTGGCGGGGTCGAGTGGTAGCTGCCCCGAGCAGTAGAGGACGTCGCCCTGGCGGACGGCGTGGCTGTAGGGGCCGATCGCCTCGGGGGCGTCGGGGGCGGTGATCGCACTGCGTTGGCTCATGGGGTCTCCTTGGTCATGCCCCCGCTCTCACTTCCCCCGCTGTCGTCACTCTACCCGGGAGCGATGGTTCTCCAGCCGCCCCCGCGAGGTCACTCCGCGGACCCGAGCGCCTTGTCGATGAAGGGCCCGAGCAGCTCGGCGACGTGCGCGGCGGTGTACTCGGGGGCCTCGCCCGGCGTCGTCACGTAGCTGATCGCCAGCCGCACCAGGCTCTCGGCCAGCAGCTTCACGTCCGCGGCCGGCGCCTGCGGCCAGCCCTTTTCGATCACCGCGGCGAGGCGGTCGGTCGCCCACTGGACCACCGGCAGCCCCTGGGTGGTGACGAAGGGGAGCATGCCGCCGGTGCCGTCGTCGCTGAGCAGGATGCGGATCAGCGGGTCATCGGCGGCGCTGCGCAGGAACTGGTCCAGCGCCGCCCCGACCGCGGCACGAGGGTCGTCGGTGTGGGCCAGCACCGCCTCTTCGACCCCGTCGAGGAAGCGTTCGCCCTCGTGGATGACGAAAGCGAAGCCGAACTCGTTGCGGTTGCCGAACTCGTTGTAGAGGGTCTGGCGGCTGACGCCGGCGCCGCTGGCGATCTCCGCCATCGTGATCTCCGACCAGGAGTGCTGGTCGAGCAGCTCGCGGGCGGCGTCGAAGACCGTCTGGCGCAGCAGCTCGCGGGCAGCCTCCTGATAGGGGGTTCGGGCGGTCGCCATGCCGCCTATGGTCGCAGCGGCGCCGGTCAGGCGTCGGCGCCGGCGGGCTCGAAGTCCACCTTGTCGCGGACGCCGCAGTCGGGGCAGGCCCAGTCGTCCGGCACCTGGCTCCAGGGGGTTCCGGGCGGGAAGCCCTCGCGGGGATGGCCGGCCTCCTCCTCGTAGCGGTAGCCGCAGCTGTCGCACTCCCAGGCGCTCATGCCGAAGCCCTCCCGTAGCGGGCCAGCACCCGCTGGAGCTTGCGCGGCTGGATGTTGGCGCGGGTGACGTCGCCGTCGTAGTGCTCGATCAAGCGCCGGTCCATCACCCGGCGCCAGAGCGGCGGGATCCAGGCGAGGACGATCATCCCGGCGTAGCCGGTGGGGAGCTGCGGCGCCTCTTCGACGTGGCGCAGCGCCTGATAGCGGCGGGTCGGGTTGGCGTGGTGGTCGGAGTGGCGCTGGAGGTGGTAGAGGAGGACGTTGGAGGCGACGTTGTTGCTGTTCCAGCTGTGCTCGGGGCGGCAGCGCTCGTAGCGCCCGTCCTCGCGCTTCTGCCGCAGCAGGCCGTAGTGCTCGAGGTAGTTGACGACCTCCAGCAGCGAGAACCCGATCACCGCTTGGACCAGCAGGTAGGGCAGGACGACCGGGCCGAAGGCGATCGCCAGGGCGGCGAAGAGGCCGACGGTCATCAGCCAGGCGCTGAGGACGTCGTTGTGGATGCTCCAGGGCGACTTGCCGAGGCGCTCGAGGCGGGCGGCCTCGATTCCCCAGGCGGAGCGGAGGCTGCCGGCGACGGTGCGCGGGAGGAAGGCCCAGAAGCTCTCCCCCAGCCGCGAGCTGGCGGGGTCCTCGGGGGTGGCGACGCGGACGTGATGGCCGCGGTTGTGCTCGATGAAGAAGTGTCCGTAGCCGGTCTGGGCGAGGGCGACGCGGCTCAGCCACTTCTCCGAGCTGGCGCGCTTGTGGCCGAGCTCGTGGGCGGTGTTGATCGCGATCCCGCCGACCACGCCCATGGTCAGCGCCAGGCCGATCGACTCGGCCAGCGAGAGGTCGCCGCTGGACCACTGCCAGCAGGCGAAGACCAGCCCCGCGTACTGGATCGGGATGAAGAGGTAGGTACACCAGCGGTAGTAGCGGTCCTGCTCGAGGAACTTGAGGACGCTGTCGGGCGGGTTGGTCGAGTCGAGCCCGATCGCGATGTCGAGGAGCGGGAAGAGAACGAAGACCAGCGCCGGCCCGAAGTACCAGAAGGCGCCGAACCCGGTCACCGAGACCCAGAACCAGGCGAGAAACGGCGCCAGCGGCACGATGATCCCCAGCAGCCAGGCGTACCGCTTCCCGTCGGTCCACTCGGCCGGGTTGACCTCGACGTGATCGTGGTGATGGTGATGCGCGTGCTCGACGTGTGCCTCCACAACCCCTCCTTGTCAAATCCCAGTGCCTGGTAGGCGATCTTTACAGATTTTTGTTATTTGTCAAGAAAAGAGACAAAAGATAGATCTATGTCGGTCGCCCTGTCGACCGTGCATCGAAGCGGCTAGACTTTCGGAACCAATGTGAGGACGGGTGACCGTCCAAAGGGGGTCCGGTCAGCGCCGGGCCTCCTTTTTTTTGGGCTCGATCAGGCGCCGGCCCCGAGAGAAGCGGGCCGGCGCCAGGTGACTATCGGTCGCTCTGGATCATCCAGAGCGGCACCAATGTGAGAATGAGCGACTCCATCCACATCACCCCCTTTCTCCTGGTCCCGACCACAGGTCGGCGCCCCAGGAAATAGGGGTGAGCCAGCGGAGCTTCTCCTCCCAGCCACCGCCGCAGACTTTAGTCTGCGGCGAAGCTTTTTGTCTACAACCCTTAGAGCTTCAGCAGGAGGATGGTGTTCAGCGCGAAGACGACCGCGAAGAAGACCGTGGCGCGGTCGAGGTTGCGCTCGACCATCGAGCCGCCGCCGATCGAGCTGCCGCCGCTGCCGATGCCGAAGGCGCCGGAGAGGCCGGCGTCTTTGCCCGAGTGCAGGAGCACGAGGAAGATCAAGACGACGGCGACGATGACCTGGATGATGCTGAAGATCGTGTACATCGCCGTCGAAGTCTAGCTTTGCTCGATTTTTTCTGGCTCGCGGGGGTGCGAGCCGTTGCCGTTGTCAGCCCCGGCGCCGTTGCCGCTGCCGTTCAGCATCTCCACCGCTTCGCGGCGCAGCTCGGCGTCGACGGCGGCGAAGTCCTCGTCGGAGAGCTTGCCGGAGGCATGGTCGAGCTCGGCGTCGCGGATCTCGCGGTACTTGGCTTCCTTGCGGGCGTCGGCCTCGGTCCGCACCAGGGCGCCGCGGCGCCTCCCCCGCGCCGGCCACAACGCGAGCAGGACGCCGGCGAGGGCGATCAGGCCGCCGATCCACATCCAGGTCACCAGCGGGTTGACGATCACCTTGAAGGTCGCCGGCGCGGTGTCGGTGAGGTAGGTCTGGCCGACCTTCGCCGCCGCGATCGCCTGCAGCTTCGAGATCTGCGCGAAGGCCTGCGGGCGCAGCCGCGGGTCGGCGGCGGCGGCGCGCATCATCGCCCCCAGCGCTTCGCACTGCGGCGGCGCCCCCGGCGCCCCGCGGACGCAGGCGGCGAAGCCTTTGTCGGCCCGCCGCACCCGCGCCTGGACTTCGGTGATGTTGGGGCGCACGGCGATCCAGAGGTCGGCGCCCGCCCCGGGGCGCAGCCCGACCTCGCTGGTCGCCTCGCCGGCGAAGTAGCTGCTGATCAGCCCCGTTTCCTGTCCGGTCGGGCGGAAGAAGCGCTGGCTCGGTTCGAGGAAGGCGACGAACTTGCCGTCTTCGGCGACCCGCAGCTTCGCCCCGAAGGTGTACTTCTCGCTGTCGACGGCGTAGGTCGGCTTCACGTAGGTGATTTCGCGCCCGTCGACGACGGCGGTTTCGCCGGGCTTGAGGTCGACGTCGCGGTTGGTCTGGAAGCTCGAGGAGGCGGCGATGCCGACCAGCAGGACGACGATGCCGATGTGGACGACGTAGCCGCCGTAGCGGCGCCGGTTGCGGGAGACGAGCCCGACCAGGGCCGCCGGCATCGACCCGCCGACGAGCCGCTGGCGCGCCTGTGCCCCGGTCCAGAACTCCTGCGCCAGCCCCGTCAGCGCGAAGGCGGCGAGCGCGAACAGCGCCAGCGCCCAGGGCTTGTGGGCGGCGTCGGTGAAGACCAGCAGCGCCAGCGTCACCACGGCCGCGACCGCGAGTGGGATCCGGAAGATGCGCTTGGCCGACTCCCAGCTGACCCGCCGCCAGGCGAGCAGCGGCCCGACCCCGGTGAAGAGGACGAGGAGGATCGCCAGCGGCGTCGTGTAGCGGTCGAACCAGGGCGCCGCCAGCGAGGCCTTGCTGCCGGTGAAGAGTTCGGAGATCAACGGGAAGAAGGTGCCCCAGAAGATCACCGCGGTGAGCCCGACGAGGAGCAGGTTGTTGACCAGGAAGATCGCCTCGCGGGAGATCAGCGAATCGATCTGCTTCTCCGAGCGGAGGTCGTCGAGGCGGCTGACGATCAGCAGGGTCGAGCCGATCACGACGACGCCGATCAGGGCGAGGATGTAGGGGCCGACGGTGTTGTCGCCGAAAGCGTGGATCGATTGCAGCACCCCGGAGCGGACCAGGAACGTCCCCAGCAGCGCCATCGAGAAGGTGCCGACGATGAGGCAGGCGTTCCAGACCTTCAGCATCCCCCGCTTCTCCTGGACCATGATCGAGTGCAGGAAGGCGGTGCCGAGCAGCCACGGCATCAGCGCCGCGTTCTCGACCGGGTCCCAGGCCCAGTAGCCGCCCCAGCCGAGCTCGGTGTAGGACCAGCGGGCGCCGAGCAGCAGGCCGAAGCCGAGGAAGGCCCAGGCGATCAGCGCGAAGCGCCGGGTGGCGCGGATCCACTCGGCGTCGAGGCGGCGGGTGACGAGGGCGCCGATGGCGAAGGCGAACGGCACCGTGAAGGCGACGTAGCCCGAGTAGAGCATCGGCGGGTGGATCATCATGCTCGGGTGCTGCAGCAGTGGGTTGAGCCCGACCCCGTCAGCCGGCGCCGGGCTCAGCGTCGCGAAGGGCTGCACGTCGGGGGCAAACAGCATCAGCCCGGTGAAGAAGGCCGCCACCCCCATCATCACCGCGGTCGCCCAGGGGACCAGCTCGCGCAGCCTGTTCCGGGTCGCGTAGAGGGCGATGCTGGAGGCGATCGAGAGGACCCAGGCCCAGAGCAGCAGCGAGCCTTCCTGGCTCGACCACATCGCCGCCAGCTTGTAGAAGGTCGGCGTCTCGATCGAGGAGTGTTCCTGGACGATTTTGAAGCCGAAGTCGTTGCCGGCGAAGGCGACCTCGATGATCACCACGCAGGCGGTGAGCAGAGCGCAGAAGCCGTAGACGACCCGGCGCGAGATCAGCAGCCGGCGCTCGTCGCCACGGCGGGCGGTGAGAGCGAGGACCCCCGCCGAGATCGCGGCGAGGAAGGCGAGCGCCAAAAGGACGCTGCCGAGGCTAGCCATTGCTCTTAGTCGTGAACTTCGACGGGCACTTGGTGATCAGGGTTTCCGGTTCGCCGACGAAGGTGCCGTTCTCGACGCTCCCGGTGAGGACGATCTCGCGGCCGCCGCGGAACGGGTCCGGGACGGTGCCCCGATAGGTCACCGGCAGGCTGCTGCCGTTGCCGTCGCGGTCGACGACGCGGAAGGCGATGCCGTTGCCGATGTGGCGGATCGACCCCTTGACGACCTTGCCGGTCATCTCGGCGTTGGTGCCGGGCGAGGCGCCGATCAGTTCGGAGGGCTCCTTCGCCTCGGTCGAGGCCGAGAACGAGGTGTAGATGAGGGCGACCGAGAGCAGAACGGCGACGCTGAGGGCGACGACGAGCCGAATCTTCCGCTTGCGCTGGGGATCCACGAGCGCCGCCGATTATCGCAACTGCGAAGATTGGACCCGTGGCCGACCCCGTCCTCCTGATCACCGGCGCCAGCAGCGGCATCGGCGCGGCGAGCGCCCGCGCGGCCGCCGGGCGCTACCGGCTGGTGCTGGCGGCGCGCCGTCTGGAGGAGCTCGAGGAGCTGGCCGCCGAGCTGGGCGGCGCCGAGCGGGCGATCGCGGTCCGCTGCGACGTCACCGAGTGGGACGAGGTGCAGGCGCTCGCGGGCACGGCGCTGGAGCGCTTCGGCCGCATCGACGCGGTCTTCGCCAACGCCGGCTTCGGCGCCAAGCGCGGCTTCCTCGAGGAGTCACCCGAGCAATGGCGCTCGATGGTCCTGACCAACGTCTACGGCGTGGCGCTGACGATCCGCGCCACCCTCCCCCACCTGCTCGAGCGCGGCGACGGCCACTTCCTCGTCACCAGCTCGGTCGCCGGCCGCCGCGCCCTCCCGGGCTCGCTCTACTCGGCGACCAAGTGGGCGGCGACGGCGATCGGCGAGGCCCTGCGCCAGGAGCTGCGCCAGATGCACGACAACCACGGGATCAAGGTCACCCTGATCGAGCCGGGAATGACCGACACCCCCTTCTTCGACAACCGCCCGAGCGGGGCCCTCGAGGACGAGGACATCGCCCGCGCGGTGATGTTTGCGCTCGAGCAGCCCGCGGGGGTCGACGTCAACGAGATCCTCGTGCGGCCGACCAGCCAGTCGAGCTAGCTCCGCAATTACTTAGCGGTTCTTGAGTAATTGCACTCCCCCGGCTACGTTGGGGCGGGCGGGGACCGCCAACAAGGGAGAGAGCAATGAGGAAGTTCAAGGTCTTCGGACTACTGGCAGTCTCCGCGATCGCGGCGATGGCCTTAGCCAGCAACGCCTCGGCATCTGAAATCGAAGCGGAAGAAATCGGGAAAACGATCTCGGCGACGACCCTCACTGGGCACGTGCTCACGGTCACAGAAAAAAAAGTCGAATGCGGCTCGACCAAATTCGAAGGCACCACCGAAGTCAATTCGGACCCAAACTTCACGGTCCATCCCGCCTACGCTGAATGCAAAGGGTTCGGCCTCAGCGCGACCGTCACGACCAAAGGCTGCGACTACCGCTTCAACGCCAACACAACGTCTGGCATGGGCAGCCTGAGCATCGTCGATCACGCTGGCGAAACCTGCAATGGCATCGTGATCACAGCGGACGGGGGATTCACGACCTGCACGATCCTCGTCCCGAAGCAGACGATCTCGAGCGCGGTTAGCTACACCAACAACAGCAGCAAACTCAAGGCCAAAATCACAGCGACCGGGATCGAAGCCAACGTCACCGCGTCGACCGGCCTCTGCGGGCTGACGACCGGCGTCCACAGCGGTGAAAAAGGCGCCTCCCTCAATGGCGAATCCGAAATCGCCGCCGAAGGCACGAATCTCAAGTGGTGGGAACAAGACACGGTCAAACCAACCTTCACCGCCTCGATCAGCCCGACGAATCTGGTCCTCAAACCCAATGACAAATCGAAAATCAAGATCGAAGAGAATGGCAAAGTAAATGAGGACTGGAAACTCCGCGCCACCATCCTTCAGCTCGCGCAAAATAATTGGAAAGAATTCAACCTGGCGGGCGGGAATTGCCAGGGCCACGACTACGTCGGCGGTAACAAAGAAAAATGTGAATTCGAAGTGGAATGCCTGAATAAAGGAAACGAGACAACGGTCGCCATTTACTGGACCTATCTCGGCCGCCTAGACGAATCGTATTTCGGGCCAATCAATTGCCCTTGACGCTATAACGAATTCCTTGGAGGGGCCGGCGCTGTCCGGCCTCTCTTAAAGCAACAGCCGGACCAGCCGCCAGTAGCCGCGCAGCAACAGGCGCGCCGGCAGGGAGCGGGCGAGCGGCGAGATCAGCGGCGAGTCCAGATCCGGAGTGAGCCAGGAGGCGAACTCGGCGGCGCTGACGGTGCGCTCGCCTTGCAGCGCCCGCCGCTCGCGCAGCAGTCGCGGCAGCCAGCGCAGGAACTGCAGGTTGGCGCGCAGCTTCTGCCGGCCCCACCCCCCGCTCGCGGCGACGAAGAGGAGCGCCAGCTCGGTCGCCAACAGCGCCGGGGCCAGCAGCGTCAGCAGCGACCCCGGGTAGGTCCTGGCCAGGAAGGCGAGGCGGTTACGCTCGAGCCAGAGCCACTTTTCCGCGTTGGCGCCAAACTCGTAGTCGTGCTCGACCACGGCAGTCGGCTCGATCCCGATCCGGCCGCCGCCCATCCGCAACCGCAGTGAGAGGTCGACGTCCTCGTGGTACATGAAGAACTCAGGCGGAAAGCCGCCCAGCCGCTGCCACTCCACCAGCGGGATCGCCAGGCAGGCGCCGGAGAGGGCCGGTACTTCGCCGGCCTTCCGCGCCGCCGCCAGCGGCCGCCCGTGCATCCCCGCCCAGACGATCCCGGTGAAGTGGACCGGGTTGCCAGCGGAGTTGATCCGCACGCCGTCCGCCTCGGCGACCAGGGCCTGCCAGGCGGCCCAACCCCGCTCCTGAACCCAGGGGCGGCGGATCGCCTCGCCGAACCCGGGCTGCGGCACCGCATCGGGGTTGAGCAGTACGAGCAGGTCGCCGCTGGCGACCTCGGCTCCTGCGTTGCAGCCGCCGGCGAAACCGGTGTTCCGACCCGGGCTGACGATCCGCGCCGCCGGCGCCAGCTCGCGCACCACCTCGACGCTGCCGTCGCCGGCCTCGTTCTCGACGACGATCAGCTCATCGCCATCGCCCAGCTCGTCGAGCAGGGCCGGGACCGTCTTCCTGAGATCGTCGCCGCTTTCCCAGGCGACGATCAGGACTGAGAGCGTCGGGCGCACCGGCGCGGAGGCTATTGGGCCACCCGCGCCGGTGCCACCGACGTCCTGCTCGGACTACTTCTTGTGCTTCTTGCCGCAGGAGGTGACGTTCAACTTGAACTTGTTGTTCTTCACCTTCTTGTCGTTCTGGCCCTTGATGTTCAGCACCGCCCGCTGCGCCTTCTTGCAGAGGTTGTCCGAGTTGACGAGGAGGCTCTTGTCGCCGCCCTTCATCTTCAGGACGAACCGCGATACCGGCACGTCGGGGACGTTGTTGAACACCGTCTTCAGGCCTCCACGCTTGGAGCTGATCACGCCGCGCAGGTAGACCTCCACCTGGCCCCGCAGATCGACCAGCAGGTCCGGCAACTTGTGATTGCTGGAGACGAGGTAGACCTGGCCCTTCAACTTCTCGTCAAGCAAGGGCGTCGTCGCTTCCGCCGACCCGTAGACCGAAGCCTTCGGGCAGGTGTGGGAGGCCAGTTGCGGCCTCGTGCAGACGGTGCCGATGTGACCCTGTTCGAGGAACAGGGTGTGCGGCATCGTCAGCGCCGTGCGGGCGATGTTGGCGTTGCCGTTCTGGGCGGTCAGCGTCGCCGTCAACCGCGGGAACTTCGCCCGCTTGGTCGGCCCGTCCAGCTTCACCTGCAGCTTCGGGCTGAAGCCGAGGCCCTCGCATTCGGTCGCCTGGAACGGGAAGTTGACGGCGTAGGAGCTGAACGCCGCCGGGTTGGTCGGGTCGGCGCCGCCACCCTGAACCGCCCCGGTGGTTGCCTCCGCGGAGCAGTTCGTCGGGTTGAGCATGAACTTGTAGCGATCGATGTTGAGGTCGATCGTCCTGATGTCCAGCTTGGCCCCGCCGAAGACGTCGGGAATGACGTCGGAGACGGCGTGGATCTGGGCCGTTTCGGGGTCGACGTTGAGCGCCACCCGGACGACCACGTTGCCGAGGTCGAACGGGCCGGCGATCGCCGGCGTCACCGTCACCAGTGAGAGCGGAGCGCCCTTGTAGGGGCCGGCGAGGTAGGCCTTGCCGCCGAGGACGAGCGGGTCGGAGCCGGTACCCGAGGCGGTCCGAACCGTGCCGACCTGGCTGTAGCCGGCGCAGCTCGGGTCGGCCTTCTCGGCGGCCCCGCTCTTCGTTTCGCTCGCGGCGATCGCCGCCTCCGTGCAGTAGGGGATCCCGGCGAGCTTGCCGGTCAGGCCCTTCGGCAGGGTGACGTCGACCACCTTCAGCTCCTGCTGGCCGTCGGTCCGCGCGATGTGGACCTGATACGGCGTGTAGAAGCCGGCCTTGGTGGTGTCGTTGTGGGTCGTGTAGTCCGGCGTGAACCGGCGGGTTGCCATCGTCTGCGGGCAGGCGCCGCCGCCGGGGTCGCTGGTCAGCGTGACTTTGCTCGCCGCCGGCACCGATTCACCGGGCCGTGCCCACGGTTCGAAATGACTCGTCCCGCTGGCCGAGCAGATCGGCGCGCTGGTCAGGGTCTGCTTGGCGGCGTCGAAATGGATCCGAATCTCTTTGAACGGGACCTGCGGGAGGCCTTCCGGCAGGGTCCCGGAGAACTCGCCGGTGAGCTGGTCGCTGATCACCGTGGTCAGCTGCCCGGTGACCGGGTTGGCCTTGACGTGGCCGACGAGCCGCGCGTCGATGCCCTCGGTCTCGCTCTTGGCTTCGAGCAGGATCCGGTAGAGGTCACCGGATGCCGGGTCGTTGCTCTTCGATTCCCCGAGGTAGACACGGCCCTCCAGCGTCTCCGCCAGCGGCGCCGACTCGACTTCGACCGAGCCGATGTCGGATCCGGCGGGGCATTCGTTGTCGTAGACACGGACGCCCTTCTTGAACTGAGCGTCGCTGCAGGTGACCAGGTTCTTAGCCCCGGACGGGTTCAGCCCCATCCCTGCGGGCAGGGTCACTTCCGCCTTGCGGACGTGCGACTGAGATTGGTTGACGCCGCCTTCGGTAGGCGGGTCGAAGGGCAGTTTCGTCGTCACCGTCGCCGGTGCAGGCGAGTCGACCGCGGCGGTGCCGGAGTCGACTTCGACCGACGGGTCGAAGGGCACCGTGTCGCACCCCGTCTGCTGCACCCGCACGCCGCCGACTTTCGGCAGCTTCGCCTCGACCGCGGTCGAGCCGTGGGGGAATTCCGGATCCTGGTCGCCGTAGGACTCGGCCCGGAACCAGGTCGAGTAGAGGTGTTCATAGGCGGGATCGTTGGGGTCGAAGCAGGTGGTCGGGTTGGTCAGATAGGTGCCGTTGCCGGTGCTGGCGCCATGGGTGACCAAGCGGCTGATCAGGGTCGAGAGACCGCTGATTTCCGCCGTGTTCGGCAGTTTGATCCTGAAGCTCTCGTGGAAGTCGTTCTCCCACGCGACTTCGGTTTCGAGGAAGACCGGCACTTTTTTGCCGATCACGAAACCGAGTTTCGCCGGTTCACCCGGAGCCGGCTGCAGGTTGTAGACCGAGACCAGGGTGTTGCCCGGGGTCGGCGGGATCACGAAGCCTTTCGGCGGTTTGAATCCAGGCGCGATTTCGACTTCGTTTTTGTTGGTGACCAGCGTCACCTTCTCTTCGCCGGTGATGGTTTCCGGGCTGCAAGTTGGTTCGAAGATGCCTGGCGAAGGCGAGTTGAGGAATTCAGCCAGCGAGCACCGCGAGGGCGTCGCCTCCGGGTTGACGGTCAGCCCAGGCGGGAGGTCGGTCCGCAGGGTCTTGATCGTCCGTTCGCTGAGCGGTTCCACGATCGGCGCCAGCAGGCTTCCCGCCGGGTACGGCGGCGAGGGTAGCGGCGTGAACGCTTCGTGCTGGATGATGTACTGCGTGAAGCCGATCGGCGGATGCCCACCCGCCGTGGTGAAGTAGATGTTCGGCGTTTCCACCGAGCAGTTTTTCCCGGCTTCCTGTTCTTCCGTACAGGTCCCCGACTGAAAGCCCTGATCGGACGTTTCGTTCTGGGGCTGAATGATGTTGGTCGTGTCCGCGTTGGCGAACGACGGCAGTGCTAACGCAGCGGTGAGACACACTCCAAGCAACACGAGAGCGCGCTTTGCCATTTTCCCTCCTCGTTTTCCCTAACGAGGACGCCCCCCTGTAAGCGCCCCATCCTGACTTTCCCGCCAACTACGTTACACGGCGTTCCCAATGTTTCAAGGTTGGTTCCCAGTTAAGACTGGGGTAACCCCTACACCATTCTGTGACAGTTTCTAGTCACAGTTACACCAAACGATGAAGTGTTACATCGTTTGGTGACTACTTCTTATGGTGCTTCTTCGCCTTTGGGCCGCACGGGGTGCGAAGGGTGACGTGGCGGTTCGCCTTCCTGCCGTTCTGGGCTTTCATCCGCACGATTGCCACCACCGGGGCCGCGCAGAGGTTGCGAGAGGCCTGCAGCAGGCCGTGCTTGCCACCCGGCAGAGTCAGCACGAAACGGGAGACGGGGACGTCGGGCACCCGTCCAAAGGTGGTGCGGATGCCGCCGTGGAAGCTGTCGATGCGGCCGACCAGATCGATGTCGACCTGCCCCTTCAGGTGGGCGACCATGTCCGGCAGCGGGTTATTGGAGGAGCGCAGGTAGACCGGGCCCTTGAGGGGTTTCCCGAGCAACGGCGTCCATGCCTTCGCGTGCCCGTAAACCGACTTCTTGGGGCAGTCGCCGGGGAACTGTTTGCGGGTGCAGATGGTCGAGAGGCTGAGCGGGTCGAGGAAGATTGCGTGCGGCAGCGCCACCGAGGTCTTGCGGACGTTGGCATCGCCGCCGCGCGCCTTCAGCGTCGCCCGCAGCTTCGGGTGCTTGGCCCGACCGGTATCCCCGAAGAGCCGCAGCTTCAGCTTCGGGTGGAACTTCAGCTTCTTGCAGCCGCTGGCCCGGAAGGGCGCGGCGACCGGGGCGGCCGAGAACGCGGCCGGCTTGGTCGGGTCGGCGCCGCCGCCGTAGAGCACCCCGGCGGTCTGCCCTTTGCGGCAGTTGGTGCCGTTGAGGGTGAACTCCTTGCGGTTGACGTTGACGAAGACCGAGCGGATGTCGAGCTTGGCGCCGCCGAAGACGTCGGGGATCTCCGTCGTCCGCGGGTTGATTTGCGCCGTTTCGGGATCGAGGAAGAGCGGCACGCGAACCACCACCGAGCCGAGGTCGAAGGGCCCCGCCAGGGCCGGGGTGACCACCACCACCGAGACCTGAGCGCCCTTGTAGGGACCGGCGAGGTAGGCGGTGCCGCCGATCTGCAGCGGCGAGCCGCCGGTGCCGGCCTGGACGCTGGCGACGCCGATCTGACTCTCCTCGGGGCAGCTCGGGTTTTTCTTCTCGGCGGCGCCGGAGCGCTTCTCCGCCTTGGCGATCGCCTCGGGCGGGCAGTAAGGAACGCCCTTCAGCTTCGCCGTCGCCCCTTCTGGCAATACGAAGTCGACTCCCTTCAGCTCCTGCTGGCCCGGCGGCCGCGTGATGTGAAGCGAGAACGGCGTGAAGTCCCTCGCTTTGCTGGTCCCAGGCTGGGCGCTGAAGCCGGGCGCGAACGGCCGCTCCGCCATCGTCTTCGCGCAGCTCCCCCCGCCGGGAGCGGTGGTGAGGGTGAAGCCTTTTTCGGTCGGCCCCTGGTCCGGCGTCCCCGACCAGGCGGTCATCGCGTGGGTGGTGACGTTGGGGCCGCAGGTCGGCGGGCTGCTCAGGAGTCCCTTGGCGTCGTCGAACTTCAATTTCACCGCGGTGAACGGGACCTGCGGGTTTTCCTTGAAGACCGTGGTGAGCTGGCCGGTGTCGGGGTTCGCCTTGACGTTGCCGACGAGCCGGACGTCGACGCCGTAACGGGACGAGACCGCGTTGAGGAAGACCCGGTAGACGTTGCCCGACTGGGGATCGCGGCTCAGCTGCTCGCCCAGATAGACGCTGCCGGTGAGGGCGCCGGCGGGAAGCGGCGGCGTTTCGATCGCCACCGTGCCGATCCGCGAGCCCGCCGGGCAAACAACCGGGTTACGCGTCCCCTTGCCGAACTGCTGGTCGCTGCACATCTGCAGGCCAGGCGCGGCGGCCGGGTTGAGGCCGAGGCCGCGGGCCAGGGTGACGACGGCGTCCCTCACGTTGGAGTTGGCGATCACGGTCCCGGAGGGCACGAAGGGAACCAGGACTTCGACCAGCGGCCCGCTCGGCGAGTCGGTCTGCTGGGTCCCGGGCGCGACGGCCGTCGTCGGTTCGAACGGAACCTGGTCGCAGCCGGTCGGCTTGACGCCCGGCGGCAGCGGCGCCTCGAAGAACGAGGAGCCTTCCGGGAAGGTGGGGTTCGGCACCTGGGTGGAGTCGGCCCGCAGGAGGGTCGAGTAGAGGTGTTCGTTCGGCGCGACGGCGGGGTCGAGGCAGGTGCTGGGATTCGTGAGGAAGGTGCCGTTGCCGGAGCGGCCGTCGAAGACCAGGCGGTTCTTCAGCACTTCGCCGACTGGCGATTTCGGCACCGCGATCGAGAACCCCTCGTGGTAGTCGCCGCTCCAGTTGACATCGGCCCTGAGGAAGACTGGGTTGCCGAGGACGCGGAAGCCGAACAGGGCCGGGTGCCCGTCTTCGGGCACGAGGTTGTAGACGACGGCGCTGACCGGGGGCGCGACGACGCCGGCCAGGGAGGTGGTGATGGCGCTGGTTCCGACCGCCGCGAGCGGGCTGCAGCTTTCCGCTTCGAATTCGGCGAGCGAGCACTGCGGCGTCGCCTGCGGGTTGACGCTGAGCCCGACCGGCAGCTCCACCCGCAGGTCCTTCAGCGTCCCCACCGGCGTTTCGATCACGCCCGCGACCGTCGTCGTGTGTTTGACGATGAACTGGGTGAAGCCGACGTTGGGGTGCCCGGCGGCCTGCGTGTAGAACTGGGCGGGCGGCGACTGCGGACTGCATTGCGGCACGTCGGTGACGCAGGTCCCCGCCTGCCAACCGTCCGCGGCGGTCGGCGGGTGGTTCTGCGGGGCGATGATGTCGCCGGTGTCAGCCCGCGCCGCCGCCGGCGCCAGAAGGAAGGCAGCCGCGAGAAGCACGAGCATGACCCGCTTGTAGCTGAGCACTATCCGCTCTCCCATGGCGGCTGCCTACCCCCCCGGTACCGGTCTCTAAACGAACGCGTCTATCGGCGTGGAAGACCGCTCACCGGCTGGCGGAGGCGCGCTTCTTGGTGCCGCGGCAGCCCGGGACCCTGAGCGCCAGCCGCTTCTTGCGCAGCGACTTGCCGTTCTGCGCTTTGAAGTTGAGCGAGGCGAGGTTCTTCTTCAGGCAGAGGTTCCGCGAGTTGACCAGAAGGCCCTTCTTGCCGCCCTTCATGTTGAGTTCGAAGCGGCTGACCGGGACGTCGGGGACGGTCGCGAAGACCGTCTTCATCCGCCCCTTGGTCGAGCTGATGACGCCGCGCAGGCGGATGTTGACCTGGCCCTGCAGGTCGGCCAGCAGGTCCGGCAGTTCGTGGTCGGAGCTGACCATGTAGACCGGCCCGGAGAGTTCGCCGTCGAGCAGCGGCGATTTCGCCCGGGCGAAGCCGTAGACCGAACGGGCGGGGCAGGTCTGGGCGGCAAGCTGGACCCGGGTGCAGATCGTCCCGATGTGAGCCTGGTCGAGGAACAGCGAGTGCGGCAGGGTGACCGCAGCGCGGCGGATGTTGGCGTCGCCGGGCCGCGCGGTGAGGACGGCGCGGACGCGTGGGTGCTTGGTCCGCCTGGTGACCTTGCGGCCGCCGAGGAGCGTGGTCACCAGCTTCGGCTTGAAGCCGAGCGCTTCGCATTCGCTGGTCTGGAAGGGAGCGCTGACCGGGAAGGCGCTGAAGGCCGCCGGAACGGTCGGGTCGGCACCTCCCCCGGCGAGCGCGCCGGCGGTGGCCCACGGCTCGCAGCTGGTCGGGTTGAGCGTGAAGTCGGGCCGGTCCATGGTCAAGTCAACCGAGCGCACGCTCAACTGGGTGCCACCGAAGACGTCGGGGATCGGGTCGGATACGGCGTGGATCTGCGCCGTCTCGGGGTCGACGAACAGCGCCACCCGCACCACGACCGTGCCGAGGTCGAAGGGCCCGGCCGTGGCGGGGGTGACGACTGCCAGGGAGAGAGGAGCCCCGTGGTAGGGGCCTGAGAGGAAGACCTTGCCTTTGATCGCGTACGGCGCCGGCCCGGTGCCGGCGGTGACGGCGGCGGAGCCGACCAGGCTGGCCGCCGGACAGCTCGAGCTCGCTTCCTCGGCGCGGCCGGCGTTGGCCGCCGCCGCCGCGATCGCCGCCTCCGGGCAGTAGGGGATGCCGGCGAGCTTGCCGGTCATCCCGGGTGGAAGGACGAGGTCGGCGCCCTTCAGCTCCTGCTGGCCGTCGGGCCGGGTGATCCGCAGGCTGAGCGGGCTGAAGGCGCCCGCCTTGGCGCTGGCGGGGCCGGCAGCAAAGGACGGAGCGAAAGGCCGAGCGGCCATCGTCGCCGGGCATTTGCCGCCGCCGGCAAGTTCGGTCAGCTCGAGTTCACCGCTGGGTTCGGCGGCGGCGTTGCCGGACCAGGGGACCATCACCGCGGTGGCGTCAGTGGGCCCGCAGGTGGGCAGACTGCTCAACACCGCCCGCGGGCCGCCGTCGAAGCTGAGGCGGAAGGAGGTGAACGGCACCTGCGGCGCTTCTGAGATCGTCGTCGACAACTGCCCGGTCAGAGGGTCGGCTTTGACCTTGCCGATCAGCCGCACCGAGATGCCATAGCGGTCGGATTTCGCTTCGATGAAGATCCGGTACTCGTCACCCGAGAGCGGGTCGCGGCTGAGCTGCTCGCCGACGTAGACGTTGCCTTCGAGGTCTTCTTCGCTCTGCGGTTCCAGCTGGTCTTCCAGCGGCGGCGATTCGATCCTCGCGTGGCCGATGACCGAAGCCGGCGGGCAGGCGACCGGGTTCGTCGTCCCCTTGCCGAACTCCGCATCGGTGCAGACCTGGAGGCCGTTGGCGGCGGCCGGGTTGATGCCCATGCCGACCGGCAGCTTCACCGTCGCCTGCTTGGTGTGGGAGCTGTCCTGTTCGTCTTCTTCGGCCCCGTAGTCAGGAAGCAGGTGGGGCACTTCGACGTTGACTTCGGCGGCGGCCGGGGAGTTGGTCTGCTCGGTGCCGGGATCGACTTCGAGGCTGGGGTCGTAGGGGATCGAGGCGCAGTCTTTCGGTTCGGTGCCGGGGCCGCTGGATTCGCTCAGCGGTGGGATCGGCGACTCGAGGAACGAGGACCCGTTGGGGAATTCGGGGTCCGGTTCCGCGACGGAGTCGGCGCGGAGGAAGGTCGAGTAGAGGGTCCCCGAGGGACCTCCGGGGAGCTCGCCCGGGACCCAGTCGGCGGCGTAGGCCGGGCCGAAGCAGGTGGTCGGAGTGGTGATGAAGGTTTCGTCGCCGGAGCGCCCTTCGAAGGAGAGGCGGTTTTTCAGGATCAGCCCGTCCTGGCCGAGCATCCCCAGCGCTTCGCCGAGGTCGCTGGGCAGCGCTTCCGGCACGTGGATCGTGAAGCCCTCGTGGTAGTCCCCGGCCCAGTCGACGTCGCCTTCGAGGTAGACGCTGTTGCCGGCGAGTTTGAGCCCGAAGCGGGCTGATTCACCGGGTTGCGGAGTGACGTTGTAGACCGGGACTTTGGTGACCCCTTCCGAGGGCGCGAAGACGACCCCCGCGACCGCGACCCAGACTTCGCTGCGCCCGACTTTCGAAGCGAGCGGGCAGGTTTCGGCGTCGAACTGGGCCTGGGTGCAGCGGATGGTCGCCCCGGGGTTGACGCTGAGCCCGGCTGGCAGCTCGACTCGCACGGTCTTCAGTTCCCCTTCCGGAGTTTCGAGCGGCCCCGCGGTGGTGTGCCTGATGATGAACTGGGTGAAGCCCCACTGGGGATGGGCGCCGGCGGTTTCGAAGAACCGGTCCGGGGTCGCGATCGAGCACGGTTCCGCATTGCAGGTCCCCGCCTGCCAGCCGGAGTCGACCGCGGGGTGGGCCGTGTCGCTCGGGGCGATGATGTTGCCGGTGTCGGCGGCGGCCGATGATCCAATCGCGAGCAGGATCAGAAGAAAGACCGAGGACAACCAGCACAGGGACCGTTTCATTGCGAGACCTCTCCTCCCAGAAAGCAATTCTCAACGAATAACCTACCTGATTTTAAGCACATGAGTCAATATTTTTTGGTAATCTCGCCATATGCCCACCCAGAACGGTCATTCCCCAAACGGTCACTCCCATAACGGAAACGGCACCATCTTTTCCCCGCAAAGCAGGCAAAGCGGCAGCAAATCGGTCCCGGTTAATTGGGAACGGCTGGCGCGCGCCACCGCGCACCCGCTGCGGATCTCGATCCTCGAAATCCTCGGCATCGACGGTGGCCGCGTCCTCTCCCCCAGCGAGCTCAGCCGCGAGCTGCAGATCCCCCTCAGCAACACCAACTACCACGTCACCGAGCTGGCCAAAGCCAACCTGATCGAACTCGTCCGCGAGCGCCCGGTGCGCGGCGCCACCGAGCACTTCTACCGGCTGCCGGGCACCGGCGGAGCCGCACCGATGGATGCCGAAGCTCAGGTGCGCCGGGCCGCCGCGATCACGTAGCGGCTGGTGACCTTGAAGGCGGCCGGGTCCTCGTTGGCCGCCTCGAAGATCGCCACCGTGCGGCGGTTTACCTCCTCGGCCCGCTCCGGCCCGAGCACGGCGGCTCCGGCGACGCGCAATGGGTGGTTGCGCGACTCCTCCTCGACGAACTGGCGAGCCGAGCTGGCAGTGAAGGCGAGCTCGCGTTCCTCGACCTCGAGCGTGAAGCCGTGGGGGCCGAAGAGACCGGCCAACGCCTCGCGCTCGTGCCAGGGGAACGGGGGCGGCCCCGGGGGAGCGCCGAGCGCCTCGCCGACCGCCTCGCGCCCCAGCCGGGCCGCGTCGGCAATTGCTCCGGCTGGAATCCAGGCGCTTAGGACTACCCGTCCAGCCGGCGCGACGACCCGGCCGATCTCCTTCGCGGCGGCCTCGGCGTCGGGCGCGAAGATCACCCCGAAGACCGAGATCAGGGCGTCGGCCCCGGCGTCTTCGACCGGCATCGAAGCTCCCTCGCCAGGGAGCAAGGCAAGGTCGAGCCCCTCCTCCCTGGCCCGCTCGGCGGCGACCTCGAGCAAGCGCTCGGAAGGGTCGATTCCGGTTACCCGGGCGCCGCGCCGGGCGGCCAGCAGGGCCGCGTTGCCGGTCCCGCAGCCGAGGTCGACGAGGCGCTCCCCAGGGTTCGGCGCGGCGACGTCGACCACGGCCTCCGCCGCCGGCGATATCTGCGCGGCGATCTCCTCGTAGGCGCCGAGCCCCCAGTCCATCGCCGGCCGCGAGTTGGTCAAGGCTCGATTTCGAGCGCGACCTCGTATTTGTCGACGCCGACTCGCTGGCCCATGCCCTCGCCGGGTGGGCTCATCGCCTCGAGCGTCTCATGCCCTTCGCGGTAGTCCTCCTCGGTCTCGAACAGGGAGATCGCCATCACCTTGCCGCCCTCGGAGTCCCGCAGGATCAGCAGGCCCTTCGCGGGCACGCCCGGCGGCGGTCCTTTGTCCGCGTCGGCGCGGATCCCCTCGATCGAGTCGTCGATCGCCTCGGCGCTGCCACCTTCCCACCGTACGACGCGTGCGTACATCGCTCTCTCCTCTTCCTTGGTTGCGCCTGCCTCCGCGGTGAGCCTATGCCGGATGCAGCGCACCGTCCAGAAGACACCGTGTCTAAAGGTGCGGGTGCTGCTGCCGAAAAAACCGCATGGCGCCAATCGGGAGCAACGACCGCCTGCGGTCGATCATCCATACCCAGACCGAGATCGCCGCCAGCGACCTCGACACCCAGGCCCTGATGCAGTTGATCGCCGAGCGGGCGCAGGAGCTGACCGACGCCAGCGCCGGCGTGATCGAGATCCCGGAGGAGGGGCGGATGGTCTACCGGGTGACGACCGGCGAGGCGACTCCGTACCTCGGCATCTCACTCGACGCCAACGCCAGCCTCTCGGGCCTCTGCGTGCGTGAGGGGACGGTCCTGCGCAGCGACGACACCCGCGCCGACTCTCGCGTCGACGCCGAGGCCTGCCGCCGCGTCAGCGCCCGTTCGATGCTCTGTGTGCCCCTCACCCACGGCGAGGAGACGGTCGGGGTGCTGAAGGTCTACTCGCCTTCCCCGGATCACTTCGACGACGGCGACGTCGAAACGCTGGAGCTGCTGAGCGAGCTGATCGCCGCCCGGATCTCGCACGCGAACCTCTACGAGCTCGAGTTCCACGACAACCGCCACGACGCCCTCACCGGCCTCTCCAACCGCCGCGCCTTCGAAGAGCGGCTGCCGGTCGAGCTGGCGCGGGCGAGCCGCCACCAGCTTCCGCTGGCGCTCTGCCTGCTCGACCTCGACGGCTTCAAGCGGGTCAACGACCGGCTCGGGCACCAGGCCGGCGACGAGGTGCTGTGCGGGGTCGCCGCCGTCCTCGACGGATCCCGAACCGCCGACGACTGCTTCCGCATCGGCGGCGACGAGTTCGCGATCCTGATGCCGCGGACGAGCCACGAGGAGGCGCGCGTCGCCGCTACGCGGATCGCCGCCGAGATCCGCGCTGCCGCCCTCGGCGAAGGCGGGATCGGCGCCTCTTTCGGGGTGGCGTCCGGCGCCGCGCTCGATGGCGGCGCGCTCCTGGCCGCCGCCGACCGCGAGCTGCTGGCTGCCAAGGACCGGCTCTACGACCGTTAATCGAGGCTCAACCCCGCGAACCCCCGGCGTTTCTTAACGTCTCTCCATGGGGCGGCACCGGGAGGCCAGATGGGTGCGGGTGCGCTGACGCGCGGCACCGCGGTGGCTTCGGCCATCTTCGCTCAGGTCGGGAGCATGATGATCCTGACCACGCGGACGGTCGTCTCGGCAGTCCGTCCCCCCTACCCCTACGGCGAGGAGTTCGTCGACCAGTTTTCCTTCGCCCTGCGGCTCTGCTGGTTCCCGCTGCTCGTCTCCACCTTCGCCCTCAACCTCGGCGCCCCCGGCCTGCAGGCGGCGGGCCCGCTGCAGGTCTTCGGTGCCCTCGACCGGCTCGGCGGCTTCTTCGTCCTCACCGCGATCCGCTGGATCGGCCCGGTGGTGACCGCGGTCGTGGTCAGCGGCGTGGCCGGGACGGCGATCACCGCCGACCTCGGCGCCCGCAAGATCCGCGAGGAGCTCGACGCCCTGCAGGTACTGGGTGTCGACCCAGTGAAGAACCTGGTGGTGCCCCGGTTCCTGGCGCTGATGCTGGTGACGGCGCTGCTCGACATCTTCGCGATCGTCTTCGGGCTCACCGCCGGCATGGTCGCCGAGCTGCTCTACCACCAGAAGCTCGGCGGCTTCTTCGCCACCCTCTTCTCCAACGCCTCGGTCACCGATCTCTGGGGCTCAATCCTCCTCTGCACGATCTTCGGCGCGATCATCTCCGTCGTCTGCTGCTTCAAGGGGATGACCGCCTCCGGCGGCGCCGCCGGGGTCGGCCGGGCGGTGAACCAGGCGGTGGTGATCGCCCTCGTCGGGGTCTTCGCCTTCAGCTACGTCTTCAGCGCCGTCCTCCTCGCCACCAACCCGCAGCTACAGACGATCCGGTGACCGGCTGGCTCGAAGTCCCCCGCGGCTGGCTCGACGCCTTCGGCGAGATCGGCCGCTTCGGCGTCCGCCTCGCCGCCCTCATCTACTCGGGACGGGCGCTGCGCTTCTTCGGCGAGGTCCTGCGCCAGTCGGGGATCCTGATCCTCGGCTCGGCCCTGATCATCTGGGCCTTCGTCTTCATCCTCGGGCTCCAATGCGGGATCCAGGGGGCTTACTTCTTCCGCGCCCAGGGCGCACCCAGCTACGCCGGCCTCTTCTCGGCCTTCTGCGACCTGCGGGAGGCAATGCCCTACGCCTTCGGCTACATCCTCTCGGCCAAGGTGGGGACGGGGATCGTCGCCGAGATCGGGGCGATGCGGATCTCCGACGAGATCGACGCCCTCGAAGTGATGGGAGTGCCGCCGGTGACCTTCCTCTGCGCCTCGCGCCTGCTGGCCGCCTGGATCGTCCTCCCCTTCGTCTACCTGGTCGGGATCGCGGTGATGTACGCGGCCAGCTACCTCTCGGTCGTCAAACAGGTCGCCGACGTCTCCTCCGGCGGCTACACCCTGATCTTCTGGATGTTCCAGGACCCCACCGACGTCATCTTCAGCCTGGTCAAGGGGATGACGATGGCGACCGTCATCGTCATCGTCGGCTGCTACTACGGCTACACCGCCTCCGGCGGCCCCGTCGGCGTCGGCACCGCCACCGCCAAGTCGATGGTCTTCAACATCGTCGCCGTCCACATCCTCGGCATGCTCGGGACGCTCGTGTTTTGGGGGGCAAACCCGCGGCTGCCTATCGGAGGTTAGTAGGAAGGGTCGGCTCTACGAGCTGCCGATAATGCCCCTCGGGCAAGGCCAACGGAAGCGGCGACTTCTATTCGTGCGTTGATTGCGGAGGGGCTTCCTCGGGGAGAGTGACTTCTCTTCCAATTCGTTCAGGCGCTTCCTGCTCGGCCCCCGCGTTGAGCGTCTGAATCATGTCCCCCCAAGCGTCGAGAGCGGCATGGGCCGTCGCACTTGCGGCAAACAGCGTCCACCCAATGCGAAGCGTGACCCAGAGCTTCTGAACCGCGGCGGATTTCCAAACCTTGGGATTCGGGGTGAACACCACGCTGCCCATGACCGCCTCGATGGCGCTTTGTACCGCCCTTGGACCGCCAATCCCCAGGTGCGCAATCGCCTCCTCGACGTCCCGCAAGCGCGAGATGATCAGGTGCTTTACCTCGTCGGGGATGTCTTCAGCGTCACCTACCGCGTCGATGACGTCGCGCAGTTCGGCGCTCAGGCTTTCGAGTTGCTCATCGTCGGGAGTTTCGCCCTCAGAAGCGATCAAATGGAGATGTTCGGATACGGCGCCGAGGGTCTCGAGGGCCTCAGAGCCCGGCCGCACCTTGCTGAGGTTTTCCGTAAAGGCGTGATCCTGGGGAAAAATCGCTCGCGTCCAAGCGGATCGAAAACGAATCACCAACGATGCAAGCGACTCCGCCCCTGAGCCTTCGACTGCCTTCTCGGTCTGCCGCACCAGGTCTGCGATTCGCCCAAGCTGAAGGACGACATCCTCCTCATCGATGTCCAGAACGGCAGCCCATCCACCGAGAATCGAAATGTTGTTCGGCTGTTCACCCAGCCTCACCAGAAGGGCATGAAGTCTTCCGGCAGGGTTGTCGTAGAGGGCCAAGACTCAGCCCCGGCCCTTGTCGTTGAACCATGCAACCACCACTACCTGCCCCATGTTCCGAGAAGCATAAGGGCTTGTGTCCTCGGCGACATGAGCGAATAGTGCTCGGCGCCGCTTCTTCGGAGACCTTTTCTCCAGTTCGAAAGAGATTGCTCGGTTGAACACCGTCGAAAGGTAGATCCCTCAAACACAGCGGGTGAGATGCCGACAAGAACTTCACCTGCCGCTCGTCGTTCAACCAAGAGACCTACTCGACGACGGCCAGGTCGAACGGAGAAGCGGACGACGGGGGTCGAACCCGCGACCTCAAGCTTGGGAAGCTTGCGCTCTACCAACTGAGCTACGTCCGCGCTGGGACCATTCTAGACTTCGCGCTTCTGTGAGCGTTCGCTCTTCCATAGCGGTGCTGGGCGTGGTGGCCGTCGTCGGCCTGCTCGTCTACGGGCTGGCCAGCAAGGGCACCTCGGGGCTCGAGGTCGGCGACCCGGTGCCGGTGCGGGCGCTGCCGCGGCTGGAAGGCGGCGGCGAGGCCTCGCTGGCGGAATACCGGGGGCGCTGGGTGCTGGTCAACATCTGGGCCTCCTGGTGCCCCCCCTGCCGGCAGGAGACGCCGGCGCTGGCGGAATTCCAGCAGCGGCACGGGGGGCCGAAGTTCACCGTGCTCGGGATCGACACCCGCGACCTCAGCGACGACGGGCAGGCCTTCGTCGTCAGCTACGGGCTCGACTATCCGCAGCTGCGCGACGGCAACGGCGAGGCCGCCGACGAATACGGGACCAGCGGAGTGCCGGAGAGCTTCCTGATCGACCCCGCGGGCAAAGTGCGGCTGCATGTGGCCGGCCCGATCGGCGAGGAAGAACTGCGCGACGAAGTCGCGCCGCTGCTGCCGAAGGCGAAGTCGTGAGGCGCTGGCTGCTTCTGGCCCTGGCGCTGACGGCGCTGCTGGCGGCGGCGCCCGCCGCTTCGGCCGGCGAGCCGCCGACGCTGACCGAACTCGAAAAGCAGGTGATGTGTCCGGTCTGCGGCACCCTTCTCCAGCTCGCCGAATCGCCGCAGGCGCAACGGGAGAAAGTCTTCATTGCGCGGCTGATCGACGAAGGCAAGAGCGAAAGCGAAATCAAGGACGCGCTTGTCGCCGAGTACGGCAACGAAGTGCTGGCCCTTCCGCAGGGGTCCGGCTTCGACCTCTCCGCCTACCTGGTCCCGATCATCGCCTTCGTCGTCGCCGCGATCGCCCTCGCCTTCGGGATCGTCCGCTGGCGGCGCGCCGGGGGCGGGTCTCCAGGCGGCGGCGCCCCTCGCGGCCCCAGCGGCGAGGACGCCGAGCGCCTCGACGCCGACCTCGCCCGCTACGACCTCTAGAAAGTCGGTGTTCCTTTTGCGCCCATATGGCGCAAAAGGAACACCGCGACGACGCTCAGGCGTCGATCGCAATCGCGCCAAGAGCGGGGGAGCTCAACCGCTTGACCGCGGCTCGCAGCGGCCGCGCAGCGCGGCCCGTGGCCTCCGCCGCCGAGACCCCCGCCACCACCGCGTCGGCCGCTTGCGCCACCGCCCGCGCTGGCTCCGGTTCGGAAAGCAGGGGCGGCCCGGAGAGCACGAGGAGGTCGTAGGCCGCGCGCAGTTTCGCGGTCATGTGGGCGAAGCTCTGCAGCCCGAAGAGGACGCCGGGGTTGGCCGCCGGCCTGCCGGCGACGATGCAGACCAGCGGCTCCGCCGCCCCCGCCGCGGCCGGACCGCCCATCGCCACCGGCTGCAGCATCTGCTGGGGCTGCGCCTCCCAGCGCAGGTACTCGTGCACGCCGGGAGCCGGCGCCAGGCCGAGCAGCGCCGCCAGGCGAGGGCGCGCCACGTCGCACTCGACCAGCGCCGTGCGGCGGCCCGAAGCGGCGGCGGCCGCGGCCAGCGAGACCGCGCAGGGCAGCGGCGCCTCGCCCTCCCCCGCCACCATCAGCACCCGCTGGTCCTGCAGCTTCGGGAGCGCCTCGCGCAAATGCTCGAGGTCGGCGCGGCGCAGCGACCAGGCGCGGGTCCCGTCCGGCGAAGCCGAGATCTCGGCCAGCACGGGCAGCCGGCCCCGCCGACCCGGCATCACATCCGCTCGGGCGCCGAGATTCCCAGCAGGCCCAGCGCCGCGGCGATCGTCCGCTTCGTCGCCAGGCACAGCGCCAGCCGCGAGGCCTCGACCCCCGCCCCCTCGGCACCGACCACTTGGCAGTCGCGGTAGAAGGCGTGGAAGTCGGCGGCGACGGCGCTCGAGTAGGCGCAGATCCGGTGCGGCGCCCGGCGCTCGGCCGCGACCCGCACCTCCTCGGGAAACTCGAGCAGCCGCTTGACCAGTGCCTTCTCGCCCGGCTCCAGCGGCGGCCGGCCGGCGACCTCGGCGAACCCGGCGGGGTCGGACTCCCCGCCGGCTTTGCGGAGGATGCTGGCGATCCGCGCGTGGGCGTACTGGACGTAGTAGACGGGGTTCTCGTTCGACTGGCTCCGGGCTAGCTGGAGGTCGAGGTCGACGGTCGTCTCGTGGCTGCGCCAGAGCATGAACCAGCGGGTCGCGTCGACGCCGATGTCGTCGAGCAGGCCCTCGAGGCTGACGAATTCGCCGCTGCGCTTCGACATCTGCGCCCGCTCGCCGTCCTCGATCACGTGGACCAGGCTCATGATCAGGACCTCGAAGGCCTCCGGGTCGGCGCCGATAGCCGCCAGCGCCGCCCGCAGCCGGGCGATGTAGCCGTGGTGGTCGGCGCCCCAGACGTCGATCAGGCGGTCGAAGCCGCGCTCGAGCTTGTCCCAGTGGTAGGCGATGTCCGGCGTCAGGTAGGTCGCTTCGCCGTTGGAGCGGATCAGCACCCGGTCCTTGTCGTCGCCGAAGGCGGTGGTGCGCAGCCAGAGCGCGTCTTCGCTGCGATAGGTGTGGCCGCCCTTCTCCAGCGCCGCCAGCACCGCGTCGACCTCGCCCTTCTCGTAGACGCTGCTCTCCAGAAACCATTGATCGAAGCGGACGCCGAACCGCTCCAGGGTGGCGCGGGCGTCCGCGATCATCTCCTCCACCCCGCGCCGAGCGAGCGCCTTGCCGTCGGCGGGATCGAGTCCCTCCGCCTTCAGCTTGGCGGCGATCTCGGCCACGTAGCCGCCGCTGTAGCCGCCCTCCGGCGGCTCCTCGCCGCGCATCCGCGCCGCGATCGACTCGGCGAAGCGGTCGATCTGGCTGCCGGCGTCGTTGACGTAGTACTCGCGGCCGACCTCGTGCCCGACCGCCTCCAACAGCCGCACCAGCGAGTCGCCGTAGGCGGCGTGGCGGCCGCCGCCGACGTGGAGGGGCCCGGTCGGGTTGGCGGAGACGAACTCGACGAGGATCTTCTCCGGCGCCTCGATCGGGGCCGGGCCGAGGTCGTCGCCGGCCGCCAGCAGCGCCGCCAGCGCGCTCAGGTACCAGCGATCGGCGAGGAAGAGGTTGACGAAGCCGGGCCCCGCGACCTCGACCCGATCGAGATCGGCGGCGATGCCGGCGTCGGACTCGAGCTCGCCGCGCAGGCGCTCGGCGACCGCTCGCGGGTTGTCCCCCAGCGCCCCCGCCAGGATCATCGCCGCGTTGGAGCTGTAATCGCCCAGCTCCGGCTTCGGCGGCCGGTCCAGGCCGGGGGCGGGCTGGGTCGGCTCACCGTCGCGAAGCGCCTGGGCGGCGCGTTCGACGGCGCCGCGCAGCTCAGCGATCGAATCGGTGGCCTTCACGGGCCCATCGTATGGAGGAAGACCCCGCCGCGTTACGCTGCCCGCTTGCGCGTAGCTGTCCTCAGCGACATCCACTCGAACCGGCAGGGGCTCGAGGCCGTCCTCGCGGCGGTCGACGAAGCCGCGGTCGACGAGGTCTGGTGCCTCGGCGACCTGGTCGGCTACGGCGCCGACCCCGACGGCTGCACCGAGCGGGTGCGGGAGCGCTGCTCGATCTGCCTCGTCGGCAACCACGACCTCGCGGTGCTGGAGGCCCTCGACATCTCGACCTTCTCCGAGACGGCGGCGGCGGCGGTCGCCTGGACGCGCGAGAACGTCGCTCCCGAGACGCTCGAGTTCCTGCGCTCGCTCGACCCCACCGCCTCGCGCGAGGGCGTCGGCCTCTTCCACGCTTCGCCCCGCGACCCGATCTGGGAGTACGTCCTCTCGACCGACCAGGCAGAAGCCGGGCTCGACGCCCAGGAGGAGCGGGTCGGCCTGATCGGCCACTCCCACATCGCCCTCTTCTTCACCCGCAGCGCCGGGACGCGCCGCGGCTATGCCGAAGGCGCCCAGGCAGCGGACGGAGCCGAGGTCGCGATCGCCGACGGCGAATGGCTGCTCAACCCGGGCAGCGTCGGGCAGCCGCGCGACGGCGATCCCCGCGCCGCCTGGCTCGAGCTCGACACCGAGGCCTGGACCGGGCGCTACCACCGGGTCGCCTACGACGTCGAGGGGGCGGCGGCGGCGATCCTCGCGGCGGGGCTGCCGGAGGCGCTCGCCGAGCGTCTTGCGGTCGGCCGGTGATCCGCGAAATGCAGGGTAAATGCTGGCTCAGAAACGTTCTCTAGACTCGCACTGATGCCTCGATTGAGCGCATTTCTGCTTGCCCTCTCCCTGGCTGCCGCCGGCGCCCTGTCCCTGGCATCCTGTGGAGGCGGCAGCAATGCCGACCTCTTGCCCGGAACCACCGCCAACCAAATCAACTCGAACCTCGACGAGGTGCAGCGCCTGGTCAGCGAAGGCGAATGCATCGGCGCCGAAGACGCGGTCGCCGAAGTCACCGCCCAGGTCGAAGACCTGCAGGGTGTCGACCGCAGGCTCCAGGTCGCGCTGGAGGAAGGCGCCGCGCAGCTCAGCGAAGTCGTCGGCGAATGCCAGGAAGCGGCAGAAGAAGCGGAACCATCGCTGGAACCCGATGTTGAAGCTGAAGAATTGGAAGAAGAAGAGAAGAAGCCGAAGAAGGAGAAGCCTGAAAAGGAAGCTTCCGAACCCGGCGAAGAAGAAGAATCCACGGAAGGCGAAGGCCCGACCCTGCCGCCGCAGTCGAACGGCAAAGGCGAAGAAAAAGGCGGCGGGCCAGGGTCGAGCGAACCCGAAGGCGAAGAAACGCCCTCGGGCGGAGTCGGGCCGGGCGTAGGGGTCGAAGGCTGATGGAGGCTGGAGCTGGCGTCCTCTCGGGCCGCTACGAAACCGCCGAGCGGCTCGGGTCCGGCGGCATGTCCAACGTCTACAAGGCGACCGACCGCATCCTCGAGCGGACGGTGGCGGTGAAGATCCTCGCCGAGCACCTCTCCGACGACGAGCGCTTCGTCGCCCGCTTCCGCCGCGAGGCGCTGGCGGTGGCGAAGCTGATCCACCCCAACATCGTCCAGGTCTACGACACCGGCGTCGACGAGGGCCGCTACTACATGGTCATGGAGTACGTCGAGGGCCGCTCGGGGGCGCAGATCCTCCAGCGCAGCGGCCCGGTCGACCCGGAGATCGCGGCCGAGATCGGGATCCAGGCCTGCGCCGGCCTCGATTACGCGCACCGCCGCGGGATCATCCACCGCGACGTCAAGCCGGGGAACCTGATGGTCGTCGGCGGCCCCGTCGGGGGCGGCGAGATGACCGTGAAGCTGACCGATTTCGGGATCGCCCGGGCGATCGAGCAGACCCGGATCACCCAGGTCGGCTCGGTGGTCGGCACCGCCGCCTACCTGGCCCCCGAGCAGGTGCGCGGCGAGGAGGCGACGCCGGCGACCGACGTCTACGCGCTCGGCGTCGTCCTCTACCAGTTCCTCACCGGCCGACTTCCCTATGAGGGCTCCTCCCTGGCCGAGTTGGCGGTGCGCCAGCAGAACGAGAAGCCGCTGCCGCCGAGCACCTACAACAGCGAGGTGCCGGAGCCGCTCGGCGCGGCCGTGCTGCGGGCGCTGGAGGGCGACCCGAACCGGCGCTACGGCAGCGCCGGCGAGCTGGCGACGGGGCTGCGGCTCGGTCTGCGGGGCGAGGACGTCACGCTGCCGCTGGACGAGGGGACCGCTGCGACGCGGGTGCTCGGCGGCGAGACCGCCGCGACCCGCCAGATGGGCCGCGACACCGCCCAGACCGAGTACCGGCCGGCTTCGCCGACCCGGCGCCCAGGGCCCCGGGTCGCGCCGGTCCCGGCGCCGGCGCCGGCTGCTCCGCGCCGCGCCGCCGAACCGCGCCAGCGCGGCGCCTTCTCCCGCTTCGCCCGCTTCGTGCTGGCGCTGGTGGCGCTGGTCCTCGTCGCCGCGGCGGTGGCGACCGCGGTGATCGTCACCACCGACAAGGCGGCCGGGGTGAAGGTGAGCCGGGTCGCGGGGGACACCGTCGACAAGGTTGTCGAAGAGTTCAAGGAACTGGTCAACAACAACAAGGAATAGGGCGCGGCGCCCGGTGGGTCAGTTGGCCGCCCACGGTGGTGAGCCGGCTAGGACGGAAGCTCGGTAGCTGTCGAAGGTGCCTTTTTCGATTGCTTTGCGGGCACCGACGGTTAGTTCTCGCATGTAGGTGAGGTTGTGTTGGGCTAGGAGGCGGACGGCGGTTAGCTCTCTGGCGCGGGAGAGGAAGCTGAGGTAGTCGCGGTCGTGGCGCTGGCAGGCGGGGCAGGGGCAGCCCTCGACCAGGGGCGAGCGGTCTCCATCCCAGTTGCCCTTGCGGAGGTGCAACCGGAAACGTTTCTCGGGCCGCGGCACCAGGGCGACCCCGTGGCGCGAGAGCCGGGTCGGCACCGCGCAATCGAAGACGTCGAGGCCGAGGGCGATGCCGCCGAGCAGGTCGTCGACTTCGCCGATCCCCAGCAGGTGCTTGGGCGCCTCCTCCGGCAGCAGCGGCACGGTGAGGGCGAGCACGCCCGCCATCTCCTCCTTGTCGCGGCCGAGGGTGCCGCCGATCGCGATCCCGTCCACCCCCGCCTCGGAAACGTACTGCGCCGATTCGCGCCGCAGGTCCTCGTGGGTGCCGCCCTGGACGATCCCGAACACCGCCTGCCGCGCCGGTCCCTCCTGCCCGTGCCAGGCGAGGCAGCGGTCGAGCCAGCGGTGGGTGCGCTCGGTCGAGCGGGCGGTGTACTCGCGCTCGGCGTGGAAGGGCGTGCACTCGTCGAAGACGAGGGCGATGTCGGAGCCGAGCGCCGCCTGCACGCTCATCGAGACCTCCGGCGAGAGGAACATGTCGGTGCCGTCGTGGTAGGACTGGAAGCGCGCGCCCTCCTCGCTGATCTCCACCTTGTAGCCATGGTCGCCAGAGCGGCCGCTGCCCTTGACCTCGTCGGCGACGCCCCCGTGGGCGAGCGAGAAGACCTGGAAGCCGCCGGAGTCGGTGATCAGCGCCCGATCCCAGTTCATGAACCCGTGCAGGCCCCCGGCGGCGGCGACCCGCTCCGGTCCCGGCGAGACGAATAGGTGGTACGTGTTGCCGAGGATCAACTGGTAGCCGAGCTCCCCCACCTCGCTCGACTCCAGCGCCCGCACCGTCCCTTTCGTCGCCAGCGGGATGAAGGCCGGCGTCTCGATCGGCCCGTGGGCGGTGTGGATGACGCCAGCGCGGGCGGCCCCGTCACGGGCGCCGATTTCGAACTTCAGCCGCTGCGGGTCGACCCTCACGCGACCAGCGAGCGGCCGGTCATCGCCTCCGGCTGGGTGATCCCGAGCAGCTCGAGGGCGGTCGGGGCGACGTCGGCGAGGATGCCGCCGTCGCGCAGCTCGATGCCCTC
This sequence comes from Solirubrobacterales bacterium, assembly GCA_035693065.1. GTDB lineage: Bacteria > Actinomycetota > Thermoleophilia > Solirubrobacterales > 70-9 > VAYN01. Next base: position 66,080 of record DASSHE010000039.1, read on the forward strand.
CTGGGTGACGATCAGCGGGACCGGGTTGAGCGAGTGGGCGGTGTTGGGGGAGCCGTCGGGCTCGAGCATGTGGTCGCAGTTGCCGTGGTCGGCGGTGATGATGCAGGCGCCGCCCTTGGCGGTGACCGCCTCGACCACCTTGCCGAGCTGGGCGTCGACGGTCTCCACCGCCTTGACGGCGGCGGGGATGACGCCGGTGTGGCCGACCATGTCGGGGTTGGCGAAGTTGATGATCCCGAAGCGGTAGGAGTTGCCGTTCCAGTGGGAGACGAAGGCCTCGGCGGCGTCGGCGGCGCTCATCTCCGGCTTGTGGTCGTAGGTAGGGACGTCGCGGGGCGATTCGACCAGGCAGTGCTCTTCGCCGGCCAGCTCCTGCTCGCGGCCGCCGTTGAAGAAGTAGGTGACGTGGGCGTACTTCTCGGTCTCGGCGACGTGCAGCTGCTGGCCACCCGCCGCGGCGATCGTCTCCGCCAGGGTCGTCTGCGGCCGCTGCTCGGGGAAGGCGACCGGGAACGGCCAGCCCTTGCGGTACTCGGTCATCGTCGTCAGGTCGAGGGTCGGCCCGCCAGCGCGGGAGAACTCGTCGAAGCCCGGCTCGCCGAGGGCGCGGCTCATCTGCCGGGCCCGGTCGGGACGGAAGTTGACGAAGATCGCGACGTCGCCGTCGGCGGCGCCGTCGTAGTCGCCGATCACCGTCGGCTTGACGAACTCGTCGGTCTCGTCGCGTTCGTAGGAGGCGGTCACCGCCTCCACCCCGCTCGCCGCCCGCAGCCCCTGGGCGTGGACGATCGCGTCATAGGCGAGCTTCGTCCGCTCCCAGCGGGTGTCGCGGTCCATCGCGTAGTAGCGGCCGCTGACGGTGCCGAGGCGGCCCGCCTGGCGCAGCCAGCCTTCGAGCTCTTCGATGTAGGCCTTGCCGCCGTGCGGGAGCGTGTCGCGACCGTCGGTGAAGGCGTGGAAGACGACGTCGGGCACGCCCTCCTGGGCGGCCAGCTCGATCGCCGCCTCGAGGTGCTCCCAGCCGGAGTGGACGCCGCCGTCGGAGACGAGGCCGAGCAGGTGGAGGCGGCCGCGGGGGCTGTTGCGAGCCCGCTCGCAGGCGGCCAGCAGCACCTCGTTGTCGAAGAAGCTGCCGTCGGCGACGGCGTCGTCGATCCGCGCCAGGTCCTGCTTGACGATCGCGCCGGCGCCGAGGTTGAGGTGGCCGACCTCGGAGTTGCCCATCTGCCCCTCCGGCAGGCCGACGTCGGGGCCCTGGGCGGAGAGCTGGGTGTGGGGGTAGGTCTCCCAGAGGCGGTCGAAGACCGGCGTCTGCGCCAGCGAGATCGCGTTGCCGGGCCCCGGCTTGGCCAGCCCCCAGCCGTCGAGGATGATCAGGGCCAGGGATGGGACGAGCGGGCTCATCGGCTCAGCCCGCAGCGTCCACGATCGCGGCGAAGTCTTCCGGGTCGAGGCTGGCGCCGCCGACCAAGGCGCCGTCGACGTCGGGCAGGCCGAGCAGCTCGGCGGCGTTGTCGGGCTTGACCGAGCCGCCGTAGAGGATCCGAACCTCGTCGGCGGCGCCGCGCATCCGCACCACGTCGCGGATGTAGGCGCAGGCCTCCTGGGCCTGCTCGGGGGTCGCGGTGCGGCCGGTGCCGATCGCCCAGATCGGCTCGTAGGCGATCACCACCGCGGCGATCTGGCCCGACTCGAGCCCGGCGAGGTCGGCCTGAAGCTGGCGCTCCAGCACTTCCTCGGTCTCGCCGGCGTCGCGGGCGGCCTCGCTCTCGCCGACGCAGAGGATCGGCTCCAGGCCGGCGGCGAGGGCGGCCGGGACCTTGCGGGCCAGCGCCTCGTCGGTCTCGGCGAAGTACTGGCGCCGCTCGGAGTGGCCGAGGACGACCGCCTCGACGTCGAGCTCGACCAGCATCGGCGCCGAGACCTCGCCGGTGAAGGCTCCGGACTCGGCCTCGTGCATGTTCTGGGCGGCGACCTTGACGGCGGTCCCGTAGCGTCGCTCGACCACCGCGGTCAGGGCGGTGAAGGGCGCGCAGATGACGACGTCGGACTGGGTCGCGGCGATCCGCGGCAACAGCGCGTCGACGAACTCGGCCGCTTCGGCGACGGTCTTGTTCATCTTCCAGTTGGCGGCGATGTACGGGGTGCGGCTAGGCATCGGTGTCGTCCTCCTCGGCGTCGAGCAGGGCCTCAACGCCCGGCAGTTTCTTTCCCTCCAGCAGCTCCAGCGAAGCGCCTCCCCCGGTCGAGACCCAGTCGACCTCGTCCTCGAGCCCGAACTGGTTCAGCGCCGCGACCGAGTCGCCGCCACCGACCACCGTCACCCCCGGCGCCGCCGCGACCGCCTCGGCGACGGTGCGGGTGCCGGCGGCGAAGGGCTCCATCTCGAAGGCTCCCATCGGGCCGTTCCAGAGCACGGTCCCGGCCTCGCCGATCGCCTTCGCATAGGCCGCGGCGGTGCGCGGGCCGACGTCGAGGCCCATCCAGCCGGGCGGCACCTCCACCCCGTCGCTCGCTTTGCGCTCGGTCTCGGCGGAGAACTCGCGACCGAGCACGAGATCGACCGGCAGCTCGAGGTCGCATTGGGACTCCCCGGCCCGCTCCAGCGCCTCCTTGGCCAGCTCGACGCCCTTCTCCTCGACCAGCGAATCGCCGGTCTCGATCCCCTGGGCGCGGAAGAAGCTGAAGCACATCGCGCCGCCGATCAGGATCTTGTCGGCGACTTCGAGGAAGCGGTCGATAACGCCGACCTTGTCGGAGACCTTGGCGCCACCGAGGATGACCACCAGGGGCCGCTTGGGCGACTCGACCACCGCGTTCAGCTCGCTGACCTCGCGCTCGAGCAGCAGCCCGGCGTAAGCCGGCAGGTAGTCGGCGACGCCGGCGGTGCTGGCGTGCGCCCGGTGGGCGGCGCCGAAGGCGTCGTTGACGTAGAGGTCGGCGAGCTGCGCCATCGATTCCGCCAGCTTCGGGTCGTTCTTCGTCTCCCCCGGCTCGAAGCGGACGTTCTCCAGGAGGAGCACGTCGCCCGGCCCGAGGGCGCCGCAGGTGAGGTCGACGTCGCCCTCGATCACGCCGGGGGCCAGTTTCACCTCGGTCCCCAGCAGCTCGCCGAGGCGCTTCGCCACCGGCGCCATCGAGAGCGCCGGGTCGCGCTCGCCCTTGGGCCGGCCGAGGTGGGAGACGAGGATCAGCGCCGCGCCGCGTTCGCGCAGCAGCTCGATCGTCGGCAGGGCCGCGCGGATCCTGGTGTCGTCGGCGACCTCGCCGTCCGCCAGGGGGACGTTGAAGTCGACGCGAACGAGGACCCGGCGGCCCTTGACCTCGGCGTCGCGGACGCTGGCCTTGTCGAAGCTCATCGGCGCCCCGAGCGCGTCGCCGCGGCTAGGACGGGAGGACCTTGCCGGCGAGCTCGACGCAACGGTTGGAGTAGCCCCACTCGTTGTCGTACCAGCTAATCACCTTGACCATGCGGCCGTCGCCGATCACCATCGTCGACGGCGCGTCGACGATCGAGGAGTGCGGGTCGCCGACGATGTCGGTGGAGACGATCGGGTCCTCGGTGTAGGCGAGGATGCCCTTCAGCGGGCCGTCGGCGGCCGCTTTGAGAGCGGCGTTGACCTGGTCGGGGTCGACCGGGTTCGGCGTCGTAAAGACGAGGTCGACGGCCGAGCCGGTGGGAACCGGGGCGCGCATCGAGAACCCGTTCAGCTTGCCGTTCAGCTCCGGCAGCACCAGGCCGACCGCCTTGGCGGCGCCGGTCGTGGTCGGGATCAGGTTGAGCGCCGCGGCGCGCGAACGCCGCGGGTCCTTGTGCGGCATGTCCTGCAGGCGCTGGTCGGCCGTGTAGGCGTGGATCGTCGTCATCAGTCCCTGCTCGATGCCGAACGACTGATGCAGCACCTTGGCCAGCGGGGCGAGGCAGTTGGTCGTGCAGGAAGCGTTGGAGATGACGTCGTGGCTCGCCGCGTCGTAGGCCTCGTCGAAGTTGACGCCGAGGGCGACGGTGACGTCCGGTTCGGTCGCGGGGGCGGAGATGATCACCTTCTTGGCACCCGCGTCCAGGTGCTTGGCGGCGTCCTCGCGCTTGGTGAAGAAGCCGGTCGACTCGATCACGACGTCGACCCCGAGGTCGCCCCAGGGAAGCTGCGCCGGATCGCGCTCGGAGAGGACCTTCAACTCGGCGCCGTCGACCGAGATCGAGTCGCCGGAGACGGCGACCTCACCCGGGTAGCGGCCGAGGATCGAGTCGTACTTGAGCAGGTGCGCCATCGTGGCGGTGTCGACGAGGTCGTTGACGGCGACGAACTCGATGTCCGCGCCCGAGGCCTTGGCGGCGCGGAAGATGTTGCGCCCGATACGGCCAAAACCGTTGATGCCGACCTTCACAGCCATGAAGTCAATCCTCCTGAATTCGAGTTGGGGACCCGAATCCTATGGACTCGGCTCCAGTACCGATGCTAGTCAGAGCCGATCGTGATCTCGATCTCGTACCCGTCGGGGTCCTTGAGAAAAGCCGAGTACGAGCCGGAGCCGGCCGAGCGACGATCGCCCGGGTCGCTGACGCTGATACCTCCTGCTTTCACCCCGTTCTCCCAGGCCGCCTTGACGGCGACGATCCCGAGCGCCGAGAAGCTGAGCAAGCCGAAGCCGGGCTGCGGATCGTGCTTGCCGGAGACGAAGAAGACCGGCTTGGCGATGCCCCAGCCGATCGTCTGATCCTCCTCGTAGTGACGCCGCCACCCGAGGGGGGCGAGCATCGAGTCGTAGAAGGCGGCGCTGCGATCGAGGTCGTGGACCTCCAATAGGACGTGGTGGAGCATTTCTAAAGAGAGGCTATCGGCGCGACCTCAGATCGGGTCGCCCGGTTCAACCCGAGCGGGGGGTCCAGCGGAAGAACTTGACCGCCAGCAGCGCCCCGGCCAGGCCCCAGGCGGCGACGATCGCGAGGTTGTCCCAGGAGACGGCGGCGCCGCTGGCGGGGACGTAGGCGTCGAAGAAGGCGTCGAAGAAATGGCGGACCGGAAAGAGGTCGGCGAAGGCGATGACGCCGCTCGGGAGCTGGTCTTCGGGGATGAAGACGCCGGAGAGGAAGTAGAGCGGCAGGAGGAGGGCGTTGACGATCGCCGCGGCGGCGTCCTGGGAGGGGATCACGGCGGTGAGGGCGATGCCGAGACAGCAGAAGGAGGCGGCGCCGACGACGAGGGCGAGGAGGATCGCCGGCAGTCGGTCCCAGGGCACCAAGACGCCGTAGAGGACGCCGCCGATCAACGCGAGCAGGAACAGCATCATCAGGGCGACGACGATCGAGTTGCCGATCCGCCCGGCGATGAAGACCCAGGGCGGCATCGGGGTGCCGCGGCCGCGCTTGAGGCGGCCGTCTTCGCGGGCGATCACCAGCGTCATCGCCAGCGTCTGCATCGTCGCCGAGATGATCGCCAGCGACATGATCGCCGGCACGTAATAGGTGGTCGCCTCCACCCCGCCGCGGACGTTGACGGTTTCGCCGTTGAAGACGACGGCGAGGATGAGGAAGACGATCACCGGGAACATCACCGTGAAGAAGACGGCCGCGGGGTTGCGCCAGAAGGCCTTCTGGTCGTAGCGGAACTGGTGGCCGACGAGGGCGAGCCCGTTCACTCGCCCGCCTCCGCCGCCGCGGTCAGCTCCAAGTAGACGTCCTCGAGCGAGGGCCGGGTCACTTCCAGTCCCTCGAGGGACTCACCGCGCTCGAGGGCGGCGCCGGTCAGCTCGTGCAGCGCCCGCACCGGGTCGCTCGTCCGCAGCTCGACCGCGCCCTCGCCGGAGCGGTAGCGGATCGTCGTCTCGCCGCTCTCGCGGCGGCCGAGGTCGGCGGGGGTGCCGCGGGCGACGATCTCACCGGCGGCGATGATCGTCACCCGGTCGGCGAGGCGCTGCGCCTCGTCCATGTAATGGGTGGTGAGGAAGACGGTCTTGCCGAGGTCGCGCAGGCCGGCGATCACGTCCCAGAACTGACGCCGGGCCGAGGGGTCGAAGCCGGTCGTCGGCTCGTCGAGGAAGAGCAGCTCGGGGTCGCCGACGAGGGCCATGCCGACGTCGAGGCGGCGCTGCTGGCCGCCGGAGAGGCGGCTCGCCCGCTCCTCGGACTTCCCCTCCAGCCCGACCAGCGAGATCACCTCCTCGCTCGGCCGCGGATCCCGGAAGTAGCCGGCGTAGAGCTCGAGCGACTCGCGCACGGTCAGGTAGGGGTCGAGGCGGCCGCTCTGCAGGACGATCCCGATCCGCTCCCGCCACTCGCGTCCGGCCCGCTCGGGGTCCTCCCCCAGGACCGCCACCTCTCCCCCGGTCCGCTTGCGGTAGCCCTCGAGAATCTCGACCGTGGTCGTCTTCCCCGCCCCGTTGGGGCCGAGGAAGGCGAAGACCTCGCCCCGCTGGACCTCGAGGTCGATGCCGCGGACGGCCTCGGTCGCGCCGTAGGACATCCGCAAGCCCTTTATAGAGATCACGGTCTCAGTCAAAGCCGAGCGATTCTAGGTCGCGCGATCAGTCGACCTGGGTGTCGCGGTGTTTCACCCGGACGATCACGTCCTCGCGCTGGGCGAGGTCGCGGCGGATGCGGTCGGCGACGGTGATCGAGCGGTGGCGGCCGCCGGTGCAGCCGACGGCGATCGTCAGGTGGCTCTTGCCCTCGGCGACGTAGGCCGGAAGGAGGAACTCCAGCAGCGGCAGCAGGCGGCCGTAGAACTCGCCGGCCTGGGTGCCCTGCTCGACGTAGGCGCGGACGTCCGCGTCCATCCCGGTTTTCGGCCGCAGCTCGTCGACGTAGTGCGGGTTGGGCAGGAAGCGGACGTCGAGGGTGAGGTCGGCGTCGCGCGGCGGCCCGTTCTTGAAGCCGAAGGTGAGCAGGGTGAGGGCGAGCTGCGCCGTGTCCTCTTTGCCCAGCAGCTCTTCGGTGATCTGCCGTCGCAGCTCGGCGCCGGCGAGTTCGGTGGTGTCGATCACCTTGTCGGCGCGCTCGCGCAGCGGCGCCAGCAGCTCGCGCTCGGCCCGGATCCCCTCGACGATCCTCCCTTCCGGCGCCAGCGGATGGCGACGGCGGGTCTCCTTGTAGCGGTCGAGCAGGATCTCCTCGTCGGCCTCGAGGAAGAGGACCATCGGCCGCAACCCTTCGGCCTCGAGGTCCTCCAGCACCTGGATTAGGTCCTCGAAGTACTCGCCGCCGCGGACGTCGGAGACGATCGCGGCGCGCTCGACGCCGCTGCCCTCGTGGCGGAAGAGCTCCCCGAGCGCGGCGATCATCCGCGGCGGCAGGTTGTCGACGCAGAAGTAGCCGCCGTCCTCGAAGGCGGCGATCGCCTCAGACTTGCCGGCGCCGGAGTGGCCGGTGATGACGACGAGGGTGACCGGCTTCGCCGGGTGCCGGCCGTCCGGCCCCAGGTCCTCGCTCTCGATCTTCACCCGCTCGGCCATCGCTCCTCGTAATCAGTTCACGCGATTGAGTTGCTCGTGTATCTCGCGCCCTACTTTGCCAGGTAGGCCGGGCACCGCCTCGAGCTCCTCGCGGGTGGCGGCGAGGAAGCGCTCGGGAGTGCCGAAGTAGCGCAGCAGCGCCCGCTTGCGGGCCGGGCCGATGCCGGGCAGCTCGTCGAGCACGGAGCCGGCGAGCATGCCGCGGTCACGGCGGCCCCGGTGGTGGTCGATCGCGAACCGGTGCGCCTCGTCGCGAACCCGCTGCAGCAAGCGCGAGGCCTCCGAGTCGGCGGCGAGGTCGAGCGGCTCCGAGCGGCCGGGCACATAGACCTCCTCGAGGCGCTTGGCGAGGCTGATCACGGTCACCCCGCGCTCGGCGAACGGCTGCAGCGCCCGCACCCCGGCCGCGAGCTGGCCTTTGCCGCCGTCGATCAGGACCAGCGAGGGCAGCGAGGCGAAGCTGGCGTCGCGCTTCTCGTCGTGCGGCGAGAGGTCGGCCTGGTCGAGGTAGCGCGCCAGCCGCCGCGAGAGCACCTCCTCCATCGAGGCGAAGTCGTCGGGCCCGCCGTTGCCGACGCCGTCGGTGCGCAGGTCGCCGCGGACTTTGAAGCGGCGGTAGTCGGACTTCTTCGGGGCGCCGCCCTCGAAGACGACCATCGAGGCGACGGTGTGCTCGCCGCCGATCGTCGAGATGTCGAAGCCCTCGATCCGCACCGGCAGCTCCTCCATCCCCAGCGCGCTGGCCAGCGCCGAGAGGCTCTCGACCCGGCGGGTGCGGCGGTGCTCGCGCCGCAGCCGGTCCTGGTCGAGGGCGAGCTGGGCGTTGCGCTCGGCCATCTCACGCAGCCGCCGTTTGTCGCCGCGCTCGGCGGCGCGGACCTCGACCGGGGCGCCGCGGCGCTCGCTCAGCGCCTCGGCGATCACCCCGGCGCGCTCGCGCAGGTAGGGGCCGACGATGATCGTCCGCGGCATCGCCGGCGAGGCGGCGTAGTACTGGCCGATGAACTCCTCGGCGACCTCGGCGGGCTCGCGTTCGGCCTGGTTTTCGAGGTAGAAGCTCTGGCGCTCGGCGAGGATCCCGTCGCGGACCTGGAAGACCTGGGCGTTGGCGTCCTGGCCCTCGACCGCGACCCCGATCAGGTCGGCGGTTCCGACCGAGCCGCCGGCCACGCGCTGGCGCTCGAACAGCGAGCGGATCGCCTTCAGGCGGTCACGGTGGATCGCCGCCCGCTCGAATTCCTGGGCGCCGGCGGCCTCCTTCATCTTCTCCTCCTCCTCGCGCTCGACCTGGCGGTAGCGGCCGGAGAGGAAGTCGACGATCGCCTCGATGTTGGTCCGGTACTCCTCCCTGCTGACGTAGTCGACACAGGGCGCCCCACAGCGCTTGATGTAGTAGTCGAGGCAGGGGCTGCCGGAGCGGCGGCCCGGCTCGGCTCCCTCGCAGGTGCGGAACTGGAACAGCTTGCCGAGCAGGTCGAGGGTCTCGCGCACCCGTTTGGCGCTGGAGAAGGGCCCGAAGTAGGCACGGCCCGAGCGGTGCTTCTCGCGGGTGAAGTAGACGCGGGGGTAGTCCTCGTCGAGGCTGACGGCGACGTAGGGGTAGGACTTGTCGTCGCGGAGGCGGATGTTGAAGCGCGGCCGGTGGCGCTTGATGAAGCTCTGCTCGGCCAGCAGCGCCTCCGCCTCGTTGGCGGTGACGAGGGTCTCGATGCGCTCGATGCGCGAGGTCAGGCGGGTGTCGCCGCCGGAGAAATGGGAGGCGATGCGTTTGCGGATCGAGCGCGCCTTGCCGACGTAGAGGAGCTCGCCGCCGCGGTCGTAGAAGAGGTAGACGCCGGGCTGGTCGGGCAGCGACTTGCGCTGTTGGGCGATCCGCTCGGCGCGGTTCAGCGCCTGCCCGGGGGCGCCGTCTTCGCTTCGCCTGGACTCGTCATTTGCCACGGGTCAAAGAGTAGGCTGCTGGCCACTCGGCCAAGCGAAGCCAGTGAGAGGGAGAGCGCAATGAGCAGCCAGACCGTCAGCCCGCCGCAGCTGAACACGATGCGGATCGAGATCGATGGGGAGATCGGGACCCTGACTCTCGACCGTCCCGACGCCTTCAACGCGATGAGCCCGGAAATGATCGGTGAGATGACCGTGGCCTTTGCCTGGCTCGCCGACCAGGCGCCGCTGCGGGCGCTGATCCTGACCGGCGAGGGGAAGGCGTTCTGCGCCGGTGGCGACGTCACCTGGTTCCGCAAAGGCGTCGAGTCGGACGAGATCGACCTGCCCTCGGACGTGCGCCGCGGGGCCGAGGTCCTGCACCAGGCGATCGTCGACCTGCGGCGGATCCCCTACGCGGTGATCGCCGCGATCAATGGGCCGGCGGCGGGGGCCGGCTTCTCGCTGGCCCTGGCCTGCGACATGCGGATCTCCTCGGAGGCGGCCTTCTTCGCCCCCGCCTACGGGCGGATCGGTGCCTCACCGGACGGCGGCATGACCTACTTCCTGCCTCGCGTGGTCGGGCCGAGCAAGGCGCTGGAGCTGCTGCTGGAGGACCCGAACCTGCCGGCGGCCGAGGCGAGGGAGCTGGGCCTGGTCAGCGAGGTGGTGGCGCCGGAGGAGCTGATGGCCGCGGCCCGCGCCAAAGCCGAGGAGCTGGCGAAGAAGGCGCCGCACTACGTGCGGATGGCGAAACTGCTCTGCGGGGTCAGCCTCGACAACAGCATCACCGAGCACTTACAGCTAGAGCGGCACGGGATCGCCGACTCGATGGCGACCGAGGACCTCCGCAACGGGGTCGAGACCTTCTTCGGCGGCGGCACTCCCGAGTTCCACGGGCGCTGAACCTCGCGCCCCGGCGCGGCGTAACAGAGCTAGAGTCAAAACACCGACCGTCCTCCGCGGGAAAGGACTGAAATGAAGAAATTCGCAGCTCTATTGGTTGTCGCGGCCCTCGCCTCCTTTGGCCTGGTTGCCTGCGGCGGCGGCTCCGACACCTCGAGCGAATCTAGCTCCACCTCGGGCGGCACCACGGAAACGACCGAAAAGGGCGAAGCCGAAGGCGGCACCGCCGGCCCGGCCGGCGCCGTCGAGATCGAAGCCGACCCCAGCGGCAACCTCGCCTTCACCAGCGACTCCGCCTCGGCCAAGGCGGGCAAGGTGACCGTCGACTTCACCAACTCCTCGCCCGTCCCCCACGACGTGACGATCGAAGGCGAAGGCGGCGAAACCCTGGCCCAGACCGAAGTCTTCGCCGAAGCCTCGGAATCGGTCAGCGCCAACCTGAATCCCGGCACCTACACGTTCTACTGCTCCGTCCCCGGCCACCGCGAAGCGGGGATGGAAGGCACGCTGACGGTCAAGTAAGGCGCGCCGCGATGGGGCGCTGGGAGACGACTAGCCGGCGGGACACGACCGTCCCGCCGGAGGCGGTTTGGACGAAGGCCTACGCCGACGTCGAGGCTTGGCCGGCCTGGAACGAGGAGATCAAGAGCGCGCGCCTGGACGGGCCGCTGCGCGAGGGCGCCGAGCCGCGGATCGTCTTCGGCACCGGCCTGCGCCTGCGCTTCCGCGTGGTCGAGTGCGAGGAGGGACGGGTCTTCACCGATGAGGCGCGCCTGCCGGGAGCCCGGATGGGCCACCGCCACCTGATCGAACCCGCCGAAGGCGGCTGCCGCCTCGTCAACACGATCTACATCGAGGGCCCGCTGGCGGCGCTGTGGCGGCGGGTGATGGGACCCCGGGCAGCTCGCACGCTGCCCGGGGCGCAGCAAGCAATCGTCGAACTAGCGGGAGGCTGAACCCATGGCAAACATCTTCAAGCCGACTTTCGAGGAGGGCGAGCGCCCCGAGGGCTTCCGCTCCCGCCGCGCCCGCATCGGCTACGAGCTCGGCACCGAGCTGATCGGCTGCAGCTTCTGGGAGCTGCCGCCCGGCGAGGCCGCCTACCCGTATCACTTCCACTATGCCGACGAGGAGCTGGTGATCGTCCTCTCGGGCCGCCCCACCCTTCGCACCCCAGATGGCACCCGCGAGCTCGAGCCCGGCGAGGCGCTGCGCTTCGAGCTCGGCGAGTCAGGAGCCCACCAGATCCTCAACCCCACCGACGAGCCGGCCACCCTCCTCGCCATCTCCAGCAGCGGCCGCCCCGACGTCATCGTCTACCCCGACAGCGACAAGATCGGCTTCGGCGAGCGCATCCCCAAGGGCGGCGGCCTGCGGGCGTTCTTCAAACGCAGTGACGGCGTGGACTATTTCGAGGGCGAGCGCCCGCCGGGCGCATGCGACTAGCCCTCGCCAATCAGGCCATCCGGCGGGACTACGAATTCCCGCCCCTAGGGTCGAGGTCTATCGAGAATTTCCGGTCTTCGATCGATCTCGAGTGGACCGTGACCCGGCTCAACTCTTGAACGCGCCCAGAAATCACTGCGATTGCCTTTGCCTCAGTGGAGGCCAATCGTTGCGTCCAGACCAGATCCCTGAGCACCTTGACATGTCCCATGAACCTGGAGGCGACTTCCTCCCCCTCATCCTCTGGCCCAAGCGTCGGACTCACCGTCACTCGGATGGCCTTGATCTGCTCGCCGGCGGTGTCAATGATGGCTCGGGCCTCAGTCTGCTCTCGCGCATCGTCCACCCTGTGGGCAACGTGGTGGTTCCGCCATCTCATCAGCTCGTCGTGAAACTCTTGGACCTCCTGGCCAAATTCGGCGAGCAACCCTTTGATCTGCTGCTCTCTGCGGCCGCTCATTGCGGTTCGTCCATAAGAGATCACCGCTGACTCCCAAAGACCCCGTCGAATGAAAAGGTTCTTCGCCTCGTCCGCAAATCCGGATCGTGCTTCGAGGACCATTTCGACATGGAGCAGATCGCCCCAAAGGGACGCCCAGTCGCGAAGCTCCGCGACGGACTCGTCATCGATAGGCACCTCAACTTGAGCCGCCATTCTCCGGCCCGTTGAGCCCTAGGCGTTCGGCGCCAAGACCCGGGTCACCGAGTCGCCGACGAAGGAGGGCTTTTCGCCGCCCTCGACCTCGATCGTGAAGCGGGTTACCACCTGGTACCAGCCCCCGCCTTTGTCCTCGACCGAGACCACCTCGGCCTTGGCGCGGATGCGGGAGTCGACCGGGACCGGGGCCGGGAAGCGGATCTTGTCCCAGCCGTAGTTGACGCCGAGGGCGAAGCCGGAGGCGGCGATCAATTCGCCGCGAAAGCCGTCGACCATCGCCAGGGTGAGGTTGCCGTGGGCGATCGTGGTGCCGTAAGGGCTCTCGCTCTTCGCCCGCTCGGGATCGACGTGGATCCACTGGTGGTCGCCGGAGAGCTCGGCGAAGGCGTCGATGTCCGCCTGGGAGACCGTGCGCCACTCGCTCGGGCCGACCTCCTGGCCGACCAGCGCCTTCATCCCCTCGACTCCTTGAACCTCCGCCGCCGGCATCGGCCGGGAAGTCTATCCGGGATCAGTCGCTCCACCAGTTGGGGACGATCTCGCCGTCGCCTTCGTGGTGGCGTCCGAAGACGATGACCTCGAGCCCGTCGTCGCCGGCCTCGAAGGCGCGGGTCACGTCCGGCGCGACCCGGATCGCGTCCAGCTTCTCCACCTCGATGATCTCGTCGTCGAGCTTGAAGCGGCCGGCGCCGCGGACGATCACGTAGACCTCCTCGGCGTTCTCGTGCCGGTGACCGAAGGGTTGGCGCTTGCCCGGCTTGATCCGGTGGAAGCTGAAGCCGGTCTCCTCGGCCTCGACGTCGGCCTGCGCGAAACGAGCCTCCATCGCCTCGCCGTGGCCGAACTCGGCGGCCGAGTCCTTGACGTCCTCCAGCTTCTTGTGGGTGAACGGGTTTCGCATCACGACTCCTTTCGCTCGCTGACTGGGCACCCCTACCCGGCTACCCGGGCACAGTAGCCTTGACGCGTGCTCAACCCGGTCGGTCGAGTCCTCTCCAAGGGCCAGCTAAAGACGCTGGCCGAGCACGGTGAGGAGCGCCGCGCCGAGGTCGGCGAGGTGCTGTTCCGGATCGGCGACGCGAGCTACCCGTTCATCGCGATCCTCGAGGGCGAGGCGGCGGTCCTCGATGGCAACGGGCAGGAGATCGTCAGGCACGGCGCCTCCGGCTTCCTCGGCGAGATGAACCTGCTCTCCGGGCAGACCGTCTTCCTCACCGCCGTCGTCACCGAGCCGATGCGCTACCTCGCGGTCGAGCGCGAAGAGCTGCGGCGCCTGCTGCGCGAGGACCCGCCCCTCTCCGACGTCCTCCTCTCGGCCTTCGTCCAGCGGCGCGAGATGCTGCAGCGGCGGCACGGGATCGGCGTCGAGATCATCGGGCCGCGCCACTCGGAGGCGACCCGGGAGCTGGTCGGGTTCGTGCGCCGGCAGCGCCTCCCCCACACCTGGCTGGAGCCGGAGGAAAGCGAGGAGGCGGCGCGGGCGCTGACGGAGCTGAGCGACGAGCAGATCCCCCTGGTCCGCCTGCCTGGCGGGGCCGAGTTGCTCGCCCCCGGCCACGGCGTGCTCTCGCGCGCGCTCGGGATCGGCCTCGAGCTCGAGCCCCGCGAGGAGGTCGACCTGCTGGTGATCGGCGGCGGCCCGGCTGGGCTCGGCGCCGCCGTCTACGGTGCCTCGGAGGGGCTGAACACGCTGGTGATCGAGAGCACGGTCCTCGGTGGGCAGGCGGGGACCTCGCGGCGGATCGAGAACTACCTCGGCTTCCCGGCCGGGATCAGCGGCACCGAGCTGACCAGCCGCGCGGTGACCCAGGCGCGGAAGTTCAACGCCCGCACCGCGACCCCTTACCGGGCCGCGGCACTGGAGCCTGGTGAGGAGCGCCACGTCGTCCGCTTGGAGGAGGGCAACGAGATCGTCGCCCGCGCCGTCGTCCTCGCCACCGGAGCCGAATACCGGAAACTCCCCGTTGAGGACCTCGAGGAGTACGAGGGTTTCAGCGTCTTCTACGCGGCGGGGCCACCGGAGGCGCAGATCTGCGGCGGCCAGCGCGTCGCCGTCGTCGGCGGCGGCAACTCGGCCGCGCAGGCGGCCGTCTGGCTCGCCCGCGGGGGCGCCCTGGTGACGCTGCTGCACCGGCGCGCCAGCCTGGCCGAGACGATGTCGAGCTACCTGATCGACGAGCTCGACCGCTACGGGGTCAGCGTTCGCGACCGCAGCGAAATCGCCGCGCTGCACGGCTCCGAGGGCAAGCTCGAGGCGGTCACCCTCGCCGACGGAACCCGGCTCCCCTACTCGTTCCTCTTCCTCTTCCTCGGCGCCTCCCCCTGCACCGACTGGCTCGGCGAAGCCGTCGCCCGCGACGAACAGGGCTTCGTGCTGACCGGACCCGAGGCCGGCGCCGACGGCCTGCTCGAAACCAGCGTCCCCCGTGTATACGCCGCCGGCGACGTCCGCTCCGGCTCGATCAAGCGCTGCGCGACGGCGGTCGGCGAGGGCGCCGCGGTGGTGCGGTTCGTCCACGAACAGATGCCGCCGGCGGCGACCGCCTAGGAGGGGTTGGCCAATCCCTCCTAGCCGGCGAGCGGTTCGACTTGGCAAGCGAGCTCGCCGTCGCTGAGGACGTGCAGGGCGAAGCCCGGCAGGCCGACCATCTCGACGTCGTTCCCCTCGTAGTCCGGGACCGCTTGGACGTAGGCGCTGGGCACCGAGAGAACCGGGCAGCCGGCAAGAGTCGCGGCGGCGATCCGGTGGAGGTGGCCGGCGACGATCGCCCGAAGCTGGGGGTGGCGCTCGACAACCGCGCTGAGTTCCTGGCGAGCCATCCCCGAGTCCTCCCAGTTGATCCCGTCCCAGTGCGCGTTTCCGGTCGGCAGCGGCGCTTGGTGCAGCGCGAGGATCGTCGGCGAGGTGGAGTCTTCGGCGAGGGCGGCATCGAGCCAGCGCATCCGCTCTGGACCGAGAGCGCCGGGATCCTGCCCGGGGACGATCGAGTCGAGGAGGACGAGGCGCAGCTCGCCGACGTCCACCGTGTAGTTGATCGGCTCCTCACCGCTCCCGGGGAGCCCGAAGACCTCGCGCATCCGGCGCCGGTCGTCGTGGTTGCCGGGCAGGACGTGCACCGGCACCCCCAACCGCTCCAGCGTTCGGCGCGCCAGCTCGTAGGACTCCGCGCTGCCGTCGTCGCTCACGTCGCCGGAGACGAGCACGGCGTCGACTCCGTTCGGCAGGGCCAGGATCGCGTCAAGTGCCATTTCGAGGCGGCTCAGCGGCTCCACCCCCGGCTCGACCTCCTCCCAGGCGGCGCCGAGGTGGAGATCGCTGAGCTGGACCAGGATCGTCGGCTTCGCCATCAACAGCCGCCGTGCCCGTGCCCGCCGCCGCCGTGGCCACCACCGCCACCGCCACCGCCGCAAGCGGACCCGTACGTGCCGCCGTCACCGAAGACCATGCTGCCGCCGAGCCAGGGCATCGCCCACCTCGCTCGCAGAGCCTCGCGCTCGGAGAGCGGGAAACCCGTGACGAACTTGTGAAATCCGAAACGCCTGGAGACGACCTCGACCACACGACCGGTCTCCGCGACTTCTTCCGCCCATCCGGTCGCTTCGGTGAGGTCGTCGAAGCTTTCCTGCCATTTGCCGTCAAAGCCGACGATGTAGGTCGCCATCGCGCGAGGGTACGCCGTTTGACCCTAGGCCGCTACGCCACCAGCCTCACTTCGAAGCTCGGCATCGGCATCAACCCGGGACCGCCGATCATGGCGAGGATCCGGGTGACGTAGGCCTGGGTCTCGGGGTAGGGCGGGATGCAGTGGCAGGCTTCGACCGGGGCAGGGCCGGCGTTATAAGCGGCGAGCGCCAGTTCGGGCGAGCCGAACTGGCGCAGCAGATCGGCCATCAGGTGCGCCTCGGCATCGATCGCTTCCTCGGGGTCGTAGGGGTTGCGCAGCCCGTAGGCGGCCGCCGTCGACGGCATGAACTGGGCGATCCCCTGGGCGCCGGCCGGCGAGCCCACATTCGGATCGAAGCCCGACTCGGCCATCAACTGCCCCGCGAGCAGGGCCGGGGCGACGCCCCATCTCGCGGCGGCGCGGAGGATCGTCGGGCGGAACTGGGCGGGGACGAAGGCGGGCACGCTCGATGACCCGGCGGCAGCGCCGTTGACCGTCGTCGACGTCTCCCCCGCCGCGGAGCAGGGTTCGGGACCCGTTGCGAACCCGTAGTGCCAGGGCTCCCACGAGTACCGCTGGGCGAAGCCGAAGCGGGCGGCGTTGGCGGCCAGCCAGGCATAGGCAGATGCGGGGCCGAGGTCGAGCTCGGTCGCGCAGCGGTGCAGCGAGTGGCCCGGCGGAGCGACCCAGGTCGGATCTGGGTGAGCGGCGAACAGTGCGGCCTGTTCGGCGTCGGAGCGAAAGCCGGAGACGACGATCAACGCCAGGCCGTCGGCGCGAGCCGCCGCCGTCATCCGGTCGTAGGCCGCGGCGACGTCGGGCCGCATGCCCTCGCCGTCGCGATAGACCAGCGGGCCACCGTAGCCGCCGCCGCTGGCCATCCCGGTGGCGCCCCCCGCGGCGGAGCCATAGGGTGCCGCCGCCTCGGCTTCGGCGGAGGCCTGCACCGCCTCACCGCCGCCGACCTCCAGGCTCGCGGTGATCACGGCCTTTGCGCGCACCGGCGCGAACGACCCGGCATCAGGGAAGGTGATCTCGACCCGATCGGCGTCGACCTCGTTTTCGCGCGCCGCGACCAGGCCGGCGGCGCGCGCTCGCCCCAGGTAGGTCCGCTTGTCGATGTGGTTCGGGTTGGGGCTCCCACTGGCGAGCCGCGGCGGTGCCAGCAGCCGGTCGACGTCGTCGCGCATCGAGCGCACGACGGAGATCGCGACCAGGTCGGCGGTTCGCTGCGCGCGCCCCTTGCCGGTCACCGCCCCGGCGATCGCGACCAGGGCCAGGGCCGCGGCGATCAGGGCCAGGGCGCCCGCGAGGGCGAGGATCAGGGCCTGCCCGGACTCGGAGCCCGCCCCCAACAGCCGTCGCACCATCCGCCCCGGCAGCCCGGCCGGGTTTGCCGCCGGCAACGCCCCGAACAGCGCCCGGCGCTCGCCGACCCAGGGCAGCCGGGACTTCAGGACGGCCACCGAAAGGCCCCGCGGCAGCAGCTCGCGAACGAGGAGCCCGACCAGAGCCCGGTCACGGTCGAGATCAGCGCGAAGGAGAACCGCCGAGGGCCGCGGCCCTGTCTGGCTCGTGAGGGCGTCCTGCAGCGAGGCCGGCGGGAGGTGGATAACCGCCGGGGCGCCGCGCGCGACGTCGACCGCGGCCGCAACCTCCTCCCAGCCCTCGGGCTCCGCCGCCACCGCGAGATGGCAAACCTGCCCCCGTGCGGCAACCCGCGCCTGGGGAAGGTGCGCGCCGAGTCGCCTTGCCAGCCCCTGCGCCACGCCGGTGGCCAGCAGCGTCGGCCGCGGCGGCCGCCCACCGACCTCGATCAGGAGCGCGGGACGATCCGCTTCGGCTCCCTCGCAGGCGAGAGCGGCGGCCGCGGCGCGCGATCCCTCGGCCTCCCCCACCGGGACGACGAAGACGGTCGGGCCGCGCCCGAGCGGGTTGGTGAAGCTCAACGGGCCGCCCTCACCGAGGCGGTGCTGGTGACGGCCAGGCGGTCGGCGACGGCGGCGAGCGGCGAAGGCGGGCGCAGCCGAACAGAAACGGTCCCCCCGTCGACGGAGACCGAGACATCCTCGTCGGCCCAGCCCGGGAGGGCCTGCCGCGCCGCTTCGGGAGCGGAGCCTCCCGAGGCAAGCGCCAGGGCCGCTGCCTCCGCCGCCCCGTCGGCCAGCGTCAGCGCGTAGCCGGTGACCAGCAACTGCAGCGCCACCATCGCCGCCAGCAGCAAGGCCGGCAGCGCGGCGACCAACTCCACCGTCGCCTGCCCCCGCTCAGCCATCGCCGGGCTCCAGCTCGGTCCGCGCCCCCAGGCTCAGGCGCGGCAGGGAGGGAATCAGCCGCGGAACCTGGACCTCGACCGTGACGCCATCGGAGTCGTCCACCTCCGCCCCACCTCGCAGCCCAACCGGTAGCGCCCGGCGCGCCGCCGCCTCGGCGGGATCGCCGACGAGCGCCGCCCGCGCCCCTGCCCGCGCAGCCACGCCCGCCGACCAGAGCGCCTGGCCGGCAAGCGCGAGCTGCGCCGCCATCAGGACCGCCAGCAGCAGGAACGGGACCACCGCGACCAGCTCGACCGAAGCGGTCCCCTCCTCCCCGAGCCCTGCTTGCTTGGCCGCCCTCCCTGGCATGCCCGCACGCTCCCAAGCCCCGCCGCACGCGTGGCACGCACTTCGCAAATTCTCTGGGTCAGCTCACCATATGCTTCGAGACTTCGGTCGGCGTGCCGCTCCGCCGCCCCCTGGCGCGGCGAGGACCGAGCGAGCCGGCCCCGCCCGGCCCCGCCCTAGTAAGTGTTCGCTTCCATCCAGACGCGCCAGATCGCGGCGATGCTCGCCGCCAGCAGGAAGATCCAGAGCAGGGTCCCGCCGCCGGTCGAGAACAGCTTGTCGGTGCCGGCGATCAGCAGCGCCAGCATCCCGATCGCGCCGTAGAGGACCGCCCGCCGTTTGTCGCTCAGCGTGGCGAGCGTGAGCTGGTTCTCCCGGCTCAGCGTGTAGACCATCCAGGCGATCCCGGCGAGCAGGCCCATCGTCAGCGCCGTCCAGATCGCGTTGGCGAGGTTGCTGCCGCCGGGGAGGAAGGCAACCCCAAACGCCAGCACCATGATGATCGCCACGTTGCGAACGTTCTTCACCGGCCCAGTGTACGCCGCGCTGCCCACCCGGTCAGCTACTTGCTGGTCATCACGACGATCCCGATGATCACCGCGGCCGCGACCACGGTCAGCGCCGTGCTGGCGACGATCGCCGCCCCGGCGGCGGCCAGGGGCCGCTCGTTGCGACTGAGTTCGACGAACTGGCCCGCTCCCCAGATCGCGACCGAGAAGGCGAAGGTGATGCCGACGCCGGCGACCACCGAGGCGACGACCGTCTGCCACAGCTCCTTGCCCTGGATGATCGTCGCGATCATGCGCCGGTGGCGGGGACGGGGGATCCGCGCTGCGCCCGCCGCGCAAACGCGGCGGCGACCAGCGAGAGCGCCATCAGCGTGACCAGGATCGGCCCCAGGGCGCCGCTGCCGAAGATGCGCGTGAAGCCGTAGGTGAGCCCGCCGATCAGCGCCGCGGCCGGCAGGGTCAGGATCCAGGCGACGACGATGTTGCCGGCGACGCCCCAGCGCACCGCCGAGAGCCGCTTGCCGGCCCCAGCCCCCATCACGCCGCCGTTGATCACGTGCGTGGTCGAGAGCGGAAAGCCGAAGTGCGTCGAGGCGAGGATCACCGCCGCGGCCGGGCCCTGCGCCGAGAACCCCTGGGCGGCGTCCATCTTGATGATCCTGGTGCCGGTGGTTTTGATGATCCGCCAGCCGCCGCTGTAGGTGCCGAGGGCGATCGCCGTCGCCGAGGCGACGATCACCCAGGTCGGCGGGTCCGCTTCCGGCCCCAGCGTCCCGTTGGCGATCAGCGCCAGGGTGATCACCCCCATCGTCTTCTGGGCGTCGTTGGTGCCGTGGGCGAGCGCCAGCAGGCCGCCGGAGACGATCTGCCCGTAGCGATAGCCGCGGGTGACGATCCCCGGGCGCTGCTTGCCGACCACCCGGTAGGCGATCCCGATCGCCAGCGCGGCGACGAGCAGGGCGACGATCGGGGCGACGACGGCGGGAATCAGGACCTTGCCGACCAGGCCTTCGGCGAGGATCACGTCGAAGCCGGCGGCGGCGACGGCGGAGCCGACGACGCCGCCGATCAGCGCGTGGGAGGAGCTCGAGGGCAGGCCGAACCACCAGGTGATCAGGTTCCAGGCGATCGCCCCGATCAGGCCGGCAAAGACGATCGTCGGCGTGATCACTTCGGCGTTGACGACGTCCTTGGCGACGGTCGCGGCGACACTGATCGAGATGAAGGCGCCGATGAAGTTGAGCAGGGAGGCGAACCCGATTGCCACCTGCGGTCGCGCCGCCCCGGTCGAGATCGAGGTGGCGACGACGTTGGCGGTGTCGTGGAAGCCGTTGGTGAAGTCGAAGGCCAGCGCGGTGGCTATGACGAGAACGAGGATGACGTCGCTATCCATGGGCGACCGAGCCCGTCATGAGTTTTTGATGACTATTCCCTCGAGGATCTGGGCGGCGGTCTCGGTGGCGTCGATCGCCTCCTCGAGCACCGCGAACATGTCCTTCCAGCGGATCA
>DASSHE010000040.1:0-50855 GCA_035693065.1 Solirubrobacterales bacterium
GAGCGTGCCCGACTTTTTCGCGGCGCTCTGTTCAGACCACGAGGTGCCGTTCCAGCGCTGGGCCACCGGGCTGTCGGCTCCCGAGACGGTGCTCTCCCCGACCGCGGTGCAGACGCTCGTGCTCGGTTCGCAGCTGACGTCGATTAGGATGCTTCGTCCATCGGCTTTTGGCGTTGGCTGCATTTCCCAGGTCGGCGTTTGCAGCGTCCGATCCTCAGTGCTAGTGACTCCTTTGGAGTTGCTAGCTACTACACGGAAGTGATAAGTCGTTCCAGGCTGAAGGCCGCTTAGGCTTTGCGACACAGATTGCGCCGTAAGAAGGTGTTCACTCAAGGATCCACTGGGAACCGGCGCCTGCGATCCGTAGTTATCCGTGAGTCCGTATTCAATGAGGTACTGGGTCGGCAGCCCATTCGGATCAATCTCCACGCCTACCTTAGCGCTGATACTAGTAGCGCTGGACACACCGTTGACCGATATGCTCGGTCGAGCACTAGCATCATAGATCTCCCCGAGGGTGGTCGTAACGCCGGAAGAGCTGTCCGTGCTTGACCCAACAGCAACGCACGTCGCAACCCGACAGGACACGTCCGCAAGTATCTCCCCGGTAGCTTTAGGGATGTCTGCAGTCTTCTGGAGCGACCAGATCCAGCCATTCCAGGTCACGGCTAAGGTGCCGTCGGGTCGGGTCCCCACGCCTGCGCATCTATTGAAGTACTCGTTGGAGCAAGACACGCCATAGATGGTTCCGTAACCGCTGGGGGTCAGGCTCGCCTGCGTAACCCATTCACTCCCGGTATATCGGACAATCCGAGTGTCCCAGCTTGGGTAGTAGGCGATTCCTGCCGCAACGCAAGTGGCAGTCCCGGTGGGGCAAGTGACATCGGTGAGAATGGAATCTGGAGATCCTGGCGGTTTCGGAATGGATTGCATCCACCATGCAATGCCATTCCATGTATCCAACAGGCTGTTCGTATGGTTCCCGAAATAAATGTTCGTAGAATAATATTGTCCAACGGCAACGCACTCTATCGTGCTGCGACAGCTCACACTTTTATATTCGCTGACAAATTGCGACGCTGACTTGACGCTCGTAGCCCAGGTTGAGCCGTTCCACTGTAGCGCTACCGCTCGTTGCTGTCCTTCGATCCGAGCAAACCCCGTTGCAGCACAGTAGGTTAGGCCCGCCAAGCAGGACACTCCGTTGAGGACAGTTTCGGACGCGCCTGCCGGACTTGGAGAAGGCAGGATCGTCCAGGCAATTCCGTTCCACACCTCAACGAGCGGTCGGAGTCCGGTTGCTAGTTTCTGGTAACCAACTGCCATGCATGCGGCAGCCGCCGGGCACGTCACCCCTTTGAGCCAGGCACCGCTGGATTCCGGTGGCATCGGCGGCATCATTAGGGACCATTGATGCCCATCCCATACCTCTGCAAGTGGTTTGTCCGTTCCCGTGACAGTGGCTTTTCCTACTGCCATGCACATTTTGGTGCTCTCGGGTTCGCAATCGACCGAGCTAAGGATGCTTTGAGTTGCATTTGAAGGGCTCTGGGTAGCCGTCACTTCCCAAGGCGCGGGGTCCGTCGTGAAGCTCTTATCGTATCCGGCCCCTTTCCCTGCCGAAGTCGAGGCCACCAGACGGTAATGGTAGGTCGTACTCGGTTTTAAGCTTTTGACGTCCCAAGCGATATTCGTCACAGCCTGACTGCTCAATGCCTGATGTGGAACTGGCACCTGAGTACCGTAATCTTTAGTGAGACCGTACTCAAAGTACCATTCACCAGTTTTCCCATGCGGTTCGACCTGACCCTGCAGCTCAGCACTCGTATCTGAGGTCAATGCCTCGCCGGTAGTTACAGTTGGCGCGCCAGACCCGGTTCCAGAAGCTGGAAGGCCATCATCATAAACCTCGAACTGGGGGTTCGGAAAATTGACTTTGGGTTCGAAGGTGGCATAGCCTCCGTCGAGACAATCCTGCAAGACCAAAAATTCGGCAGGACCGAAAAATTCTCGGACGTTCACGTTCAACTGATTCGTAACAGAGCCGTTAGTGTAATTGTACGTGACAGTTCCCATTTCCACTTCGTCAGTGCAGCGACCGCCGCCCACCTGATACGAAATAAAGAGCTTGAATCGTCCGCTTGCGGGTGAGAGTAGTTTAACTTTGGTGGTACTCACGGCTTCGGCTTCCGGCATTTCCAAGACAGTCACATAGGCAGTGCCGAAGGACTGGGTACCTCGATATGCAGTGCACCCATCCACCGTCCAGCTGGTCAGCGCGGCCCGTGCATCTAATGGGCTGGACACTTTCCCTTTGACCTGCATCGTGGTGCATTCGATTCGGTGAACCTCCCAGCCTTCAGACTCCGGCTGTTCGAGCTCGATTCGCATGGTTCCGGTGCCCGTGAAAGTTCCGGTGGAGTCGCTGTTAATGACGAGTTTTGCAGAGGCGGGGGTCACTATTGCCACAAGTAAAGTCGCCAAGGCGCCACAGACGACAGAACTCACTCGAAACGATCGGACTTGTAGCCTTCGCGACGATCTCATGGCCGCACCTCTCCCTAGCCTGGGTTCATTTAGTGAGGCCGCTGCTGTCCTCAAGCCAGGCTGCGAGATATAGACCTACCACATGTGTCCACTGCTGCACAAGAACACAAGAGTTCGCTTAGGTGTTCCGGGAGATTTTCGTGCGAGCGATTTGAATGACTCTCGTTATGGCCCGATGCTCATCTCGCGTACGGCCGCCCGCTCGGCCTTATGGACCCGGGCCTGTTGCAGCGAGCGCTGTGCTTTTGCGATCCACTGTTCGGTGTGGGCGGAGCATCGGGGGGCTTGCGGGTGGTGTCCGAAATCGAGCGAGGAGAAGGGAAACCCCAGTTGGGAGACCCTGATGTCGATACTCGAGGGATGAATGCCGGCCCCAGCGCCCTTGCAGAAAGCTGGAGCGAATGGGTTGAACGGAAGGTGAAGGGAGGAGGGGGTATGGATTAGACCCGCCTTGATTTCCACTGGCCTTCGGCTGACCCAGCCGCCGAAGGCGGCATAAAAGCTGTCATACCCGCCTGTGAAGCGAAATCTGGCTTCAATGGGGAGGAAGAGCGAGCAACGCGCCTGACAGGATTCACAATTGCTTGCAGAAGCCGACCGTGCCGACGCGGTCAGAACTTCAGAAAGGGGAGGCAACACCCAGGTGTTGCGTGCCTATTCTGAAGGTCTACCTTTACGCCCTTGAGAAGCGTCTGAAGGAGATCCTCCAGGAGGACGAAGCGGTCCTGAAACGCCTAGGCGGAACCGTAAGCATTCCGAGTTCCTGAGCCCCCGGCTCCCCAGAGCCTGGCGGAGGGCATCGCGGCCGTGGCATTCGCGGAAGGCCCATCCGTGTCCAGGTGCATCAGGGAGGCGGTCGAGCACCACGTCGCCGGCCGCCGCTCCGACCCCGAGTTCGAGAGCAGGTCAGCAGGCGGATCAAGAAGCGCGAAGAGGAGGACCGGAAAATCTGGAGCGCCTGACCGAGTGATCGGGGGGCCGCGATGTGTTTCCGTCCCCGTACCTAGCTGACGGGCGACGCTGGAAGTCGGGATCGGCGACTTCGTCCAGGTACTTATCTCGGCTTCCGCCTAGGCTCATGATAGTATCCCCCCTTACTCAGGTTTCTATTGAACCCCTTCATCGCCGCCACCATCCCGACCATCAGCAGCGAGACGAGCAGGATCAGGCCGACGTACTCAACCGTCCCCTGGCCCCGCTCCCCCACCAGCCGGCGAATCTCGTGCACCCGCCCCCAGACGCGGGCGTGCAGGTACCCCAACAGCATGTAGATCATCGTTGCCTCCCTTTGGCGGTTTGCCGTCGGGATGCTCGGGAGCGTCGAAGCGAGGAACAAGACCCGTCCCTGCCATCTCTGCGACGGCTCTGTTGAGGCTTGGTGCTTTCGGCGGTTGCGGCGAGCCGCTCAGGCCGATCGCAGCAGCTCGGGCCTGATCTCCGCCCGGGTCAGTGCTTTCACCACCGCCTCGGTCCGGGTCCGCGCCTTGAGCTTGGCCATCGCGTTGCGCACGTGGGTGCGGATGGTTTCGGGAGAGAGGACCAGGTGGCGAGCGATCTCCTCGCCGGTGAGGCCGGTGGAGAGCATCTCGAGGATCTGGGCCTCGCGGCGGCTGAGGACCCGCGACGGCGAGCCGTTGCCCTGCGCCGCGCGCGCGAAGGCGGGGTCGCGGAAGCGACCGCCGGCGGCGACCGCGCGCAGGGCCTCGACCAGGACCGAGACTCCGCCCGCCTTGGCGACGAAGCCGTCGGCGCCGCAACGGAAGGCTCCGGCAAGGGAGGTCGGATCGGTGAGGTCGGTGTAGACGAGGAACTTGGTCGGCGCGCCCCTTGCGGTCAGACGCCTGACCAGACCGGCGCCGCTCTCGTCCGGCAGGCTGAGCGACACCAGCGCCGCCAGCGGCTGGCGGCGGGCAATCTCCTCCTCCCCTTCCTCGGCGCTGCCGGCGCAGGCCAGAACGTCGAACCCGTGGCGCTCGAGCAGAAGTGAGAGGCCGGCGCAGAGAGCCTGGTGAGCGTCGACGATCACCAGACTCGGATTTGAACCACGGGCCTCCATGGTTCACAGCTACCCCTACGGAACTACCTAAAACTCAGTAGGAGTAGGCCCTGCCGAAGGCGCTCCAGTGTTGACATCGTCAATGGCGGGGTTTATCCTGAGTAAACAACTATGGATAATCGGCGGCCGTACAGCCTCTGCCTCAGGATCCTTCTAGTTTCCACTGCGGTCTTCCTCACCACGGGGGCTGCATCTGCAAAGGCTGGGTATCTATCGGCCGAACAGTACCCAGCGCCCTTGTCAGGGACGCAGGTCTACGGTCCCTCTATCTACACCAACGGAGGGACCTTCCGGTGCAGCTCCTCCACCTATACCGGCTCTCTGCCCTATGAATCGTCAACGTTTACGTTGAAACCAACTTTTTCGAACTGTACGTTCGCGGGCTTCACCGCCTCAATCAACCCTGAAGGCTGTACCTACGAATACTACATTGGGTGGAATCTAGGGGGTGGGAATATTGAAATTACCTGGAGCTCCTCAATGTATATCAGGTGCCCCAAAGATCAGTCGATAAAATTCGAAGCTTTGACGTGCGCAATGGAAATAAAACCACAGGGATCCGTAGACCCTGTGTACCTTCGAGCTTACCGAGGGCAAGACTATTGGGAATCGACATACCCAAGCTATCCCTACTTAGACCATGTGACACCGGGCGATATACGCGTTGAACACGACATCTCAAACCTGACTTATACCGTTACCAAAGACGGTACGTTCTGCCCCTTCCCAAGTACGGGCACGTTTGGTTATGGTGATTACGAAAGCGTTCACACATTAGTTGCGGGGAACGCACGAGGCAATCTTCGGATCAATTAGATCCGCAAAGGATGCGGGTGAGGGTGCGCTTCAGCGGCCGGGCCGCAGGACCCGCGTCAGCAGCTCCAGGGCGCGGCCACGGTGCGCGTCCTGGGCCGCGACCAGCGCCTCGGCATCGCCGGCGCGGACGGCGGCGATGATCCGTTCGTGCGCCTCGATCGCCTCGTGGCGGCCCTCCGGCGCGTTGTAGTACATCGCCCGATACGTTTCGGTCGAGTCCCAGAGCAGCCGGATCAGGCGCAGGGTGTGGACCTGGTCCGGAGCGTCGAAGACGGTGAAGTGGAAGCGCCGGTTGGCCTCGAGCTCGGCGGCGACGTCGCCCTCGGCGGCGGCGTCGACGCAGTCCCGCGCCGCCATCTCGAGCCCCTCGATCGCATCCGCGTCGAGCAGCGGCAGCGCCCGCCGCGCCGCCCGCGTCTCCAGCGTCTGCCGCAGTTCGTAGATCTCGCGCAGATCGTCGAGGTCGAGCTCGGCGACGGAGTAGCCGCGCCGAGGCAGGTAGCGCACCTGCCCCTCCTGCTCCAGCGTCGCCAGCGCCTCGCGCACCGGGGCGATGCTGACGCCCAAGCGCTCGGCGATCTCCTCCTGGCGCACCCGGTCCCCCGGCCGCAGCTCGCCGGCGATCATCGCCCTGCGCAGCGCCTCCAGAGCGTGCTGGGCGGCGGTCCCCGGGCCGCCGGCCCGCTGCCGGGTCGCCGCGCCGCTCACCGGAAGGCCTGGATCCCGGTGACGGCGCCGCCGATCACCAGCGCGTGAACGTCGGCGGTCCCCTCGTAGGTGACGACCGACTCGAGGTTGTTCATGTGCCGGATCACCGGATACTCGAGCGTGACCCCGTTGGCGCCGAGGACCTGACGAGCGCTCCGCGCCACCTCCAGGGCCGCGTTGACGTTGCCGAGCTTGCCGAGGCTGACGTGCTCGGGGCGCAACGTGCCGGCGTCCTTCATCCGCCCCAGGTGGATCGCCAGCAGGCTCGCCCGGTTCACCTCCAGCACCATCTGGGCGAGCTTCTGCTGCTGGATCTGGAAGGAGGCGATCGGCTTCCCGAACTGGACCCGCTCGGTCGCGTAGGAGAGCGCCGCTTCGTAGCAGGCGCGTGCCGCCCCGGCGGCGCCCCAGACGATCCCGTAGCGAGCCTCGTTGAGGCAGGAGAGCGGCCCTTTCAGCGAGGAGACCTCGGGCAGGACGGCGTCGGCCGGCAGCCGCACGTCGTCGAGCAGCAGCTCCGAGGTGATCGAGGCGCGCAGGCTCATCTTCTTGTGGATGTCCTGGGTGGTGAAGCCCTTGGTCCCCTTGGGGACGAGGAAGCCGCGGACGCCCTCGTCGGTCTGTGCCCAGACCACGGCCACCGCGGCGGCGGAACCGTTGGTGATCCACATCTTCTGGCCGTGGAGAATCCAGTCGGAGCCGTCGCGGCGGGCCCGGGTCCGCATCGCGCCCGGGTCGGAGCCGGCGTCGGGCTCGGTCAGGCCGAAGCAGCCGATCGCCTCCCCCGCCGCCATCCGCGGCAGCCACTCCCGCTTCTGCTCCTCCGAGCCCCAGCGCCAGATCGCGTACATCGCCAGCGAGCCCTGCACCGAGACGAGGCTGCGGACGCCGGAGTCGCCGGCCTCCAGCTCCATGCACGCGAGCCCGTAGGCGGTGGCGGAGGCGCCGGCGCAGCCGTAGCCCTCGAGGTGCATGCCGAGGACTCCCAGCTTGCCCAGTTCCGGGGCCAGCTCCAGCGGCACCCGCGCCTCCTCGAACCACTCGCCGACGTTCGGCACGACGCGGTCGCGGACGAAGGCGCGCACGGTGTCGCGGATGTCGCGCTCCTCGTCGGAGAGAAGCTGGTCGAGGCCGAGGAAATCGGCCGGCTTGATCGGGGCGCGGGGGGCTGCGGTGGAAGACATAGAGGTCCTTGACTCTGGATTTTCGAATTTCTAGGATCGCGATTCAATCATGCCCTCGGCCCTGGGACAACTCCGCATCCTCGACTTCTCGCGGGTCCTCGCCGGGCCCTTCGCGACGATGGTCCTGGGCGACCTCGGCGCCGAGGTGACCAAGGTCGAGCGCCCCGGCGCCGGCGACGACACCCGCTCCTGGGGCCCTCCCTACGACGCCGCCGGCGAAGCGACCTACTTCCAGTCGGTGAACCGCAACAAGTCGAGCCTGGTTCTCGACCTGGCCGAGCCGGGCGATCTCGCCGAGGCCCGGCGGCTGGCGGCGGCGGCCGACGTGATCGTCGAGAACTTCCGGCCCGGGGTAATGGCGAAACTGGGCCTCGACCACGCGACGCTCGCAGCCGCGAACCCCCAGCTCGTCTACTGCTCGATCACCGGCTTCGGCGGCACCGGGGCTGGCGCCGAGCTGCCGGGATACGACCTCCTCGTGCAGGCGCTGGGCGGCCTGATGAGCATCACCGGCGAGCCCGAGGGAGAGCCGCTGAAGGTCGGGGTCGCCCTCGTCGACGTCCTCGCCGGGCTCTTCGCGACCGTCGGCATCCTCGCCGCGCTGCGGCACCGGGACGCAAGCGGCGAGGGGCAGTTGGTCGAGGTCGACCTTCTCTCCGCCCTGCTTGCCGCCCTCGTCAACCAGGGCTCCGCCTACACCCTGGCCGGGGTCGTGCCCGGCCGGATGGGCAACCGCCACCCCAGCATCGCCCCCTACGAACTGCTGGCGACGGCGGCCGGCGACCTGGTCCTCGCCGTCGGCACCGACCGTCAGTTCCGCGACCTCTGCGAGGTACTCGGCGCCCCGGACCTCGCCGACGAGGAGCGCTTCGCCACCAACCCGGAGCGGGTCGCCAACCGCGAAGCGCTGCGGCCGCTGCTGGAGGCGGCGCTGCGGGCCCGCCCGGCGAGCGAGTGGGCGGCGCTGCTGGGCGAGCGCCGCGTTCCCGCCGGGGTCGTCAACGACGTCGCCGGCGCCTTCGCCTTCGCCGAGTCCCTCGGCCTCGCCCCCACGGTCGAGATCCCCCGCCCCGACGGCGACCCCGCCCGCCTCACCCGCAACCCGATCCGCCTCTCCAAGACGCCCCCGAGCTACCGCCTGCCCCCGCCGCGATTACGCTGACCCGCGTGCGCGTTCTGGTGGTCTCCAACTTCACGCCCGACGAGTCGGCTCCGCAGCGCGGGCGCTGGGTGCGCGACCAGGTCGAGGAGACGCGCAAGCGCGGCATCGACGTCGAGCTCTTCACCTTCCCCCGCGGCCGCAACGGCTACGCGCCGGCGACGCGGCGGCTGCGAGCACTCCTGCGCCGCGAGCGCTTCGACCTCGTCCACGCCCACTACGGGCTCGCCGGCTGGGTCGCGAAGCTGGCCGGCGCCCGGCCGCTGGTCGTCACCTTCCACGGCACCGACGTCCGCCACCACCTCGTCAGCCACCTCTCGCGCCGGCTCGCCTGGCGGATCGACCTCGTCGCCGGCGTCTCCCGGGCGCTGTTCGAGGAGGAGGACGGGCGGCCGGGCCTCCCTCCCGTCCCCGGCTCGGCGGTCCTCCCCTGCGGGCCCGACCTGGATCGCTTCGGCCCACTGCCGCGAGCGGAGGCGCGGCGCTCGCTGGGGCTCGACCCCGACGGTCGCTACCTCTTCTTCCCCGCCAACCCGGCCCGGCCGGAGAAGCGCCACGACCGCGCCGCCGCGCTCGCCGCCGCCTGCGAGGCCGAGCTGCTCAGCGGCGGCTCGATCGAGCCCGAGCAGATGCCACTCTGGATCAACGCCGCCAACGCCGTCCTCGTCACCTCCGAATACGAGGGCTTCGGGATGGCGGCGATCGAGGCGCTCGCCTGCGAGGTGCCGGTGCTCTCGACCCCGGTGGGGATCGCGCCCTACGCGCTCGGCGGCATCGACGGCTGCCTCAGCGCCCCCTTCGACCTCGCCATCTGGGCGGCGGCTGCCGCCCCGCACCTGCGCAGCACCGATCCCCGGGTCGCCGGCGCGGCGCGGGCACGCACGCTCTCGGCCGGCCGGATGGCCGAGCGGGTGATCGCGGCCTACCGCGCCGTCCTGGAGCCGCCCGGCGGCGCCGCTGCCGACGCCACCGCCGGAGCGGTAATAGATTGAGCGGGATGAGCGCGGAGACGGGCCCCGGCGACAGCCTCGAGAGCCAGGTGCGCGAGGCCGAGCGGCGCCTGGAGGAGGCCGCCGCCCTGGCGGCCGAGGCCGAGCGCCGGGCAGGTGAGGAGATCGAGGCCCTTGAGGCCGACCTCGAGCGCGAGCGCGAGGAGAAGGAAAAGGCGATCGCCGCCGCGGAGGAGCGCCTGAACGAGATCGAAGCCCAGGTCGAGGCGGCGGAGAAGCGGGTCGAGGCCGCCGAGGCGCGGGCCGACGCCGCCGAGAGCACGATCGCCGACGAGCTGGCGCGCGCCCGCGAGAGCGCGGCGGCCTGGCTGCGGGCCCAGCTCGAGGCGCTGCGCCGCGAGGCCGAGGGGCGGTAGCGACCTTGCCGAAGTTCGACGTCGTCGTCGTCGGCGGCGGCGCCGCTGGTCTGTGGACGGCGTTGCGGGCCGCTGAGCTCGGCGGCAGCGTCTGCCTCGTCTCCCGCACCCCGCTCTCGCAGAGCGCCAGCTACTGGGCCCAGGGCGGCCTGGCGGCGGCGCTCGAACCGGACGACTCGCCCGAGCTCCACGCCGAGGACACGATCGCCGCCGGCCGCGGCCTCTGCCGCGCCGCCGCGGTGCGGGTGCTGAGCGAGGAAGCGCCGGCGATCGTCCGCGACCTGCTGGCCCGCGGCGTCGTCTTCGACGTCGACCAGGAGGGACGGCTCGCGCTCGGCCTCGAGGGCGGCCACGCCAAGCGCCGCATCGTCCACTCGATGGGGAGCCAGACCGGCTACGAGATCACCTCGAAGCTGGCGGCGATGGTCGCTGCCGAGGAGCGGATCGAGGTGCTGGAGCGGACCTCGGCGCAGGCGCTGTGGAGCGACGGCGAGCGCTGTCACGGCGTCGTCACAGACAACGGCCGGCTGGCAGCCGGGGCGACGGTGCTGGCGACCGGCGGCGCCGCGGCGCTGTGGCGGCGGACGACCAACCCGCGCGGGGCGATCGGTGCCGGCCCCGTCTTCGCCGCCGCCGCCGGGGCCGACCTCGTCGATCTCGAGTTCTGCCAGTTCCACCCCACCGCCCTGGCCCTGCCGGACAGCCCCCACGACGGGGTGCTGATCACCGAGGCGATCCGCGGCGAGGGGGCGAAGCTGCTCGACGCGGCCGGCGAGCGCTTCACCGACGAGCTCGCGCCCCGCGACGCGGTCACTGCGGCGATCCTGGTGAAGATGCGAGCCGAGGGCAGCGCCGCGGTCGGCCTCGACCTGCGCGAGATCGACCCCGCCCGCTTCCCCAACGTCTTCGCCTCGCTCGCCGAGGCCGGCCTCGACCCGCGCGGCGCCCCCGTCCCGGTCGCCCCCGCCGCCCACTACACGATGGGCGGGGTCGCGGTCGACCTCGACGGCCGCTCCTCCCTCCCCGGCCTCTACGCGGTCGGCGAGTGCTCCTGCACGGGGCTGCACGGCGCCAACCGGCTCGCCTCCAACTCGCTCAGCGAGTGCTTCGTCTTCGGCGGCCGCGCCGCCGCCGCGGCGCTCGGCGAGGAAGGCGCCGAGCGCCGGCCCGAGCCGCCCGAGTGGCGCTTCGACCCGCCCAGCGACGAGACCCGCGACGCGGTCTGGCGCTACGCCGGGCCGACCCGCAACCCCGACGACCTGGCGCGGCTGATCTCCAGCCCCTACCCGCTGGCGCGGGCCCTGGCGAGCGCCGCCCTCGACCGGGCCGAGTCGCGTGGCGGCCACCTCCGCACCGACCGCCCCGAGAGCGACCCGGCGCTGGACGGCGTCCATGTCATTGTCGCCCCCGACGGCAGCGCCCGCCACGAGCGCTGGGACTGAGACTGTGCTTCTGGGCGTTGACGTCGGCGGCACTTTCACCGACGCCGTCCTGCTCGACGGCGGCGCCGTCCACACCGCCAAGGTTCCGACGACGCCCCGGCGGGAGTCGGATGGGGTGATGCGGGCGGTCGCGGCGGTGCTGGCAAGGGCCGACGGTGAGGCCGCCGACGTCGAGGTCTTCGCCCACGGGATGACGGTCGGGACCAACGCGCTGCTGGAGGAACGCGGCGCGCGGACGGCGCTGGTGGCGACCCGCGGCTTCGCCGACCTGCTCGAGATCGGCCGCCAGGACCGGCCTCACCTCTACCGGCTCTGCGCGCCGAAGCCGGCGCCGCTGGTGGCGCCGGAGCTCCGCTTCGAGGCGGCCGAGCGGATCGGCCCCGAGGGCGTGGTCGAGCCGCTCGAGGCCGAGGAGCCGGAGCGGCTGGCGGCGGCGATCGCGGCCAGCGGCGCCGAGTCGGTCGCCGTCTGCCTCCTCTTCTCCTACCTCGACCCGAGCCACGAGCGGCGCATCGCCGAGCACCTGCGCGAGCGCCTCCCCGGGGTCCACGTCTCCGCCTCGCACGAGGTGCTCCCCCGCTTCCGCGAGTACGAGCGCTGCTCGACGACCGCGATCGACGCCTACCTCAGCCCGCTGCTCGGGCGCTACCTCGGCGAGCTCGGCGACGCCGCCGCCGACGCGGGCCTGCCGCGACCCCTGGTGATGCGCTCCTCCGGGGGCGTCGCGCCGGCCGAGGAGGCGGCGCGGGCGGGCGCCTGGAGCGTCCTCTCGGGACCGGCCGGCGGCGCCGTCGGCGCCGGCCTGCTGGCGAGCCTCAGCGGCGACGGCAACGCCCTCGGCTTCGACATGGGCGGCACCTCCTGCGACGTCTGCGTGGTCGAGGCGGGCGAGGTCCGCCGCACCGACGAACGGCGGATCGAGGGACGGGTGATCCAGTTGCCGATGGTCGACGTCCACACGGTCGGCGCGGGCGGCGGGTCGATCGGCTGGCGCGACCCCGGCGGCGCCCTGCGGGTCGGCCCCCACTCGGCCGGAGCCGAGCCCGGACCAGCCGCCTACGGCCGCGGCGGCAGTGAGCCGACCGTCACCGACGCCAACCTTCTGCTCGGCCACCTCGCCGCCGACTCGCGGCTCGCCGGCGGGGTCGAGCTCGACGCCGAGGCGGCCGAGCGGGCCGTCGCCAAGCTCGGCGACGAGCTGGGGCTGGACCCGCTGCGGACCGCCGCCGGCATCCTCCGCGTCGCCAACCAGGAGATGGTGCGGGCGCTGCGTGTCGTCACCGTCGAGCGCGGGGTCGACCCCCGCGGCTTCGCGCTGCTGCCCTTCGGCGGCGCCGGGCCGATGCACGCGGCGGCGATCGCCGCCGAGCTGGGGATAACCGAGATCCTCTGTCCGCGCGCCGGCGGCGTCCTCTCCGCGCTCGGCCTCTGCGCCTCCGAGCGCCGCCGCGACACCGCCCGCACGGTGATGCTGGGCGGCCCGGAGCTGAGCGCGGCGCGGATCGCCGCCGAGGTCGAGGCGATGATCGAGGCGACCAGCGCCGACCTCGGCCCCGAGGCGGAGGTGCGCCTCGTCTACGCGATGCGCTACGCCGGCCAGGCCTTCGAGCTGCCGGTGCCAGGACCGCCCGACCCCGACCCAGCGGAGCTGGTCGAGGGCTTCGAGCGCGCCCACGAGGAGCGCTACGGCTACCGCGACCCGGAGGGCGAGGTCGTCCTCGTCGACATCGAGCTGGCGATCGTCCTGCCGGGGCCGCGGCCGCGGCCCGAGGCGGCGGCGGCCGGTGCCCTCGAGCGCGGCTCGCGCCCGGTCCTCTTCGACGAAGAGTGGGTGGAGACGCCGGTGCTACGCGGCGAGCCCGCCGCCGGCACCGCCGCCGAGGGCCCGGTCGTCTTCGAGCTGCCGGAGGCGACCCTGGTCCTGCCGCCGGGCTGGTCGGCAACGGTCGACGAGGCCGGCACCATCGTCGCGCGGTTCCTTTCGGACGGCATCCGTCCGAAAGGAACCACGGAACTCGGGGGCGGGCGTTGAGCGGGCCCGACCCGATCGCGCTGCAGGTCCTCGTCGGCGCCCTGCGGGCGGCCTGCGACGAGATGGGCGCGACCCTGATCCGCTCCGCGTACTCGGCCAACATCAAGGAGCGCCACGACTGCTCGACCGCGCTCTTCGATGCCGCCGGCGAGCTGGTGATGCAGGCCGAGCACATCCCTGTCCACCTCGGCTCGATGCCCGACGCGGTGGCGGCGGTGCTCGGCGAGGAACAGCGGCCCGGCCGCGGCTGGATCCTCAACGACCCCTACCGCGGCGGCACCCACCTGCCGGACATCACCCTGATCTCGCCGGTCTTCGCCGGCGCCGAGCTGCTCGGCTTCGCCGCCAGCCGCGCCCACCACGCCGACGTCGGCGGACCCACCCCCGGCGGCATGCCCGCCTTCTCGAAGTCCCTCGAGGAAGAGGGAGTGGTGATCCCGCCGACTGTGGCCGACGAACGGACGCTGGAGGAGCTGGCCGCGCGGATGCGCTCGCCGCGCCAGCGGCTCGCCGACCTCCGCGCCCAGCAGGCCGCCAACCGGGTCGGCGAGCTGCGGCTCGGCGAGCTGCGCGAGCGCCTCGGCATCGAGGCGCTGCGCGACGGGATGGCGGCGATCCTCACCTACAGCGAGCGCCGCACCCGCGCCGCGCTCGCCGCCCTCCCGGACGGGACCTACGAGGCCGAGGACGTGCTCGAGGCCGACTGGGACGGCGAGCCGGCCGACGTGCGGCTGCGGCTGCGGGCGACGATCGCCGGCGAGGAGCTACGCCTCGATTTCGACGGCACCGACCCGCAGGTCGACGGCAACCTCAACTGCCCCCTCTCGGTGACCAAGTCGGCGGCGTTCTTCGCCGTCAGGGTCCTCACCGACCCCGAGGCGCCGCCCTCCGCCGGCGCCCACCGGCCGATCGAGGTCCTCGCCCCCCCGGGCTGTCTGCTGAACGCCCGCCACCCCGCCGCCGTCGCCGCCGGCAACGTCGAGACCTCCAGCCGCGTCGCCGACCTGGTGATCGCGGCGCTCGGCCAGGCCCGGCCGGCACCCGCCCAGGGGCAGGGGACGATGAACAACCTCACCCTCGCCGGCGAGGGCTTCACCTACTACGAGACGATCGGCGGCGGCCAGGGCGGCTGCCCCGAGGCCGACGGGCCGAGCGCCGTCCACGTGGCGATGTCAAACACCCTCAACACCCCGGTCGAGGCGCTGGAGACCGAGTTCCCCCTCCGCGTCCGCGAGCTTTCCCTGCGCCGCGGCAGCGGCGGCGCCGGGACCCACCGTGGCGGCGACGGGATCGTCCGCGAGCTGGAAGCGCTGGCGCCGATGCGCTTCACGCTGATCACCGAGCGCCGCCGCCACGCCCCCCGCGGCCGCGGCGAGGGCGAGGACGGGGCCGCCGGCGCCAACCTCCTGGACGGCGCACCGCTGCCGGCCAAGACCGCGGGAAATTTGGTCCCGGGTAACCGTTTGCGGATCGAAACGCCCGGGGGAGCAGGGTGGACGTAAGTCACACAACGGAAATTTCGCAGTTTTTTAGTTGAGATTTCCCGCACCTCGTCTAGAATGCGCGCCTCCAGGCGGGTGGAGGCGGCCTCTGCAGGCCGCAAGTCGAGACGCCCTCCGCCCTTTTCTCGAACCACTAACTTCGCAGGACTACTTCAATGCCGATCGCTCTAAAGGAATGGGCCGTAACGGTCCGCGCCCTCGCTGAGGGCGAGCAGCTCCTGACTCTCCGCAAGGGTGGGATTCGGGAGGAGAACAAGCACTTCGAGCTCGAGCACGAGCGCTTCTTCCTCTACCCGACCTTCGACCACCAGCGGAACGACCTGGTGCGTGAATCCCATCACCCCGAGCTTCGGCGCGCCCTCGAGGAGGGCGTCTGGCCCGACGAGGAGCCGCCCCCGAAAGCGCTGCTCCAGGACGGCGGCATCCCCCAGCCCGACCGCGTGCGGCTGCGGGCCTGGGCCGAAGTGGTCGAGCACGTGACGATCAACGACCGTCGCACCCTCGACTCGCTCTCGCCGTACTACATCTGGACCCCCGACTACGCCGAAAAGCGGCTCGCCTGGAAGCGCCGGCACCCGCTGCACGTGCTGCTGCTGCGGGTCCACCGGATCCCGCGCCCGGTCACCGTTCGCGTCCGCGACGAGTACCACGGCTGCCGCTCCTGGGTCGAGATCGACCGCGAACTGCCCTTCGAGGGCACGCCGGTGATGGCCGACGAAGAGTTCGACCGCGCACGCGAAGAGATTCGCAACCGCTGCGGCGCCCCCGAGCCCGCGCTCGTCTGAACCGGCCACCCCTAGCGCTACCCTCGTAACCCATGAGTTGGGTCGAGACCGAGTCGCTCAGCTTCACCGCCAGGCACGACTCCGACGACTCGGTTTTCGCCGAGCGCACGCTGGACCGGCTCGAGCACCTGCGGCTGCGGCTCGAAGACCGCTTCGAGCGGGTCCCCGAGGAGGTCACGGTGGTGGTCCACACCAACCCCCTCTGGCTGACGATGGCCCATCCCTTCCTCCCGGCCGCGCGCTGGTCGGCCGCGCCGGCGGGCCGCCGCTACCTGGCCGGCTGGGCGATGTCGACCGAGCTGCACGTCCTCAACGACACACACATGGAGCGCCGCGCCGCCGGCGACGACTCCTACGAAGCCCTCCGCGGCACCGCCGAGCGCCTCTACGCCCAGCTCGTGATCGCCGCCAACAACTCGGCCCTCCCCCCCTCCTGGACGCCCCGCCGGTTCGCCCGCTACCTGCGCTGGGCCTGGCTGGTCGAAGGCGGCGCCCAGTACTTCGCCCGCCAGGTCGGCCTCTACCGCGCCGCCGTGATCAGGCGCCTGCGCGAGAGCTCCAGCCCCTCCTTCCCACCCTCGCGCCGCGACGCGGTCATCCTCGGCGGCACGATCTTCGACCTGCTCGAGAACGAGCGCGGCCCCGAGGCCTGCGAGCGCCTGGTCAGCCGGCTCCTGCCCGGAGGGCCGGAGGTGACGCTGGAAGACGCCTTCGACGCCCGCTTCCGCGACATCGAGGCAGCCTGGCGCGATTACCTGCGCGAGATGGTCCGCGGCCCCGCCGCGATCAGGTGAGTTCGTCAGAGCACGCGTAAGAGCAGGAAGATCGCGAAGGCGAGCGCCATCGTCCCGATCGAGACGAGCATGGCACGAGCCCAGGCGCCGGCCCAGCCGTAGCCGCGCACCCTCCTCCCGCCTTCCGCGTCGGCCAGGTACCTGGCGTTCACCGGTTCGGGCAGGTCCTCGGCGGCGGCCTCGGCGAGGATCGCCCGCGCTTCCTCGGCCCGGGGCGCGTGCACCATCACCCGTTGCGGGCCACCCCCCATCAGGGTCGAGTAGCCCAACCGGGCCCCGTCCACTCCGACCCGCTGCTCAAGGCTGGGTATCCCGCGATCTTCGAGCAGGGCCTTGACGATCGCTCCCTCGTATTCGTTGGCCACGAACGCGACCTCGACCAGATCGTCCCCCACCGATTCCCTCCTCAGGTGAGTTCGTAGAGCAGCCAGAGCAGGAGGAACCCCGCGCCGCCGACGGCGAGGATCCAGAAAGCCAGGCGCCCCGGCGAGACGGTGCCAGTTTCGCCGCGGGCGAGGCGGCGCTGCTCTTCCAGCTCGAGGCGCTCGTCCGGCTCGTCCTCGATCAGGGTGTCGGCGAGGACTTCGCGCGCCCGCGGCGCCAGGTGGGCGACGACCATCACGTCGACGGGACCGGGCACGTAGCTGACCGAGTAGAAGCCCTGCGAGCGGTTGAGCACGCTCGCGATGCCTGCCTCCGAGAGCAGCCCCTGCAGCATCTCGCCCTCGGCCTGGGTACGGGCGAAGGCGACTTTGACCAGGTCGTCGCCGCCTCCACCGCCACCACCGCCGCCCTCGCCGCCGCCGCCGAAGTCGTCGCCGCCGCCGTGGGCGCCGCGCCGCTGTGGGCGGGTGGCCTGCCTAGGCGACGTCGAGCTCGACATCGGCGACCTTCAGGTCGGCCAGCAGATAGGCCTTGACGTCCGGCGCCTCCGAGTTCTCCAGCGAGACGATCACGTAGATCTGTTCGGGCCAAGCGACCGCCTGGTTCACATCCGTCTGCGAGGGATAGGCGGCGCTGCGGGTGTGGGAGTGGTAGATCCCGAGCAGCTCCTCGCCGGCCCCTTCGATCGCTTTCAGGGCGTCGAACTGGCCCTGCGGGTCCATCTCGTAGCGCAGCGGGCTGGCGGCGGCGTTCTCCACCCGCACGATGCTGGTCGCCTCGCCGTCGCGGCCGCCGATCATCCCGCAGCACTCGTTCGGCAGGTCCTCGCGAGCGTGCGCGACCATCTCGTCGATCAGGGCCTTAGAGATTTTCATCGCGCGAGCCTAGTGGTGCCGCGGGGCGGGAGCCGCTACCACCAGACCGTCGAGTCCAGGTTTTCGATCTCCTCGATCGGCTTCGTGTAGACGCCGGAGGAGAGGTACTTCCAGCCGTCGTCGGGGACGATGAAGACGACGTTGCCGGAGTCGATCTCGCCGGCGATGCGGTTGGCGACCCGGGCGATCGCGCCGGAGGAGACGCCGGCGAAGACCCCCTCCTCTTCAAGCAGCTTCTTCGTCCAGACGATCGCGTCGCGGTTGGAGACCATGATCTTGCGGTCGAGGATCGAGAGGTCGATGATCGGCGGGATGAAGCCGTCGTCGAGGGAGCGCAGGCCCTGGACGAGCTCTCCCTGCATCGGCTCGGCGGCGACGATCAGCGTCTCCGGGTTTTCCTCCTTGAACCGACGGCCGTTGCCCATCAGGGTGCCGCCGGTCCCGAGCCCGCCAACGAAGGCGGTGACCTCGTCGAGCTCCTCGAGGATCTCCAGCGCGGTGCCGTTGTAGTGGGCGAGCGGGTTGGCCTCGTTGCCGTACTGGTAGGGCATGTAGTAGCTGGGGTCCTGGGCCATCTCCAGCGCCACCTCGACGGCGCCGTTGGAGCCCTTCGCCCCCTCCGAGTAGACGATCTCGGCCCCGTACATGCTCAAAAGCTGGCTCCGCTCCTCGGTGACGTTGTCGGGCATCACCACCTTCAGCGGATAGCCCTTGCGCCGGCAGATCATCGCCAGCGAGATCCCGGTGTTGCCGGAGGTCGGCTCGAGGATCGTCTGCCCGGGCTCGATCGCGCCTTCGGCCTCGGCGGTCTCGATCATCGATTTGGCGACGCGGTCCTTGACCGAGCCGGTCGGGTTGCGCCCCTCGAGCTTGGCGTAGATCCGCACGTCGGGCTTCGGCGAGAGCCGCGGCAGCTCGACCAGCGGGGTATGGCCGATCGACTCGACAATGTCGCCGAAGCGACCGCCGCAAGGTTTGTTCAGTAGCTCGTCGTGAAGCATGGCCGTCCCTTTACTTCAGAAAGTGTAGCGACGTACTCAAGAGTTGTGGATTGGCGGCGCAGCCAGTCCGGCGTGTATGTTCGGGATGCTTCAGTAACCCCTTGGAACGGAGGCGTTTTCGATGAGCAGAACCCGGCTGGCCGCGCTCCTCGCGGTCTTCCTCGTGGCCATCTCCGCAGTTGCCGTCGCGGGCTGCGGCGGCAGCGACAGCACGACCGGCGAAGGAACCAGCGCCGGGGGCGGTGGCGAACCGCTCACGGTCGGCTCCGACATCCCCTACCCGCCCTTCGAGCAGGGCAAATCGGGCAGCTACACCGGCTTCGACATCGAACTGATGGAAGCGATCGGGGAAAAGATCGGCCGCACGCCGGAATTCCAGGACACCTCGTTTGAAACGATCTTCCGCGACGTCGCCCAGGGCAAGTTCGAAGCGGTGATCTCGGCGGCGACGATCACCGAAGAACGCGAAAAGGAAGTCGCCTTCTCCGATCCCTACTACCTCTCCGAACAGGCGATCCTGGTCAAGGAAGGCAGTGGCGTCGGTGGCATCGAAGACCTCGAAGGCAAGACCGTCGCTGCCCAGCAGGGCACCACCGGGCTAGAACTCGGCAAGGAAAAAGCCAACGCCGGCGAACTCCGCCCCTACCCCGAAGGACCTGACGCGATCAACGCCCTCAAGGCGGGCACCGTCGAAGCCGTGATCATCGATCAGCCGGTGGCCCAGAACGCGGTCGAAGAAGAAGGCGGCGTCGAAATCTCCGAAAGCGTCCCGACCGAAGAAACCTACGGAATCGCGCTCGCCAAGGACAACACGGAACTCCTGAAGGAAATCAACGAAGGCCTCTCCGAAGTGATCTCGGACGGCACTTACAAGACGATCTACGAAAAGTGGTTCCACAAAGAACCGCCGAAGCAGTTTCTCGGCTAGATCGACCTGAGCGAAGGGGCGCCGGCGACGGCGCCCCCTTTTCGTCTCCAGGCTCGACCAGGACACCGCGATGAGTCAGTTCTTCAACCAGTATTTCAACTTCGACGTGATGCGGGAACACTTCGGCGAAGTACTCGTCGGCTTCCTGCAGAACCTCCTCGTGTTCGCGGTGGCGGCCGTGCTGGCCCTCGCCCTGGGGCTGTTCCTGGCGCTGCTGCGACAGCTTCCGGGCAAGAAACTGATGCCGATCCGGTTCCTGACGATCGCCTACATCGACTTCTTCCGCGCGGTTCCGATCCTGATCATCATCCTGATGATCTCCGGCGGGGTCCCGTTTCTCAGCTTCCTCCCCCAGGAAGTCCGCATCCCGCATTGGTTCGGGCGACCAGACCCCTTTTGGTACGGCGTCGCCGCCCTCGTGATCGTCTACGGAGCCTTCTCGGCGGAGGTCTACCGGGCGGGCATCGAAGCGGTACCCCGCGGCCAGATGGAGGCGGCCCGCTCGCTCGGCATGAGCCACTTCCAGGCGATGCGCCACGTCGTCGTGCCGCAGGGCGTGACCAAGATCCCGGCGCCGATGCTGAACGAACTCATCTCCCTGCTCAAGGACACGACCCTGGTCAGCGTCATCGCCCTCAGCGAGTCGGTGCTGGTCAGCCGCGAAGTCCTCTCCGAACGGCTGAACAGCTCCTCGCTGACGCTGACCGCGATCTTCTTCGTGATCATCATCCTGCCCCTGGCCCGGGTGGTCGACAAACTGATCGCCCGCCAGCAACTGAAAGTGACCCGCGGCTCCCACATCGAGGTCGCCTGAGCCGTGCCCGACCAGGTGCTGCAGCTTCGCGGCGTCCGCAAGCGCTTCGGCGACCTCGAGGTGCTGAAGGGAATCGACCTCGAGGTAGCGAAAGGTGAAGTCGTCTGCATCCTCGGCCCCAGCGGTTCTGGCAAGAGCACGATGCTGCGCTGCGTCAACCTGCTCGAGCCGCCCGAGGAGGGCGAGATCCTGCTCGAGGGTCAGGACATCTGCAGGGGACCCGGATCGGGGACGGGCGAGCAGAGCTGGAACCTCGACTTCGTCCGCCAGCGGGTGGGGATGGTCTTCCAGCAGTTCAACCTCTTTCCCCACAAGACCGCGTTGCAGAACGTGACGCTGGCGCCGGAAAAGGTTCTCGGCCGCTCGGCGGCCGAGGCGCGCGAGAGGGGCACGGCGCTGCTCGAGCGAGTCGGCCTCGGCGACAAACTCGCGCAGTACCCCGAACGGCTCTCCGGCGGCCAGCAGCAGCGCGTCGCGATCGCCCGGGCGCTGGCGATGGATCCGCACGTGATGCTGTTCGACGAGGTCACCAGCGCCCTCGACCCCGAGCTCGTCAAGGAAGTGCTGGACACGATGCGCGAGCTGGCCGAAGAAGGGATGACGATGATGGTCGTCACCCACGAGATCGGCTTCGCCCGCGAGGTCGCCGACCGGGTCGTCTTCATGGACGGCGGCGTCATCGTCGAGCAGGGAAAGCCCGCCGACGTGTTGGAGCACCCCCGCGAGGAGCGGACGCAGAAGTTCCTCGGGCTGGTGCTGGACCGCTGAGCGGTTAGGCGGCGCCGCCGGCCATCGCCGGCAGGATGACCACGGTGTCGCCGTCCTTGACGGCGGTCTCGAGACCCTGCAGCACCCGCACGTCCTCGTCGTTGAGGTAGACGTTGACGTAGCGGTTGAGCTCGCCGTCCTCGCCGAAGAGCTGCTCCTGGGTGTCGGGGAACTCCCCGGTCAGCGAGCGCAGGACCTCGCCGACGTTGCCGCCGTCAGCCTCGACCTCGGGCTGCCCGCCGGTTTTCGGGCGCAGGACTGGGGGAATGCGTACGGTCGCCATGAGTTGCGGCATCCTACCTAGGCCGCGAGGCTTAGCGGTCGCCGCCCGCGCCGACGCAGAACTGCTCGTAGTCGGGGAACTTGCCCATCTCCGACTCGGGGATCTCCGCGGCGTCCTCGCCGCAGATCGGGCAGCTCGGGTCGCGGCGGACCTTGAGCTCGGTGAAGCGGGTACCGAGTGCCTCGTAGAGGAGCAGGCGACCGACCAGCGGCTCGCCGGCACCGAGGATCAGCTTGATCACCTCGTTGGCCTGGAGCGTGCCCATCGTCCCGGCCATCACGCCGAGGACGCCGTTGGCGGAGCA
This sequence comes from Solirubrobacterales bacterium, assembly GCA_035693065.1. Lineage (GTDB taxonomy): Bacteria > Actinomycetota > Thermoleophilia > Solirubrobacterales > 70-9 > VAYN01. The sequence goes on from DASSHE010000040.1 coordinate 21,749, forward strand.
GCTCGGCGCCAGCTCGGCAGGTGGCGGGGTCGGGTAGAGGCAGCGGTAGCAGGGGCCCTCGTAGGGGAGGAAGGTGGAAATCTGGCCGTCGAAGCCGAGGATCGAGGCGGAGACGACCGGCTTGCGCAGCCGCACCGAGGCGTCGTTCAGCAGGTAGCGGGTGGGGAAGTTGTCGGCGCCGTCGACGATGATGTCGTAGTCGCGGATGACGTCGAGGATGTTGCCGGCGTCGAGCCGGCCGTTGTGCTCGACGACGTTGACGTCCGGGTTCAGCCCTTCGATGAAGATCCGCGCCGAGGTCGTCTTCGGCATCCCGATCCGTTCGGTGTTGTGGATCACCTGGCGCTGCAGGTTCGAGGCATCGACGACGTCGTCGTCGACCAACCCGATCGTGCCGACGCCCGCGGCGGCGAGGTAGAGCGCGGTCGGCGCCCCGAGCCCACCGGCGCCGAGCAGCAACACCTTCGCGTCCAGCAGCTTGATCTGGCCGTCGACGCCGACCTCGGGCAGCAGCGTGTGGCGCGAGTAGCGCTCGCGCTGCTCGGGGGTCATCCGATGCGGGGCGACCACCGGCAACCCCTGCTCCTGCCAGAGCAGGATGCCGCCGGCCATCGAGGCGACGTTTTCGTAGCCGAGCTGCTGCAGTTGGGCGGCGGCGAGGGCGGAGCGGTTGCCGGAGCGGCAGTAGAGGATCGTCCGCGCCGACTTGTCAGGGGCGGCGGTCCCGATTTCGTCGGCCAGCAGGCCGGGCGGCACCAGTTTGCCCCCGTCGAGGTGAGCCTCCTGATACTCGTGGGGCTCGCGGGTGTCGATCAGGACGACGTCGCCGCCGTTGATCTCCTCCGCTGCCTCGAAGGGTTCGATCTCCTCGATCGTCTGCACGCGTTTGGTGTCGATGGCCATTTCTGAAGTGAATCCCCTGAAATCGGATCAGCTTTACTTCAAAAATGATAGCGAGCCCGTGAAATCGGGCTGAAAGCCTGCTTGGCGGCCCCGGAGAAGGGTCCCGGGGACCGCCAAGATTTGCCTGGCCGAGAGGCTGGAACCGGCTCTAGAGGCTGGGCCGCATCTGCCGCAGCCGGCGCACCCGCTCCTCGATCGGAGGGTGCGTCGAGAAGAGGCCGGCGATGCCTCCGCCCTTGAAGGGCTTGACGATGTAGAGCGGCTCGGCCGCCTGGTTGACCTGCATCGGGATTGCTTCCGCGCCCGACTCCAACCGCAGCAGCGCGCTCGCCAGCGACTCCGGGTTGCCGCAGATTTCGGCGCCGCCGGCGTCGGCCGCGTACTCGCGCTGGCGCGAGATCGAGAGCTGGATGATGCTCGCCGCGATCGGCGCGAGGATGACCATCGCCAGCGCGGAGACGAGGCTCAGCGGCGAGTTGTCGTCGTTGCCGAACCACATCAGCATGTAGGCGAGGTAGGTGATCGCGGCGCCGATCGCCGAGGCGACCGACTGGATCAGGATGTCGCGGTTGCGGATGTGGGTGAGCTCGTGGGCGAGGACGCCGCGCAGCTCGTCCTCGGAGAGGAGCTTGGTGATCCCGCGGGTCACCGCCACCGCCGAGTGCTTCGGGTTGCGGCCCGTCGCGAAGGCGTTCGGCTGGTCCTGGGGAATCATGTAGAGGCGCGGCATCGGCAGGTCCGCCCGCGTCGTCAGTTCGCGCATGATTTGGTAGAGCCGCGGCGCTTCCGACTCGTCGATCGGCTTCGCCCGGCTCATCGCCAGCGCCATCTTGTCGCTGAAGAAGTAGGAGAAGAAGTTGATCGCCAGGGCGAAGAAGAGGAAGAGGCCCGCGGTGCTCGGACCGCCGATCAGGGCGCCGATGACGACGAGCAGGCCGCCAAGCGCGGCCATCAGGATCGTGGTCCGCAGTTTCGCGCCCCAGGTGGATTGCTTGGTGGTAGTCATCGCTTGATTGCGCTCCTCGGGTTGGGTGGACTTCCCAGTATCGAGGCGAGGGCGCTTTTCGCCTATAGGGGCCAACCCCCGAAAGCGCCGGGGGCGCCCCCTAGGCTGGAGAGGTGACCATCCTCGTCGTCGTGCTCGCCGTCGCCGCCGCAGCGCTGGCGCTGGCGTTAATGCGCACGCGGCGGCGCTACCGGCCGCTCGAGGACCTGATCGAGGCGATGGAGAAGGTCGACCTCTCCAGCCCCCGCCCCGTCCTCCCCAGCTCGATCGACGGCATCGGCGAGAGCGAGGAGGTGGAGCGGATCGAGCTCGCCTTCCTGCGGATGATGCGGCGGCTGGAAGCCGAACGCCGCCGCGCCCGCTCGGCCGCGCTGCACGCCCAGGAGGAGGAGCGAGCCCGGGTCGCCCGCGACCTCCACGACGAGGTGAACCAGTCGCTGACCGGTTTGCTGCTGCGGCTGGAGGCGGCGCGCGAGGCGGCACCGCCGTCCCTCGAGGCGGAACTGGCCGAGACCAAGGCGCTCGCCAACCAGGCGATGACCGAGCTGCTCTCGCTGGCCCGCCAGTTGCGCCCCACCGCGCTCGACGACCTTGGCCTGGCGGCGGCGCTCGCCGGCCAGGTCGAGCGGCTCGGCAGCGGCGACCTAACCGCGGACTTCGCCGCCGACGGCGACTTCTCCGACCTCGGTGACGACGCCCAACTGGTCGTCTACCGGGTCGCCCAGGAGGCGCTTTCCAACGCCACCCGCCACAGCGGCGCCAGCCGGATCGAGGCGCGGCTGCGCCGCGGCGAGGACGGCGCGGTCGAGCTCGAGGTCGCCGACGACGGCCGCGGCTTCGCCTTCGACGAAGCGGAAAGCGGGCTCGGGATCGCCGGCATGCGCGAGCGCGCGCTCCTGGTCGGCGGCGAGCTGACGATCGAGTCCCGTCCCGGCGCCGGCACCACCATTCGCCTCACCGTCCCGGCCTGACCCCCACCGACGGGACGATTTGCGGTTACACAAACCGGTTTTCGGCCCCATCGGCGATAGTGGGCGCCTATGCGTGTGCTGATCGCCGACGACCACGGCATCGTCCGCTCCGGGATCCGGCTGCTGCTGGAGCGCCAGCCCGACATCGAGGTTGTCGCCGAGGCCGCTGACGGCGCCGAGGCCCGCGATCTGGCGGTGCGGGAGCGTCCCGACCTGGCAATCCTCGACGTCAAAATGCCGAAGCTGACGGGTCTACAGGCGACGCGGGAGATCAAGAAGCAGGCACCCGAGGTCTCGGTCCTGATCCTCTCGATGCACGACGACGAGCGCTACCTCTTCGAGGCACTGAAGGCGGGCGCCTCGGGCTACGTACTGAAGGCGCAGGCCGACACCGACCTGTTGGCGGCGATCCGCGCGGTCGAGCGCGGCGAGCCCTTCCTCACCCCGGAGGCCCAGCGGACGCTGATCAAGGACGTGCTCGAGCGCGGCTCCAGCGGCGAGGAGGAGCTGACGCCGCGCGAGGAGGAGATCGTCAAGCTGGTCGCCGAGGCGCACACGACCAAGGAGATCGCCGAGGTCCTCCACCTCTCCGAGAAGACGGTCGAGAACCACCGCGCCAACGCGATGCGAAAGCTCGGCATGCGCGACCGGGTCGAGCTAGTCCGCTACGCGATCCGCCGCGGCCTGATCGAGCCATAACCGACCTCTTCGGTAGGATTTAGCTCCGATGCTGTTCTCGACCAAAGCCGAGTACGGAGTTCGCCTGATGGTGGAGCTGGGCCGCCAGCCCGGCTCGCAGCCGGTCTCGCTGAGCTCCGTCGCCGAAGCCGAGCGACTGCCGCTCTCCTATCTGGAGCACCTGGTCGCGCGGCTGCGCAAGGCCGGCCTCGTCACCTCCACCCGGGGGGCGCACGGCGGCTACCGGCTGGCGAAGCCGCCGGAGGAAATCACGATGGACGCGGTGGTCGAGGCGCTGGAAGGGCAGATCGCCCCGATGGAGTGCTTCCACGACACGCCCGAGGGCAAGGTCCTGTGCTCGCACGAGTCAGACGGCGACCAAGCCTGCTCGACGAAGCTCCTTTGGATGCGCGTCCAGGGCGGCGTCACCAAGGCGCTCGCCGGCACCACCCTGGCGGAGCTGGTCGAGTTCTCGTCGCACAGCGCGCCCGCGCGCGCCGCGGCGCTCGGCAGCGCCGCCTGACGAACTTCAACAACCGAGAAACGGAGCGAAATGGCTGAGCTGGAGATACGCAACCTGCACGTGAAGGCCGAGGACAAGGAGATCCTCCGCGGCCTCGACCTCGACGTCGAGAAGGGCAAGGTCCACGCGCTGATGGGACCGAACGGCTCCGGCAAGTCGACGCTCGCCAACGTGATCATGGGCCACCCGGCGCTCGAGGTGACCGAGGGCACGATCACCTTCAAGGGCGAGGACATCACCGAGGCCGCCCCCGAGGATCGCTCGCAGGCGGGCCTCTTCATGGCCTTCCAGTACCCGGTCGCGATCCCCGGCGTCTCGGTCAGCAAGTACCTGCGGATGATCATCAACGCCCAGCGCGAAGCGCGCGGCGAAGATCAGATCAAGATCAAAGACTTCGCCCGCACCGCCCAGGAGGCGATGGAGCTGGCGAACATCCCCAAAGACTTCTCCAGCCGCTACCTCAACGACGGCTTCTCCGGCGGCGAGAAGAAGCGGATGGAGTTGCTGCAACTGGCGCTGCTGCGGCCGGAGATCGCGGTCCTCGATGAGACCGACTCGGGCCTCGACATCGACGCCCTGCGCACCGTCGCCGAGGGCGTCAACAAGTTCGCCGGCCCCGACATGGGCGTCCTCATCATCACCCACTACCAGCGCATCCTCCACATGGTCAAGCCCGACGCGGTCCACGTCATGTACCAGGGACGGATCGTCAAAGAAGGCGGCCCGGAGCTGGTCGGCGTGCTGGAGGAGAAGGGCTACGGCTGGATCAAAGAGGAGGTAGAGGCAGGCGCCGCCGCCTGACCTCTTCGCGATGGAGCCGGTGAGCGCCAAGAGCTCCTCCCCCGCGGCCGCGTACGACCTCGAGAAGGTGCGAGCGGCCTTCCCGGCGCTCGAGCGCGAGGTCCACGGCCAGCCGGTCGCCTACCTCGACAGCGGCGCCAGCGCCCAGCGGGTGCTGGCCTCGATCCAGGCGGTCGATCGCTACGAGCGGCGCCACCACTCCAACGTCCACCGCGGCTCCCACACCCTCTCGGCCGAGGCGACCGAAGCCTACGAGGGGGCGCGGGCGACGGTCGCCGACCACGTCGGCGCCGCCGACCGTCGCGAGGTCGTCTTCGTCCGCAACGCGACCGAGGCGATCAACCTCGTCGCCCGGGCTTGGGGCGACGTCAACGTCGGCGCCGGCGACCGCCTGCTGCTGACCGAGATGGAGCACCACTCCAACATCGTCCCCTGGCAGCAGCTTGCCGAGCGGGTCGGGGCGGAGATCGACTGGGTGCCGGTCGACGACGACGGCCTGCTCGACATGGACGCCTACGCGGCGCTGCTCGAACGCGGCCCGAAGCTGGTCGCCGTCGCCCACGTCTCCAACGTGCTCGGAACCGAGACGCCGGTCGCGGAGCTCTCGCGGCTGGCCCACGAGGCCGGGGCGCGGGTGCTAGTCGATGGCGCCCAGGCGGCGCCGAAGATGCCGCTGGAGATGGCCGCGCTCGGGGCCGACTTCTACGCGATCACCGGCCACAAGCTCTACGCACCGACCGGGATCGGGGCGCTCTGGACCCGCCTCGACCTGCTGCGCGAGATGCCGCCCTTCCTCGGCGGCGGCTCGATGATCCGCAAGGTGACCAGGGAGGGCACGACCTACGCCGACCCGCCGGCGCGCTTCGAGGCGGGGACGCCGGCGATCGCCCAGGCGATCGGCATGGCCTCCGCCTTCCGCTGGCTCGACATGGTCGGGATGGAAAAGGTGCGCGAGCACGAGGAACAGATCGCCGACTACGCGCTGGGGCGGCTGGCCGAGGTCCCGGGCCTGCGCGTCTTCGGTCCCCCCCGCGGCCCCGGTCGCCTCGGCCCCGTCTCCTTCGAGATCGACGGCATCCACGCCCACGACGTCTCCGAGATCCTCGACCGCCACGGCGTCGCCGTCCGCGCCGGCCACCACTGCGCCCAAGTGCTGATGGACCGCCTCGGCGTCGCCGCCACGGCGCGCGCCAGCTTCGGCGTCTACACGACGCCCACCGAGATCGACCGCCTGGTCGAGGGCCTCGAAGACGCCCGGCGGGTCTTCGGGCTCTGACGCCGCGACAGGATCTACTCTCCCCGCCGGTGAGGACCCGGAGCGAATCAACCGCACAAAAGATCCGTGGCGGCTTCTACACCCCGGACACGCTCGTCCAGTTCTGCCTCCATCGCCTGCTTCCGCTTCTGCCCCCCGAAGGGCAACTGAGGGTCCTCGAGCCAAGTGCTGGTGACGGCGCCTTTCTGCGCGGCATAGCCGGGTTCCACGCCCTGGCAGATCGCACCGGCGAGGTCTTGGCGATCGAGCCAAACGAGCTCGAGGCGATGAAGTGCCGCGGAGTGCTGTCACGGCTCTCGCTGGCGGGAGAGGTCGAGGTCGGAAGTGCGATCGGCTGGGGAGCGCGAACCGATGCCGATTTCGACGTCGCCGTAGGGAACCCACCCTTCGTCCGCTACCAGTTTGTCGAAGGGGACGACAAAGCGGAAACGGGTCGTCTCGGTGCGCGCCTCGGGGTCTCCTTCGCCGGCGTCTCGAACCTCTGGATCCCGGTCCTAATGGCGGCACTTTCCCGGTTGCGACCGGGCGGCGCTTTCGCTTTCGTCGTTCCCACCGAGCTGCTGACGGGTCTCTCCGCTTCACGACTGAGGCAGTGGACGGCGGCGGAGTTCGAGCAGGTTCGCCTTGATCTTTTCGAGCCCGGCTCCTTTCCCGGCGTCCTCCAAGAGGTGGCCGTGCTTAGCGGTCGTCGAATCGGCCAAGTCCCATCCGAGACTCACCTACTGGCGATCAGCGAGCATGCCGCTGACGGTACCGAGCGTTCCTGGAGCCACGCCGTCGATCCAGCGGAGCCGAACTGGACCCGGTACCTGCTCGGCCCCCAGCAGCTCAGCGCCCTGGACGAGGCGCTCAAGGCGAAGGCCGTGCAACCGCTGGGCACCCTCGCCCGCTTCCAGGTCAGCATCGTTACCGGCGCCAACGACTTCTTCTCGGTTAATGAGGCAACCCGCGAAGAGTTCGACCTCGCGCCCTGGAGCCGACCCCTGCTACCTCGAATCCGCCACGCCGCGGGACTGGTCTACGGGCCAGAGGACCACCTGGAAGCGATGCGGGCGGGGGCCCGCGTCTGGCTCCTCGATTTTTCGACAACGGCCGAGGATCCGATGGAGCACCCGGGCCCAGCCCGCTATCTACGCCGCGGGAAGAAGCGGCAGCTGCACGAGCGTTACAAATGCAGAATAAGAGAGCCGTGGTATCGCGTCCCCCACATTGAACGGGGGAGCCTGATGCTTTCCAAGCGCTCCCACCGCTTCCCACGCGTAATCGTGAACGAGGCGGCCGCTTACACCACCGACACCATCTATCGCGGCGAACCTCTCGATGAGGCAATTAGCGCGCAGGCGCTCGCCGCCAGCTTCCATAGCTCCCTCACTTTGCTCACTGCCGAGCTCGAAGGACGCAGCTTTGGCGGTGGCGTCCTCGAGCTCGTGCCCTCGGAGGTCGAACGGCTGGCCGTTGCCTTCACCCCGGACGCCGCTGCCTGGCTCGAGGATCTTGACGCGAGTAGCAGGACAGGAGAGGAGGGAGAGCTGATCCGGAAGACCGACGCCGCCCTCGTCCGCCACGGTGAGCTCGACGCGGATTTGCTGAGCACCTTGGCCGAGGCCAGGCTGGAGCTGCTGGGCCGTCGTCTTGCCCGCAACGAACGCAGCATCTCCCCCGTCGAGGAGCTAGAGGCCGCCTGAGGTCAGCGCGAGATGTCAAGCCGGTAGCTCTGGTCTGACATCCGCTGCAGCGTGAGGAGGCGGCCGGTGTAATCCGTCCTGCGCAGGACTTTTCCCAGCGGACCCCAGTGGAGGACAGTGGCGTGGTTGTGCTGACTCGACTCCCGATGGTCCGCGTGGGTGAGCCGCAACTCGACCGTTCCATGTGAACGTCCGTCGATGGTCACGGCAAATGGGATCTGCGCGACTTCGATCAGGTTCCCTCGCGTGTCTTTCTCCTGCCTCCAGTCGGCATCGCCGAAAAGCTCCCGTCGGAACCAAGTGAGTTGGTCAATCGGGTGCTCCGCCTGCGTAAGGCGCATGTTGCCGAGCGGGTTCGAAGCCCGCGAGGGTGGGTGCTGGGCATCGGAGGCGGGCAGGACCTTGGTCCAGCTCATTGCCGCGGAAGGGCCGGCCACGGGGGGCGCAAACCGCGGCTCGATCCGCTTCAGCTCGACAGCCGCGCGCTTCGGCAGCTTCCGCACTGGCGCCTTCCTGTACCGGCTCGTGCCAAAGATCTCGTCGCCGCGCTCAGCGGTCTCCCCGAACTCGTCCACCTCCTCCTCACCAAGCTCCTTCGGCCGTCGCCTTGAGGAGCGTCGATCCTCGCGGGCCGAGATCGCGTAGCGAGGGCTGTCGATCAGCCGCTGCAACAGGGTCGCGTCAAGCGGTAGACAGAGCTGGTCGTCGCTCAGCAGCTTCGCGACAAATTCACTTGCGTCAACTAGGGCTGGCTCGTCTTTCTCCGCTGGCAAGGCGAATTCCGCCTCCAATGAGGCCTCGTAGTTGGAGTAAAGGCCACCCGCGGTGAGGTTCGACGAACCAACCAGAAGGAGTGCCTTGTCTACCCCCTCGGCGAAGTAGACCTTCGGGTGGAAGGTGCGGCTGCCTCGATCGTGGAAGACATAAGCCTCATCCGCCATCTCGATCGCCAGCGATAGGCCGGGGATGGTCGCGATTCCCTCGTCGATACCGAGGATCACCCGCAGCTTGCCACCGCGTTTGCGAAAGGCGGTGAAATCCGACTGGAATCGACGCAGACCCCCGAACCGCGCCCAGGCGACGACGATCGTCAACCGCGAAATCGCATCGTCCTCGAGCGCCCCCGCGAGGAAGGCACCGGCCGTGTCGGCCGCGTCGAAAGGCTGACCACGAAACCTCAGGTCGGGAGCCATCGAGGCGTCGGCCGGACTAGTCGACCGGGATTAGTTTCGATTTGCCGGCGCGGCACTTACCGCGGGCGACCGCCTTGGCGTAGTAGCCGCCCGAGGTGAGGCGTTTGCCGATCGGGATCGACCACTTGCCGTTGTCCTCGCTGCGGTCGGTGCCGAGCAGCTTGTCCGGACCGGAGCGGGTGCGGAAGAGCTTGACCTTGCGGTGCTCGACGCAGGCGGCCGAGGGCGAGGCGAGCTTGCCGTGGAAGGCCGGGAATTTGAGGCTGACGATCACCTGCGTCTTGAACGACGCCGAGGCGGTCGCCGGCACGGCGAGCAGGGCAAGAATGGCGAGACTGGCTATGAGTGCGCGACGTATCGTGATCATTGCCCGCGGATTCTACGGACAGAGCCGAAGCGCTAGCCTCGATGGCCATGGACGAGCTCTACCGCGACCAGATCCTCGAGCACTACAAGCGGCCGCACAACTTCGGCCACCTCGAGGACCCAGACCTCGAGTTCGAGGACACCAACCCGTTCTGCGGCGACGAGCAGCACGTGACGATCAAGCTCGACGAGAACGAAAAGGTCGCCGCGGTCGCCTTCGAGGGCAAGGGCTGCGCGATCTCCACCGCCGCTACCTCGCTGCTCACCGACGAGCTGGTCGGGATGAGCCGAGATGAGCTGCTGCGGCTGCCGAAAGACTTCGTCCTCGAGCTGCTTGGGATCGACATCTCGGCAACTCGGATGAAGTGCGCGATGCTCGGCCTGAAGATCGTCAAGAGCGCCTCCCTCGGCCAGGCGGCCGAATGGGAGGATGAGGGCGAGGCCGGCGACCCGAACGAAGCGGTCGCCGACCTCGGCTAGCCCGCGAAACCGCAAAAACCACTCCTCAGGAGCGAATTTTGCGGTTTCGCGTTTAGGGGACCTCGACCTCGTCGCTGAGCTTGACCACGGCGAAGGCCGCGCCCCAGGGGTCGGTGACCATCGCGAAGCGGCCGACCGGGATGTCGATCGGTCCGAACTGGACGGCGCCGCCACCAGCCTCGGCCTTCTCGATCGCGCCCTCGGGGCTCTCGACGACGAAGTAGGTCATCCAGTGGGCCGGGATCTCGTCGGGCATGCGTCCGGAGATGTCGGCCATGCCGGCGACCCGGTTCTCGCCGACCCGGGCGACGTTGTAGGGCATCCCGCCGGGCGCGTCCTCCCGATCGAACTCCCAGCCGAAGACGCGGCCGTAGAACTCCTTTGCCCTCTCGGGATCGCGGGTCTCGAGCTCGTTCCAGGAGAAGGCACCGGGCTCGTTGACCAGCTCGGCGCCGGCGAAGTCCCCCGGCTCCCAGATCCCGAAGAAGGCGCCCTCGGGGTCGGTGAAGATCGCCAGACGGCCATAGGAGGCCACGTCCATCGGCTCGGCGATCATCGTGCCGCCGCTTTCCTGGACCGCACGGGCGATCGCGTCGGCGTCGTCGACGGCGACGTAGGTGCTCCAGGCGGGCGGCTGGCCCTCCTGCATCAGCGGCATCACCCCGGCAACGTCCTTGCCGTCCTTGATCGCCCGCCGGTAGCCGCCCATTGCCTGCGAATCGGGGCGCTCGGGCACCTCCCAGCCGAACAGCTCACCGTAGAAACGGGCGGCGCCCTCGACGTCGGGAGTCGCCAGGTCGACCCAGCAGGGGGTCCCTGGCACGTAGCTCGTTCTCTCGCTCATCGTCAATCCTTCCGTGGTGGGATTCCGAAGATAAGACCGCAGCGGCGGGCCAAAGTAATCGCCCCGCTAAAATCCGACTGTAGAAGTAGGATTAGTCGCAAGCCGCACTAGCGACCCCACCTAGGAGCACCCACCCTCTTGACTGACACCGCAGGAACCAAGATCCCCGTCTGCCCGGCCACGGAGCTGGGCCCCGGCGCGATGCGCCTGGTTGAGCACGACGGGAAGAAAATCGGCGTCTTCAACTGCGACGGCACCCTCTACGCGATCGAGGACCGCTGCTCGCACGACAACGGGCCGCTCGCCGAGGGCGAGTTCGACCCAGCTTCCTGCACCGTCGAGTGCCCCCGCCACGGCTCCCTCTTCGACCTCAGCACCGGTAGGCCGAAGACGCTCCCAGCCTTTCAGCCGGTGCAAACGTTCCCGGTTGCGATCGAGGACGACACCATCACCCTGGAGGTCAACTGACATGGCAACGCCCGAGGTCCTCGCCGAGAAACGCGAGCTAGCCGGCATCAACGCCGACTACAAGGAGAAGTTCGGATTCAACGACCCGGAGACGGGCTACGCCTACAAAGCCCCCAAGGGTCTCTCACGCGAGGTCGTCGAAACGATCTCCGACTACAAGGCCGAGCCGCAGTGGATGCGTGACTTCCGCCTCAAGTCGCTGGAACACTTCGAACAGCGGCCGACCCCGAAATGGGGCGGCGACCTCGACCAGATCGACTTCGACGACATCCACTACTTCGTCCGCGCCTCGGACACGAACAGCCGCGACTGGAGCGAGGTCCCGGAGGACATCAAAAACACCTTCGACCGGCTGGGGATCCCCGAGGCCGAGCGTAAATTCCTCGCCGGCGTCGGCGCCCAGTACGAGTCCGAGGTCGTCTACCACCAGGTCAACGAGAAGCTCGAGGCCCAGGGCGTGATCTTCACCGACATGGACACCGCCCTGCGCGAGCACGAGGACCTCGTCCGCGAGTACTGGGCGACGGTGATCCCGCCGAACGACAACAAACTGGCGGCGCTGAACAGCGCCGTCTGGTCCGGCGGCTCCTTCGTCTACGTCCCCGCCGGAGTCAAGGTCGAGATGCCGCTGCAGGCCTACTTCCGGATCAACACCGAGAACATGGGCCAGTTCGAGCGGACGCTGATCATCTGCGAGGAGGGCGCCGACGTCCACTACATCGAGGGCTGCACGGCACCCGTCTACTCGAGCGACTCGCTGCACTCGGCGGTCGTCGAGATCGTCTGCAAGCCGAGCTCGCGCGTCCGCTACACGACCGTCCAGAACTGGTCGCAGAACGTCTTCAACCTCGTCACCAAGCGCGCGGTCGCGCAGGAAAAGGCGACGATGGAGTGGGTCGACTGCAACCTCGGCTCGAAATTGACGATGAAGTACCCGTCGATCTACCTGCTCGGGCCCGAAGCCCACGGCGAGATCCTCTCGATCGCCTTCGCCGGCGACGGCCAGCACCAGGACGCCGGCGGCAAGATCATCCACGGGGCGCCGCGGACCTCCTCCTCGATCTTCTCCAAGTCGATCTCCAAGGACGGCGGCCGGGCCACTTACCGCGGCCTGCTGGAGATCGCCGACGGGGCGAGCGAATCGCGCTCGAAGGTCGTCTGCGACGCGCTGCTCCTCGACGAGGACAGCCGCTCGGACACCTACCCGACGATCAGGATCGACGAGAACGACGCCGACGTCGGCCACGAGGCCACCGTCTCCAAGATCGGCGACGAGCAGCTCTTCTACCTGCAGAGCCGCGGGCTCGACGAGGAGGAGGCCTCGAAGATGATCGTCAACGGCTTCATCGAGCCGGTCACCAAAGAGCTGCCGATGGAGTACGCGGTCGAGCTCAACCGGCTCATTGAGCTCCAAATGGAGGGTTCCATTGGCTGAGCAAGCCCTGGCCCTGCCGCCGCTTCCCGACCAGAAGGTCAAGGGATGGGAATTCACCGACATCTCGGCGCTCGACTTCGAGTCCTACGCGGCGGCGGAGGCGGTCGCGGTGATCGAGGGCGGAAGCGGGGCGACGGTCCTGGACCTCGCCGAGGCGGTCGAGTCGCGGCCGGAGCTGGCTGAGCAGCTCGGCACCCTGGCGCCCGGAGACGACCCGTTCGTCGCCCGCAACGACGCCGCCCCGCGCAACGGCGTCCTCGTCCACGTCCCCGCTGGCATCAGGCTGAGCGAGCCGATCCGGATCGAGGTGCCGCTGGATACCGACGGCGCCGTGGTCAACTGGCGCACCCTGATCGTCCTCGACGAGGGCGCCGAGGCCGAGGTCTGGGAGCACTGGTCCTCGCCCGGCGACGAGGTCGACGCGGTGCTCAACTCGGTGGTCGAGCTGAGTGTCGGCGCCGGCGCGACGCTGCGCTACGTCAACACCCAGGACATCTCCGAGAAGGCGTGGATCTTCGCCACCCAACGGGCGCAGGTCGAGCGCGACGGGCGCCTCGACTGGGCGGCTCTGGGCTTCGGCTCGGCCCGCGGCAAGGTGCGGATGGACACCAAGCTCGCCGGACCGGGGTCGGAGGCGCGGGTGACCGGCGGCTACGCCGGCGGCCCCGGGCAGCACCTCGACTACGACACGACCCAGGAGCACGCGGCCCCGAACACCAACTCCGACCTCGCCTTCCGCGGCGTCCTCGCCGCCGGCTCGACCGCCGTCTGGCGCGGGATGATCAAGGTCGACCCCGGCGCCCAGCAGACCGACGCCTTCCAGGAGAGCCGCAACCTCCTGCTCTCCCCCGAGGCCCACGCCGACGCGATCCCGGGCCTGGAGATCCTCGCCGACGACGTCCGCTGCACCCACGCCGCGGCGGTCGCCCAGATCGACAAGGACCAGCTCTTCTACCTCACCTCGCGCGGCCTCGAGGACGAGGGGGCGAAGCGGCTGATCATCGAAGGCTTCCTCGAGTCGCTGGTCGAACGGCTGGCCGAGGGGCCGGTGCGGGACAGCGTCTCGGCGGCGCTCGAGACGCGGCTGGCCGAGATTCTCTAGGGACTGACGAGCTCCGGCCGGCGGGTCCTGTCCCGGGGTAGGGGTCCTCGTCCTCGCAGGCTGCGGGCGAAGACCCCTACCCCGTGCCACCCGCGGGAGGAGCGCTTTTCCCTTCGGGGACCTCGGGCGGCGGTGGGGGTTCGGGCCGCGGATGCTGTCTCTTCGTTGCTAGCTGGCTTTTGACGATGCCGGCGATGACTATTGCTACTGGGAGCAGGTAGAGGGGCCAGAGGTAGTGGCCGACGTGGGCGAGGGGCAGGGTCACTGGTTGGAGACCGAGAGCAGGTAGAGGCCGAAGCAGGTGAAGGCGACCATCACCGCCAGCATCCAGTACTGCGAGGCGGTGGCGCGCTTGTAGTCGGGCCAGTAGACGAGGGCGCGGTCGTGGGCCAGCATCAGGCCGCAGACGTGGCCGATCACCAGCGCCGCCACCTGGACGTACCAGATCGCGTTGGCGCTCAAGACGTTGTAGTCGACGCCGGATGAGGCAGTCCCAAAGAGGTCGGTGGTGCCGGTGCCGAGCGGGTCGGAGAGCAGGTAGGTGAACTGGGCCTGCTCCTGGAAGACGAAGAGGCTGAAGTAGTGGGCGACGAGGTAGGCGAGGGCGATCGGGATCAGGGTGTGGGCGAAGCCGGTGCGGAGCTTGGCGAAGGATGGAGCGCCGGGGACCGTCCGCATCCCGCGCACGCCCAGGAGGTAGACGAGGCCGACGCCGGCGAAGGTGAGCAGCATGAAGGTGGTGTCGGTGAGGCGGATCGAGGTCAGCGGGCTGACGCCCGCTTCCACCAGCCATTCGAAGCTGCTCTCGATCGCGTCTTTGAAGGCGCCGTCCTGCGCCCCGTCGAAGCTGGTGCTGGCGATCGAGGCGACGACCACGGCGGTCGAGCCCGGGACGAGGGCCCAACTAGTGGCGGCGGAGAAGGGCCGGCGCCGGGCCAGCCGCCCGTCGTCGCCGCGGCCGAAGACGCCGAGCCGTCCGAACATCCCGAAGTAGACCGAGAAGACCTCGCCGCGATCGCACCACTCCTCGACGCCGAAGAGGGCCATCATCGCCAGGGTGTAGGCGCTGTAGACGACGACGGCGACCCCGACCGCGTGCGGGGCCAGCCCGACCGCGACCCCGGCGCCGCCGCCGTAGACGACCTCGAGCCAGACGACCGCGAGGAGCCCGATCGCCGCCGGCCAGCGGCCCAGCGCCCGCGGATAGCGCAGGTGGGCGGGGCGCTGGCCGGCGACGGCGGTGAAGGCGGCGCCGGCGGCGCGCCCGGCGGCGCGCCACGGGTTGAAGGGCCGGAAGACGTCGCCGAGGACCGCGGAGAAGACCGGGAAGCTGAGCCAGACGGTTACGTAGATGAAGGTGAGGGAGAGGTTGCGGTCGGGGGCTTCGGTGCCGGCGAAGGCGGCGTAGACCGCGACGCCGAGCAGGGACACCCCGACCAGGCCGCAGAGGACCTGGACGGGGGTGCCGAGGAGCGCCGCCGAGAGCCCCTCCCCCAGCGGCCGCCGCCGCTCGTCCTCGAACTTCGGCTCGCGCCAGCCCGCCGAGAGCGCGAAGAAGGAGACGATGAGGACGACCGAGGCCGCCCACGCGAAGAGCCAAGCAGGGACCGGGAGGTCCTGCCTGGACGCCAGCGCGTGGGCGAAGGGGAGCCAGGTCACGGTTCGACCTTGAGTTCGACGACCTGTTCCTTGTGACCCTCGAGCTCGGCCTCGAAGACCCCTTCGATGCTGGCCGGGAGGTCGTAGACGACGGTGCCGCCGCCCTTCGGGACCTCCTTCGCCACGTCATAGCCGTGCAGGTGGACCTCTTCTTCGAACGGGACCTCGACCTTGAAGTGGATCTGGTCGCCCTTGCGGTAGACGAGTTCCTGGACGCCGCCGACCGGGTGCCCTTCCTTGTCAACGACGACCGTCGGCACCTTGCCGGCGTCGGTGGTGCTGCTTTCGTCGCTGCCGCCGCTGCTGAGGACGATCAGCCCGACCACGGCGACGACCACCAGGACGCCACCGACGATTGCGGTTTTCGTGTTCATGCTCGCTCCTTTCGCGCGCCCGCGGCGCGCGCACTGAGTTGCGCGTTGCGTTTGTCTCCTCTACGGCGACAAACGCAACACCAGGCTGCTCGGCTTGGCTCAGGCCGGGAGCGGCGGCGGGCGCTGGGCGAGGCTGAGGGCGATCAGCAGGCCGCCCGCGGGGGCGAAGGAGCGCGGCGGCTTGGGCCGCGCTGGCGCGAATGAGGAAGTACCGGCTGTCCCCTGGCGGGAGGCGATGCGCTCGGAGAGGCGGACGATCACCTCGCAGCCGGGGTAGCGGCCGAGGAGCAGCATCGCCAGCAATCCCAGGAGCGGGACCGCAGGGAGCAGGAAGGCGCCGAGCTCGGTCACGGCGGGCCAGGATAACGTCCGTTTCTAAATGCGCCCTGGACGCGAGAACATCGCCGCCCCCGACCTGCCCACCGGCCTCGCGTGGGTCGGCGCCGAGCCGGAGTCGATGCCCGCTTTGACCGCGGGCGGCCCGGCGATCGTCCACTTCATCGAATACGCGCAGCTGAACAGCCTCCGCACCCTGCCCTACCTGTCCGAGTGGCAGCGCCGCTACCGCGAGGCCGGGCTCAGCGTGATCGGCGTCCAGTCCCCCCGCTTCCCCTTCGCCGCCGACCCCGGCAACGTCGCTGCCGGCCTGGCCGAGGCGGGGGTCGAGTTCCCGGTGGCGATCGACGCCGAGCACGACCTCTGGGCCGCCTACGGCTGCGAGGGCTGGCCCAGCCTCTTTCTCTGGAGCCTCGGCGGTGCCCTCTCCTGGGCCCACTTCGGCGAGGGGGAATATCGGGCGACCGAGGAAGCGATCCAGGCCGAGCTGCGGGAGATCGACGCGCTGCGGGAGCTGCCCGAGCCCCTGGCGCCGCTGCGGCCGACCGACGGCCCTGGCGCCCGCGTCATCCCCCCCACCCCCGAGTGGTTCCCCGGCGGCTCCTGGGAGCGGCCCTGGACCGCCGGCACCGACGGCGAGGACCTGGCGCTCGACTACCAGGCCGGCGGCGCCTTCGCGACGGTCGAGGGGGAGGGCGAGCTCGAGGTCGAGATCGACGGCCAGTGGCGGACCGTGCCCGCCGGCCCGGCGCCCGGGCTCCGCACCCTGGCCGAGCACCCGAGCCACGAGGCCCACAGCCTCGTCCTCCGACCAACGCCAGGCGTCAAGATCTGGTCGATCAGCTTCGCACCCGGAATCCCCTGAGGAGGAGACGATGATCACCAAGCTCGACTTCGTCGGCGTCCCTTCGACCGACGCCGACCGCACCCGCGCCTTCTACGTCGACACCCTCGGCCTACGCCCCGACCCGAAAGGGCAGTACGAGTTCTGGGTCGGCGACACCTGCTTCGCGATCTGGGAGCCGGGCAAACTCGGGATGGAGTTCGCGCCGCAGAAGAACGCCCACCCCGCCCTCCACGTCGACGACGTCGAGGCCGCCCGCAAGGAGCTGGAAGCCAAGGGCGTCGAGTTCGCCGGCGAGACCTTCGACACCGGCGTCTGCCACATGGCCTTCTTCACCGACCCCGACGGCAACGACCTGATGCTGCACCACCGCTACGCGCCGCGGGAGAGCTAGCCCCGAGCCGCGACTTCGTCGCGGATCTCTTTCGGGAGCATGAAGCGGACGTCCTCGTGGACGGTCCGCAGCTCGGAGACGTCGGCGGCGCCGCGCTCGCGGAAGAAGGAGACGAGGCTTTCGACCAGCTCCTCGGGGGCGCTGGCGCCGGAGGTGATGCCAACGGTCTCGACCCCCTCGAGCCACTCCTCCTGGACCTGGGTGTGGTTGTCGATCAGGTGGGAGGCGGCGCCGTGTTCGCGGGCGACCTCGACCAGGCGGTTGGAGTTGGAGGAGTTGGTCGAGCCGATCACCAGGACCAGGTCGCACTCGCGGGCCAGTTGCTTGACGGCGATCTGGCGGTTGGTGGTCGCGTAACAGATGTCGTCGGACTTGCTGGAGACGATGCCCGGGAACTTGGCCCGCAGGGCGGCGATCACCTCGGCGGTCTCGTCGACCGAGAGCGTCGTCTGGGTGATGAAGGCGACTTTGTGCGGGTCGGGGACCTCCAGGGTCTCGACTTCGTCGGCGGTTTCGATCAAGACGATGTTCTCGGGCGCCTCCCCGGTCGTCCCTTCGACCTCCTCGTGGCCCTCGTGGCCGATCATCACGATCGTGTAGCCCTGGGCGGCGAAACGGCGGGCGGAGACGTGGACCTTGGTCACCAGCGGGCAGGTCGCGTCGATCGTCCGCAGCCCGCGGGTGGCGGCGTTCTCGTGCACGCTGGGGGCGACGCCGTGGGCTGAGAAGACGACGATCGCGCCCTCCGGCACCTCGGTCTCCTCCTCGACGAAGATCGCTCCCCGCTGGGCCAGCTCTTCGACCACGTGCTTGTTGTGGACGATCTCCTTGCGCACGTAGACGGGAGCGCCATGGAGCTCCAGCGCTCGCTCGACCGTCTGCACGGCGCGGTCGACGCCGGCGCAATAGCCGCGCGGCGCGGCGAGGATCACCCGTTTCGGGGCGGTGGCGGTGGCTGCCATACCCCCAGGGTAGCGGTGGCTGGATTGCGGGGCGGTGGTCGGGAAAGCCCGGAAACTGCGGCGTGGTTAGCCTTTCTCCATGGCAACCTCGGGACGTCACCTCGATCGGCTCACCGCAGTCGATGCCTCGTTTCTGACGAACGAGAGCTCGAGCAGCCACATGCACGTGGGCGCGATCCTCGTCTTCGAGGGGCCGCCGCCCCGCTACACCGACCTGGTCGAGCACGTGCGCGGGCGCTTGCCGCTCGTCCCCCGCTTCCGCCAGAAGCTGGTGGTGCCGCCGCTGGAGGCCGGCCGGCCGCTCTGGGCCGACGACGTCAACTTCAACCTCACCTACCACATCCGCCACAGCGCGCTGCCAGATCCGGGCGGCGAGGCGCAGCTGAAACGGCTCGCCGGGCGCGTCTTCTCGCAGCAGCTCGACCGCTCGAAGCCGCTCTGGGAGCTGTGGCTGGTGCAGGGCTTGGAGCGCGACCGCTTCGCGATCCTGACCAAGACCCACCACGCGATGGTCGACGGGATCTCCGGCGTCGACATCGGCACCGTCCTCTTCGACCTCGAGCCGGTGCCGGAGCCGGTCCACGTCGAGGACGACTGGGTGCCGCAAAAGGAACCGGGCACCGGCGAGCTGGTCGCCCGCGGGATCGCCGACGCCCTCGCCACCCCGGTCGGGCTGGTCGAGCGCGCGGTCGACGCCGTCCGCAAGCCGGAGACGACGGCGAAGAAAGCGCTGGAGGCGCTGGAGGGCGTCGGCGAGATCGTCAGCGCCTTCGCCGACCCGGCGCCGGACGTGCCGCTGAACCAGGAGATCGGGCCGCACCGCCGCTACGTCTGGGCGCGCTCGGAGCTGGCGACCTTCAAACACATCAAAGACACCTTCGGGGGGACCGTCAACGACGTCGTCCTCGCCGTCGTCACCGGCTCGCTGCGCAACTGGCTGCACCGGCGCGGCGTCCGCACCGAGGGGCTGGAGCTGCGGGCCCTGGTTCCGGTCTCGATCCGCGGCCAGGACGAGCGCGGCAACCTCGGCAACCGGATCGCCCTGATGCGCGGCCCGCTCCCCGTCTACATCGAGGACCCGGTGCGGCGGCTGCGCACGATCAGCGACGCAATGGCGGGGCTGAAGCGCTCGAAGCAGGCGCTCGGCGCCGAAGTGATCTCCCGCTTCAACGACTTCGCGCCGCCGACCCTGCTCGCGCAGGCCTCGCGGATCAACTTCTCGACCCGTCTCTTCAACCTGATCGTCACCAACGTGCCGGGGCCGCAGATGCCGCTCTACGTGCTCGGCCGCGAACTCGAGGACGTCTTCCCGGTGGCCTTCCTGCCGCAGAACCACGCGCTCGCGGTGGCGATCATGAGCTACCACGGCAAGGTCGGGTTCGGCCTCCTCGCCGACTACGACACGGTGGAGGACATCGAAGTCCTCGGCGACGGCATCAACGAAGCGCTAGCCGAGCTGGAGACTGCGGCGGGCAAAGCCGCCAAGGCGGCCTAGCGGTCTCAGCGAGCCAGGATCGGGCAGCCGACGAAGGCCGCTCCCTAGGCTTTGACCATGCCCCTGTTTCTGATCGTCCTCTTCATCGTCGTCCCGATCGCGGAGCTCTACGTGATCATCAAGGTCGGCGAGCTGATCGGCGTCGCCCCCACCCTGGCGCTGCTGCTGGCCGACGCCCTGCTGGGGGCGTGGCTGGTCAGGCACCAGGGGCGCGGCGCCTGGCGGCGCTTCAACGAAGCCCTTGCGGCGCGCCGCTTCCCGGGCCGCGAGGTCCTCGACGGAGTGCTGATCGTGATCGGCGGCACCTTGCTGCTGACCCCGGGCTTCATCACCGACATCTTCGGGTTCTTCCTGCTGATCCCGCCGACGCGGGCGCTCGCGCGGCGGCTGCTGCGGCGCTTCACGGTCGGCCGCTTCACGGTGGTCGGGATCGGCGGCATGCCCGGCTCGTTCGGCCCCGCGGCTGGCGATGGCGCCCCCCGTCCCTCCCGCGACTACGACTTCGACGCGACCGCGGAAGAGGTGCCGGCCAACGGCGACCCGGGCCAGCGCCGCCTCCCTCCCGACGACGCTTGAGCGTGGGCCGGGAGGAGCGGCAGACGCGGCGGCTCCTGGCCCGCAGGCCGACACCCGAGGACCGCGTCGCCTACCACGCCCACTTCAACCAGCCGGCGGTGGAGTCGTGGCTGCGACCCTCGCCCCTGGCCCGCTTCGACGTCCGCTCCCTGGACGAGCTGCTGGAGGGAGACTGCGCCCACTGGGAGGACCACGGCTTCGGTCCCTGGGTGCTGGAGACGCGGGAGGGCGGACGGTTCGCCGGCCGCGGCGGCCTCGCCTGGGCCTCGGTGGAGGGCCTGGCCGAGGTCGAGCTGCCCTGGAGCGTCGAACCGGTGCTGCACGGCCAGGGATTCGCCACCGAGGCGGCCGCAGCGGCGATCGAATGGGCGCGGGAGATCGGCTTCGAGAGCGTCGTCGCCCTGGTCCTGCCGGCCAACCTCGCTTCCCGCCGCGTCGCCGAGAAGACCGGATTCACCATCGACGGCGAATGCGAGCACGCCGGCATGCCCCACCTGCTGTTCCGCCTCCATCTGCGCTGATCGCGGAAACTCCGTCGCCGGCTTTGTAGTCATCCCCGGATGAGCGCGCGGCGGCGGCGCTTTAGGTTCGCGCCATGGGAGGAGACCACCTCGCCAACGGATCCGATGGGCAGGCCCCCGGCGTGCCCCTGCTCGGCGCCCACGGCCTCGAGCGCTCTTACGGAGAGGGCGCGACGGCCGTGCAGGCGCTGCGCGGGGTGGACCTTGAAGTGAGCGCCGGCGAGATGGTCGCGATCATGGGTCCGTCGGGCTCCGGCAAGAGCACCTGCCTACATATCCTCGGCGCCCTCGACCGGCCCGACGGCGGCACCACCGAGATCGGCGGCCGCCGCTACGACAACCTCTCCGACCGCGAGCTGACCGAGCTGCGCGGCGACGTCTTCGGCTTCGTCTTCCAGTTCTTCAACCTGCTGCCGACCCTGACCGCGGCCGAGAACGTGCTGCTGCCGGCCCTGGTCAACGGCGAGCGCCCGTCCAAGTACGCGCGCCGCGTCGACGAGCTGCTCGAACTCGTCGGGCTCGGCGACCGCGCCGCCCACCTCCCCACCGAGCTCTCCGGCGGCGAGCAACAGCGGGTGGCGATCGCGCGGGCGCTGCTGCGCGAGCCGCGGCTGGTCCTCGCCGACGAGCCGACCGGGAACCTCGACTCAGCCAGCGGCGCCGTGGTGATGGGGCTGCTGCGCAAAGTCGTCGACGAGGGGCAGACCGTGGTGATGGTCACCCACGACCCCCGCGCCGCCTCCCTCGCGGACCGCGTCATTTTCCTCCGCGACGGCGCCATCGCCGGCGAGGTCTCCGGCGGCGACACCGACCGGGTGATCGACGCCTTCCGCGGCGTCGAACGCGGCGAGAAGTTGGCGGCGCACCCATGAGCGCCCGCGCGATGCCGCGCGGGGCCAGGGTCCACACCTTCCAGGGGATCGGCTTCCGTTCGCTGCGGGCGCGGCCGCTGCGCTCGGTCCTCACCGCCACCGGGATCGTGCTCGGCGTCGGCATGGCCTTCGGGGTCCTGATCCTCGTCACCACCATCCACTCCAGCTTCGAAAGCCTCTTCGACGCGATCTACGGGCGGACGACGGTGGTCGTCTCGGGCAAGAACTCGGTCGGCGCCGTCCCCGCCGCGGACCTGCCGAAGATCCGCCGGGTCGACGGCGTCAAGGCCGCGGAGGGGCGCGTCTACGGCGTCGTCCGCACGGTCGGCGCCGCGGGGGCCGCGAACAGCGGCCGCGGCTCGATGCTGTTCATCGCCGGGGTCGACCTCGGCGGCTACGACTTCGCCGGCTCGGAAGTTGTCGAAGGTCGCGAACCCCGGGGGCCCGACGAGATCCAGCTCGAGGAAGCGTGGGCCCACCAGCAGGGATTCAAGGCCGGGGAAGAGCTGCGGCTGGCGACGCCGACCGGCCGCGCCACCGTCACCATCACCGGCCTCTACAAGTTCCAGACCAGCCTTGATCTGGGCGGGTACGGCACCGCCGCGATGCCGATCCAGGGAGCGCGGGAACTGACCGATAAGTACGGCACCTTCGACGAGATCAGCGTCGCCGCCGCCGACGGAGTCTCGGCCGAAGAGCTGAAACGGCGGATCGCCGCGGTCACCGGCCCCGGGGTGGAAGTGGAAACGCCGGCCGGCAAGGGCGACCAGGCGAACGAATCGCTCGCCGGGCTCGACATCGTCCTCTACTTCTTCTCCGGGATCGCGCTCTTCGTCGGCGCCTTCCTGATCCTCAACTCCTTCAACATGACCGTGCTGCAGCGGATGCGGGAGATCGGGACGCTGCGGGCGCTCGGCGCCTCCCGCCGCCGCCTCGTCGTCTCGATCGTCGTCGAGGCCCTGACCCTCGCAGTCGTCGGCGCCGCCTTCGGCCTCGCCCTCGGGATCGGCTTGGCGGAACTGCTGGCCTCGGCGATGCGGAGCTTCTTCGGGCTGCCGCTCTCGGCGCTGAAGGTGACCACGTCGGCGGCGGTGGTCGCGGTCGCCGTCGGGCTGCTGGCGACCGTGGCCGGGGCGCTGCACCCCGCCCTACGGGCGGGCCGGATCCCGCCGATCCGGGCGCTCACCGGCGGCCGGGCGATCGAGCGGCCGCCGGGCCTGCGGCGGGCCCTGGCTGGGTTCGCGCTCTTCCTGCCCGGGCTGGCGATCGGCGGCCTCTTCTGGTTCAGCAACCAGTCCGGCGGCGCGCTCTCGAGGATCGTCGGCGTCGGCTCGACCGTGGTCATGTTCGTCGGCATGGTGCTGCTGGCACCGTTCGTGGTGATGCCGGTGATCCGCCTGCTGGCGGTGCCGGCGCGAGCGGCGATGCCGGCCGAGGGACGGCTCGCCTCCGACTCCCTGCGGGCGAACTCCCTGCGCACCTCGGCGACCGCGGCGGCCCTGGTCGTGACCCTCTCGGTGGTGGTCGTCAACGGGGTGATGAGCCAGAGCTTCGTCGGCTCGATCTCCGACGAGCTCGACAAGCGCTTCACCCGCGACCTCACCGTGCAACCGGCCGGCTACAACGAATACGGCGGCGGCCCCGGCGCCTCGATCGCGCAGCCGCTGGAGGAACGGATCGCCGCCCTGCCGGAGGCCGGCACGGTGACGCCGCGGCGGACGGTCTACACCCTGCACCTGCCCGAAAGCGACGAACCGGGGCTGCTGGTCGCGGTCGACCCGCGCGCCTGGCCCAAGGTGGATCGCAGCGAATACGAAGGGGCGAGCACGGCACGGGCGATGGCCGGGCTGGCTGGCGGCGGCGTGATCGTCGGCACGGGCTTCGCCGACGCGGCCGGTCTCGCGGTCGGCGACAAGCTGCCGCTGAAGGGTGCCGCCGGCGCCCGCGAAGCGCCGGTGGTGGCGACGCTGGACACCTTCGAAGCGAGCGGTAACGAGGTGATGATGTCGCTGGCGACGATGAAGCGCGTCTACGGCATCGAGACCGACTCGGTGCTGGCGATCTCCGCCGCCTCCCCGGAGGTGCGGCCCCTGCTGGGGACCAAGATCCACCGCCTCCTGGCCACCGACTACCCCGGCTACGAAGCCGTCTCCAACACCAAGTACAAGGAAAAGTTCGAAGACCAGATCAACCAGCAGTTCGCCTTCTTCAACGCGATCATCGGCATCGCGATCATCGTCGGCCTGCTGGGGATCATCAACACCCTCTCGATGTCGGTGATGGAGCGCACCCGCGAGATCGGCGTCCTCCGCGCCCTCGGCGGCTCCCGCTGGCGCATCCGCCGCACCATGCTCGACGAGAGCCTCCTCATCTCCCTCGGCGGCTGCATCGCCGGCATCGCCGCCGGCCTCCTGATCGGCGTCGTCTGGATCTACTCGGTCCGCGAAAGCACCCTCATCGGCCTCAACCTCCACATCCCGGTCGGCATGCTGATCCTCACCGCCGTGCTCGGCGTGGTGATCGGGACGCTAGCCTCGATCCTGCCGGCGCGCCGGGCGGCGCACCTCGATCCGCTGCAGGCGCTGACCTACGAGTGAGCGGGGCCTCGGTGTGCCGCCACGGGGCTGAACCGTCCTGCGTTAGGAGCCGGCGTAGGTGGAGAATCCGCGCGGGCCCTGCGCCCCCCTCGGCCCTCTTTCCCCCCTTGGGCCTCGCGGCCCGGGTGCGCCCTCAGCCCCTTCTCCCCCTTTCTCGCCTCTCATCCCACCCCGCCCACGTGGACCCGGGCGACCGATCTCCCCGGGGGGACCAGGGGCGCCATGCGAGGCGCGCAGGGCCAGGGTGACGGCGGTGCCGATCGAGAGGGTGGCAAGAGCGGAGAGAGACACGAGCAACACCTGTCGCCCTGGAGTCAATGCAAGGCGCTGGGCAAGGGTCGCCGAGCCGAAAATCAGACATACGGCGGCAGCTGCGAAGAGGGCCGACGCCGCAACGTCCCGAAAGGTGTCGGCGGCAAGGCCGACGACCAGCAGGCCGAGCACCGCGAGGACTGCGGCAATCGGGATCGAGTGGGCCGCGCCGTCACGGGCGAAGGCCCGAATGCGCTCGGCGATCGGCAGCGGATGCAAGCCGTTGGTGTGATCGTCCACCAAGCGTTGCCACTCCTCCATCGCCTCCTCAGCGGATCCCGGACCGTATTTCTCACTCGCCTTCTCCCTCAGGTAGCCAATCAGCCAGCCAGCGGTGTCCCACGCCGCCAAGGCACCCGGCAGCAACATGTCGTCCGCCACGCCTCGGTCGAGCAACTTCTTCCGATAGGAGCCACTCAGCTCCTCGTAGAAGTTCAGAACGAGGGTGATCTTGTTGGCCGCATCGAGACTCAACCCGTCATAGGCAGTTCTCTTCGCACCGTCCTCATGAGAGACGGTGGGGATGCCCGAGTCGGGCTCGAAGACCCCGGCGTCACCCGATTGGAGAAAGACGAGGACGCGGGTGTTTACAGCCGCGAACTCCAGGTCGTAGAGGCGACGGACGTATTCGAAGGCACGAGCGCGCCTGGAATCACGGCGCTGACTTACCACGGTCACCGCGGTCGCGGCAAGCGAGCCGACCCCGACAATGGCCAGGATTGCCGCAGACCACCCTTGAAAGCTGGCAGGAAGGTCCGCAGAGATCATCCTTAGCACTCAGGCAGTCTATGCGGCCGAATCCCGTCAGGTATGATGGCCCCATGAGCGTTGGGCCGCTGCTCCCCAAACCCCTGCAGATCAAGCGCTAGCGTCGCGGCTTGCCCCACCGGGCAAGTTCATCAGCACTCAGGGTCGAAGTGCGTGGTTTCGTCGTCCCTCGCCTAGAAGCCGAGCGCGAACTTGGCGTCCTCGGTCATCATCTCCGGGGACCAAGGGGGGTCGAAGACCATCTTCGGGTGGACGGCGGTGACGCCGGGGAGGTCGCCGACGAACTCGCGCATCTGCTCGGAGACCTGGGGGCCAATTGGGCAGGCGGGAGTGGTCAGGGTGTAGGTGACGTAGACCTCGGAGCCCTCGAGGTTGACGTCGTAGACGAGGCCGAGGGAGACGAAGTCGAGGCCGAGCTCGGGGTCGATGACCTCCTCGAGCACCTCGTAGACGTCCTCCTCGGTGAGGGTTTCGTTCTGGGCGTCGGCCGGGGGCTGGTTCTCGGAGACCTGGTTCTCAGACATGGCCCCATGGTAGCCGGGTGGCCGGCTCAGCCTGGGGGCAGCGGCTCGGCGGGGGCGCCGTGGCCTGCGGGGCTCAGCTCCAACTGCCACCAGCCGACGTCGTGCCAGTCCCCGCGCTTCCAGCCGATTTCGCGCAGGACGCCGGCGGGATGGAAGCCGAAGCTCTCGTGCAGGGCGACGCTGGCCTCGTTGGGGAGGGTGATCCCGGCGCAGGCCATGCGGAAGCCGCGGCTCCGCAGGCGCTCGAAGAGCTCCCCGTAGAGGGCGCGGCCGACCCCGCCGCCGCGCCGCTCGGCGGCGACGTAGACCGAGACGCTCGCGCTCCAGCGGTAGACCGGGCGCGGATTGAAGGCGCAGGCGTAGGCGTAGCCGACCACGGCCCCGTCGCACTCGGCGACCAGCCAGGCGTGGGTGGCCCCGTAGCGCTGGATCCGCTCCCGGAACTCGGCCGCGCTCGGCGCCCGCTCCTCGAAGGAGATGGCGCTGTCGCTCACGTAGGGGGCGTAGATCTCGGCGCAGGCGGGCGCGTCGCCGGCGGGATCGGCGTCGCGGACAGTCAGGGGGGTGGCGGGGTCCGCGCCGGGGTCGGACATCGAGACGGCAATCTAGAGCGCCGGCCCTTAGGCTGCCGGAGCATGAGCGACGGGGGCAAGATCGCGCGCAGGTCGATCGGGATCGTCTTCGACGACGGCGGCCTACTGGCGCTGACCGCGACCCTCCCCGAGGGCGGCTCCGGGCCCGACGACGAGGAGGTGGCGGCGGTGCTCTGCGACGCCGATTCCGCCCCGGTCCAGTTCGACGAGGCGCTGATCTCGACCGAGTACGGCGAGGACGGCGTCCAGCGGCGGGTCAGCCTCGAGCTCTGGAGCGACGTCGAGGACCCGCGCCCGCTGCGCGGGGCCGGGACGCTGGTCAGCTCGGTCGCCGTCCAGCGCCGCGGCCTCGACGCCCGCATCGCCTTCTTCCGCTGGTCGGTCGAAGGGCGCCAGGGCCTCGGGCACTACGAGGTCGCCCGCGCCGATGGCTGAGATCCGGGCGATCGTCTCCGACTTCGGCGGCGTCCTCACCACCCCCCTGCTCGCCTCCTTCGCCGCGATCCAGGACGAGGTCGGGATCTCGCCCGAGAGCCTCGGGCGGGCGATGCGCGAGGGGCTGGGCGAGGACGAGGAGCTGCCGCTGTTCCGGCTCGAGCGCGGCGAGATCAGCGAGGACGAGTTCCTCGACCGCCTCGCCGACGGGCTCGAGCCGGTGCTCGGCCACCGCCCCCACCTGCACCACTTCCGCCACACCTTCTTCGGCGCCCTCGACCCGAACGAGCCGATGATCGAGCTGATGCGCGAGCTGAAGGCGCGCGGCCTGACGATGGCGATGCTGACCAACAACGTCCGCGAGTGGGAGCCGCTGTGGCGCTCGATGCTGCCCGTCGACGAGATCTTCGAGACGATCGTCGACTCCGCCTTCGTCGGTGCCCGCAAGCCGGAAGCGCGGATCTACGAGCTGACCCTGGAGCGGGTGGGGATCCCTGCCGAGGCCTGTCTCTTCATCGACGACCTCCAGGCCAACTGCGAGGGCGCCGAAGCGGCCGGCATGCGCGCCGTCCACTTCCGCGAGAACGAGCAGGCGATCGGCGAGATCCGCAGTTTTCTAAAGAATTATTGACTATTTCATAAACGCTGGTGATTCTCTCTCGATCGGCCCCTCGAATGGGGCCAGGGAGAGAAAGGATCAACCATGTTCGTAAAACTCGGCTGCCTCAGCGCGCTGCTTGTCGTGCTGGCGACCGCCGCGATCACCGCGGCACCTGCCGTAGCACTGCCAAGCCATGACTTCAAAGCGGGCTTGGAATATTGGGAAAATACCTACCTCATCACAGGGGAATCAGTAGGTGGGACGTTAACCGAATTCAAATTCGGCTCTGGCGGGACGATGACCTGTGGCGTGACCAAATTGGAACACACATCCACAAGGGAAGAGGAACACTCCGTCACGGTTGAACCCCTGTACGAAAAATGCGTCCTCAGCGGGGTGGCGGCGACGATCGACAACCCATGCGCCTACAGGCTGTACGGTCAAACAGACAATTCCGGACACGCTCGCGTGGAAATTGTCTGCTCGAAAACCATGCTGATCACAGTCAACGGCTGCACCGTCTCGATCGAAGGAGTACCAGAAACCGAACAGGGCGTGCACTGGGAAGAGGTCGAAGGGTCGAAACCGAAAGACATCCGCGCGAAAGTGACATCTAAAGGCGTGGCCTTCAATAAGGTCGGCCTCCTCTGCGAAATGCTCGTCGGCGGTACCGGCAGCGACCTGTCGATCACCGGCAGCTACACACTCAAGGCATACAAAGACGAAGGCGGAGTCGAGGGCTCACAGATCGACTTCACTACAGTCGAAACACACTAGGGGCGAGTCCTCGGTGCATCGACGGCGGCATCCTCGCTGCCGTCGATGCGCGGTGCCGCGGCGTCCCCGGCCCGCGCCCGCGGCTCGCGCCAGCGGCGGGCGAACGGGAGGCGCCAGCTGTGCGGGGCGATCAGGGCGCCGATCTCGGATGGTCCCCAGGAGCCGGGCGGGTACGGTTTCACCGGCGGCGGCTCGCGCAGCAGCGGTTCGGAGACCTCCCAGAGGCGCTCGATGTCGCGGGCGGTCGTGAAGAGGGTGTGGTCGCCCGCCATCGCGTCGCGGATCAGCCGCTCGTAGGCCTCCAGGGTCTCCCCGCGGTAGTCGGTTTCCTCCAGCGAGAACTGCATGCTCGCCTTCTCCAGCACCATTCCCATCCCCGGCCGCTTGCCGTAGAAGGAGAGCGAGACGCGGGAGGACTCGTCGAGGTCGAAGGTGAGGTGGTCGGGCCCGTAGCGGCCGACGCGCGAGTGCTCGGGGAACATCGCGTGGGGCGGCTCGTTGAAGGCGATCGAGATGATCCGCGCGCTTTCGCCCATCCGCTTGCCGGTCCGCAGGTAGAAGGGGACGCCGCTCCAGCGCCAGTTGTCGATTTCGCAGCGCAGGCCGACGAAGGTCTCGGTGCTGGAGTTGGGGTCGACCCCCGCTTCGTCGCGGTAGCCCTCGTACTGGCCCCGCACCACCTGGCCCGGGTCGAGCGGCAGCAGGCTGCGGAAGACCTTGTTCTTCTCGTCGGTGA
>DASSHE010000041.1:0-20314 GCA_035693065.1 Solirubrobacterales bacterium
CGACGGCAAGGCGCTGGTCACCGACTTCGGGATCGCCCGCGCGGGAGTCTCGGAGATCACCCAGGCCGGCTCCGTGATGGGGACGCCGCACTACCTCTCGCCCGAGCAGGCGCAGGGCCATGACGTGACGCCGGTGTCCGACCTCTACTCGATCGGGGTGATCCTCTACGAGGCGCTGACCGGCCGCGTCCCCTTCGAGGGGGAAAGCGCGGTGGCGGTGGCGATGAAGCAGGTCTCGCAGGAGCCGCAGCGTCCGAGCTCGATCAACCCCCGGGTCTCGCCGGCGCTCGACGCGGTGGTGATGCGGGCGCTGGAGAAGGACCCGGGCCAGCGCTTCCAGAGCGCCGCCGCCTTTATCGCTGCCCTCGACGCGGCGATGAAAGAACCCGGAGTCGGTCGTGACACGGCCGCCTTCGTGCCGCTGCCGCCGGTCGTGGCGGCGCCCGAGGAGCTGCCCCCCGAGGACGAGCGCAAACGCAACTGGTGGCTCTGGGCGCTACTGGTCGCGGCGATCCTGATCGGCCTCCTGATCGGCCTGGCCTTGACCCGAGACACCAGCACCGACGTCCCCGACGTGACCAACAAGCAGCTCGAATTCGCGATCGCCCAGCTCGAACGCAAGGGCTTCACCGTCGGCGAAGAAAAGTTCGTCCAGCGGGAAACCCAGCCCAACGTCGTGCTCGAGCAGGACCCGCTGCCGGGCTCGGCGGAAGAAGACTGCTCCTTCCTCACCTTCTTCTGCTCGAAGCCGAAGGTCGACCTGACGATCAGCGAAGGCCCTGGGGAAGGGAAGGTGCCTGGCACCAGCGGGATCGCCGCCGCGGCGGCGAAGAAGAAGCTCGAAGCCGCCGGCTTCGAGGTGGCGGTCACCCGGGCCTTCTCCGACTCCGTCGAAGCGGGCCTGGTCATCCACTCCGAACCGTCCGGCGGCAGCGTCACGACCCACGGCTCGACGGTGACGATCGTCGTCTCCCGCGGGGTCAAGAAGGTGAAGGTGCCGGTGCTGGTCGGCAGCCAGCGCCGCGTCGCCGTGCAGCAGATCCGCGGTCGCGGCCTCGAGGCCAGCGTCAGCGAAGAGGAAAGCGCCTCTCCGGTCGGTCAGGTGATCCGCCAGTCGCCCTCCGCCGGGACCGAGGTCGAACCGGGCTCGACGGTGACGATCGTCGTCTCCAAGGGCGAAAAGGAAGAAGTCGCCAAGGTCCCCGGGCTGATCGGCAAGGAACGGCGCGAAGCGGTTGAAGCCGTCCGCGCCGCCGGGCTGGTCCCGAGCGTCGAAGAAGAAGAAACCGAAGTGCCGAGCCAGGTCGGCCGCGTGATCGACCAGTTCCCGCCGCCGGGCAGCGAACTGGAACCGGGGGATACGGTGACGATCGTGGTCGGCAAGCGGGCGGCGGAATCCTTCGAAGAAGGGGAAACGGAAACCGAACCATGAAGGTCGCGGTCCTCTCCGGCGGTCGCTCCTCCGAGCACGACGTCTCGCTGCGGTCCGGGGCGGCGGTCGCACGCGGCTTGCGTGAGGCTGGGCACGAGGTGGTCGAGGTGTCGATCGGCCGCGACGGCGGCTGGAGCAGCGCCGGCAGCGCGGTCGGGCTGGCGCCCGGGGGAGGGCTGCTCGGCGCTGAGGCCGTCTTCCCCGCCCTGCACGGACCCTTCGGCGAGGACGGCAGCATCCAAGGCCTGCTCGAGTGGCTCGACGTCCCCTACGTCGGCAGCGACGTCCTCTCCTCGGCGATCTGCATGGACAAGCTGACGCTGAAGCGGCTCTTCGCCACCCGCGGGGTTCCGCAGGTGGAGTTCACCGCGGTCGAGGGCAGCGACTGGTGGGGCCGCTGTGAGCAGATGGGGCTGCCGCTCTGGGTCAAGCCCTCGCGGCTCGGGTCCAGCGTCGGCATCAGCCGCGTTGCCAAGCTGGAGGACCTCGATGCCGCGGTCGAGCTGGCGCTGCGGCACGATCCGCGGGTGATCGTCGAGGCCTCCTCGCCCGGGCGCGAGATCGAGTGCTCGGTCCTCGGCAACTCCGAGCCGCGCGCCTCCATGCCCGGCGAGATCGTCTCCCAGGGGGTCTGGTACGACTACGAGTCCAAGTACACCGAGGGCGGGATGCAGCTCCGCGTCCCCGCCCCGATCGGCGACGAGGCGGTCGCCCGCGTCCGCGAGATGGCGGTCGAGGTCTTCAAGCTGGCCGGCTGCTCCGGCCTCGCCCGCTGCGACTTCTTCGTCGAAGGCGACGGCTCGGTCCTCGTCAACGAGATCAACACGATGCCCGGCTTCACCGACACCAGCGTCTACGCGAAGCTCTTCGAGGCGACCGGCACCAACTACCCGGAGCTCTGCGATCAGCTAGTGCGGCTGGCGGTCGAACGCCACCGGGAGGCCCGCGCCTACGAGTTCTGAGCCTCCGCTCGGTAGGGCCCCGGCTTCGGCCGCGGTCTGCCGCCGGGGAAGGCCAGCCGCAGGATCGTTCGCTGGACCATCCCCAGCTGTTGGCCGAGCGGGCCGGAGTTGTAGGGGAGGCCGTAGCGCTCGCAGATGTCTTTCACCTGCGGCGCGATCTCGGCGTAGCGGGTCGACGGCATGTCGGGGAAGAGGTGGTGCTCGACCTGGTAGCTGAGGTTGCCGCTGGCGACGTGGAAGAGCGCGCTGCCCTCGATGTTGGCCGAGCCGGTGAGCTGACGGATGTACCAGCCGCCCCGACTCTCGTTCTCAACCTCCTGCTGGGAGAAGGTGTAGGTCTGGTCGGGGAAGTGGCCGCAGAAGATGATCGCGTAGGCCCAGACGTTACGAACGACGTTCGCCGTAGCGTCGGCCTTTGCGGTCGCCCGGAAGGTCTTGCTGCCGCTGTTCAGCGTGGCCTCGACCACCGGCGCCCAGCGGCTCTGCCGCTTGCGTTTGACGCGCCCGAGGAATCCGCGGGGCTGCTTGCGCTGTCGGCGCGTCTCCACCACCGCGTCGACGGCGGTCGCCGCCAGGGCGCTGACCAACGGCCAGGCGATGTAGTCCTTGACGATCTGGCTCTTGGCCTTGCCCGCGATGCCCTTCAGCTCCCGCTTCACCTGGCGCCTCGACTTCTGGCCCTTGCGGATCGCCTCGAAGTCGAGGTCGTGCAGCGCCACCCCCCACTCGAACAGCGCCGCCAGAATCAGGTTGTAGACCGGTTGCGCGAGGTAGACCGGGTGCCACTTCTGCTCCGGATCGATCCGCATGATCTCGTAGCCGAGGTCCTTGTCCTTGCCGCGGATGTTGGTGTAGGTGTGATGGACGTAGTTGTGGGAGTGCTTCCAGGCCTCGGCGGTCGAGGCGGTGTCCCAGTCCCAGGTCGAGGAGTGGATCCGTGGATCGTTCATCCAGTCCCACTGCCCGTGCATGACGTTGTGCCCGATCTCCATGTTCTCGAGGATCTTCGCCGCCGAGAGCGAGGTCGTCCCGGCCCACCAGCCGGCGCGGTTGCGGGAGGCGAGCAGCAGTACGCGCCCCAGCACCGCCAGGCGCCGCTGCATCTCGATCATGCTCTCGATGTAGCGTCGGTCGCGGTCGCCGAGCTCGGACATGACGCGATCGCGGATGGCGTCGAACTCGCGCCCCAGCTCGTCGAGCTGCTCCTCGGAAAGGTGCGCGAGCGGGCTCTCGACGTGGGTGTCAATGGGTGCGGTGGTGGTAGCGCTCATCTGGGTTTCATTCCTCTCTTTCAAAGTGCGATCTCAACGTCGCCCTCAGGCGCGTTGACGCAGGTTCGGACCATCTCTCCCTCGGCCCCGTAGACCTCGCCGGTCCGCAGGTCCCGCACCTCGCCGCCGCAGAGGCGCCCGATGCAGGTGTGGCAGATCCCCATCCGGCAGCCGAAGGGCAGCTCGGCGCCCGCTTCCTCGCCGGCGACGAGGATCGGGGTGCCGCCGTCGCATTCGGTCTCGACGCCGCTGGAGAGGAAGCGCACGGTGCCGCCCTCGCCGGCGACGGTGCCGCCCCCGATCACCGGCTGGAAGCGCTCCATCTCCAGCATCTCCGGATTCCCGTCTTCCCCCCAGTGACGGCTCAGCGCGTCGAGCATCTCGCCGGGGCCGGAGGCGAAGGTGTGGCGCTCGCGCCAGTCGGGGCAGAGCCGGTCGAGGTCGGACGGAGCGATCCGCCCAGCTTCCCTGGTGAGCTGGAGGTGCGGACGGTAGCCCGACCGCCGAGCGTCGAGGTCGCGCAGCTCCTCGCCGAAGATCACCCCGTCGGCGCTGCGGGCCGAGTGGAGGTGGACGACGTCGCCGACCGCGTCGTCGCGGTCGAGGCTGCGGAGCATGCTCATGATCGGGGTGATGCCGCTGCCGGCGCTGATGAGGAGGATCTGGCTTGGGGGAGGATCGGGAAGGACGAAGGTCCCTTCGACGCCGCCCAGCCGCACTATGTCCCCCGGCCGCGCCTGTCGCACCAGGTACGGCGAGACCTTCCCCGCCTCGACCAGCTTCGGGGTGATCCCGATCAAGCCGTCGGGGCGGCCGGGGTCGGTGGTCAGCGAGTAGGCACGCCAGTGGTGGACGCCATCGACGACGACTCCGATCCGCAGGTACTGCCCAGGCCGGTGTCCCACCCACTCGTAGCCGGGGCGGATCAGGACCGTGACCGCCTCCGGCGTCTCTTGCTCGATCCGCTCGATGCGGCCGCGCAGCTCCTGGGTCGACCAGAGCGGGTTGATCAGTTCGAGGTAGTCGTCGGGCAGCAGCGGACTGAACAGCGAGCGCACGGCGTCCAGTGCCCGGCGTCGGGTTTTCGAGACTTGGGGTTTGGCGCCGCGTTCTGCCATTCGAAAAACCGTTGCACGGATCAATGTAACGATCCAGGGAAGGGGCCGGGGTCATCTACCCCGGATGGACGGACCTATGCGCGTCGGCCGGCTGGCTCAGTAGGCGGTGTTGCGCGAGCGCGGCCTCGGAACCGCCTTGTAGCGGCGTTCGCGGCGAGCGCCTGCTTGTCGATCCGCACCCACCGTGCCCGCGCCGCCACCCAGGCGCAGGCCTCACGCACTCTGTCGGGGAGCGAAACTTCGGTCATGGAGAAACGAGAGATACCGGTTCGCGAGGCGACGGTCGAGGACGCGCCGCTGATCGCCCGCCTCCTGCACGACTTCAACACCGAGTTCGAGGCCGAGACGCCCGGCGTCGCGGAGCTGACCCGGCACGCGACGCGGATGCTCGAGCAGGGGGCGATGACCGTCCTCCTCGGCGGCCAGGGGCCTGACGGCCTGGCCCTGCTGCGCTTCCGTCCCTCGGTCTGGACCGAGAAGCAGGAGGTCTACCTGCAGGAACTCTACGTGGCGCCGCCGCTGCGCGGGCGTGGCATCGGCCAGGCGCTGCTGGAAGCCGCGATCGCGATCAGCCGCGAAAGGGGTGCCGCCTGGATCGAGCTGAGCACCGCCGTGACCGACCACGCCGCCCGAGCCCTCTACGCGAAGCTCGGCTTCACCAACGAAGAGGGCCCGGGCGGTCCGGCGATGCTCTATTACGAGCTCGAGCTGTAGCTACGCTCCCGCCGCCAGCAGCGCCGCGGCGCCGCCCTGCATGCCGGCGAGGTTGGGATGGACCGGCGCTGCCGGGTTGGTCGGGACCAGCGGCTCGACCCAGCGGGTGCCGCTGCTCTTGCAGGCGTCGTGACCGATGCTGGCGCTGTACCAGTCGACCAGGGTCGCGCCGTTGGCCGATGCCTGGGTCGCGAGCATCGAGTTCAGTCGCTTCTCGGTCGCGCGCAGGTAGGGCACGTCGAGGAAGCCCAGCGGCATCTGCGGCCAGCAGCCGTAGCCGGTCTCCGGCAGGATCGCGGCGTAGTTGAGGACGTAGACCCGCGCCAAAGGCGAGCGCGCGCGGATCCCCTGCAGCACCGCCGACACCTTCGGCGCCGTCGCGGCGATCCGTTCCGCGAGGACATCGTGGCCACCGGAGTTGTACTTGTCGATGCAGGGGTGGCTGAACGGGTTCGCCGTGACGCAGCTTTCGATCACTTCCGAGAAGCCGATGTCGTTGCCGCCGATCGTGATCGAGACCACCGTGGTGTTGGTGTCGAGCGAGTTGAACTGGGGCGGGTTGGTCCCGAATTCGATGCTCTGCGCTTCGGTCATGTCCTTGGTCTTGGCCCCGCTGCAGCTCGGGTCCCGCAGTTCCAGCCCGATCCCGCCGGCCGCCAGGTGGGGGTAGTTGTGATCGGACTTGAGGCAGCCGAGAGGCGAGATCTGGTTGGGGATGATCGGCCCGGCGGTGTAGGAGTCGCCCAGGGCCACGTAGTTCGCCGCCGAGGCGGCGGCGGCGAAGACAAGCAGCAGAACGGACGCCAGCGCCAGGGCCAACTTCACTCGTAACTTCATATACAGCTCCTTCCCAAGAGAAAGCTCAGAAGTCTTTATAGTAACTTTTAGGTAGGCAATTGGGAAGGCGGAGAAAGAGATGATGCGCAAGCTGATGACGTTGGTGGTGGTGTCCGCCGGTTTGGTGGCAGTGCAGGGTGGGGTGGCCCGGGCGGACCTGCCGGTGATCTACAACGGCACCTACGGCTATGCCCACGTCAGCTCGACCGCGAGCCCGCCAGGGGCCAACGACTGGTCCTGCAAACCGACCGCCGCGCACCCGCGCCCGGTCGTCCTCGTCCACGGCACCTTCGCCGACATGTCCGATAGCTGGCAGGCGCTCTCGCCGCTGCTGAAGAACAACGGCTACTGCGTCTTCGCCCTCAACTATGGCTCCTACTCGGGCAGCGGCGCGATCGGCGTCTACGGCGTCGGCGACATCCCCGCCTCGGCGCAGGAACTGTCCACCTTCGTCGACCAGGTCCTCGCTGCTACCGGCGCCCCCGAGGTCGACCTCGTCGGGCACTCGCAGGGCGGGATGATGCCGCGCTATTACCTCAAGAACCTGGGCGGCGCCGCCAAGGTCCACACCCTGGTCGGGCTCTCGCCGTCGAACCACGGCACCACCCTCGACGGGCTCTTCGTCCTCGCCAACTTCTTCCCGGGGGCGAACCAGTTCACCGGCGCCCTCTGCCCCGCCTGCGAGCAACAGCGCGCCGGCTCATCCTTCATCACCCAGCTCAATGCCGGTGGCGAGACGGTCGCGGGCGTCGAATACACCGTGATCCAGACCCTCTACGACCAGGTCGTGACCCCGTACAGCTCGGCCTTCCTCTCAGGCGCGAACGTCCACAACGTGCTCCTGCAGAGCCAGTGCATCCTCGACCTCGGCGACCACCTCTCGATGCCCTATGACCACATCGCCGACGCCGACGTCCTCACCGCCCTCGACCCGCTGCACCCGAAGCACCCGTTCTGCACTCCGATCGCGCCGATCAATGGCGGCTAGCGCCGCCGCCACGGCTCATTCGATCAGCTTCACGTCGCTGATCTCGACCTGGTAGCGGCCTTCCTGGTCGCGCGCCGGCGCCGCCCGGTTGAACCAGATCAGGAAGTACTTGGCCGGGGAGGCGAGGTGGAGTTCGACTTCTTCGGTGCCCTTGGCGTCGACCACCTCGCCGATCGGTTCACCCCATTCGCCGACTTCTTCCGGCGGCCCCGAGGCGACCGCGAAGATCTTCGCGTCCCAGCCCGGAGTCGGGGTCTTGATCACCATCGCGGCAGGCGAGGAGGTGGCCTTGGCGGTGACGTAGAGGCCGACTCCGGGGTCGGGCCCGCTCTTGGTTCCGGCGAAGGTGTCGGTGTCGTAGTGCTCGCTGCTCCACGCCGTCCCAGTCGGGTTGCCGTCGACCGCGAGGCTGACCTCTTCCGGGTCCTCCTGGCCGTCCCCCTGCGGGTCGTAGTCGGTCGCCGAGCTGAGCGGGATCGGCGACCCCTTGCCGTTGAGGGCGCCGCCCCCGCCGCCGGGGCCGTTGCCGCTGCTGATCAGGACCACCACGGCAATCGCCGCCGCTGCCGCGAGCAGCAGCGCGATCACCGCCACCCGCGAGAGGCGCTGGCCGCCCGAGAGCTTGCGCTGCGCCGGCGGCACCGCTTCGAGCACGCTGGTGGCCTCGCCCGTGGTCGAGCCCGCCCGCGCCGCCTCGACCTCGAGCGCGGTCGAGAGGTCGGCGATCATCTCGCCCGCCGATTGGTAGCGCTGGTTCGGGTCCTTCGCGGTCGCCCGCTCGACCACCATCGCCGCCGCGGCCGAGAGCTCGGGCCGGCGCTGCTGGACGTCGGGCAGCTCTTCGTTGACGTGTTTCATCGCCACCCCGACCTGGCTGTCGGCTTGGAAGGGGACCTGGCCGACCAGCATCTCGTAGAGGACCACCCCCAGCGAGTAGATATCGGAGCGCTGGTCGACCGGGTGTCCCATCGCCTGCTCGGGGGCGACGTAGTCGGTGGTGCCGAGGACCCGGCCGGTCGCCGTCATCCCGTCCTGTTCGAGCTGGCGGGAGATCCCGAAGTCGGTCAGCTTGGCCCGGCCCTCGGCGTCGATCAGGACGTTCTGCGGCTTGATGTCGCGGTGGACCATGTTGCGGGCGTGGGCGACGGTGAGGCCGCGGCCGATCTCGATCGCGTAGGCCAGGGCCTCCTGGCAGTCGAGGGCGCCGACCCGGTTGATCCGCTGCTTCAGGGTCTCTCCTTCGACGTACTCGAAGACGATGTAGGGGTGGCCGCCGTCCTCACCGGCGTCGATCACGGCGACGACGTTGGGGTGGGAGAGCTTGGCCACCGCCCGCGCCTCCTGGCGGAAGCGCTGCAACTGGTCGGCCTGCTCGGACATCTCCCGGTGCATCACCTTCACCGCCACCGGCCTGTCGAGGGTGTTGTCGCGGGCGAGGTAGACGGTCGACATGCCGCCGCTGCCCAGCTTCGCCTCCAGCTTGTAGCGGCCGGACAGCACCGTGCCGATCATCTGCGAGCTGGTCGAGGCCGGTTCGGTCACGTCGCGCGAACGTTACGACGCCGCGAGGGGGAAAGGATGATCTGGCTATCTTCGAGCACGTGTCCGTGCAGGTTCGCTTCTACACCGACCCCGTCTGCGTCTGGTCCTGGGGTGCCGAACCGCTGTTGCGGCGGCTGCTTTGGGAGTTCGAGGGCGAGCTCGAGTTCGTCTGGGTGATGGGAGGGCTGGCCCGCCACTACGGCCGGGAGTACCGGGACGAGGAGGGAGGGATCGGCTCCGGCCCCGATTGCTTCGCGGATCTGATGTCGCATTGGCTCAACGTAGCCGGTCGCACGGGCATGCCCTGCGACCCACGCCTCTGGACCGCCAACCCGATCGCCAGTACCCACCCGGTCTGCGTCGCGGTGGAGGCTGCCGCCGAGCAGGGATGGGAGGCGGGCTACGCCTACCTGCGACGGGTGCGCGAAGGGCTCTTTTGCGAGTGCCGCAAGCTCGACGAGCACGACCTGCTGGTCGAGGAAGCGGCGGCTGCGGGCCTCGACCCCGTCCGCTTCGAGGCGGCGCTCGGCTCCGACGAGGCAGCCGAGGCCTTCGCGGCGCACATGGAGGAGGCCCGCGACGTGCCAGACGAGGCGCGGGCGGCGAAGAAGCTGAGCCAGACCGAAGGCCGCGAGCGGCTTTCCTTCCCGTCTGCCGTCTTCATCGGCACCGACGGCGGCCGCCACGGGGTTTGGGGCTGGCAGCCGCTGGAGGCCTACCGCGATGCCGCGCTCGCCGCCGGAGCGCCTCCGGTCAACTCCGGCCCGCTGCCGCCGCTCGAGGCGATCGCCCGCTTTGGCCCGATCGCCACCCGCGAGGCCGAAGTCCTCGGCCAGTCCGAGGGCCCGGCGACCTGCGCCGAGCTCTGGCGTCTCGCCGCCGCGGGCAAGCTGCGCACGCGCCGCGCCCTCACCGGCACGCTCTGGGAAGCCGCCTAGGCGACGACGCCGGCGTCGGCGGTGACGCGGCCGATCCGCTGCGCCGCCGGGTAGTGCCGCCGCAGCAGCTCCAGGGCCGCGGCCTCGTCCGCCGCCGGGACGACCACGCAGAAGCCACAGCCGAGGTTGAAGACCTCCCGCATCTCCGCCTCGGAGACCTCGCCCAGCTCCTGGATCAGGCCGAAGATCGGCGGCACCGGCAGCGGCTCGTCGATCTCGTAGCCGACCTCGGCGGCGAGGCGCAGCAGGTTCTCGGTACCGCCCGAGGTGATGTGGGCGAGGCCGCGGACGTCGACCTCGCTGCGCAGCAGCTCGACCACCGGCTTGACGTAGATCTCGGTTGGCTCGAGCAGGACCTCGCCGAGCGACCGCCCGAGCCGTTCGTCGGCGAGCGGGATCTCCGCCAGCGCCGAGCGGGCGAGGGTGTAGCCGTTGGAGTGCAGGCCGCTGGAGGGGAGGCCGATGACGACGTCGCCCGGCTCCGCCGCCGAGCCGTCGATGACGGCGTCGAGCGCGACCAGCCCGAAGCAGGCGCCGGAGAGGTCGACGCCGCGGACCAGTTGCCCGAGCTGGGCCAGCTCCCCGCCGGGGATCTCGATCCCCGCCAGCTCGGCTCCGCGCGCCAGCCCGACGCCGATTTCCTCGCAGACCTTGGGGTCGGCCTTCTCGATCGCGATGTAGTCGAGCATCGCCAGCGGCTCGGCGCCGACGCAGATCACGTCGTTGACGTTCATCGCCACGCAGTCGATCCCGACCGTGTCGTAGCGGCCCAGCTCCTCGGCGATCACCAGCTTGGTCCCGACGCCGTCGGTGGAGAGCGCGATCCCGGTCCGCTCGTCGATCCGGATCACGCTCGCGTAGTGCCCCGGCAGCGGCACCTGCGCCGAGGGGCGCCCAAGGTTGATCGCCCCAAGCGCCCGGACCAGCCCGGCCACGGCCGAATCGGCCGCTCCCTGGTCGACCCCGGCCTTCGCGTAGGCGTCGCTTGCGCTCATCGGTCGGATTCTCGCAGCCGCTCCGGCAGGTCGCGCGTCGGTTCGAAGAGGTGCTGTCGGCCTTTGCGGCGGGGGACCAGGAAGCCGCGTCCAACGAGCTCACGCAGATCGGATCGCGCCGTCTCATGGCTGACCCTGTGGCTCCGCGCGTGGCTGCTGAACGAGTAGATCGCCTCCGGACGCCTCGCCGCAGCGGCAAGGAGGGCAATCTGGCGGCCGTTGAGGTCCGCGTTCTCCTCCAGCATCCTCTCCATGTCGCGGACCTCGGAGACCTTTCGCTCGAGATAGAGATGGAGATCGGCGATTGCCCGCTCGATCACCGTCAGCTGGTGGATCAGGAAGTAGGTCCCGTCACCACCGTCGGTCTCCGCCTCCATGAACGCCCGCCCGTACTTGGCGGGGGCGTTGCGAATCAGCCTAGAGATCGGGAGATACTCAGCAAGCCAGTAGCCGCGCGACTGCATCGCCCAAAAGAAGAGGATCCGCGCGGTCCTCCCGTTGCCGTCTTCGAACGGGTGGTCGTAAGCGATCCAAAAGTGCAGCAAGATCGCCCGTACCACCGGGTGCACGAATGGATCCCCCTCCCCTTCGTTGGCGAATTCGCAGAGCAGCTCCATCCGTTCCGGCAGCTCCTCGGCGGGTGGGGGAACATGGACCGGATCCCTTCCGTCATGGTCGAAGACCGCCACCCGATCCTCGCCCGGGCGCTGCAGCCGGCCGGCGGCGGTGGGGTCTTTAAGGGTCCCCTCGGTGACAATCCGATGAAGCTCCAGAATCAACTCAGGAGTCAGCTCTTTCCCCATCTCCTCACGCATGAATTCGAGGGCGCGGAAGTGGTTGAGGATCATCAGCTCGCTGCGGTCTCGTGGGGCGCGTCCCGTTCGCAGCATCTCCTTGGCGACGACACGGGAGGTGGTCGCGCCCTCGAGCTGGCTGGAGCGGATCGCCTCCTCCATCAGTGAGTTCACGAGGAAGCGCCTCCCTGCCTCGCGCTCAGAGGTCACCACCTCGTCCATCGCGACCTCTCCCGCACAACGCTGGTCGACGTGGTGGAGATGGCGAAGGACGATGTCCGGGAGCGTGTAGCCGAAGGGCTTTCCCTGCTTGTCGACGAGCGGCAAAGGCCGGAACTCGTCGCTGCGGGTGAGCTTGATCTTCAGCCACCATTGTTTGCTGCTCAGACCAGCGGGCGGTTGAAGACGCTGAAGCCTGTCCCAGTGGAGATACTCATGCCGGGGAACCACCTCCGCAGGCGCGGTCATCGCCTCTATTGCCGCGTCGGTGTCGAGCTCGTCGATCAGCGCGGGGATCTCCGGAGCGGGCGCTACGTACATTCGAACTCCAAGCTAACTCCAAGTATTTCCAAGACTTGGAGTTGTAGCACGAATTCCAAGCTAACTCCAAATATCTCCAAATTTTGGAATTAGCTTTGGCGCCGCAGCCGCCGCAGCACCACCGCCGCCAGGCCGATCCGGTACGCCGCGTAGGGCCAGAGCGCCCGGTCGCGCTCGACCAGGCCGATCAGCCGTTGCGAGGCGAGGGTTGAGGCGAAGGAGGCACCGATGCCGACTGCGAGCCCCCGGCGCAGCTCCGGGGTGGTGCCGCGGCGGGCCAGCCGGGCGCCCTTCAGCGCGGTGGCGCCGACGATGATCGGCAGCGCGATCGTGCGCGAGAGCAGGTTCGCCTGGTCGCGAGAGAAGCGGCGCCAGCGCGCCGCCGCGAGGGTGACGCCGTTGCGGGAGACGCCCGGGGCCAGGGCCGCCGCCTGGGCGACCCCCAGGGCCAAGCCGTCCACCGCGGTGGCGTCGCCGCGGCCGCGCCGCTGTGGCCGCCGGTCGGCGACGAGCATCGCCGCCGCTCCGGCCAGCAGGCCGTAGGCGGTCGCCCGCGGGCCGCCGAGCCGGCGCTCGATCGGCCGCTCCAGCGTGTAGCCGACCGCCGCCGCCGGCAGGAAGGAGAGCCCGAGCAGCAGCGCCCGTCGCCCGTCGAACTGGCGCAGCTCTTCGGCGATCACCCGGCGCTGGCCGATCAGCAGGGCCAGGGCGGCGCCAGTGTGCAGCGCCACCTCGAAGCTCTTGCGCAGCTCCGGGTCGACCTCGTCCCAGTCCCAGCCGGCGAGCCAGGGGACGAGGACGATGTGGGCGGAGCTGGAGACCGGCAGCAGCTCTGCCGGGCCCTGGACCAGGCCCAGCGCCACCGCGCGACCGGCGGGAATCCCGCCGCCGCTCAAACCTCGCTCGTCCCGGCCGCTTCGGGACCGCGGCGCCGGCGCTTGACGATCAGGTAGACGACGCCGGCGACGATCGCGACCGCGACCACGTAGTCGAGGTAGCCGAGCTTGTGGCGCCAGTCTTCCCAGTTGTCGCCGACCTTTTCGCCGATGATCGCCAGCATCAGCACCCAGGGGATGCAGCCGAGCAGGGTGTAGGTCGTGAAGCGCCAGAAGGGCATTTTCGCCACCCCGGCGGGGAGCGAGATGAAGGTGCGGATGATCGGCAGCATCCGCGAGAAGAAGACGGTCGCGGCCCCGTAGCGGGCGAACCAGTCGTCGGCCCATTTCAGGTGCTTGGGGCTGATGTGGATCA
Source organism: Solirubrobacterales bacterium (assembly GCA_035693065.1). GTDB lineage: Bacteria > Actinomycetota > Thermoleophilia > Solirubrobacterales > 70-9 > VAYN01. Next base: position 13,383 of record DASSHE010000041.1, read on the forward strand.
GCTTGTTTTTCTCCAGCAGGTCGAGCCGCCCGTAGTAGCCGACCGCGTAGGCGATCCAGGAGCCGACCAGGTTGCCGAGGACGCCGGCGGCGACGATCCCGAACAGGGTCAGTTCGCCTTTGGAGACGCTGAAGCCGGCGAAGAGCATGATCGCCTCGCTCGGCACCGGGATGCAGGCCGACTCCAGCACCATCAGCAGGAAGACCGCGGCCTCGCCGGCGGAGCCGATGAATTCGGTGGCGACGTCGACGATCGGTTCGACCACCTTGTCGGTGACGCTGGCGAGCAGGAGGGGGCCCATTCAGCGCCGTAGCTTATGGATTCACCTCAAGTGGCCCTAAACTGGCTGGTTCGATGCGCCGGTTGAACCACCCCGTCTACCGCAACCGGGTCCTGCAGCTTGCGGCCGACGGCGCCCTCGTGGCGCTGGCCTACTTCCTCGCCTTCCAGCTGCGCTTCCTCGACCAGCCGCACGGCTGGCCGCACCGCTACGAGGTTCTCTTCGCCCAGTCGGTCGGCTTCATCGTCGTCGGCAAGCTCGCCGTCTTTGCCGCCTTCGGCCTCTACCAGAAGTGGTGGCGCTACGTCAGCGGTCGCGACTTCCTCCTGATCGCCCGCGCCGTCGCCGTCGCCAGCGCCCTGGTGGTGATCGTCTTCGCCGTCGCCAAGCCCTTCGCCCACACGCTGCCGCGCTCGATCGAGGTGATGGACTTCATCCTCACCCTGATCCTGATCGCCGGCGCCCGCCTCGCCGTGCGCCTGATCGTCGAGCGACCCAGCCGCGGCTCGCGGCTGCCCAAGCACGAGGTCCTCGTCGTCGGCGCCGGCTCCGGCGGCCAGATGGTCGTCCGCGAGCTCCAGCTCAACCCCAACCTCGGCGCCACCGCGATCGGCTTCGTCGACGACGACCCGCGCAAGCGGGGGATGCGGATGCTGGGGCTGAAGGTGCTCGGCTCGACCCGGGAGATCGAGAAGATCCTCGACGAGAGCGAGCCCGACGAAGTCGTGATCGCGATCCCCTCGGCGCCGGGCACGCTGCGCGGGCGCATCGTCTCCGCCTGCCGCGATCGCGAGGTCCGCGTCCGCACCCTGCCCACCGTCTTCGAGCTGCTGCGCGGCGGCGTCCAGCTCAACAAGCAGCTCCGCGAGGTGCGGGTCGAGGACGTCCTCGGGCGCGAGCCGATCGTCCGCGAGCTCGACCGCGTCGGCGCCTACCTGCACGACCGCATCGTCCTCGTCACCGGCGCCGGCGGCTCGATCGGCTCCGAGCTCTGCCGCCAGATCGCTCAGGTGCGCCCGCGGCTGCTGGTGATGCTCGATCACGCCGAGGACAACCTCTTCCAGATCGACCGCGAGATGGTCGCCGAGCGCCACTTCGCCTCCTGCGAGTCGGTCCTGGCCGACTGCAAGGAGCCGCACCGGATGCTCGAGGTGATGCAGCGGTTCAAGCCCGAGGTCGTCTTCCACGCCGCCGCCTACAAGCACGTGCCGCTGATGGAGGAGAACCCGCTGGAGGCCGTCCGCAACAACGCGATCGCGACCCGGGTCACCGCCGAGACCGCCGCCGCCTCCAAGGTCGAGCGCTTCGTCCTCATCTCGACCGACAAGGCGGTCAACCCGAAGACGGTGATGGGAGCCTCCAAGGCGATGGCCGAGTGGATCGTCGAAGCCGCCGCCGCCAAGCACCCGGAGACGCGCTTTGCCTCGGTCCGCTTCGGCAACGTCCTCGCTTCCTCCGGCAGCGTCGTGCCGATCTTCCGCGGCCAGATCGAGCGCGGCGGCCCGGTCACCGTCACCCACCCGGATATGACCCGCTACTTCATGACGATCCCGGAGGCGGTGCAGTTGGTGATCAGGGCGGGGGACATCGGCAGCGGCAAGGGCGAGGTCTTCGTCCTCGACATGGGCGAGCCGGTGAAGATCGTCGACCTCGCCCACAACATGATCCGGCTGGCGGGCTACGAGCCGGAAACCGACATCGCGATCGAGTTCACCCAGCCGCGAGCGGGGGAGAAGCTGCACGAGGAGCTCTTCTCCGAGGGCGAGGAGGCGCAGCCGACCGCGGCCCGGCGGATCAATCGGGCGGTGCGACGGAAGCCGCTCGACCCGGAGTGGGTGGAGTCGACGCTGAACTCGCTGGAACACCTGGTGATGGCCGGCGACGAGGCCAATTTGGCTCAGCGGGTGGTGGAGATGGTCACCGCACCCGGGGGCGACGCCGCGACGGTCCTCGCCGACGAGTAGCCTCTCGGCGCCGCTTTGGTCCATGTGATCGAACAAATAGGCGCTTTCGCCGGCCTGGCCGCGTTCCTCGGCCTTGCCGTGCTCGCGCTGCTCTCTTTTACGCATGGGCGCGACATCCGCCGCCTGCGGGACTGGGCCGGCTCCGCCCCCGAGCGCGACAGCGAGCGCAAGGAGACCACCTCGGCGATCGCCGCCCAGCGGGCGGAGGAGCTGCGGGCGCTGGAGGAAGCGCGAACCGCCGAGCATCAGACCGTCACCAGCCGCGAGGAGCGTCGCCGGCGCCGGGAGGCGGGGCTGCCCGAGCAAAGCCGCGGCGCGCGGCTGCGCGAACGCTTCTCCGGCCTCGGCGAGTGGATGGCGCGCCCGACCTCACTGGTCGCGCTCTTCGTCGTCGTCCTCGTCCTCATCGGCGGCGGCGTCTACTTCGCCATCTCCGGCTCTTCCGACGAAAGCTCGGGCAAGGGCACCAAGCAGGCCGCCGCGAAGATCAAGCCGAGCGAAATCGAAGTCAGCGTCCTCAACGGCACCGCGGTGCCGGGCCTCGCCGCCGAATGGGGCGACAAAGTCGAAGGCAAGGGCTTCAAGCTCGGCGCCGTCACCAACAGCAGCTCGGCCTACACCGACAGCGTCGTCATGTACAAGCGCGGCCACGCGCCGGAAGCGCGCAAGGTCGCCAAGCAGCTACAGATCAAGAAGCTGCAGTTGATGAGCGGGGAAATCGAATCGGTCTCGGCTGGGGCAGACGTCGCGGTGATCGTCGGCGAGGACAATGCCGCGCCGCTCCAGTGAGCGGCCGCGCCGCTCGGTAACCCCGGCCGCGGTTGTCTTCACGCTGCTGGTCCTCGCGACCGGCATCGCCTTCGTCTACTCGCAGCGGGTCAAGCGCGAGCCCCTGGTGCTCGACAAAGTCAGCTTCGTCGGAGCCCCCCACCGCAAGGGTGAGCCGACGCTCCACAGCTTCACGCCCAACGGCGACTGCCGCCATGACCGGATCCGGATCCGCTTCCGCACGACGATCTCCGGCCAGGGGACGGTGCAGGTGATCAAGCCCGGTGGCCGGGTGGTGGTGACGCTGGCGCGGGACAGCTTCCTCAAGCGCTACAGCTTCCACACCTACTACTGGGACGGCCGCCAGCGCGGCGGCGGCACCGCCCGCCGAGGGCGCTACAAGCTGCGGGTGAAATTGGGCGACCGGGTGCTGGTCACGCCCGGGGTGATCGCCCTGCACCCGGCGCCCGAGCGCCGGCGCTCCCTCTGCGCCACCACCGGTGGCAGCGGCGGCGTCGCCCCGGGGTCGAAACCGTGAGCGACGTTCTCGCCGGGGTCGGCGTCGTCGCCGTCGGCAGCGCCAGCGCCGCCGCGATCCTGCTGCCGCCGGGCCGCCTGCGCTCGTTGGTGATGGTCGCGGCGATGGTCCTGTTCCCGGTCCTGATCGCCGGCGACCAGTGGCACACCACCCAGATCGTCGACCTCCGCGACAGCCCCGACCGCATCACCGCGCTGGCGGTCGGCGCGGCGGCGGCGGTCGCGGCGCTCACCTACCTCTTCCGTCGCTGGCCGACCCTGATGCCGCTGGCGATCGTCTTCGCGATTCCCTTCCGGGTGCCGCTCCACGCCGGCGGCGACACCGCCAACCTGCTGGTGCCGCTGTACCTGGTGATCGCCGCCGCGGTGGTGGCGACCCTCCTGCGCGACTGGACGCGGCCGCTGCCGGCGCACCCGCCGCGGGCGCTGGCCTGGATGCTCGCGGCGGTGATCCTCCTCTACTCCCTCCAGGTCCTCTACTCGGCCGACTTCTCGAAGGGTCTCCAGAACCTCTGCTTCTTCTTCGTCCCCTTCACGCTCGCCTACCGGCTCCTGCGCGAGGTCGAGTGGGACCGCCGGCTGCTGCGCTGGGCGCTGATCGTGATCGGGGTCGAGGCGGTGGCGTTCGTCCTCGTCGGCAGCGTCGAGTACGCGGCCAAGAGCCTCTTCTGGAACGACCAGATCATCCGCTCGAACGAATTCCACACCTACTTCCGCGTCAACTCGGTCTTCTGGGACCCCAACGTCTACGGGCGCTACCTAGCGCTGGTCACGGTGATCGCCACCGCGGCGATGCTCTGGGCCCGCACGCGCGAGAGCTTCTGGCTGCTCAGCGGCCTCATCCTCGTCCTCTGGATCGGCCTGGTCCCGACCTTCTCGCAGTCGAGCTACCTGGCGCTGCTCGCCGGCCTGGCGATGCTGGCGGCAATTCGCTGGAGCTGGCGCTGGACCCTGGCCGTGGTCGCCGTCGGTTTCGTCGGCGCCGTCCTCGTGGTGGTCCTCGTCGGCGGCTCCGGCAAGATCACCAGCGACCGCCTCAACGTCGACCTCAGCGGCCGCGGCAGCCTCGTCTCCGGCGGCGCCGACCTCTTCGGGGAACGGCCGCTTTGGGGCTACGGGTCGGGCTCGTTCCAGCGCGCCTACCGCGACCACCGGGCGAACAAGGACGCCCCGGTCACCGTCTCCCACACCGAGCCGGTCACCGTCGCCGCCGAGCAGGGGTTGATCGGGTTGGCCGCCTACCTCGGCCTCATCGCGGTCGCCCTCTGGACCCTGGGATCCGGTCTCTGGACGAATCCCCCGCCGCCGCTCGGCAACCGCGCCGCCCGGGCTGCGGTGATGGCGACCTTCGTCGCCCTGCTCGTGCACACGCTCGCCTACGCCGGCTTCTTCGAGGACCCGATCACCTGGGTCCTGCTTGCGGTCGGCGCCTCGCTGGCGCACGCCGCCGTTCCCGCGGTCCGGGAACCCGCCTAGGCTCCCGGCGTGGCCGCGAGTCCCGAAGCTCCCCCACAGGGAATCTCCGGATACCTGCGCCGCCTGGCGACGACCGGCGCCGCCTATACGGCGGCGAGCATCTTCTCCAAAGTCATCGCGGTCGCCCTGCTGCCGCTCTACACGCGGTACCTAGGCACCAGGGACTACGGCGCCGCCGAGATCCTCTTCGCCGCCGTCGTCACCGCCAGCATCATCGTCCGCTTCGGCTTGATCGAGGCGATCCTCCGCTTCTACTACAGCGACGACGAGGATCCGCGCGCGGTCGTCAAGAGCACCTTCGCCGGCCTCTTCTGGCTCTCCACGCTCGGGGCGCTGCTGCTGCTGCCCTTCGCCGGCCCGCTGTCCGAAGCGCTGCTCGATCCGGGGGAACTGCCGTCCGGCCTGTCGGGGCCGGAACTGGTCCGGATCGCGATCGGCGGCCTCTGGGTGCTGACGATGTGGGAGTTCATGCTGACCCTGTTCCGGCTCGAGGAGCGGGCCCGTGCCTACTTCGTCACCACCCTCCTCAACGTCCTCGCCGCGATCGCGCTGACGGTCGTCCTCGTCGTCTTCCTCGACGAGGGTGCGCGCGGGCTCTTGCTCGGCAGCTACGCGAGTGGCGCCGTCTTCGTGCTCGGGCTGATCGCCTGGCAGTGGCGGCGGCTCTCGCTGCGCTTCGACCGCCACCTGCTGCGGCGCCTCTTCCGCTTCGGCCTGCCGACGATGCCGGCCGAGGTCTCGCTCTACGCGCTCAACTTCGTCGACCGGCTGATCATCGTCCGCTCGCTCGGCCTCACCGAGGCCGGCCTCTACTCGCTCGCGGTCAAGTTCGCGCAGGCCGTGACCATCATTGTCCGCGGCTTCCAGCTCGCCTGGCCGCCGCTGGCCTACTCGATCCGCGACGACGGCGACGCCCGCCGCGCCTACGCCACCGTGGTCACCCTCTTCACCGCCGGCTGCGCCTTCGCCGTCACCGGCATGTGGCTGTTCTCGCGCTGGATCGTGCGGGCGCTGGCGGCGCCGAAGTTCTTCGACTCCTGGGAAGCGGTCGGCCTGATCTCGACCGCGGTCACGCTCTACGCCCTCTACCTGGTGCTGGTCGTGATCCTCGGCCGCACCGGCCGCACCGAGTTCAACCTCCCGGCGGCGCTCGGCGCGCTCGTCGCCAACGTCGTCCTCAACCTCGTCTTGGTGCCGCCGCTGGGCATCGTCGGCGCCGGCATCGCCCTCGTCGCCTCCTACCTGGTCGTGCTTGGGCTGATGTACGGCTTCACCCAGCGTCTCTTCCCGGTTCCCTACGAGTGGGGGAGGCTGCTGCGGATCGTGGCGACGGTGGCGGCGCTGGTCGGTATCGGCGAACTGCTCGCCCCCACCTCCGGCGCCCTCGGCCTCGCCCTCCGCGTCCTCATCTTCGCCGCCTACCCCCTCGCCCTTCTCGTCACCGGCTTCTTCACCCCCGGCGAGCGCGTCTGGCTCGCCCGCCTCCGCCATCCGAGCTACGTCATCGCCGGGCTTGCCTCGCTCCGCGCCCAGCCGGCCGCGGTCGACGGGCGGATCCCGGAGGCCTACGAGGCCGAGCAGATGGACGAGGACCTGCGCTCTTAAGGAGGGATTGGCGAAACCCCCGCGCACGTCCGGCGGCGGCGGACACGTCGCGGTGCGGCGTCCTCAGTCGGCCAAATAGCGCTGCTATTTGGCCTCCCTGCGTCCTTGCCCCGCTCGGTCCGGCGCTCGCCGAGCCGCACACGCGGGTTTCGCCAGTCCCTCCTAGGTGTAATTCCTAAGCACGTTGTTCATCCGGACCTCCTTGGAGGCTGGCGGTGTCGAAGCCCCAGCAACAAGGAGGAACCGGATGAAGCTCCACGCTAACGCGCCCCTCGGCCCGAAGGGCAGGCGCCACATGGTTC
>DASSHE010000042.1:0-49692 GCA_035693065.1 Solirubrobacterales bacterium
GACGGTCAACTCACGCAGCGCGTCACGGGCCCCCTAATCCCGGCCCGAAAGGAGCCTAAGGGGGCCGGGAAGTGTGACGTTCCCGGCGTCTCTGTGACCGATCGGGCCGAGGTGTGGAAGCTCCCCGACCCGATCGTCACGGAAGTCCGACCTCCCCCCGTCTGTGACGCCTCCCCCACGGAAGTCCGACTTCGCAACGTCCCTGTGACGCCTCCCTCACGAAAGCCTCACGTCCTGGGCTCCTCATGGGGGTCACAGCCTGCCAGGACCCCCATGAGGAGCCCAGGACCGACCAGAACCATCTCGGACGGGCGCAGGCCCCACGGACCCCCACCCGTCCCGCCGAAAGCTCCCTCAGCCCGAGTAGTCGTTCCAGCCGACGAACTCGCGGCCGGCGAACTTCTGCAGCTCCGCGACTTCCTCGCCGAAGCGGCCGCGGAGGGTCTCGACCAGGTCGTCGGGCAGCACCGGCTTCGGCGCGGGAGGTTTGTCCGGGTCGTGCACGACCTTCTCGACGATCCAGCGCATCCGCTCCGGCAGGCGGTCGAAATTGCGGTCGAAGGAGCGGAAGCCCGGCAGCTTGATCAGCTTCTCCATGAACTGGTATTTGTCGCCGGACTTGGCCGCCGACTTCTCCCACTCGCGGTCGAACTGCTCGGAGGTGAAGTTCTCGTCGACGCTGGCGTAGGCGAAGGCCTTGCGCATCGTCGCGTCGCGGTCACGCTGCAGCTCCTCCTGCGTGATGACCTCGATCCGGCTGTGATCGAAACGCTCGAGGTATGGCTGCAGCTGCATCCAGTAGCGGGAGCGGTTGACGTACTGGGTGTCCGGGTCGGAGAGGACCGGGACCAGCTCGCGGGTCTCGTAGCCGGCGCCGGTCGCGTGGACCCAGTGGCTGAGGATGCGCTTGATCGGGTCGCGCACCATGTAGATCAGATTGGCGTCGGGGCAGTGCTGCTTGATCCGCTCGGCGACGCCGTCGTAGCGGGGCAGGTTCGTGTAGTGCGGGGAGGACTCGCCGCGCACCTTGAAGCGGTCGTCGAAGCGGCTCGCGTACCAGTCGAGGCCGAGGTCCCAGTTCAGCTCGGCGACGAAGAAGTTCAGCTCCTTCGGCTTCGACATCTGGATCTCCGGATGGAGGCCGAGGTAGTGGTGGATGCTCGTCGTCCCGCACTTGAGGCCGCCGATGATGATCAGGTTCGGGAGCTGCGCGTGGCGTTTGCGGCGACGGCGCCAGCGGCTCTTGCGGTCGGCGGTGTAGCGCTCGCGGGCACGCGCGCACATCGCCACGTCGGCGGGGTCCTGCAGGGGGGTCTGGGGCAGCGTGTGCGTGTCGGTGTCCGGCACGAGCGTGGCTAGTCTAGCTGGAGTGCTCTTCGCTGATCTCCAGGACAACTTCGAAGCGTTCTTCAACCGCAGCGCGGAATTCTTCCGGCACCTCTCGGAAATCGATTGGACGACCTTTGCCCTGGCGCTGCTCTGCCTGCTGGCGATGCAGCTGACTCGGGCTTGGGCTTGGCGCAACGTCCTTCGGGCCGCCTACCCGGACAAGCGCATCCCCTTCCTGCCGCTGGCGGCGGCCTACCTGGCGGGGGCGGGGATCAACGCGGTGGTGCCGGCGCACGCCGGCGACGTCACCAAGGTCTTCCTGGTCAAACGGCAGATCCCCGACTCCTCCTATCCCGCCGTCACCTCGTCCTTCCTCGTCCAGACCGTCTTCGACACCTCGGTTGGGATCCTGGTCCTGCTCTACGCGATCACCCAGGGCCTGCTGCCGCCGTTGCCGCGGATCCCGGACCTGCCCGCCTTCGAGATCTCCTTCTGGGCCGACCACCCGAAGACGTTCCTGATCGTCACCGGGGCGCTGCTGCTGGCGATCGCCGTCGGCATCTACCTGCTCGCCCACCGCGTGCGCCGCTTCTGGGCGCGGGTTCGCCAGGGGCTGGTGATCCTGACGACGCCGCGGCGCTACCTGCGCGAGGTCGCCGCCTGGCAGGGCGTCGGCTGGGTCCTCCGCTTCGCCGCCTTCTGGTTCTTCCTCGAAGCCTTCGGCATCCCGGGCTCGGTCGGCGCCGTGATGCTGGTGATGAGCGTGCAGGCGATCGCCAACATCATTCCCTTCACCCCGGGAGGTGCGGGCGCGCAGCAGGCGCTGCTGGTGGCGACCCTGAGCGGGCCGTCGCGGACGGCGGTGCTCTCCTTCTCGGTCGGCACCCAAATCGCGATGGCCGCTTGGTCGGTGGTGCTCGGGTTCCTGGCGATCCTGCTGGTCTTCCGGACCGCGGATTGGCGGGGGCTGATTCGGCAGGCTCAGGATGAAGCCGACTCCGAGAAGGCGGCGCAAGCCGCCGGCCGGCCCTGAACGGCACGGGCGCCGTAGAGCTTTTCCGCGCATACCGAGGAAAAGCTCTACGGCGATTCAGTGCAGCGGCGCCTCTGCCGCGTCAGCTCGACCAGCCGGGATAGCGGCCGGGGATCTGCCACTGCCAGGGCGGGCGTTCGCCGGCCGGGAAGACGTAGTGGTTGCGGCCGGGGAGGGTCTCGAGGGGGACGAGAGCGGGATCGTCGCGGTCCAGCACCTCGGTCCCGGCTGCCGCGTCGACGTCGGCCTGGGTCGCGCGGCGGACGATCCGTTCCCAGGCGAGGCTGGGGCGGTACAGCCAGTAGACGATCTCGACCCAGCCGCGGGACCGGCGGCGGTCGACCAGCTCGGTGAAGGCAGTGGTGCGGCGACCGGAGGCGGTCAGGTGGGGACCGGCGGCGACGGCGCAGCTCTCGCTGCGGCAGCGGCGGAAGTCGACCGGCGCCAGCGGCAGTCCGGAGGCGCCGGGCCGGGCGAGGGGCGCCGGAGCGAGGGAGCGGGCCAGCCGCGCCAGCGGCCAGCCGTAGGCGGGAACCAGCGGGTGGTGGCCGCAGGCGTCGGGGAGGCGGGGTGCGCAGGTCAGGCGGCGGCCCAGGGCGCTCGCCAGGCCCCGTCCCGCGTCAACCTCGCCTCCGGCGGCGACGGCGCTGACGGCGGCGATCAGCAGCAGCGCGATCAGCGCCGCCAGCGCGGCCTGCTCGACGCTGGCCGAACCCCGCTCTGAGTCCCTCGGTCCCCTCATCGGGGGGACCGTAGGCCGCGTCCGCGCACCGGTGGCGCGCGGAAAGCGCCGATTCGGTGCCGGCGCTGTGCCGCTTCTGCTTACATGGAGGGCGATGGAGGGCAGCCCCTTCAACCTGTTCGGCGATCCCGACGAGTTCCGCGCCCGGATGGAAGAGCTCTCGGAGCAGATGCAGTCCTCGCAGCGGGTCGCCTGGGCCGACAACGCGATCAAGCTGGCGGTCGAGATGACCGTCGCCTCGATCGGCCGCCTCGAGCTGACCGGCAACGCCGACGAGCAGGCGATGCAGGTCCGCGACGCGATCCGGGTGCTATTCCCGGAGGCCGTGACGCTCGTGCGCGAGGCCCGCGAAGGTCTCAGCTAGCGGCTGGTCTCAGAGCAGCTCGAGCCGCACCGTGACCACCGCGCCGCGGCCGAAGGGGGCGCCGGCGAGCTCGAGCGGCAGCGCGATCGCCATCGCCGGAATCGCCAGGACGACGCTTGCAAGGGCGTCGATGCGCCGCTGCCAGGGCTTCTTCGCCGGCGCCGAGTTTGCGCCGGCGAGCGCCCCGAGGGCGACGTTGTGCCCGAAGGTGACGCTGTTCAGGAGCGTCTGCCAGGTGGCGGCCAGCCCCGCTCCCGGCGCCCAGCGGCTCGACTTGACCACCTGGTCGCGGCGGGCGACCAGGCGCCGCACCGCCTCGACCGTCCAGAGGTAATGGGCGGCCGGGTCGAGGCCCGCCCAGCCGGGCCCGCCGAGCGAGCAGGCGAAGCTGGCGCGGTTGGGGATGCGGAAGCTCTCGTCCTCGCCTCGGCGGCAGGCCTCGAGCTGGCGCAGCGCCTCCTCGGCTCCGGCCGAGCCGCCGACGACGCCAAGGCCGCAGCTCTCGCAGCGCCGCACCGGCCCGGCGGTCCAATCCCGGCGGTCGATCCAGCCGAACAGCGGCTCCCCGCAGGCCGGGCAGGGCGGGTTGTCGGGGCCGGCTCCGGCCTCCAGGGGGACGACTCGGGTGGTGGCGGAAGTGCTCGTGGATGCGGTCATGCCCGATAGCGTACGGCGCGTGCGGCTCAGCGAGATCATGACCCAGGCGGTCGTCACGGCGCCGGCCGAGGCGAGCGCCCTCGACGTCGCCCGCCTGATGCGCGACCACCGCGTCGGCTCGGTCGTCCTCGTCGATCCCGCCGATAGCCCGGTGGCGATGATCACCGACCGCGACGTCGCCCTGCGGATCTTCGCGGCGGGCGCTGATCCGGGCTCGGCGGTTGGCGAACACGCCTCGCGGCCGCTGATCTGCGGCGAGCCCGAGATGGAGCTCGACGAGGCGGCGGCGCTGATGGTCCAGCACCGTGTGCGCCGACTCCCGGTCGTCAGCGGCGGCCTGCTGGCCGGCATCGTCACCCTCGATGACATCGCGGTGCGCAGCGGCAACCTCGAGGTGGCGCAGAAGATGACCCAGGACGTGATCGAGGGGGCCCTGCCCCAGTTCTATTTCCACGAGAGGGGCTAGAGGATGAGGAAAGAGGCCGTGGTCGAGTGGGAGCGACGCTGGCGGATTCCCGTCGCGGTGCTGACCCTGCTGGCGGTGGTGCTGCTGATCGGGTCGAGCGCGGCGAGCGAGGTCAGCGGCAATGACCCGGCGGAGTTCCTGCGCTCGGTCGACGCGCACCACGGCTCGGTCGCGCTCAGCGGGATCCTGCAGGCGCTCGGCTTCCTGCTGCTGATCGCGCCGCTCTTCTACCTCTTCCGAGCCGCTCGCTCCCGCAGCGCCCGGGTGCGCCCGCAGATGGTCGGCCTGATCCTGATCGCGCCGCTCTTTCTCGCCGTCTCCTCGGGGCTGACCGTCGGCGCCCGCACCGAAGCCGCCGACAAGTTCGTCGGCGGCGAAGCGAAGTCGACCCTCTCGCCCAAGGAAGCGAAGGAAAAGTGCGCGTCCGACCGCAAGGACGAAGGCGCGAAGGAATTCAGGGAAGAATTCGAGCCGGCGGCGGGCGAATCGCCGCTGGCCGCCTGCGAAACGAAAAAGACCGAAGAAGACGAAGCCGAAAACGCGATCAGCGACGCCTCCCTGTTCCCGATCGTCTCCGGCCTCGGGTTGGCCGGCGGTCTCGCCTTCGTCATCTCCTTCTTCTACACCTGCCTCTGGGCGATGCGGACGGGGCTGCTGACGCGGTTCTGGGGCTCGCTGGGGATGGCCTCGGGCGTCGTCTTCCTGCTCGGGCCGGTCCTGCTGATCATCGCCCTCGTCTGGCTGCTCTACTTCGCCTCGTTGCTGCTCGGCGTCGTTCCCGGCGGTCGCCCCCCGGCCTGGGAGGCCGGCGAAGCGCTGCCCTGGCCGACCCCCGGCGAGCAGGCCGCCGCCGAACTGGAACCGTCTGAGGATGAGGAACCAGAGGATGCGGCCGACGGCTCCGGGGAGCCTGGCGAGAGGCGCAAGCGCAAGCAGCGCGAGTAGGCCGTCGTGTTCCTCCGCATTTTGGGACTGTCGAGACGCTGGGCAACGCCGCGTCGCTGGCTAGTCTGAAGAGGCATGCAGTATCCGATGGAAAATTTCAGTGAGGCGGAGCGCGCGAAGCTCTCGAACCACTTTACGAACCTTGAGAGTCCGGTCTTCGCGCTCATCAACTTGCCCGAGACCGTCAAGGGCGCGCTTTTTGCTCGCTACTCCCGCTACCAGGGGACTTTGCGGCGCCTCTTCCTCGAGGAGTTCGCGGACGGGCTACCAGATATCGGCGAACTTCCACGACTCTCGGAGGGGCGGCGAGCGGCAGAACTGTACGAACGCGTGTTCATCGGCTTCGGCGACGACTCCGTGGCGCAGCTCGGCGGGGCGCATATCGCTTGTGAGTGGACGTCGAACGTGATGACGAAGGTCCTGCAGCGACCTCGCCTAGCCTCCTATCTGGAGCAATCCACCCGCTATATCCCCTACGACCGTCCAATGCAGGGCGGCGACTATCGCTACTACAGGCATCCCGCCCTCGGTATGGCCTATGAAAGCGCGATGGACATGCTCTTCGAAACCTATTCGAACCTTCTTGCCCCAGTTACCGCCTGGCTCGAGAAGACGGTTTCCCGTGGTCGGGAAGAGTCTTCGGCAGGGCGGGAACGGATGTTGAAGGCAAAGGCCCTCGACATCCTGCGAGGCTTGCTTCCCGCCTCCTCTCTTTCCCACATGGGCATCTTTGCCACTGGACAGGCCTACGAGAGCTTGATCTTGCACCTGTTAGCTCATCCGTTACCCGAGGCTCGTCGCTATGGGGCAATGATCCTGCACGAGCTCGAGTCTGTGATTCCAAGCTTCGTCTCCCGCGTTGAGCGGCCGGACCGGGGGGGAGAGTGGATCGGATTCCTCCGCGCTCGACAGCAGAGGGCGGTGGACACCGCGAAAAAATATGGCCTCGACGGGCAGCAGGAGGAGACCGGCCCGCTGGTCCGCCTGCTGAGCCATGAGGGCGAGGAGAACGACATCCTCGCTGCGCTTCTCTTTGAGGCCTCGAATGAGTCCGAGGATCGAATCCGGGAGGAGTTAGAGGGTCTCTCGACGAAGGACCGTGAGGCGTTGATGCCGCATCTGGTGGGGCCGCGCACTAATCGGCGTCATCGTCCTGGGCGGGGCTTCGAGCGGGTTCGCTACCGCTTCGAGATCATCTCCGACTATGCCGCGTTCCGAGATATGCAGAGGCATCGTCTACTCACCCCCCAGTGGCAGGCGCTTACCCCGGACTTGGGCGCGCATATGCCTGAAGAGATTGAGTTGGCGGGGGTTTCCGATGCCTACCAGCGTGCCCTCCATCGCTCACACGAAGAGTACGATCGACTGATACGTGAGAACCTTGCCTGGGCGGCTCCCTACTCCCTTTGCCTCGCCTATCGGATGCGATACATACTGGACCTGACTGCGCGGGAGGCGCTCCACGTGATTGAGCTCCGCTCGAGCAAGCAGGGTCACGGTTCCTACCGTCGTGTCGCCCAGGAAATGCACCAGCAAATCGCCAGGGTGCATCCGGGCGTGGCGGCTGCGATGGAGTTCGTCGACCACTCCGCACCCGAGTCCGTGCCCAGGGCCGTGAGGCGCCTCGGCGAGGCGGGCCAGATGGAGATCACCGGCCTCACCCGGTAACCGACGCGCTCAGATGTCCAGGCTCTGGCGGCGTCTTTTCTCCATCAGCCAGCTAGCCAGACTTATCACAAGCCAGATTAGGGCGAAGGCAGCAAAGGTGCCGCCGACCACCATGCCGAGTGCCTTACCGAGCGAACTCCAAGCTTCGTCGGAGATCTTCGCGCCATCGTTATTCCCCGCAAAGCTGAAGACGGCGGCTATCACTGCCGCGAACAGAGTGGCGGCGAGAACTACGACGCCGAAGAGGACGACGGTTTTCACTGCTGCCTGTAGCTTGTCGACCTGTTTCTGTATCTGACGCAGGTCTTCCACTAAGCCGAGCGCGCCACTGGGCTTTTCTCTCTTCCCGGCAAAAAGTTCTTCGCGAAGTTCGATCGGCTTCTTGCGAGACCGCTCCGCTTTTTTGTCCCCTGGAGTCACCCCATTTCCCTCCGCGTTCTTGATGGTGAGGAAGGCAAGCGAGGCGATCGGATCACCAGGGCGCAAGGCCAACGAGTTGCGTCCAACGTTGGCGATGTGAAAGGAGAGCGGCTCACCCGCTGCCTCTCCGATTTCGTCATCCCTGCCGTACCCTGGATCGACCAACAGGCCGCCGAAGAAAAGGATGCCGAGCTCGGTGCCGGTGAAGCGAGGGCTAATTACGCCGATCAGGTCGTCTGGCATAGCCACGTGCTCGGCCGTCGAGACGTAAGCGGTCTGACCAGGCTCGATAATTATCGCTCGCTTTCGCGCGCGCTCTTCACCGAAGCGCTTTCCGGTTGGAAGGATCAGAAAGTGCTCGCCGAGCGTCAGATAGTACTTGGCGTCGAGCACGTTCTCCGGGTTTGAACCCCAGGGAAACAGCTCCTGTTCTCTTTCTTCGATGATTGCTTTTCCGAGAACACTCACGGACTGGGCAATTCGTGTTGATCGAGTAGATTCCTGCAATCAAGAAAGGTTCAAGAGAGAGAGGAGTTGCGCCAGTCCGGCATCGGAACGTAGGTCGGTTCTTGCCGTATCCACCTTGATCACTGGGCTTCGATCCCATATGGAAACGAACCGGTCGTAAGCCTCACGCAGGCGGTCGAGGTACTCCCCAGTGAGGTCTGACTCTCCAGGTCTAGCGCGGATACTGATCCGCTCCAGTAGGACGCTGGTCGGGGCGTCAAGGTACACGAGCAGGGTCGGTTGCCGCGGAAGCGAGCCCGCGATCTCGCTGAAGCTGGAAAGTAGGCCCATCTCGAGCGCACTCAAGTGCCCTTCTTGATGGAGGATCCGAGAGAAGACTTCGATGGTCTCGTACACCGTTCGGTCCTGAACTACCGGACCAGAGTTGAGGCTTTGCAGGTGCCGACGCAGCGAATCGAGCGCAAATGCGACCTGAGACCGAAAAGCCCACGTCGAGGGTTGTGCGTAAAAACGCCCGAAGTATGGGTTTGCCTCAGTCAGCTCGGGCAGCGCATCCAACTCAAGTGTGGCAGCAAGGCGCTGAACCAAACCAGACTTTCCGGCACCGATATTGCCGGCCACGGCGATGAATGGTTGCGGGTTTCCTTGAAAGGTCATTGGTCGATCCTGGCGAGGGGGGTGCGGCGGCGCGCCTTCGGGGTCGGCTCGTAATCTTTCCTCATCAAGCCGTCGATCGAGAAACCGGGGGGTGGAGGGGAGGAGCTCGTGCCGCGCGACGGGAGGCGGCTCCCGCTCGGTCCGGCCTATCTCCTGGCCGCCCTGGCGGCGATCGCGATCGGCCTGCTCGCGCCGCTGCTGCTGGGCTCCTTCTCCGATCGCGAGGCCCTCGTCCTCGCCTCGGTCGAGGCCGCCTGCCTGCTCGCCGTCGCGGTCGGGATCGTGCTCCTGGTGCGGCGGCTGCGGGCCAGCCACGAAGCGCTTTGGGCGCTGGCCCGGCGTGACGAGCTGACCGGGGTCGGCAACTACCGCGCCCTGCGCGAGCGGCTGGTCGAGGAGATCGCCCGCCATGCCCGCCACCGCCGCGAATTCGCCCTCGTCCTGCTCGACCTCGACGGCTTCAAGCAGGTCAACGAGCGCCACGGGCACCTCGAGGGCGACCGTCTGCTGGCCGAGGTCGGCGGCTCCCTGCGGCGGCAGCTGCGGGCCGAAGACGCGGTCTTCCGCCAGGGCGGCGACGAGTTCGCGGTGATCGTGCCCGAGGTCAATGCCGAGGAGGCGGGTGAAGTCGCGGCGCGGCTGCGCGAGAGCGTCAGTCGCCGTGGCTTCGGCAGCGACGTGGAACGGCCGCTGGGGGCGGCGACCGGCTTCGCGATGTACCCGGCCGACGGGCGCACGGCGGAGGCCCTGCTCGGGGTCGCCGACCGCGATCTCTTCAGCGCCAAGCGCGGGCTGGTCTAGGGGTCAGGCGGGGTCGGGAGGCGCGGCCATCAGCTCGACCCGGTGGCCGCCGGGGGCGGTCGCCCAGGCGCGCGGCTGCCCCCAGTGTTCGCGGCGCCGCTCGGCCGCGAAGCCGGCCTGCTGGAGGCGCGCCAGCGCCTCCTCGAAATCGGGAGTGACGACGGCAACGTGGCCGACCTCGGGGACGATCGGCTGCTCGCGCGGCAAGAGGTGGATCTGGGTTCCCTCGCGTTCGACCCAGGTGAAGCGGCTGAGGGTCTCCGGCGGCTCGACCTGCTCGAAGCCGAGCAGCCCGAAGAAGCCGACCATCGCTTCGATGTCACCCGGCGCGACCTCGATTCCGACGTGGTGGAGCACGACCAAGAATCTACAGAGCCGCCACAGATACGTAACTTTTTGTCTGCTACGCTGTCGGCCATGACGGTTGCGGTCGCGGACAGGGAGGCAGGGATGGCGGATCAGAACGGCGGACGCTCCGATGAGCTGGCCAAGCAGGTTGGCTACCTCACCGGTCGCGTAGACGAGATGGGCAAACGGCTCGACGACCTAAGCGGAAGGGTCGAGAGCGGCTTCGCTCACGTGGACGAACGGTTCGCCCAGGTTGACGCAAGGTTCGCCCAGGTTGACGCAAGGTTTGAGCAACTGGATGCGAGATTGGGGGGCTTGCAGCGGACGCTCTTGCAGGTAGGCGGTGCGATGTTCGCGGCGCTGCTCGGGTTGATCGCGACGCAGCTCTAGTCGGAGTGCAAATCGGAGGTTGCAGCAAGGACAAAGGAGGCAGGAATGACCGAGGCCAACGAGGGACGGCTGAAAGGCCTGAGCAAGTGGATCACCGAACTGTCGATGCGGATGTCGGGAGGCTTTCTCCGCCTGGACAAGAGGATCGATCGAGTCGAGAGCAGGTTGGAACAGAGGATGGACGCGAGGTTTGCCGTCCATGAGGAGATGATTGGTCGGCACGCGTAAAAGCGTTAGAGCAGCAACGAGCCGAGGGCGGCGAAGACGACGATCAGGGTCGACCAGGTGATCGCCTCGGCGGTGATGTTGTTGTCGAGGCCGTAGGCGTGGGAGATGACGAGGGCGTTGATGCCCGTCGGCATCGCTGACAGCAGGCGGTAGGCGGAGGGAAGGTCGATCAGGGGGGCGGCCAGCATAATCAGCAGGGCGGGGGCGAGGGCGACGCGGGAGAGGACGGCCACGGCGACCGGGCGGGTGAAGGGGGGAGGGAGCGGCAGCTCGCCCTGCTCGGCACCCTCGGCGAGGGTGGCGCCGACGGCGAAGAACCCGATCGGGAGCAGCGCCACCACGAGCACCTGCGAGGCATCGACGAGGACGGCCGGGGCGAGCGCCTTCGGAGCCAGCAGGCCCAGCACCGCCGCATACAGCGGCGGGTTGCGGGTGAGGAAGGTGCGCAGGCGCTCCCCGGTCCCTTCACCCGCCTTGGTGCCGAAGGCGGCGGCCACCGCGAAGGCGCCGAGCATCATCGCCGGCCCGCCGACGAGGACGTCGAAGAGGACGGCGGACGGCAGGTGGTCGCGGCCGAGCAGGGCGACCGTCAAGGGATAGCCGAGGTAGGTCGTGTTGGCGACGACCGCGGCGCAGATCACCGCTCCGGTCTGGGGACGGCTGAGCCGCAGCAGCCGCGAGCAGAGCAGCCAGGCGACGATCCCCACCAGCGCCATGTTGACCAGCGCGATCCCGATCCCGACCGCGTTGTCGACGCTGACCGAGGCGGCGGCGAGGTTGAAGAAGATGACGACGGGGACCAGCCCGTAGAGCATCACCATCAGCATCTGCCGCGCCAGCCCCACCGCCGTCCGCGGGTACCGCAGCTCCGACCAGACCCCAACTCCGGTTCCGGCGATCATCAGCAAGCTAGTCAGCAGGACACCCACGGGTCGCGCAGTCTGACGATCTGGGGTGTGGGGAGGGGGTCGGGACCCCTCCTCCAGAATTGACCTCCCCTCGCTTCGCTTCGGGGAGAACATGCCGCGCGGCTACGCCGCGCAATAACCAGATTGCATGTCGCCGAACATTCTTCCGGAGGGGTCCCGACCCCCTCCCTCAAACGAGCTCTGCCATACGCCCAAGGGCCGGAAGCTTCCGCAAAAGCTCCCGCACTTCTGGGCGTCTGGACAAGCCTGTCGCCAGGAGGCCGGGTGGTCCTCTTCACGTTTTGCGCCGCTGGCCCACCCTCGATCTCGGCAGACTGCAGACGACCCAGCCAGGTAGGCGAGTGAAGAGGGCCACCCGCCCTCCCTACCGACAAAACCTTTGTCTAGGGGCCTCTCAGAAAAGGGACGCGCCCGCGTGACTGGCGAACTCCACCAGCGGCTGGGGGATCACTCCGAAGAAGACAGTCGCCGCCGCCCCCAGCACGGCCGGCCCGACCAGGTACCAGCGCCGCCCGGCGTCGGGGTCGACCGGATCGGCCTCGGGCGAGGCGCCGGCGATCGCCGGCTGGCCGCCGGGCAGACGCTCGGCATCCGATCGCATCCACATCGCCGCCACCACCCGCAGGTAGTAGGCGAGGGAGATCATCGTGCCGACGGCGATGAAGACGGCGAGCCAGGTGTAGTCGCCTTCGACCAGGGCCTCGATCAGGTAGAGCTTGCCGATGAAGCCCGCGGTCGCCGGCAGCCCGGCGAGGGCCAGCATCGAGATCGTCAGCGGCCAGGCCAGCCAGGGTCGCTCGGCGGCGAGGCCGCGGACGGAGCGGATGTCGTCGCCGTAGGGGGTCTCGCGCTCGCGGGCGACGATCACCGCGAAGGCGGCGAGGTTCATGAAGGCGTAGGCGGCGAGGTAGAAGACCAGCGAGCTGACGCCGGACTCGGAGGCGACGACGATCCCGCCCAGCATGTAGCCGGCCTGGGCGACGCCGGAGTAGCCGAGCAGCCGCTTCAGCGAGTCCTGGCCGAGGGCGCCGACGTTGCCGACGATGATCGAGATCGCCGCCAGCGCCGCCAGGGCCGGCTGCCATTCGTCGACGGTGGGGCCGAGGGCGACGTCGAAGAAGCGGAGGAAGACGGCGAAGGCGGCGGCCTTGGTGGCAACCGCCATGAAGCTGGTGATCGGGGTGGGGGCGCCCTGGTAGACGTCGGGCGTCCACTGGTGGAAGGGGGCGATCGAGGTCTTGAAGGCGAGCCCGACCAGGGTCATCGCGATCCCGATCAGGATCAGCGGGTCGCCGACGAGGCCCTGGTGGGCGATGCCCTTGGCGATGCCGGCGAACCCGGTCGAGGCGGTGCCGCCGTAGAGGAAGGCCATCCCGTAGAGCAGCGTCGCCGAGCCGATCGAGCCGACGATCAGGTACTTCAGCCCCGACTCCAGCGACCCCTCCCGCCGCAGGTTGGCGGCGCAGAGGATGTAGAGCGGGATCGAGAGCGTCTCGAGGGCGACGAAGAAGGTGACGAGGTTGGTCGCCTGCGAGAGCAGCACCATCCCCAGAACCGAGCCGAGCAGGAGCGCGTGGTACTCGCCCGAGCCGGCTTCCTCGGTCGCCCGCTCGCCGATCGATAGGAAGACGCAGACGCCGGCGCAGAGGACGGCGATCAGCGAGATCGAGATCGCCAGGTCGTCGATCCGCAGGGCGCCGGTAATCAGGCTCTGCGGTTCGTCCCAGCGCCAGATCAAGAGGCCGGCGGTGGCGCCGAGGGCGAGCAGGGTCAGCGGCGGCGCCCAGCGCCGGGTCGGCTTGAAGACGGCGCTGAGGAGGACGACGCAGATGCCGACGGTGAGGGCGATCAGCGGCGAGATGCCGGCGTAGTCGATATGTGGCTCGTTGAAGTTCATTTCTGTGCGAGTTGGGCTTCGGGGGCTTCGCCGCCGGTGACGTGGGCGACGGTTTGGGAGACGGTCGGCGCGGTCCGCTCGAGGATCAGTTGTGGGTAGAGCGCGAGGGCGACGATGCAGAGGACCAGCGGCGCCAGCACCAGTGCGTCGCGTACCCCGATCTCCCGCGAGAGCATCCCCTCCGGCTTACGGTTGTGCATCGCCCCCTGATAGAGGCGCAGCGCGTAGTAAGCCGACATCGCGACGCCGCTGATGGCGACGAAGGCGAAGACGATCTTCGCCTGGAAGAGGCCGTTGAGGATGTAGAACTCGCCGACGAAGTTGGCCGAGCCCGGCATCGCCAGGGTCGCCAGGGCGACGATCAGGAAGAGCGCCGCCAATACCGGCGCCCGCAGCGCCATCCCGCCCATCTCGCGGATGTCCTCGGTCCCGGTGCGCTCGACCAGGAGGGCGACGATGACGAAGAGCGGGGCGACGACGAGACCGTGGTTGACCATCTGCAGGATCGCCCCGTCGGAGCCGTCGGCGCGCAGGGCGAAGATCCCGGCGGTGATGAAGCCGAGCTGGGCGACCGAGGAGTAGCCGGCGATCAGCCGCACGTTGGTCTGGGTGAAGGCCATCACCGAGCCGTAGAGGATCGAGGCCAGGGCGATGATCAGGATCACCTCCTGGAATTCGACCGTGGCGTCGGGGAAGAGCGGCAGCACCACCCGCAGGAAGCCGTAGGCGCCGACCTTGGCGAGGACGCCGGAGAAGACCGCCAGCGCCGGCAGCGGGGCCGCCCGGTAGGCGTCCGGCATCCAGCCGTGGAGGAGGAAGGCCGGCATCTTGACCAGGAAGGCGGCGGCGAAGAACCAGAAGATCCAGCGCTGGCTGCCGGTCCCGAGGCCCTGTTCCTGCAGCGCCTGGATCGAGAAGGTGAGGTGGCCGCCGTCGGCGGAGATGATCGCGGTGGCGATCGCCGCCACCAGCATCAGCAGCGAGCCGATCAGGGTGTAGACGATCATCTTCAGCGTCGCCGCGGCAGCGGTCTGCCCGCCTTCGGCGCTGCGGTCCTGCCCCCAGGCGCCGAAGAGGAAGTAGAACGGGACCAGCATGAAATCGAAGAAGAGGACGAAGAGCAGCAGGTCCTGAGCCAGGAACGAGCCCAGCGTCGCCGTCTCCGCCACCAGCATCAGGAAGAAGAAGGTCTTCGGCCGCTCCTGCTCGCGGAAGGCGGCGAAGGTGACGCCGCCGGTCCACAGCACCGCGGTCAGCAGGACCAGGAAGAGGTTGAGCCCGTCGAGGCCGAGGCTGTAGTCGACCCCGAGGCCGGAGATCCAGGCGGTGTCGACGGTGTACTGCAGGCCCGAGTCGCCGGAGTCGAAGCCGACGACCATGCCGATCGCGACGCCGAGGGTGGCGAGGGTGCCGAGCACCGCCCACCAGGGCGCCAGCCGGCGCGGCAGGAAGAGGCCGACGACCCCGAAGGCCAGCGGTGCCCAGAGCAGGACGTTGATCATCGGGCGGCCTCCGTCATGAGCTGGTCAGCAGGAAGTAGAGGGCGAGCCCGGCGAAGCCGGCGATCAGCAGCAGCGCGTAGCTTCGGACGAAGCCGCTCTGGACGGCGCGGACGACGCCGGAGGCGCCCCGCACGGTCCCCTCGGTGCCGGTGACGAGGCCGTCGACGACGAAGCGCTCGAAGACGCGGTTGGCGAAGCGGCCGACGGCCAGCGCGGGGCGGACGACGAGGACGTCGATCAGCTCGTCGAAGTACCACTTGTTGTAGAGGAAGGTGTGGAGGCCGCGGAAGCGGGCTTCGAGCCGGCGCGGCGACTCCGGGCTGGCGACGTAGAGGAAGTAGGCGATCCCGATCCCGGCGAGGGAGATCACGGCGCCGATCGCGAGCCCGAACCAGGAGGCGCCGACCGAGGGCACGATCTCGGCCAGCGGCGAATCGGCGAAGACGGGGTCGAGGAAGTGGGTGATCGCCTCGTCGACGCCCGGCACCTGGACGAAGCCGGCGAACAGCGCCAGGAAGGCGAGCACGCCCATCGCGACCCGCATCGGCGCCGATTGCTCGGCGATGTGGTGGTCGGGGCCGGGGAAGCCGACGTCGGTGTCCTCCTCCTCGCCGCTGGCGGGGTTGAAGGGGTGGGCGTGGTGGACGTGGCCGGTGTCGATCAGCTCCTGCGCCTCCGGGCAGGGCTTGCCGGGCAGCACCCGGAAGACGAGCCGGAAGGTGTAGACGGCGGTCAGCAGGGCGCCGAGGTAGCCGAGCACGGTGAAGATCAGGTACATGCCGCCGCGGGCGCTGGCGTAGGCGAGGATCTCGTCCTTGGAGAAGAAGCCCGAGGTGCCGGGGAAGGCGGCGAGGGCGAGGGAGCCGCAGAGCATCGTCGCCGCGGTGAACCGCATCGCCTTGCCGAAGCCGCTCATCTTGTCGATGTTCTGCTCGTTGGCCCTCGCGGCGATGATCGAGCCGGCCGCCATGAACAGCAGCGCCTTGAAGAAGGCGTGGGTCATCAGGTGGAACATGCCGGCGCTGTAGGCGCCGATCGAGACGCCGACGACCATGTAGCCGATCTGGCTCATCGTCGAGTAGGCGATCGCCCGCTTCAGGTCGGTCATCACCAGGGCGATCGTGCCGGCCACCAAGAGCGTCGCCAGGCCGACGAAGGCGGCGATGTCGGCGGCGGTGGGGGCGAGGACGAAGAGGGCGTGGGTGCGGGCGATCAGGTAGACGCCGGCGGTCACCATCGTCGCCGCGTGGATCAGCGAGGAGACCGGGGTCGGGCCCTCCATCGCGTCTGGCAGCCAGGTGTGGAGCGGTAGCTGCGCCGACTTGGCGAAGGCGCCGACGAGGAGCAGGAGGCAGATCGCGGTGATCGTCCACCCGTTCGTGCTGAAGGCTTCTGGCGCCCGCTCGAAGACCGTCCCGTAGTCGAAGGAGCCGAGTTCGCGGAAGATCAGGAAGGCGGCGAGGACGAGGCCGATGTCGCCGACGACGTTGATCACGAAGGCCTTCATCCCCGCCCTGGTAGCGGTCTCGCGCCGGTACCAGAAGCTGATCAGCGCGTAGGAGGCGAAGCCGACGAAGGCCCAGCCGACGATCAGCAGGACGAAGTTGCCGGCGAGGACCAGCAGCAGCATCGAGAAGACGAAGAAGTTGAGGTAGCTGAAGAAGCGCCGGTAGCCCTCGTCGGACTGCATGTAGCCGAAGGAGTAGAGGTGGATCAGGGTCGAGACGCCGGTGACGACGAGGACCATGAAGACCGAGAGCGGGTCGACGAAGATCCCGAGCTTGATGTCGAGGCCGGCGACGCTGGCGTAGTCCCAGAGCGAGGAGGCGTGGTGGCGCGCCTCGGGCGAGTCGCCGAGCAGGTTGAGCAGGGCGGCGATGCCGCAGGCGAAGGCGAGGCCGATCGCGAGGGTGCCGATCGCGCCCGTGACCTTCGCCGGCAGCGCCTTGAAGCCGAGGGCGATCGTGATCGACCCGGCGAGCGGGAAGAGCAGGACCAGCCAGCACCAGGCGGTGGCGCTCATCCGCGCAGCTCCCGCAGGTCATCGACGTTGAGCGGCAGGCGGCGGCGGAAGATCGCGACGATGAGGCCGAGGCCGACGACCACCTCGCAGGCGGCGACGACCATCACGATCACGGCGAAGACCTGACCCTGGCCGTTGCCGACCATGCGGCTGAAGGCGACCAGCGCCAGGTTGCCGGCGTTCAGCATCAGCTCCAGGCAGAGGAGGATCACCATCGGCGAGCGGCGGATCAGGATGCCGACGGCGCCGGTGGTGAAGAGGAGGGCGCTGAGGACGATGTACCAGGCGATGTTCACGCGGCGTCCCCCTCGCGACGGCGGGCGGCCAGGACGATGGCGCCGACAGCGGCCAGGAGAAGCAAGATGCTGCTGGCCTCGAAAGGCAGTAGGAACTTTTCGAGGAGGAGGCGGCCGATCGCGGCTGGGTCGCCGAAGCCGGCGGGGACGTCGGGGCCCTTGGTGTCGAGGGCGGTGAGGGCGGAGCCGAGGACGGCTACCGAGAGCTCGACGAAGAGGGCGATCGCGAGCAGCGGCGCGAGGAAGCGCTGGCCGGGGATCGGCTCCCAGGCCGACTCGCCGCCGCCGCCGACGTAGGCGACGACGAAGACGTAGAGGACCATCACCGCGCCGGCGTAGACGACCACCTGGGCGGCGGCGACGAAGGCCGAGGTGAGCAGCAGGAACAGCACCGCCAGCGAGAAGAGGTGGACGATCAGCGCCAGCACCGAGAAGAAGGGGTTGCGCGCGGCGATGACGCCGACCGCGCCGCCGAGCGCGCCGATCGCGGCGAGGAAAAAGAGCACCGCTTCCATCTATTCCCCCTCGCTTTTCAGCGGCGTCCGCTCGACCGGCTCGGCGAGCAGCATCTCCTTGGTGAAGATCAGGTCGCGGCGGTTGTAGTCGGCCATCTCGTAGTCGTGGCCCATCGTGATCGCGTCGAAGGGGCAAGCGATCTCGCAGTAGCCGCAGAAGATGCAGCGGCTGAGGTTGATCTCGTAGACGGCGGCGTAGCGCTCGCCAGCGGAGACGCGGTCGCCGGGGATGTTCTCGGCAGCGACGACGCGGATGCAGTCGGCCGGGCAGGCGGCGGCGCAGAGCGAGCAGCCGACGCATTTCTCCAGGCCGGTGTCCTCGAACTTGTGGAGTTTGTGGCGCCCGCGGAAGCGGGGGTAGACCGGGGTCTTCTCCTCCGGGTACTCGATCGTCATCGGCCCCTCGATCAGGCGCGCCATCGTCGTCTTCAGCCCTCGCAGGGTCTCGCCGAAGGCGCGGTAGACGCCGCCGACGCCGCCCGGCTCGGGGCCGCGCTGGACCTCGACCACCTCGATCGAGTCGAGGTAGGGGGCCGATTTGGGGTCGAAACTCATCGGCTGCTTCCCCGCGTGTCGCCTTTGTAAGGCATAGCCATACAAACTCGACAGGCGCTCACGTGACCACCACCAGGACGGCGGTGACGAGCACGTTCAGCGTCGCCAGCGGCAGCAGGACTTTCCAACCCAGGCTCATCAACTGGTCATATCGCAAGCGCGGGAGCGTGGCGCGTACCCAGATGAAGAGGAGGACGAGCCCCAGCATCTTCGCCAGCATCCAGATCGGGTCGAGGAAGCTCGGGCCGGGGCCCATCCAGCCGCCGAGGAACATCGCCGCGGCGATCCCGGAGACGACGAGGATCTCCATGTATTCGACCAGGAGGAAGGAGCCGAAGCGCATGCCGCCGTACTCGGTCATGAAGCCCTGGACCAGCTCGGCGTCGGCCTCGGGCATGTCGAAGGGGGTGCGGTTGGTCTCTGCGAAGCCGGCCAGCATGAAGATCAGGAAGCCGACGAACTGGGGGAAGATGAACCAGAGCTCGCCCTGCGCGTGGACGATCGAGACCAGCGAGAGGGAGCCGCTCATCATGATCACGCCGAGCAGCGCCAGCCCCATCGAGACCTCGTAGGAGATCAGCTGCGCGGCCGAACGCATCGCCCCCAGGAGGCTGTATTTGGAGCCCGAGGACCAGCCGCCGAGGAGGAGGCCGTAGAAGGCGATCGAGCCGACGGCGAAGAAGTAGAGGATGCCGATCGGGACGTCGATGCCGTAGAGGCCGACTCCATCCTGGACGTCGCCCCAGGGGATGATCGCCAGCGACAGCACCCCGGCCAGGACCGGCAGCAGCGGCCCGAGGATGAACAGGGTCCCGATCGCGTTCTCGGGTTTGAAGCTCTCCTTGGAGATCAGCTTGCCGACGTCGGCAAGCGGCTGCAGGATCCCGAAGGGGCCGACCCGGTTGGGGCCGTAGCGATGCTGGAAGCGGCCGATCAGCTTGCGCTCGAGGACCGTCAGCAGCGGCAGGACGCCGAAGATGACGGCGAAGATGACGATCGACTTGACGACCATGATCCAGGTCGCTTCGGCGAGCTGGGTGTCGGCGAGCGGCAGCATCAGGCGCCGACCCCGCTCAGCTTCTCGACGCTGACCCGGACCGGGCCGCCGTTCAGCAGCGCGTTGGCGTTGCCGGGGGCGACGCCCTCGGCGAGGAAGCAGACACCCTCGCTGACCCGCTCCTTGACCTGGACCGTGGCCTCGATGGCGCTGCCGTTCTGGCCGACGCGAACCTTGTCGCCGCTGCGCAGGCCGAGCCGCTCGGCGTCGGCGGGCGAGATCTCGAGGCGCTGCTGGGGGGTGAGGAAGCGCAGCGGCGCGTTCAGCTCGGTGACCGGGCCGGCCCACAAATCTCGATACGTGCCCAGCAGCAGACCGCCAGCATCTTGGGGCGGGGGGACGGTCGCGTCGGGCTCCCCGGACGCCACTCCGCGAGGAGTCGCGTCCGGCTGGACCATGCTGATCGGCGCGTCGGGCTGAGTGTCCGGGGAACCCGACCCGACCGTCTCTACTTGCTCATGGGCATGTCCTTTACTGGTCGCTCCGGTCTCGGTCGGCCCTTGTTCGGAAGCTTGCGTGGCTCCTTGGGGACCGGGCTGCGGGGTCTCGCCGGTGCGGTCCTGCCAGCGGATGCCGCGGCCGCCGATGTCGCTGTCGGCGATGCCGCCGTAGAAGGGAACGGCGGCGGTGAGGGCGGCGAAGGCCGTGGGCTGGCTGTCGACGCCGGTCTGCAGGCCGAGCTGGGCGGCGAGCTCGCTGAGGACGAGGAAGCCGGGGCGGATGTCGCCCGGGCGCGAGGCGGCGGGGCGGACCCGCTGCAGGCGGCCGTCGGGGTGGGTGACGGTGCCGTCTTTCTCGGCATGGGTCTCGAGCGGGAAGACGACGTCGGCCTTGGCGGTGGTCGCGTTCTCGTGCATCGAGAAGGCAACGACGAAGTCGGCCGCGGTCAGCGCCTCCTCCCAGGCCGGGGTGTCGGGGAAATCGCGCAGCGGGTCGGCGCCGAAGAGGACAAGGCCGCTGAGCTCGCCGGAGATCAGGCCGGCGCGGATCTCCTCGGTCGCCATTCCGGCGGCGGTCTCGCCGAGGCCGGGCCCGGCGTCGGGCAGGCAGCCCGCCTCGCGCAGGCCGCGGGCGTTGGTGGTGTCGGGGATCTCGAGCAGCCCTGAGCCCTCGGTGGCGGCGACGTTCGCGGCGGCGGCGACGTCGAGCAGCGCCTCGACGGCACCGGCCTCGCGGCCGATCCGCTCGCCCCAGAGGACGACGACGCTGCCGGCGTCGCGCAGCGTCTCGGCCACCGGGGTGGCGACGTTGTCGGCGCCGCGGATCGCGCCCGCCAGCTCGGAGACGAAGTGGGCCGCCTGGCCGGGGGCGAAGCGGGCGATCGCCTCGGCGCCGCCGTCGAGCGCGGTCGGCCGCTCGGTCGCGACCACCAGCTTGGCGCCGTTGCGGCGGATCGCCTTGCGAATCCGCAGGTCGAGGATCGGCGAGCTGTGCAGCGGGTCGGTGCCGAGGACGAGGATCACGTCGGCGCCGTCGATGTCGCGCACCTTGGCCGAGACGGCCGGCTCGGCCAGCCGCCGCAGCGTCGCGGCGCCCGGGCCGCGCGAGGGGCGCGAGTCGACGTGCGGGGAGTCGAGCGCCTCGCGGAGGAGTCGCTGGACGAGGAAGCCCTCCTCGTTGGAGGCGTCACCGACGATCGCCGCGACCTTGCCGTTGGCGCGCAGGAGCCCTTCGGCGGCGGCCGCGATCGCCCGCTCCCAGTCGGCCTCGGCGCCGCCTTTCAGCCGCGGCCCGCCGATCCGCTTCGCGTCGGCGAACATCTCGAAGCCGTAGCGGCCGCGGTCGCAGAGCCAGCCGTCGTCGACCTCGGAGTTGTCGCGGGCGACCACCCGTTTGACCTGCTCGTCGCGGACGGTGAAGCTGACGTTGCACTGGCTCGGGCAGAGCGTGCAGACCGAGCCGGCGTTCTCGATGTCCCAAGGCCGGGCGCGGAAGCGGTAGGTGTAGTTGGTCAGCGCCCCGACCGGGCAGAGGTCGGTGATGTTGCCGTGGAAGGGGGCGACGTAGGGGCGCTCGTCGAAGGTGCCGACGAAGGTGCGGTCGCCGCGCTCCAGCAACTGCAACTGGGCGTCTTCGGAGACCTCCTGGCTGAAGCGCACGCAGCGGTAGCAGAGGATGCAGCGCTCGCGGTCGATCGCCACCAGCGGCGAGAGTTCGGCCGGCTTCGGGAAGTGGCGCTTTTCGTCGATCACCCGGCTTTTCCCGGGGCCCCAGCCGTAGGAGATGTCCTGCAGCGGGCATTCGCCGCCTTTGTCGCAGACCGGGCAGTCGAGCGGGTGGTTGACGAGGAGGAACTCGACGACCGCGCTCTGGGCGTGTTTGACCTGCTCGGTGCGGGTGTGGACGACCATCCCGTCGCGGACCGGGGTCGAGCAGGAGGTCTGCAGTTTCGGGATCCCCTCGATCTCGACCAGGCACATGCGGCAGGCGCCGACCGGGTCGCCGAGTTTCGGCTCGTAACAGAAGACCGGGATCTCGACGTCGCCCTTGCGGGCGGCGTCGTGCAGCATCTCGCCCTCGACCGCGGCGATCTCG
Source organism: Solirubrobacterales bacterium (assembly GCA_035693065.1). GTDB lineage: Bacteria > Actinomycetota > Thermoleophilia > Solirubrobacterales > 70-9 > VAYN01. The sequence continues at coordinate 21,826 of DASSHE010000042.1, forward strand.
CGGCCGTCGACGGTGATCGTCACCTGGCGCGGCTCTGGGCTCACGCCGACGCTCCCAGGGTCTGCTCCATCCCCCGCACGACCGCGAGCGGGTCGTCGCCGGGGACGCCGGCGGACTCGATCACCGCTTCGAACTCGGGGCGGAACTTGCGGACCATCGCCGAGACCGGCATCGCCATCGAGTCGCCGAGGACGCAGAGGCAGTGGCCCATGATGTTCTGCTGGACCGAGCTGATGATGTCGAGGTCCATCGGCGTCGCCTCGCCGCGGACGACCCGCTCCAGCATCTTCACGGTCCAGTTGGTGCCCTCGCGGCAGGGGGTGCACTTGCCGCAGGACTCGTGGTGGTAGAAGCGCGCGGTGCGCAGCGCCATGTGCGGGATCGAGACGCTGTCGTCGGCGACGATCACCGAGCCGGAGCCGAGCATCGAGCCCGCCTCGGCCATCGCCTCGAAGCTGTAGGGGAGGTCCATCGCCTCGGCGGCGGTGAGGACCGGCGAGGAGGAGCCGCCGGGGTAGATCGCCTTCACCTCGCGGCCGGGCAGCGGCCCGCCGGCGAGGTCGTAGATCAGCTCGCGGGTCGGGATCCCCAGCTCGACCTCGTAGTTGCCGGGGCGCTGCACCCCGCCGGAGATCGAGACGACCTTGGTGCCCGGCGACTGCTCGGTGCCGAAGCCGCGGAACCACTCGGCGCCGTGGCGGACGATGTGGGGGACGTTGGAGAGGGTCTCGACGTTGTTGATCAGGGTCGGCCCGCCGTAGAGGCCCTGGACCGCCGGGAACGGCGGCTTCAGGCGCGGGTTGCCGCGCTTGCCCTCGAGCGCGTCCAGCAAAGCGGTCTCCTCGCCGCAGATGTAGGCGCCGGCGCCGCGGTGGACGACCAGCTCGAGGTCGCGGTGGCAGCCGAGGATGTCGGTTCCGAGGTAGCCCGCCTCGTAGGCTTCGGCGACGGCGGCGTCGAGGATGTCGGCCTGCTCGGCGTACTCGCCGCGGATGAAGATGAAGGCGTGGCCGGCGTCGGCGGCGAGGGCGGCGATCGCGATCCCCTCGATCAGCTGGTGCGGGTTGCGCTGCATCAGCTCGCGGTCCTTGAAGGCGCCCGGCTCGGACTCGTCAGCGTTGCAGCAGAGGTACTTGGCCATGTCGCCGCGGGGCAGGAAGGAGGCCTTTTTGCCCATCGCGAAGCCGGCGCCGCCGCGGCCGCGCAGGCCCGAGTCTTCGAGCTCCTTGAGGACCTCGTCCTGCTCCATCTCCTTGTAGGCGCGCTCCTGGGTGGCGTAGCCGCCGGCGAGGCGCCGGTAGCCCTCCAGGGTCCGCAGCGCCGGGTCCTCGGCATGGTCGAGGAGGACTCGTTTCTCCAGCGTGTGGGGCATCAGGAATCTCCAGCCAGTCCGCGTTTGGCAAGGGCCTTCTCGGGCAGCACCTCGGCGCCGCCGCGCAGCTGCTCGATCGCGACCCCGCCCTCGGCCGCCTCCAGCGGGCCGTAGTAGCGCTGGTCGATCGAGGCCATCGGGGCGATGTCGCAGGCGCCGAGGCACTCGAAGCCGGTGACGAAGAAGTCCTCGTCGCCCTCGGCGGCGGCCTTGAAGGCGTCCAGCAGCTCGTCGCCGCCGCGCATCCAGCAGCTGATGTTGGTGCAGACCTCGATCCGGTGGCTGCCGACCCGCTTCGTGTGCAGGAGGTCGTAGAAGCTGGCGACCGACTCCAGGTAGGCGGGGGTGACGCGCATCACCGCGGCGGCCTGGCGGATCCCCTCCGGGGTGCACCAGCCGTAGCGCTCCTGCACCGCCCACAGGGCCGGGATCGAGGCCGAGCGGCGGTCGGGGTAGCGGCCCATCAGGGTCTCGATCCGCTCCTGCAGCTCCGGCGGGCAGGCGACCTCGTGCAGCTCCGGGATCTCCTCCTCGGCGCGGCCGGGGACGCGGCCCTCGGTCAGGCTCGGGTCGACCGGGAGGCGGACCGGGGTCGGGTCGAAGTCGGGGCTCATCGGTCGACCCCGCCGAGGATCGGGTCGAGCATGCCGAGGCTGGCGATCATGTCGGCGACATAGGTGCCGACGGCCATGTCGCGGAAGGCCTGCAGGTTGACGAAGGAGGGGTCGCGGAAGTGGACCCGGGCCGGCTTCGCGGAGCCGTCGGCGACGATGAAGCAGCCGAGCTCGCCGCGCGGGTGCTCGATCGAGTAGTAGATCTCGCCCGGCGGCACCCGGTAGCCCTCGGTGACGAGCTTGAAGTGGTGGATCAGACTCTCCATCGAGGTCGAGAGCTCCGAGCGCGGCGGCAGCACGTACTTGCGGTCGTCGGCGATGAAGGGGCCCTCGGGCAGAGCGTCGAGGCACTGCAGGACCAGCTTCGAGGACTCGACCATCTCGGCGACGCGGACGCGGTAGCGGTCGTAGTTGTCGCCGACCGTCCCGACCGGGATCTTGAAGTCCAGCTCCGGATAGGCGAGGTAGTCGAAGGCCTTGCGTAGGTCCCAGGGCTCGCCGGCGGCGCGTAGCAGCGGCCCGGTGACGCCGAGCTCGAGCAGGCGCTCGCGGGAGACCGCGCCGACGCCTTTGGTGCGGCTGAGGAAGACCTCGTTGCGGTCGAGCAGGTCTTCGTACTGGCCCACCCGCACCGGCATTTCTTCGGCGAACTTGCGGCACTTCGCCTCGAAGCCGAGGGGGATGTCCTCGATCACGCCGCCGACCTGGAAGTAGCGCGTGTGCATCCTCTGACCGGCCGCCATCTCGAAGAGGTCGAGGATCTTGTCGCGCTCGCGGAAGCAGTACCAGAGCATCGAGATCGCGCCGAGGTCGAGGGCGGTGGTGCCGAGCCAGACGAGGTGGGAGTGGATCCGGTTGAGCTCGAGGAAGAGGGTCCGCAGGTACTTGGCGCGGGGCGGGATCTCGAGGTCGACCATCCGCTCGACGGCGCCGCAGAATGCCTCCATCTGGAAGAAGTAGGAGACGTAGTCCATCCGCTCGACGAAGGGGATGACCTTCCAGTAGCTCTTGTCCTCGCAGGACTTTTCGATCCCGGTGTGGACGTAGCCGATCACCGGCCGCAGCTCCCGCACGATCTCGCCTTCGAGGTCGACGACGAGGCGCAGGACGCCGTGGGTGGCCGGGTGGTGCGGCCCGACGTTGACCGTCATCACCTCTTTGGTGCGGTCCTCGTTGAGGCCGAGCTGGTCGGTCGAGACGGCGGGCTCAGCCATAGCGGCGCTCGTTGTAGGTGAAGGTGACGGGCTCGCCGCCGATCGGGAAGTCGCGGCGCTGAGGCCAGCCGACGTAGTCGTCGGGCATCAGGATCCGGGTCAGGTTGGGGTGGCCGCGGAAGACGATCCCAAAGAAGTCGAAGACTTCGCGCTCCTGCGCCTCGGCGGTGGGGAAGAGCTCGACGCAGGAGTCGATCTCGGGCAGCGCGTCCTCACCCGGGTCGGCGAGCATCGCTTTGACCCGGACCCGCTCGACCCGGTCGCGGTTCAGCAGCTCGTAGTGGACGCCGAAGCGCGGCTCGTTCGGCAGGTAGTCGGCCGCGTGCAGGCTGGAGAGGAAGCTGTAGCGCTGGCCGGGCTGGTCGCGAAGCCAGCTCAGCACCTCGAGCAGCCGCTCAGGGTCGACGAGCAGGGCGGCCTGGGCACGGTCGTAGGAGGTGGCGAGGACTGCCCCGGGACGGTCGCGCTCGATTTCGCCCCGGATCAGCTCGAGTCCGGGTGCGTCAGGCAAGAGCCAGCTCCCGTGCCTGCTCGTAAGCCGCCGCCGCCTCGGGGCTCGGTTCGCTGCGGGGACCGCCGCGCGCCCACTCCTCGGTTCCGGAGGCGTTGTAGCGCTGCCGCCAGCTCTGGTCGGCGTTGCCCATGATCTTGCGCTGCAGTTTGGTGAAGCCGTAGAGGACCGCCTCCGGGCGCGGCGGGCAGCCGGGCACGTACATGTCGACCGGCATGAACTTGTCGGCGCCCTGGACCACGGCGTAGTTGGCGAACATCCCCGCCGAGGAAGAGCAGGCGCCCATCGCCATCACCCACTTCGGCTCCAGCATCTGGTCGTAGAGGCGACGGACGACCGGCGCCATTTTGATGCTGACGCGGCCGGAGAGGATGATCAGGTCGGCCTGGCGCGGGGAGGCGCGCAGCGCCTCGGCGCCGAAGCGGGCGAGGTCGTAGCGGGCGGTGACGATCGAGATCGGCGCCTCGATCGCGCAGCAGGCGAGGCCGAAGGTGAGCGGGAAGATCGAGTTCGCCCGCGCGAGGTTGAGCATTTTCTCGAAGTTGGTGGTGACGACCCGCTCTTCGACGTAGCGCTCGAGGTCCTCGCCCTCGAGGCCGCGGAGCATGTCGCTGGCGGCGAGCTGCTTCGGATCGGCGCTGCGGCGCTCTACCTCCAATCCAGTGCCCCCTTTCGCCAGACGTAGACGAAGGCGACGAGGAGGAGGACGACGAAGGTGACCAGCTCGCCGAGGACGAAGACGCTGTCGGCTCCCTTCAGGATCACCCCGACCGGGTAGAGGAAGACGACCTCGATGTCGAAGAGGATGAAGAGCATCGCGACGAGGTAGAAGGTGACGCCGAAGCGCAGGCCCTTGGTCGGCTCGACCGGGATCCCGGACTCGTAGGGCTCGCCCTGGCGGCGGCTGGCGGCGGTCGAGAGGGTCGGCTTCTTCGGGCCGATCAGGTGGTTGAGCATCGCGAAGACGCCGCCGACGGTGATGCCGAGGACGGCGAAGACGAGGATCGGGAGGTAGGTCTTGAGCACGGGTGGGGGTGGGGAATTCGGTTTCCGCGGCGTCTCCAGGGGCAGCTACCCCGTTCCGGACGCCGTAGCCCCTGTTATATACCGACTTTGTGACAACTTGCTACATAGTGATTTTCCGCATCAGCAAGCCGAATCCCGACCCTTTTAGGCGGATTTAGAGCGATGGTGGGGCTCCATATCGCGGTCGGGATCACGCTTATCGCGCTAAATGCGGCCGCGGGTGTGGTCGGGGGCATCGCCTGGTACCGGCAGCGGGCCTCGATCCCCTTCTGGTACCTGCTCCGGGCGGCCCAGGTGTCGGTCTTCATTCAGGCCCTTTTGGGGGGGTTCCTGGTGGTGACGGGGAACGAGCCGGCCGAAGGCCTGCACTACCTCTACGGGATCCTCCCCCTGCTCGTCTCCTTCATCGCCGAAGGCGCCCGCGCCGACGCCGCCCGCCGCGAGGTGGGGGAGATCGACCCCGAGTCCCTGACCGAGGCAGAACAGCAGGAGCTCGCCCTGGCGATCGTCCGCCGTGAGATGGGGATCATGGCCGTCAGCTGCGGCGTCATCTTCTTCCTGGCTCTGCGCGCGGCCGGGACGAGCGGGTTGTAGGCGAAAGGGCAATTCGACGGACACAGGCCGTCGAATTGCCCACTCGCCTCAGTCGAGGCGGAAGGCGGGGTGGTCGGGGGCGATCGCCTGCAGCTCGGCGTCGGATGAATCGGGGCCGGTGCCGTCGAAGAAGGCGCCGACCTCCCATTTCCACTTGGTGAGGTAGGCGCGCAGCAGCGGTACCCGCTCCTCGAGCGGTACCTCTTTGGCGGTGAACTCCTCGGCACGGCGGCCGAGGACGAGGCGGCCGCCGCCGCTGACCCGCATGTTCCGCACCCATTGCGTGTTGCCGCGCGGCGCCACCAGGTAGCGGGCGCCCTCGAACTCGAGCAGGTTGACCGGGGTCCGCCGCCACTCGCCGCTCTTGCGGCCCTTCACTTCGAGCACCCGCGAGCCGGCGACGCTGAGGCCCAGCCGCGTCGCCACGGCGACGAGGCGGTTGAAGACGTGCTTGGTGAACCAGCCGGGCTCTTGGAAGCTGGGCTCGCCGCTCACGCCCCGGATTGTGGCAGCACGGATCAGTCCAGCGGCCGGAACTGGCCGCCGTGGAAGACGAGCGGGTCGCCCTCGTGCCACTCGAGGTCGGTGACCGCGCCGGTGGCGATCACGTGGTCGCCGGCGGCGATCACGTCGCGCAGCTCGCAGGCGACGAAGATCAGCGCGTCGTCGATCGCCGGGACCCCGTCGCGGTCGCTCCAGGCGACGCCGGCCCACTTCTCCGCCACCGGCGCCTTGGTCGCGAAGGCGCGGGCGATCGGCTCCTGTCCCTTGTGGAGGACGCTGATCCCGAAGCGGTCGGCGGCCTGCAGCGCAAGCAGGGTGCGGGAGCCGCGGTCGAGGCAGGCCAGCATCAGCATCGGCTCTATGGAGAGGGAGCAGACCGCGTTGGCGGTCGCTCCGGCGGGCCCGTCGGGGCCGCTGGCGGAGACGATCGTGACTCCCGTCGGGAGCCCTGCCATGGCAGCTCGGAAGGTTGCTGGATCGGGTTCGGGCATCGTCAGAAGATCGCGATCGGCTCCAGACAATATGATGCGCGCCCTGTGCGCCTCGTGCTGATCATCGGAACGGTCCTCGCCGCCGCCCTGAGCCTCGCCGCCTGCGGCTTCGGCGAAGAAGGAGTCGCGGTCTCCAAGGACGACCCCAACTACACCGGGGCCGAGCTCTTCGCCACCCACTGCTCGGGCTGCCACACGCTGAGCGCCGCCGGCACCCAGGGCAGCGGCAACCGCGGCGAGCGGACCCAGGGCCCCAACCTGAACCAGCGGACCGAGACCTACGACGACGCCCTCTTCGCGATTCAGAACGGTGGCTTCTCCGGGGCGATCATGCCCCAGAACATCGTCGTCGGCGAGGAAGCCGAAGCTGTAGCCAAATTCGTCGCCAAGTACGCCGGGGAAGACGCTGAATCCTCGCCGCGCCCCGGCGTCGAAGAAGAAACTCCCTGACGCGGGGCAACCGTGCTTGACCTGAAGTCGATCCGCTCCGACCCCGAGCGGGTCAAGGCCGCGCTGGCCCGGCGCGGCGCCGCCGAGCAGGTCGACCGGCTGCTGGAGCTGGACGCCCGCCGCCGGGCACTGCTGCCGGAGGTGGAGACCGCCCAGGCGGAGCGCAAGACGCTCTCGAAGCAGATCGGCGAGCGCAAGCAGGCGGGCGAGGACGCCGAGGAGCTGATGGCGAGCGTGCAGGGCCTGAAGGAGCGGATCGAGGCCGGCAAGGAGGAGCTCGAGCGGGTCGACGCCGAGCTCGGGAAGCTGGCGCTCGACCTTCCCAACCTCCCCGACCCCGACGCCCCGGACGGGTTGACCGAGGACGATGCGGTGGTGCTGCGCGAGGTCGGCGAGCCGCCGAGCTTCGACTTCGAGCCGCGCGACCACCTCGAGATCGGCACCGAGCTGGGCCTGATCGACATGGAGGCGGGGGCGCGGCTCTCCGGCTCGCGCTTCGCCTATCTGAAAGGGGACCTGGTGCTGCTGGAGTTGGCGCTGGTCCGCTTCGCGATCGAGACCGTCCGCGGCGAGGGCCACGAGCCGGTGGTGCCGCCGGTGCTGGTCCGGGAAGAGGCGCTGGAGGGGACGGGCATGTTCCCTGGCGACCGCGACCAGATCTACGAGGTCCCGAAGGACGACCTCTTCCTCACCGGCACTTCCGAGGTGGCCCTGGCGGGCCTCCACGCCGACCAGATCCTCGAGGCCGACTCGCTGCCGCTCCGCTACAGCGCCTTCTCGACCTGCTTCCGCCGCGAGGCCGGCGCCGCCGGCCGCGACACCCGCGGCATCTTCCGCGTCCACCAGTTCGACAAGGTGGAGATGTTCTCGTTCGTCGAGCCGAGCGCCTCCCGCGAGGAGCACGAGCGCCTGCTGGCGATCGAGGAGCGGATCCTCGGCGAGCTCGAGATCCCCTACCGGGTGGTCAACATCGCGGTCGGCGACCTCGGCGCGCCGGCGGCGAAGAAGTACGACTGCGAGGCGTGGATCCCGAGCCAGGGGCGCTTCCGCGAGCTCACCTCCTGCTCCAACACCACCGATTACCAGGCACGCCGCCTGGGCGCCCGCTACCGCCCCGCCGAGGGCGCGGCGCCGGAGCCGGTGCACACGCTGAACGGCACTGCCTGCGCCGTCGGGCGCACGATCATCGCCCTGATCGAGAACCGCCAGGAAAGGGACGGCGGTTTCACGCTACCCAAAACTTTGCATCGGTACGGAGCGCCTGAGAGAATCTCGCCGCAATGAGCACGAGCGTGCGGGAAGCAAAGCGAGTCGTCCTCTGCGACGACCACGAGATCGTCCGCGAGGCGATCAAGGCGAGGATGGCCAACTCCACCACGGTGGAGATCGTCGGCGAGGCCGGAAACGGCCGCGACGTCGTCCAGGTCGTCAAGGACCTCGAGCCCGACGTCCTGATCATCGATGTCGAGCTGCCCAAGCGCGACGGGATCGAGGCGACCAAGGAGGTGCTGAAAGCGCGGCCGCGGACGAAAGTCATCATCTTCACCGCCCACGCCCAGCCCGACCTGCTGGCTCTGGCGCTGCGCGCCGGCGCTTCCGGCTACGTGTTGAAGTCGGCGCCGGCCGAGGACATCGCCCGCGCGGTCAAAGCGGTGACCAGCGGCGGCACCTTCCTCGGCGGTGACTTCGCCGGCGGCAAGCCTTCCGAGGTCGAGAAACTGCTCGACCTCTCGCCGCGCGAGCGGCAGATCCTCGAGCTGCTGGCCGAGGGCCTGCGGGTAAAAGAGATCGCCGAACGGCTAGCGCTGAGCCCGGCGACCGTCCACACCCACGTCCGCAACGCGATCGCCAAGCTCGAGGTCGACACCCGCACCGAGGCGGTGGCGCTGGCCGTGCGGTTCAGCTACCTCGGCGCCGGCGGCGGGGCGCTCTAGCCCAGATCAGGCGCGGCGTCCTTCGCTTCGCGTCCGGGCGCCGCTACCCATCTACTCCTTCTTCTCGAAGCTCAGCGCGCAGCCGTTGATGCAGTAGCGCTGGCCGCCGCGGTCGGCGGGGCCGTCGTCGAAGACGTGCCCGAGGTGGGCGTCGCAGTGCTTGCAGACGACCTCGGTTCGCCGCATGAAGAGGCTGTTGTCCGGCCGCAGCTCGACATGCTCGAGGTTGGCCGGCTCGGTGAAGCTGGGCCAGCCGGTGCCGGAGTCGAACTTCGTGTCGGAGGAGAAGAGCTCGGTGCCGCAGCAGACGCAGCGGTAGGTGCCCTCGCTCTTCTCGTCCCAGTAGGGGCCGGTGAAGGCGCGCTCGGTGCCAGCCTCGCGGGTGACCTCGAACTGCTCCGGAGTTAGCTGCTCGCGCCACTCCTGCTCGCTCTTGTTGATTTTCGTCGCCATCTTTCTCCTTTCTCTACGCAACAAAGGTTAGGGCGCGGGTATTACGAGCCTGTGACGCGCAGGCTCTTGATCGTGGTTATCGCGCTGGTAAGCGCCTTCGCCGTGCTCGGCGGCGGCACCGAAGCCTCGGCGGCGGGCTGCCCCGGCCAGGACAGGGCGGGCGCCCCGGCGGCGGCGCAGGAGCGGGCGATGCTCTGCCTGGTCAACGGCGCGCGAGGGGCGCGGGGGCTGGTGCCGCTGGCGACGAGCACCGCGCTGCAGCGCGCCAGCGACCGCAAGGCGGGCGACGTCCTGCGCTGCGACGAATTCAGCCACGAGGCCTGCGGCCGCGAATTCACCTACTGGATGACCCACTTCAGCTACAGCGGCTGTCGCGAGGCTGAGAACATCGCCTGGGGCAGCGGCCGCTACGCGACGCCGCGGGCGATCTTCGACCTCTGGATGCACTCCGCCGGCCACCGCCGCAACATCCTCGGCCCCTACCGCGACACCGGCCTCGGCCTCCGCGTCGGCACGCTCGAAGGCAACGCCGGCGCCCACGTCTGGACCCAGGAGTTCGGCAGCCGCTCCTGCTGAGGCCCTCCGGCCTAGGATCTGCGGCTTGTTTCCAGCTTTCTACGAACGGGATGGGGACTTCTTCGTCGCGACGGAGCTGACGCGGGGGCCCTGGGACCCGGGGGCGCAGCACGCGGGCCCGCCGGCGGCGTTGCTCGGCTACGCGATCGAGGGGTTGCCCGAAGCCGGCGAGTTCCAGGTCGGCCGCGTCACCTTCGAGATCCTGCGCTCGGTCCCGATCGCCCCGGTGACGGTCGAGGCGCGCGTGGCGCGACCGGGCCGCCGCGTGCAGATGGTCGAGGCCGAGTTGCGCGACGCCGCTGGCGAGGTGCTGGTGCGGGCACGCGCCTGGCGGCTGCGCACGGCGCCGGTCGAGATTCCCGCCGGGGTGCTCGCCCAAGCGCCCGCGCCCGCGCCTCCCGAGCACGGCGCCGAGCTTGGCTTCTTCCCGACCGGCCAGGAGCACGGCTACCACTCGGCGATGGACGCCCGCTTCATCTCCGGCGGCTTCATGGAGCCGGGGCCGGCGGTCGTCTGGATGCGGATGCGCCAGCCGCTGGTCGCGGGAGAGGAGACGACGCCGCTGCAGCGCGTGCTCGTCGTCGCCGACGTCGGCAACGGCGTCAGCGCCACCCTCGATTTCCGCCGCTTCCTCTTCATCAACGTCGACCTCACCGTGCAGCTAGAGCGGATGCCGGTGGGCGAGTGGATCTGCGTCGACGCGGTGACGCTGCCGCAGCCGCACGGGATCGGCACCGCCGAGTCGATTCTCTTCGACGCCGAGGGCCGGATCGGCCGCGGCCTGCAGACGCTCCTGATCGCCGAGCGCTGACCAGTTGTGAAGGCGCCGTAGAGCTTTCCCGCGCTATTCGCGGAAAACCTCTACGGCGCCTGGGCGGTGGTGCAGCGTGGTCAGCGTGAGGACGGCGGAGAGCACGGCGATCGCCGCCGCCAGCAGGAACGCCCCCTCGTAGTCGGTGAGGGCGGCGGCGACCCCGGCCAGCGGCGCCCCGAGACCGACGCCGGCGTCGAAGAAGGCGGTGTAGGTGCCCATCGCCGCTCCCCGTGCCGCCTCCGAGACGCGACCGACCGCGATCAGCATCAGCGAGGGGTTGAGCAGCGAGAAGCCGGCGCCCATCGCCATCCCGCCGACCAGGGCGAAGGGGAGGCTGTGGGAGAGGCCGATCAGGACCAGCCCGGTGGCCTCGACGAGGGTGGCGCCGACGGCGACCGGGGCGGCGCCGTAGCGGTCGGGCAGGTCGCCGGCAACCAGCCGGGCGAGGACGATCATCGCCGCGAAGGCACCGAAGACGGTGGCGCCGTGCCCGACGCCGCGGGATTCGAGCAGGAGGACGATGAACGCGGCCAGGGTCGCGTAGCCGACCGAGGCCAGCGCCACCGAGAGCCCCGGCCGCACCGCCTCGGGGGCGATCAGCGGGTGCGGCTGGGCGTGGGGGAGGGGCTGGAAGTCGTCCGGCACCCTGGTCGCGACGGCGGCGCCGAGCAGCGGCAACACCGCGGCGAAGACCCAGACCGCCTCGTAACTGGCGGCGTTCAGCAGCAGCTCGCCGAGCAGCGGCCCGACGCTGAGCCCGCCCCAGACGGCGAGCCCGTAGAGGCCGAGGATCCGCCCCCGCCGCGCCGGCGGCGCCATGTCGACGATCCAGGCGGAACCGGCGGTGTAGAGGGCGCCCTCGCCGACCCCAAGTACGAGCCGGGCGGCGATCAGCCCGCCGAGCCCGAGGTGGGGCAGGTAGAGGAGGCCGCTGAGGCTGACCAGGAGGGCACCGAGCAGCACCGTCGGCTTGCGGCCGCGGGTGTCGGCGAGCCGCCCCGCGACCGGCCGCAGTAGCAGCCCGGTGATCGCGTAGGAGCCGACCACCACGCCGACCGCGAGGTCGGTCGAGTCGAGCGGCCCGTGCACATAACGCGGCAGCACCGGCAGCACCGAGCCGACCCCGATCAGCCCGAGGAAGGTGACGACGAAGACGCCGGCGAAGCTGAGGCGCGGACTCACCGGAGCAGCGCAGCGAGGTCGTCGACCACGTGGTCGGGAGGCGGCGCAGCCGCTTCGGCATCCGCCCGCGAGGTGGAGCCGCTGAGGACGAGGACCGTCTCCAGGCCGGCGCGCCGGCCGCCCTCGACGTCGGAGCTGATCCGGTCGCCGACCATCGCCAGCCGGCCACCCCCGGCCGCCTCCTTCGCCATCGCGAACAGGTGCTGCTCCGGCTTGCCGGCGATCTCGGCGCTGCGCCCGGAGGCGACTTCGACCGCCGCCAGCACCGCTCCCGTCCCCGGCAGCTCACCGCCGGGGAACGGCATCGTCGGGTCGTGGCTGGTGGCGAAGAGGCGGGCGCCGCCGTCGAGCGCGAACTTCGCCGTCTCCAGCTCCCCGTAGTCGAAGCCGCGGTGGCCGCTGACGGCGACCACGTCGGCCCCACGGGCCTCCTCGCCCTCCAGCACCCGCGCCCCCGTCGCCGCCACCATCTCCTTCAGCGGCGCGGCGCCGATCACGAAGGCGCCGCCGCCCGGGCCGGCCGCCTCGCCGGCCAGGCGCGCTAGCACGATCCCGGCGGTGACGATCTGCTCCGGGCCCACCGCCACCCCGAGCCCGCGCAGCCGCTCCGCGTAGGCGGAGGGCGGGCGACCGGGGTTGTTGGTGACGAAGACCAGCCGCTTGCCCGCCGCCAGCAGCGCCGCCAGCGCCTGCGGCGAGCCCGGGACCGGATCGGGGCCGACCCAGACGACCCCGTCGAGGTCGATCAGGAGTCCGTCGTATCGGTCGGCGAGGGCCACGATCCGCAGGCTATTCGCCCGGATCGATACGGTGCCGGTTGTGAGCGTCAACGGACAGGTCGTCGTCGCCCATGACGTCACCCGCCGCTACGGCGAAGGGGACGCCGCGGTCGACGCCCTCGCCGGCGTCAGCGTCGGCTTCGAGCGCGATCGCTTCACCGCGATCATGGGGCCCTCCGGCTCCGGCAAGTCGACCCTGATGCACATCCTCGCCGGTCTCGACAAACCGACTTCGGGGACGGTCGAGCTCGACGGCGTCGACATCACCAAGCTCGACGACGGCGAGCTGACCCAGCTTCGCCGCGACAAGCTCGGCTTCGTCTTCCAGTTCTTCAACCTGCTGCCGGTGCTAACCGCGGAGGAGAACCTGGTGCTGCCGCTCTCGATCGCCGGCCGCAAGCCCGATAAGGAGTGGGTCGACACCCTGGTCCGCACCGTCGGCCTCGAGGACCGCCGCACCCACCGCCCCGCCGAGCTCTCGGGCGGCCAGCAGCAGCGGGTCGCCGTCGCCCGCGCCCTCGTCACCAAACCAGCCGTCGTCTTCGCCGACGAGCCGACCGGCAACCTCGACTCGAAAGCCAGCGCCGACGTGCTGCGGCTGCTGCGCCAGGCCGTCGACGATTTCGGCCAGACCGTCGTCATGGTCTCCCACGACCCGGTTGCCGCCGCCCACGCCGACCGCCTGATCACGCTGCGGGACGGGCAGGTCGTCAGCGACGCCGCCCCCGGCTCGGCCGCCGACGTGATCGAGCTGCAGAAGCGGTTTGACTAGCCTCGCCCTCAAGAGCCTCTGGGCTCGCAAGGTCCGGGCCCTGACCACGACCTTCGCCGTCGTCCTCGGCGTCGCCTTCGTCGCCGGCTCTTACATCCTCACCGACACCATCTTCGCCGCCTTCGACGAAATCTTCAGCGAGTCGCTGAAGGGAACCAGCGTCGTCGTCACCGCGGAAAACCCGGTCGAACAGGAAAACGGCGAAATCCCGACGATCGACGCCGCGCTGCTGCCGAAGATCGAAGGCACGCCCGGCGTGCGCCTGGCGGCGGGGGCGATCTTCACCCCCGGCGGGTTCTTCAACGCCAAGAACGAAAAGATCGGCAACAAGTTCGCCCCTAAGTTCATCTCCTCGACGATGCCCGACGGGCTCGAGTCGCTCACCTACGTCGAGGGGCACCGGCCGCGCGGCCCGCGCGAAGCCTCGATCGACAAGGCGGCCGCCGAAGGCAGCGACCTCGAGCTCGGCGAAACGATCCGGCTGATCGGGCAGGGCAGCGCCGAGAGCTTCCGCCTTGTCGGCTTCACCCAGCTCGGCAACGCTTCTTTCGGCGGCGCCAGCATCGCCCAGGTGACCCTTCCGGTCGCCCAGCGCCTCACCCACAAGCGCGGGCTCTTCGACCAGATCTCGGTGGCGGCCGCCGACGGCGTCTCCGCCAGCGCCCTGAAACGGCGGATCGCCGCCCAGATGCCGGCCGGGGTGAGGGTCGAGACCGCGCAGGAAAACGCCGACCGCGGCTCCGAAGAAATCCGCGACGGCCTCAGTTTCCTGCAGACCTTCCTCCTCGTCTTCGGCTTCATCGCCGTCTTCGTCGGCTCCTTCCTGATCTTCAACACCTTCTCGATCACCGTCGCCCAGCGGATCAGCGAATTCGGGATGTTGCGAACGCTGGGCGCCTCGCGGCGCCAGATCCTGCGCTCGGTCCTGGTGGAATCGACGGCGATCGGTCTGGCTGGCGGCCTGCTCGGGATTCCCAGCGGCCTGGTCATCGCCAAGCTGATCAACGCGCTCTTCGAAGCGGTCGGGGCCGACCTGCCGACGACGAGCCTGCAGATCGAGACCAGAACCGTGATCGTCTCCCTCGCGGTCGGCCTCATCGTCACCCTGGTCTCGTCGCTGATCCCAGCGCTGCGCTCGACCCGGGTGCCGCCGATCGCCGCCCTCCACGCCTTTAGCCCGGCACCGACCCGTCGCCGCCGGCTCGTCTACCTGGTGCTCTCGGTCCTGCTCAGCATCGCCGGCGTCGCCCTCGTCCTCCTCGGCCTCCTGGGGGGCGGCAGCGCCGGGAGTCGTGCGGCCGAGATCGGCATCGGCGCGGTCGTCGTCGTCCTTGCCGTCTCGCTTTTCACCCCGCGGTTGGTGCCGCCGCTGGCGCGGGTCGCCGGTTGGCCGCTCGAGCGCCTGCGCCGGCTCACCGGCCGCCTCGCCCGCGAGAACGCCGAGCGCAACCCGAGCCGCACCGCGGTCACCGCGGCGGCGCTGATGATCGGTGTTGCCCTCGTCGCCTTCGTCCTCGTCTTCGCCGCGGGCCTGAAGAGCACCGTTGCCCAGATCGTCGACGAAAACTTCGCCGGTGGCCTGGTGATCCAGAACAGCGACGGCTTCTCGCCGATCCCGAACGGGGCCGCCAGGGCGGCCGCCAAAGTCCCCGGCGTCGAGCTGGTGGCGACGATCCGCGGCGCCCAGGCGAAGGTGGTCGAAAACGGCTCCCCGGGCGGCAAGACCCAGGTCAATGCGCCCACCCCGGACATCGGCGAAACGGTCAAGATCGAATGGAAGCAGGGCGGCCCAAGCGCCCTGCGCGACCTCGCCGACGACGAAGCGATCGTCTCCGACTCCTTCGCCTCCTCTCACAACCTCCAACTCGGCGACAGCTTCCAGCTGCTGACCCAGAGCGGTGCCGAACCGCGCTTCAAGGTTGCGGGGGAATTCGACTCCAAGCTCGGCGTCTTCGGCAACGTCCTCGTCACCCAGGCGGTGATGGCGCGGGACTTCCGCCAGACCCAGGACCTGATCGATTTCGTCAAGGTCGAAGACGGGGCCGACGCGAACCAGGTCCAGACGCTGCTGACCACGGGCGCCGAAGCGCTCTTCCCGACCACCGAAGTGCTGAACCAGCAGGAACTGAAGGAAAGCCGGGAAGCGCAGATCAACGAAATCGTCCTGCTCGTCTTCGGGCTGCTCGCCTTCGCGATCGTCATCTCGCTGTTCGGGATCGCCAACACCCTGGCGCTCTCGATTCACGAGCGCACCCGCGAGCTGGGGATGCTGCGGGCGATCGGGATGTCGCGGCGGCAGGTGCGGACGCTGATCCGCTACGAGGCGGTGATCACGGCGCTGATCGGCGGCATCCTCGGGATGGTGCTGGGCGTCATCTTCGCCGCCCTGATCGCCCAGCCGCTCAAGGACGAAGGCTTCACCCTCTCCTATCCGGTCGGCTGGCTGGTCGTCCTGCTGGTCCTCGCCGCCCTCGCCGGAGTGATCGCGGCGATCCTCCCGGCCCGCCGCGCTTCGCGGCTCAACGTGCTGCAGAGCCTGCAGTACGAGTGAGGGCAAGCTGACGTCGGCGCACTAAGAGAGGCCCATCCGCAGCGCCCCGGCCGCCTCCAGCATCGCCGCCCGGCTCGAGCGCGAGATCGCGGTCAGGTTGGCGAAGGTGTGGACCAGCCCGGGGTGCCGGCGCAGGGCGACGCCGACGCCTGCTTCGCCGAGGCGCCGGGCGAAGGCCTCGCCCTCGTCGCGGAGGGGGTCGAAGCCGGCGGTGGTGAGGTAGGCCGGCGGCAGGCCGCTGAGGTCTTCGGCCTTGAGGATCGAGACCCGCGGGTCGTCGCGGTCGACGCTCGGGGGCAGATAGTGGTCCTCGAAGAAGTCCATGTCCCGCCGGGTCAGCAGGAAGCCCTGGTCGAAGAGGTGGCGCGAGGGCAACTCCGCGGCGGTTTCGGTCACCGGGTAGATCAGCAGTTGCATTGCCGGCGCCGGCGCGCCGGCGTCACGTGCTAGCAGGCAGGTGACGGCGGCGAGGTTGGCGCCGGCGCTGTCGCCGCCGACGGCGATCCGGGTCGGGTCGAAGCCGAGCCCGCCGGCGTTGTCGAGTGCCCAGGAGAAGGCGACGAAGGCGTCTTCGGGGGCGGCCGGGAAGGGGTGCTCCGGCGCCAGCCGGTAGTCGACCGAGAGGACCGCGACGCCGGCGTGGGCGGCAAGGAAGCGGCAGGGGCTGTCGTGGGTGTCGAGGTCGCCGATCACCCAGCCGCCGCCGTGGAAGTAGACGAGCAGCGGCAGCGGCCCGCGGCCGGGATCGGCGAACGGCACGTAGAGGCGGGCGGGCAGTTGACCGGCAGCGCCCCCGACACTCAGCGACTCGACCCGGGCCATCGGCAGCGGCTGCCGGGCGGAGACGACGCGGGCCTCGTAGCGCCGCAGCGCCCGCGTCGCGGCAACGTCCGCGCCTCCGCTGACGCCGTCGTCCTCGTAGACCAGCCGGTCGAGCCAGAGCAGGGCGTTGATGTCGGGAGCCAGCCGCTGGCCGTCGATCACCGGCGGCGGCCCGAACAGCAGCCGCTGCAGCCGCGGCGGCAGCCCGCAGACGGCCTTCACCACCTCGCGCTCGGCCGGAACGGGGAGTCGCGGAAGCTTGGCCACTCCGGCAGGCTACGTCACCGGAGGCGACGAACGTCACACATTCCGCTGCAATGGTCGGAGTAGGCTCGAACGCAGCCATGGAGGCGACGGCAAATGCGGCTTCCTCGAACGGCCGGGCGGCGGGCCTGAGGCGGGGCCTGCCACCGGGGCCGCGGATGCCGCGGGCGCTGCAGACGGCGATCTGGTCGCGGCAGGCGCAGTGGTTCCTCGAGCAGAGCCGCGCCCGCTTCGGCCGCATGTTCTCGATCACGATCGCCTACGAAGGCGACTGGGTCGTGATCTCCGACCCGGCGCTGGTCAAGCAGATCTTCACCGGCGACCCGCAGGTCTTCCACGCCGGCGAGGGCAACCAGATCCTGCGCCCGATCCTCGGCGAGAACTCGGTCCTCGTCCTCGACGAGGAGAAGCACATCGAGCAGCGCAAGCTGCTGCTGCCCCCCTTCCACGGCGAGCGGATGCAGGCCTACGGGGAGAAGATGGCCGAGATCGCCGGCCGCGAGATCGAGAGCTGGCCCACCGGCACCCCCTACAAGCTGCGGCCGCGGATGCAGGCGATCACCCTCGAGATCGTGCTCGAGACCGTCTTCGGCGTCCACGGTGGCGAGCGGATGGGACCGCTGCGCGAGGCCCTGCGGGACTTCCTCGACCTGACCACCAATCCGCGGGTGCTGCTGCCGATCCTGATGGTCGGCCCCGACCGCGTGAACCGGATCCCCGCCTTCCGCCGCCGCGTCGGGCGGGTCGACGAGCTGATCGCGGCCGAGATCGCCGACCGCCGCGCCGCCGAGGACCTCGCCGAGCGCGACGACGTCCTCTCGATGCTGATCGCCGCCCGCCACAGCGACGGCAGCCCGATGAGCGACGCCGAGATCCGCGACGAGCTGCTGACCCTGCTGGTCGCCGGGCACGAGACGACCGCCACGGCGCTCTCCTGGGCGATGGAGCGCTTGGTCCGCCACCCGGAGAAGCTGGAACGGTTGCGCGACGAGGTCGACGCCGGGGAGGAGGCATACCTGACGGCGACGATCCAGGAGACGCTGCGGCTGCGCCCGGTGATCGTGGTGGTGCTGCGACGGCTGACCGAGCCGGTCGTCCTCGGCGAGTACGAGCTGCCCGCCGGCGCCACCGTCGCCCCCTGCATCCACCTGATCCACCGCGATCCGGTGACCTACCCCGAACCCGACCGCTTCCTCCCCGAGCGCTTCCTCGACAACCCGCCCGGCACCTACACCTGGATTCCCTTCGGGGGCGGCATCCGCCGCTGCCTCGGCGCCGCCTTCGCCCAGTTCGAGATGTCCGTCGTCCTGCGCGAGCTGGTCCGCCGCCGCACCATCCGCCCAGCTCGCCCCGCCTCCGAGCGCCCCTACCGCCGCGCGATCACCGAGACCCCGCGCCACGACGCCGAAGTGGTCTTGAGCTGACGCCGACGGGCTACCGCTCGTTGCCGAGCAGGCGCAGGGCCGGCAGCGAGAGCGTCGGAACCACGAAGAGCGCGGCGGCGATTCCGGCCAGCCGTGGGCTGACGTCGGTGCCGGTGACGTCGAAGACGATCAGAACTCCGAGGGCGGTCAGACCGAAGATGGCGAGGCCGCGGGCCCAGCGCGCTCCGTCGCTGTCCTCGCCGCGCTCGGAATCGAGCAGCAGCGAGCCGGTGCCGAGGAGCAGCGAGATCACGACCACGGTCAGCGTCCGCGTTGCCTGGTGCATGGGGTGCTTGGACCAGATTTCGATCGCCAGCAGGATCAGGCTCGCGGTCCCCACGAGCACGGTCAGCGCTCCGAATGCCCCGGCGTAGCCGTCCCGCTCGGCCAGCCGCGCCCCCGCGACGAGAACGAAGCCGAAGAGGATCACGGCGAGGGCGGAGCCGCCGATCCTCGTGGCCAGCCCCTCGGGGTCGCCGTTGGCCAGGAGCGCGACGACGAACACGGCGCCGGCGGCGTACCAGGCGCCGACCAGAAGGCTGAGACCCTGCCGAGCTCCCCCGCTCACGCCGGGCAGACTAATGGAGATCTGTCCAGGCGGGGCTCAGCCGCAGCCGGTGTTGTTGCCGCACTGGCTGCACGTGTAGCAACTGCCGGTCCGCTGCATCATGCCGCCGCACTGTTCGCAGGCCGGCCCCAGCTCGAGGCCCTGCATCTTCGCCGGGCGGACCGGGGGCTCTTCGGTCAGCGCCGCCGCCGCGGGGACCGGCTTCGCCGCCGCGCCGCCGTTGCCGTGGCCGTTGCCGTTCGCCGGGCCGGCCGTGTCGGTGGCGATCCCGAGGCCGAGCTGCGAGGTCTCCGCTTCCTTCTTGTTGCGCACCTCCTGGGTCATGATCCCCAGTTCCTCGAGGGTTTCGGTGTCGTCGATGAAGCGGCTCGCGAGCCAGCGCATGATGTAGTCCGGCATCGATTTGGCGAAGGGGATCTCCGGGTTGCGCGTCATCCCCTCCGGCTCGAAGCGCATGTAGCTGAACTTCTGGACGAAGGTCTCGAGCGGCACCCCGTACTGGAGGCCGAGCGAGATCGCCGTCGCGAAGGCGTTGAGCAGGCCGCGCAGCGTCGAGCCCTCCTTGCCGATGTCGGTGAGGAAGATCTCGCCGAGGGTGCCGTCGTCGTATTTGCCGGCGGTGATGTAGCCCTCGTGCCCGGCGATGTTGAACTTGTGGGTGATCGATTCGCGCTCGAGCGGCATCTTCTTGCGCACCGGCTCGGCCATCTGCTGCTCGGCTCCCGCCTCCTTCTCCTTCTGCGCGTCGGTGCGCAGCGCCTGTGCGGTCTTCGAGCCGTCGCGGTAGATGGCAAGCGCCTTGAGGCCACCCTTCCAGCCGCGGGTGTAGGCGTCGGCGATGTCGGCCACCGTCGCCGACTGCGGCAGGTTTACGGTCTTCGAGATCGCCCCCGAGATGAACGGCTGCGTCGCCGCCATCATGTCGATGTGGCCGGTGTGGGAGATCGCCCGCTCGCCGACCGCGACGTCGAAGACGGGCAGGTGCTCGTCCTTCAAGCCCGGGGCGCCGACGATCGTGTTGGACGCGGTGATGTGGGCAGCGATCTGGTCGATCTCCGCCTCGCCGTAGCCGAGCGTCCGCAGCGCCAGCGGCACCGAGCGGTTGGCGATCGTCATCTGCCCGCCGCCGACCAGCTCCTTGAACTTGACCAGCGAGAAGTCCGGCTCGATCCCGGTCGTGTCGCAGTCCATCAGGAAGCTGATCGTCCCGGTCGGGGCCAGCACCGTCGCCTGGGCGTTGCGGTAGCCGTGCTCCTCGCCGAGCTCGACCGCTTCGTCCCAGCTGCGCTGCGCGGCCTCGAGCAGCTCGCCCTTGATCCCGGTGGGGTCGACGTCGTAGGAGGCGTCGCGGTGCATCCGCATCACCCCGTTGTGCGGCTCGCGGTTGCGCTCGTACTCGTCGTAGGGCCCGGTCGCCCCAGCGGCGATCAGCGCCGACTGGCGGTAGGCGCGGCCGGTCATCAGCGCGGTGATCGCGGCGGCGACGTTGCGGCCCTCGTCGGAGTCGTAGGGGAGGCCGTCGGACATCAGCAGCGCCCCGAGGTTGGCGTAGCCGAGGCCGAGCTGACGGAAGCGGCGGGCGTTCTCGCCGATCTCCTCGGTCGGGTAGCTCGAGGGGCTGACGATGATCTCCTGGGCGAGGAAGACGATGTCGACGGCGTGCTCGAAGTCGGCGGTGTCGAAGCTGCCGTCCTCGCGGCGGAACTTCATCAGGTTCAGCGAGGCGAGGTTGCAGGCCGAGTTGTCGACGTGCATGTACTCGCTGCAGGGGTTGGAGGCGTTGATCCGACCCGACTCCGGGCAGGTGTGCCAGCGGTTGATCGTGGTGTCGTACTGGACGCCGGGGTCGGCGCAGCGCCAGGCGGCGTCGGCGATCTGGTTCATCAACTCGCGGGCGTCGAGGGTCTTGGTCGGCTCGCCGGTGGTGCGGGCGAGCAGCTTCCACTCCTCGCCGCCCTCGACCGCCTCCATGAACTCGTCGGTTACCCGCACCGAGTTGTTGGCGTTCTGGTACTGGATCGAGGTGAAGCCCTCACCGTCGATCGACATGTCGAAGCCGGCGTCGCGCAGCGCCCCCGCCTTCTCCTCCTCTTTGGCCTTGCACCAGATGAAGTCCTCGACGTCCGGGTGGTCGACGTCGAGGACGACCATCTTCGCCGCCCGCCGCGTCTTGCCGCCCGACTTGATCGTCCCCGCCCAGGCGTCGGCGCCGCGCATGAAGCTGACCGGGCCGGAGGCGAGGCCGCCCTTGGAGAGGTGCTCGACCGAGCCGCGGATGTTGGAGAGGTTGATGCCCGAGCCGGAACCGCCGCGGAAGATCATCCCCTCCTTGGTGTTCCAGTCGAGGATCGACTCGATCGTGTCGTCGACGCTCAAGATGAAGCAGGCCGAGCACTGCGGCTTCTCCTCGAAGCCGACGTTGAACCAGACCGGCGAGTTGAAGGCCGCCTTCTGGTTCAGCAGGATCGCGGTCAGCTCTGCCTCGAAGGCGTCGGCGTCCTCCTCGGAGGCGAAGTAGCCGCCCTCGCGCCCCCAGTCGGAGATCGTCCCGGCGACCCGGCCGATCATCTGTTTGACCGAGCTCTCGCGCTCGGGGCTGCCGAGCTTGCCGCGGAAGTACTTCTGGGCGACGATGTTGGTCGCGTTCTGGGACCAGCTCTTGGGGAACTCGACCCCGCGCTGCTCGAAGGCCGGGCTCTCCGGGTTGCCGATCACGGCGTCGCGGATCTCCCACTCGATCTGGTCGAACGGATGCACGCCAGCAGTCGAGAACTTGCGTTCGATCGAGAGGCCCTGCAGACCGTTTTGGGGACTGGCAATGGCGGTCTTAGACATCGAACTACTCCTCTCGCAGCGGCTTTAGGCGGTAACTAAGCAGGATCGCTGACCGGCAGGACGGAAAAAGTCTCAGAACGCGCAAATAGGGGGTTCCGAGGCCGCGGCTTTCCTCTTCTCATTGTGGCAAGCCCCCAAACTCGGCAAAGCCTTCTTTTCGCCTTCGCGGGGTACGCTCTACGTATGGTCGAAGACCTCCGCAGGGGAGCAGAGCGGATGGGCGGGCGTGCCACTGCGGCGAAAGAGGCAATGGGCGAGCGTGCCACGGCAGCCAAAGAGGCGGTCGGCGAGCGCGCCAGCGCCGCCAAAGAGGCCACCGCCGAAGCGATCGCCCTGGTCAAACCGAAACTGCGCGGGGTCTCCCACAAGTGGGCCTTCTTCGCCTCGCTGGTTCTCGGCGCCGCCCTCATCCTCCTCGCGAAAACGCCGAAGGCGACCTTCGCGGTGGCGATCTACGCGGTCAGCCTCTCGGCTCTGCTCGGGACCAGCGCCCTCTACCACGGCGTCGAATGGTCGCGGCCGAACGTGCGCCTGTGGATGCGCCGCCTCGATCACTCGATGATCTTCTTCCTCATCGCCGGCACCTACACGCCCTTTGCCCTCCTCGTCCTCCACGGTCCCCTGGCGATGGCGATCCTCGCCGTCGTCTGGATCGGCGCCGTCGCCGGCGCGATCGTCGAGATGATCTGGATCGACCACCCGAAATGGGCCTCGGCGCTGATCTACATGACGCTCGGCTGGGTCGCCGTCGCCGCCTTCCCCGAGCTCTGGTCCTCGCTCGGCGTTGCCGGCACCCTTCTGGTCGCCGCCGGCGGCCTCCTCTACACCGCCGGCGCGGTGGTCTACGCGACCCAGCGCCCCAACCCCAACCCGGCGGTCTTCGGCTACCACGAGGTCTTCCACCTCTTCGTCATCGCCGCCGCGATCGCCCACTTCTCGGCGGTCGCCTTCTTCGCTCTGCCGCAGGCGTAATAGAGCCACATTCGTACCCGACTAGACCCGCGCGCGGTCGCCGCATAGGCTGGCGCGGATGAAGATCAAGCTCTCGGCCCTTGCCGCCGCTCTCGTCCTGCTCCTGGTCGTTCCCGCCCTGGCCCAAGCCAAGTGGGGCGCGATCGCGATCGACCCGGAAACCGGGAAGGTCGGCTATGCCCGCAACGACCCCACCGCATCGGTCGCCAAGACCCACGCGAAAAACCGCTGCGGCAGCAACCACTGCAAGGTCGCGCTCTGGGTCTTCAACGGCTACGGCGCCGTCGTCCTGAAAAAGAACGGGGTCTACATCTCCGGCATCGGGCGGACCAAGGCCGAAGCTTTCGAGAAAGCCCGCAAGCGGGCCCGGGAAGACTCTGCCCGTTCCTTCGCCTGGGTCTTCAGCGGCTACTCCTGAGCCGCCCGGAGCGGCTCAGGCGGCGACCGCCAGCGCTTCCCGCAGCTCCTCCACTTCGCCGGCCAGCTTGGCGAGGATCTCCTCCAGTTGCCGCGACTGCTCGGGGGAGAGGTCGAGGCGGCCGTCGTCGTAGAGCTCGGCGGCACGGGCGACCGGCAGCTCGGCCTCGAGCACGCGGCCGCCGAGGGCGCCGAGGACCTTGCGGGTCTCGGCCTGCGCCCAGACCGCGCCGAACATCCCGGTCGAGGCGCCGATCACGGCCGCCGGCTTGCCGTTCATCGCGCTCTTGCCGGCCGGGCGCGACGCCCAGTCGAGGGCGTTCTTCAGCACGCCGGGGATCGAGTGGTTGTACTCCGGGGTGGCGACGAGGACCGCGTCGGCCCCGCGAATCGCCTCGCGCAGGGCCGCGACCGGCTCCGGCGTCCCCTCCAGTTCGAGGTCGGCGTCATAGGGCGGGATCTCCGCCAGCCGCTCGAACTCCGACCACTCCACCCCGGCGGGCAGCCGCTCGGCGGCCGCCCGCAGCAGGGCGTGGTTGTAGGAGTCCCGGCGCAGGCTTCCGCTGATGCCGAGGACCCTCATCGTTAGGCCTCCTCGGCGACGAGCTCGAGCTCGACGTTGATCGTGACGGCGTAGTCGAGTACCTCGCCGCCGCTCGGTAGCTGCGCCTGCCAGTCGAGGCCGAAGTCGCGACGGTCGACGGTTGCCGAGATCGAGAGCCCGACGCGGGGCTTGCCGGAGGCGTCCTCGCCGAGGTGGGCGAAGCGGCCGTCGGCCGCGACCCTGCGGGTCTCGCCGCGGATCTCGAGGTCGCCGACGACGCGCAGGGTGCCGTCCTCGTCGACGCTGAGCTCGCTCGAGGCGAAGCGCAGGCGCGGGAAGCGCTGGGCGTCGAAGAACTCGGGGGAGAGGAGGTGGCCCTTCAGCATCTCCTCATCGATGGCGATGCTCTCGACCTCGACCGTGCCCTCCAGCCGTGGCTGCTCACCGCCGCTGAGGCGCGCCTCGTAGCGCTCGAAGCCGCTGCGGAAAGCGGTCACCGCGTTGTGGGTGATGGCGAAGTTGATCGAGGAGTGGACCGGGTCGACGACCCACGTGCCGGCTGGAATCTGCTGCTGGGTGATGGTCTGGGTGCTCATGCGCTGTTCCTTCCCGAAGATGGTTGATGCTTAAACATTTGACGTAGAAACAATCTTAGCAGCAAAGCTTTGCTTGTCAACTATTGTCAGATCAAGCATCTTGTGGGAAGATGTAGTCATGAGTGAGCAGGCAAGCGCTGTCGCAGAGAAAGACGTCGAGGCCGAGAAGGCAGATTTCGATCCCCACCGCGAGGCCTGGATCGCGATCGCCCAGACCCACGCCGCCGTCACCGGCCGCCTGCAGGAGGTGCTGACCGCCGCCGAGCTTCCGCCCCTGCCGTGGTTCGAGGTCCTGGCGACGCTCGACCGGGCGCCCGAGCAGCGGTTGAAGATGGGGGACCTGGCCGAGGCCCTGGTGATTACCCGGGGCGGTCTGACCAAGCTGGTCGACCGGCTGATCAGGGCCGGCCTGCTCGAGCGCACCTTTTGCGAGACCGATCGCCGGGTCAGCTACGCGACGCTGCTCCCCGCCGGCTCCGAGCTGCTGGAGGAGATGCGGCCGCTGGTGCGGGCCGAGCTCGCCTCGGCCTTCAGCGCCAATCTCAGCGTCGAGCAGGCCGAAGAGCTGCGCTCGATGCTGGAGCAGGTCCGCAGCTCGGCCTGCGGGACCACCTAGCTGGCTAGGCCAGCGCCGCCGCGGCCCGCTCTTTGGCCGACTCGACGATCGCCAGGACCGCGGTCTCGTTGCCCTCGCGCAGCAGGGTGATCGGGTCGGGGTCGCCGTTGACGATGCCCTCGAAGAACTCTTTGCGGTCGTTGTAGGTGGGCAGCGTCCCCTTCGCCCAGCCGCGGGCGTCGTTGAGGATCACCGCCAGGCGCGCGTACTCCTCGCCGAAGAGCGCGGAGATCTCCCGCTTCATCCGCTTCGCCAGCGCTGGGGAAGCGCCGGCGGTGGAGATCGCGATCGCCAGCGGCCCGGTGCGGACGATCGCCGGCAGGATGAAGTTGCAGAGCGGCGGCACGTCGACGACGTTGACCAGCATCGCCCGCTTCTCGGCGTCGTCGAAGACCTTGATGTTGACGTCGGTGTCGTCGGTCGCCGCGATCACCATGAAGACGCCCTCGAGGTCCGCCGCTCCGGCGTACTCGCGCCGCTCCCAGCGGATCGTGCCCTCGCTGGCCAGCGCCTCCAGCTCCGGGTGGGCGACCGGCGCGATCAGGATCACCTCGCCGCCGCAGGCGAGCAGCCCTTCGACCTTCTCGAGGCCGATGTCGCCGCCGCCGACGACCAGGCAGCGCCGCCCGCTCAGTTTCAAGCAGGCGATGTAGAACGGCGTCTCCAGCATGTCGCGCACGCAGGCCTGGTCGCAGATCCCCTTGCGGAGCTGACAGACGCACTCCTTGCCGGCGTAGGCCTGGGCTGGCATCTCCAAGAAGGTTAGTGACCCGGGATCAGACGGCGTCCAGCGTCCGGCGCAGGCCCTCCTCGAGGCCCACCTCCGGCTTCCAGCCGAGTTCCCGTTCGGCTCGGCCGGCGTCGATCGAGATCCGCCGCACCTCGCCCGGCCGGTCCGGCGCGAACTCGGGCTCGAAGCCCCCGCCGCCGCTCAGCTCGCGCAGCGCCGCGACCAGGTCGAGGACGCTGGTCTCGCGGCCGGTGCCGATGTTGACCGCGCCGGTCGCGGTCGAGTCGGCGGCGGCGATTGCGGCGGCGACGACGTCGCCCACATATATGTAGTCACGCGTCTGGGTGCCGTCGCCGTAGACGGTCGGCCGGCCGCCGCTCTCGGCGAGGCCGCAGAAGATCGCGATCACGCCCGCCTCGCCGAGCGGGTCCTGGCGCGGCCCGTAGACGTTCCCCAGCCGCAGCGAGATCCCGGAGAGGCCATGGAGGCGCTCGTAGAGCCCGAGGTAGCCCTCGGCCGCGAACTTGCTCTGGCCGTAGGCGGACATCGGCGCGATTGGGGTCGCCTCGTCGAGCGGCAGCCGTTGACCCTCGCCCTCGCCGTAGATGGCGCCGCCGGTGGAGACGAAGACGACCCGCTCGCAGCCGCCGAGGCGGGCGGCCTCGAGCACGTTGGCGGTGCCGCCGACGTTGACCGCGGCGTCGAAGTAGGGGTCGACGAGGGACTTGCGGACGTCGATCTGGGCGGCCAGGTGGAAGACCGCCTGGGGCCTCCGCTCGCCCAGCAGCCGGGTCAGCTCCTCGCCCTCGCGGATGTCCAGCTCGACCAGCTCGGCGCCCGCTGCCAGGGCCCCGTCGAGGTTGACCAGGCGGCCGGTCGAGAGGTCGTCGACGACCGTCACCTCGTCTCCCCGGGCGAGCAGGGCGTCGACGAGATTGGAGCCGATGAAGCCGGCGCCGCCGGTGACCAGGGACCTCATTCGGGGCGGGATCCTACGCGAGGCAGCCGATCGCCCCTGCTACCCTCGCCGCCCGATGCGACTGATCGTCACCGAGAAGAACAACAGCGCGAAGAAGATCGCCGAGGCCCTGAGCCGCGGCAGCACCAGCGCTGACAAAACCTTCAAAGTCCCCTTCTACGCCTGGACGGACGCCGACGGCGCCGAGCACATGACCGTCGGCCTCAAGGGCCACGTGCTCGGCCCGGCCTTCCCCGAGGGCTACTCGAACTGGCAGAAGACGGACCTCCACGACCTGATCGACGCCAAGCTGGTCAAGGAACCGACCGACAAAAACGTCGTCAAAGCGATCAAGAAACTGGCCAAAGAGGCCGACGAGCTGGTGATCGCGACCGACTTCGATCGCGAGGGCGAGCTAATCGGGCTCGAGGCGCTCGAGGAGATGCTCGACGCCAACCCCGATCTCGGCACCCGCGAGGAAACCGAGGCGGGGACGCTGCGGATCCAGCGCGCCCGCTACTCGGCGCTGACCAAAGAGGAGATCGAGCGCGCCTTCAACGAGCTCGACACGCTCTCCTACCCGCTCGCCAACGCCGGCGCCGCGCGCCAGGACATCGACCTGCTCTGGGGCGCGACCCTGACCCGCGCCGTCTCCCTCGCCAGCCGCCGCTTCGGCTCCAACTTCCTCTCGGTCGGCCGCGTCCAGAGCCCGACCCTGGGCCTGATCGTCGAGCGCGAGATGGAGCGCCGCGCCCACGTCGCGAAACCGTTCTGGGAACTGTTCGCCAAGTTCGAGCACCCCGACGGCAGCTTCGAGGCGCACCACACCGTCGACAAATTCTGGGAGAAAGCGGAGGCCGACGCGGCCCTCGCCGGCACCTCCAGCCCCGGCACGGTGAAATCGGTGACGGCGCGGAAAAACACCCGCAAGCCGCCGACCCCGTACAACACGACCGCCTTCAGCACCGACGCCTCCAGCCGCCTCGGGATCACCCCGGCGAGCGCGATGCGGATCGCCGAGGACCTTTACATGGACGGGTTCATCTCCTACCCGCGTACCGACAACACGGTCTACCCGGGCTCCCTGCCGGTGCGCGAGCTGATCGGCTCGTTGACCAAGATCAAAGAGTTCTCCGCCGCTTCCGGGCTGGTCGGCCAGTCGACGCTGACGCCGACCCGGGGCAAAAAAGAGACGACCGACCACCCGCCGATCTACCCGACCCAGGCGATCCACCCGGGCGCCCTGGAGGGGCCGAAGAAGCGGGTCTACGAACTGGTCGTGCG
>DASSHE010000043.1:0-31916 GCA_035693065.1 Solirubrobacterales bacterium
CTGACCCGCGCGGTCTCGCTGTCGACCCGCCGCTTCGGCTCGAACTTCCTCTCCGTCGGCCGCGTGCAGAGCCCGACCCTGGGCCTGATCGTGGAGCGCGAGATGGAGCGCCGCGCCCACGTCGCGAAACCGTTCTGGGAACTGTTCGCCAAGTTCGAGCACCCCGACGGGACCTTCGAGACGCACCACACGGTCGACAAATTCTGGGAGCAAGCCGAAGCCGACAAGGCGCTCGCCGGGACCAGCAGCCCCGGCATCGTCAAAGCGGTCACGGCGCGCAAAAACACGCGCAAACCGCCGACCCCGTTCAACACCACCGCCTTCACCACCGACGCCTCCTCGCGCCTCGGGATCACCCCGGCGAGCGCGATGCGGATCGCCGAGGACCTCTACATGGACGGGTTCATCTCCTACCCGCGCACCGACAACACGGTCTACCCGTCCTCGCTGCCGGTGCGCGAGCTGGTCACCTCGCTGGTCCGGATCAAGGAGTTCTCCGCCGCCTCGGGGCTGCTCGACGGCGAGCTGACCCCGACCCGGGGCAAAAAAGAGACGACCGACCACCCGCCGATCTACCCGACCCAGGCGGTCCATCCCGGTGCCCTCGAGGGGCCGAAGAAACGCGTCTACGAACTCGTCGTCCGCCGCTTCCTCGCCACCTTCAGCCCGCCGATGATCACCGAGTCGACCCGCGCCGACATCGAAGCCGGCGACCAGACCTACTTCGTCCGCGGCTCGGTCGTCGTCGACCCCGGCTACGCCGGCATCTACACCTACGCCCGCTCGGCCGACGAGGAGATCCCGAAACTGGAAGAGGGCCAGAGCCTGATCCTCGAGGGCGATCCCTGGATCGTCGACAAGGAGACCCAGCCGCCGGGCCGGATCTCGCAGGCGAAACTGATCGAGATGATGGAGGAGCGCGGCCTCGGCACCAAAGCCACCCGCGCCGACATCATCCAGAAGCTGTTCGACCGTGGCTACGTCTACAGCAACCCGCCGATCCCGACCGAGACCGGCATCGCCCTCTACGAGGCGTTCAAGAACTACGTGCCGGCGATGGCGACGCCGGAGATGACCGCCCAGCTCGAGGCCGAGATGGACCGGATCGCCGCCGGTGAGATGTCGAAGGGCGCCGTCGTCGGCGAGAGCCGCGACCTCCTGCACAAGACCTGGACCGAAATCGACGGCAGCCGCGAAGACTTGGCGAAAGTGATCTGGAAAGGGATGGACGAGGACCGCATCCTCGGCCCCTGCAAGGTCTGCGAAGAAGCCGGTCGCACCAAGGAGGACGGCTCGCCGAACATGCTGCGGATCATCCGCGCGAAAAAATCGGGCAAACGCTTCGTCGGCTGCAGCGGCTGGGTCGCGGAGGACCCGAATTCCTGCGACCAGACCTTCCCGCTGCCCCAGCGCGGCGACGTCTTCCGCCTCGAGGAGCGCTGCTCGATCTGCGACCGCACCCCGCGGCTCAAAGTCCAGCCCTTCCGCGGCCGCCCCTGGAACCTCTGCCTCAACGACGACTGCGAGTCGATGCAGGAGATGAAGAAACGCCGGGCCGAGCGCGAAGCGGCGAAAGCGGCCAAAGCGGCGATGGACAAGAAGCCGAAGCCGAAAGGCGACGAGGACACGACGCCGGCGAAATCCGACACCGCGACGCGCAAGCGGAAACGGGCCAAAGCCGGCGCCAAAGGCTGAGCGTTGTTCATCTCCCTAGAGGGAGTCGACGGGTCCGGCAAGAGCACCCAGGCACGGCTGCTGGTCGAGGCGCTCGGCGCCGAGACGGTGGCGATCCGCGAGCCGGGGGGGACGCAGGCGGCGGAGCGGATCCGCGAGCTGCTCGCCGACCCCGAGGTCGAGCTGGAGCCGCTGGCCGAGCTGATGCTGTTCCTGGCGGCGCGGGCGGACTTGACCGAGCGGGTGATCCGGCCGGCGCTGGAGGCGGGGCACGACGTCGTCGCCGACCGCTTCTCCGACTCCAGCGTCGCCTACCAGGGCGTCGCCCGCGGCCTCGGCGTCGGCGAGGTGATCTCCCTCTGCGACGCCGCCACCGACGGGCTCTGGCCCGACCTCACCCTGCTGCTGAAGGTCGACCCCGAGACCGGCCTCGGCCGCGCCGAGGGCAGCGACCGCTTCGAGCGCGAGGGCCTCGGGCTGCAGCGCGAGGTCGCCGTGGCCTACGAGGAGATCGCGGTGATCGCCTCCGACCGCGTCGTCGTGATCGACGCCGCCGGCAGCGTCGAGGAGGTCCACCAGCGGGTGATGGAGGCCGTCGATGGGCGCCGCGCCGCTGCTTGAGGCGACCGAGCACCAGGGGCGCGCCCGGGTCGCGCTGAGCGCCGCCCTGGCGGCCGAGCCCTCGCACGCCTACCTCTTCCGCGGGCCCCGCGGCTCCGGCAAGCGGGCGGCGGCGCGCGCCTTCGCCGCCGAGGTGCTGGCGGCGGCGGCGGCCGAACCCGAGGACGCGCGACGCCGGGCGCTGCTCGACCCCTCGCCGCACCCCGATTTGGTCTGGCTGGCTCCGCGCGGCGCCCAGCACATGGTCGAGGAGGTGCGCGAGCGGGTGATCCGCGCCGCCGCCTACAGGCCCTTCGAAGGCGGCAAGCGGGTCTTCGTCGTCGAGGCGGCGGAGGCGATGCGCGACGAGAGTCAGAACGCCCTCCTCAAGACCCTGGAGGAACCGCCGGAGTTCGCCCACCTGATCCTGCTCAGCTCCGATCCCGAGGCGCTGCTGGAGACGGTCGCCTCGCGCTGCCAGGCGATCGACTTCGCGCCGCTGCCGGCGGCGGTCCTGGAAACGGAGCTGGCGGCCGCGGGCGCCGGCAGCGGCGACGAGGCGGCCGCGGCGGCCCGGCTCGCCGCCGGCGACCTCGAGCGGGCGCGGCTGCTGCTCGGCGCCGAGGGCCGCGCCCTGCGCGGCGAGGCGGAGCGCTGCGTCGCCGCCGCGCTCGCGGGGGAGTGCGCCTCGGCGCCCTGGCGCGGGCTCCTCGACCGCGCCCAGGAGGCGGGGGCCGAGGTCGAAGCCGCCGCCCGGGAAGCGCTCGAGGAGGAAGCGAAGGCCGGCGTCAAGCGCAGCGCCAAGGAGATCACCGACGCCGCCAAACGCGCCGGCCGCCGCCGCCGCACCGAGATCCTCGAGCTCGGCTTCGAGCTCTGCGCGCTCTGGCTGCGCGACCTCGCCGCGGTCGGCTGCGGGGCCGAGGAGGTCGCCTACAACCGCGACCGCCTGGAGACGCTGCGCGCCCAGGCTGCCGGCACCGACCCCGGCCGCGCCCGCCAGGCCGCCCAGCTCGTGGAGGAGTCCCGCCGCGGCCTCGAGCTCAACGTCTCGGAGGAGCTAGCCCTCGAGGCTTTGTTCTTCCGGCTCGAGAGCCTGCTGGCCTGAGGCGACGCCGCCGTTGCGCTGCCCGGCCTGCTGGTCGGCGCGTTCGATCGCCCGCTCCTGGGCCAGCCGGGTGATCTGGGCCGCCTGGCGCGACATGATCACGCTGAAGTTGAGCGCCAGTCCGAGCAGCAGCAGCAGGACGACCGAGAAGAGGGCGACGTTGGTGTTGCGGACGCCCATCAGGTTGGCGACGACCTCGAGCAGGCCGGGGAAGGCGGCGCCGGCGAGCATCCCCAGGCCGGCGACGAACCAGATCACGCTGTAGCGCTCCTGCAGGCGGTCGCGCCGGATCAGGTCGAGGATCATCAGCATGAAGACGACGGCGATCACCGCGGCGACGATCCGGGTGCGGGCCGTGAGGTGGACCTGGCCGGCTTCGGCGGCGGCGAGCAGCAGCGGCTTCATCGCTCCGCTTCCACGTGGCGCGGTCGGAACTGGCCGACCAGGAGGACGACCAGCCCCTTGAAGATGAAGAAGGCCGAGCGCACAGGGGTGAGGAAGGAGGTGCCGCCCGCGCGCTCGAGCATCCGCACCGGCAGCTCCTCGACCCGGAGGCCCTGGCGGACCGCCAACTGCAGCGACTCGATCTCGGCGAAGTCCGGCGAGTAGTGCTGGCTGAACAGCGCCATCACCCGGCGGTTGGCGGC
Organism: Solirubrobacterales bacterium; assembly: GCA_035693065.1. GTDB lineage: Bacteria > Actinomycetota > Thermoleophilia > Solirubrobacterales > 70-9 > VAYN01. The sequence goes on from DASSHE010000043.1 coordinate 4,030, forward strand.
GCGCATGCCGCTGGTCGTGTCGGTGAAGCGCTGCCGGGTCGCCAGCGTGAGGAAGAAGCGGAAGACGCTGATCCCGATCCGGCGCGAGAAGGTCGGCTTGTAGTCGCCGTGGACGGCGACGGCACCGGCGTGGTAGCGGGAGCCGATGACCAGGTCGGCGTGGTCGGCTTCGACCTCGGCGAGCAGCCGTGCCGCCTCGGCGGCCGGGTGCTGGCCGTCGGCGTCGAGGTGGGCGCAGGCGTCGTAGCCGTGGCGCAACGCGTAGAGGTAGCCGGTCTGCAGCGCCGCCCCGAGCCCCTGGTTGAAGGGCAGCGAGGCGACCAGCGCGCCCGCCTCGCGGGCCCGCTCGGGGGTGGCGTCGGCGGAGCCGTCGTCGACGACCAGGACGTCGGCCGCGGGGATCGACCGGCGCACGTCGGCGATCACCTCGGCGATCGAGGCCGCCTCGTTCCAGGCGGGAATGAAGACGAGCGTCCGCACTCCTCGATTCTCCCATGTAGGCACGGATGGGCCGCCGTGCCACGACGAGAAGGGGATTGTGTTAGTAAATCCTCATGAGGCGATTGGCCCAGACCCCGGCCGGGCCGCAGCCCGGCGCGCTCCGCATCGGCATGCGACTCTGGCTGACCGGCGCCTTCGCCGCCGTCACTTTGATCACGGCCGGCGCGATCTATCTCTTCGGCGACAACCACCAGGCGCTGATCGCCGCGGTGACGATCGGGATCCTCGCCGGCTTCCTGATCGCGGTGGCGATCTCCCACCGCGTCGTCGGCCTCGCCCGCGCCGCCGGCGAGATGGCGGGGGGCTCCTTCGACGCCCCGCTCAGCGTCGCCGGCCCCGACGAGATCGGCGACCTCGCCCGCGCCCTCGACTCGATGCGGGCCTCGCTGAAGGAGAGCTTCGGCGTGCTCACCGCCGATCGCAACAAGCTCGCCGCGATCTTCGACGGCCTCACCGACATCGTCATGGTCGTCGACTACGAAGGTCCGGTCCGCTTCTCCAACAGCGCCGCCAGTCGCCTGCTCGACTCCTCCGGGCAGCCACCGGAGGTGATCCTGCCGCAGCTTCACCGCGCCTCGGAGGTCGGCTTCTCGGCCCACCCGGCGCTGCGGATCGGCGACCGCGCCTACGCGATGACCGCGCGGGCGCTCCCCGACGAGCGCGCCGTGCTCGCGGTTCTGCGCGACCGCACCGACGAGATGCGCCGCGAGCTCGCCGAAGCCGACTTCGTCTCCAACGCCGCCCACGAGCTGCGCAACCCGCTGGCCGGGATCACCGGCGCGATCGAGGTGCTGCAGGGCGGCGCCAAGAATGACCCGCGCGACCGCGACCACTTCCTCAAACGCCTCGCCGAAGACGCCGAGCGGATGAACCGGCTGACCCAGTCGCTGCTGACCCTGGCCCGGGTCGAGTCGCGGGGGGCGGCCGAGAGCGAGATCGTCGACGTGCCGCTGGCGATCCGCGACGTCGTCGCCGCCTGCGAGGCGCCGCCACACGTCGAACTCGTCGTAGACGTAGAGTCCGAGCTCGCCGCCACCGGCGACCCCACCCTGCTGCGCCAGGTGATGATCGGACTCCTCACGAACGCCTTCAAGAACACGCCGCCTCCGGGCACGGTTACCGTCCGCGGTCGCCGCGACAGTGAGAGCGAGGTGGTCTTGGAGGTCGTCGACACCGGAACCGGGATTCCCGCCGCCGAGCTGGAGCGCATCTTCGAGCGCTTCTATCGCCGCAGCGAGACCCGCAAGCAGGAGGGCTTCGGCCTCGGCCTGGCGATCGCCCAGCGGATGGTCGACGTGATGGGCGGCAGCATCGGCGTCGAATCGGCGGAGGGGGCGGGGAGCACCTTCTGGGTCCGCCTCCCGATCGCGCAACCGAGCCCGACCCCGGTCGCCTAATGACGGGAAGGACCAAATGAGCAGCGGACGCATCCTCATCGCCGACGACGAGCCGTCGGTTCGCGACTCGGTCGGCTACGCGCTCACCCAGGAGGGCTTCGACGTCACCGCCGCCGCCGACGGCGACGAGGCGGCGGAGCTGCTCGGCAACGGCATCCCTTACGACCTGCTGATCCTCGACATCATGATGCCCGGCCCGAGCGGGCTCGACATCTGCCGCGACGTGCGCTCGCGCAGCGCCGTCCCGATCATCGTCCTCACCGCGAAAGACGCCGAGGTGGACAAGGTCGTCGGGCTCGAGGTCGGTGCTGACGACTACGTGACCAAGCCCTTCTCGGTGCGCGAGCTGCTGGGCCGGGTGCGGGCGCAGCTACGCCGCCGTGAACTCGACCGGGCGCCGCTGGCCCAAGCGGTGAAGATCGAGTCGGGGCCGGTCTCGATCGACCTCGTCCGCCACGTCGCCACCGTCCGTGCGGTTCCGGTCAACCTCACCCGCTCCGAGTTCCAACTGCTGCGGCTGCTGGTGGCGCGCCCGGGCGAGGTCTTCTCGCGGGCGCAGATCATGGAAGAGCTCTGGCAGACCGAGTTCGAGGGCGACGAGCGCGCCTGCGACGTCCACATCTCCAACCTGCGCCAGAAGGTCGAGCGCGACCCGCAGCGACCCGAGCTGGTCCTCACCGTGCGCGGCGTCGGCTACAAGTTCGATCCCGACAGCGCCTAGGGGCAAGGCTCCCGGCGAGCCGCCCTAGCTACGGTGTGGGGAAGCAACTTCTGATTGGAGGGTCTATGCCACTGGTACCGATGGTCGTCGAGCAGACCGCTCGCGGCGAGCGCTCCTTCGACATCTACAGCCGCCTGCTGGCGCAGCGGATCGTCTTCCTCGGCGAACCGGTGACCGAGGACCTCGCCAACCTGATCATCGCCCAGTTGCTGCACCTCGAGGCCGACGACCCCGAAAAGGACGTCAGCCTCTACATCAACTCGCCCGGCGGCTCCGCCTACGCGGGGCTGGCGATCTACGACACGATGCAGTTCATCAAGCCCGACGTGCAGACGATCTGTTACGGGATGGCGATGTCGGCGGGCTCGCTGATCCTCACCGGCGGCGCCGCCGGCAAGCGGATGGCGCTGCCCAACAGCCGCGTCCTCATCCACCAGCCGAGCGGCGGCTTCGAAGGCCAGTCGAGCGACATCGAGATCCACGCCAGGGAGATCCTCGAGCTGCGCGAGCGCCTCGACGCGATCTACGTCCACCACACCGGGCAGACGGCGGAGAAGATCCACGAGGACATGGAACGCGACAAATTCTTCAAGCCCGAGGAGGCGGTCGAGTACGGGCTGATCGACCGGGTGATCGAGTCGCACGAGTTCCAGGGCGAGCCGGTCGCGGTCGGCTAGCCGAGGCGGCGCCAGACCCAGAGGCAGGCGAGGGCAGCGGCGCCGCCGGAGGCGATGCCGCTGATCCCCGCTCTGCGGGTCTCGGGGTCGCCGGCGGAGAGGCCGAGGGCGACGGCGTCGGCGGCGTCGCAGGCGCCGGAGACGAGAATCAGCGCTCGCAGCGTGCGGGTGTCGTCGCGGGCGACGAGGGTCAGCGTCCCGAGGGCGATGTCGCGCCCGCCGGCCAGCTTCGCCAGTGCCGTTCCCGTCGCTTCCGGATGCTTGAAGCCGAGGCCCTTCAGCGCCGGACGGGTGGCGAAGACGGTCGCGATCCCAAGCGCGACGCGCCCGGTGCCGATCTGCAGCGCCACCTGCCGCGCCAGGGGGTCGGTTTTCTCGCGCCGGAACACCGTCCCTTTCTACCCAGTTCGGCCGGGGAGCGCGGTTCGGAATGATGCTGGGGTGGCCGAGGGCGACACGATCAAGCGGCTGGCGCGTCGTTTCGAGGCGACCCTGCTGGGGGAGACGGTGGCCGCCTCGGCGCCGAGCCCCCGCGGCAAGGCTGCCGGGATCGAGCGGCTCGACGGACATCGCCTCGAGGCCGTCGAGGCGCACGGCAAGCACCTGTTGCTCGGCTTCGGCGAGGTCTCCCTCCACTGCCATCTCGGGATGAGCGGTGGCTGGCACTTCTACCGGCCGGGAGCTCGCTGGCGGCGCCCCCGCGGCTCGGCCTGGGCGCTGCTCGGGGGCGGCGGCTGGGACGCGGTCCAGTTCGGCGGCCCGACCCTGCGGGTGGCGCCGACGGCGCGGCTGCGCCGCGACCCGCAGATCACCCGCCTCGGTCCCGACATCCTGGCTCCGGACTTCGATTCCGCGGCGGTGGTCGCGGCGATGCGCGCCGACCCGATCCGCGGCCTCGGCGACGCCCTGCTGGACCAGCACCTGGTCGCCGGCATCGGCAACATCTTCAAGAGCGAGGCATGCTTTGCCGCTCGCCTCGATCCCTGGCGGCCGGTCGGCGACCTCTCCGACCAGGAGCTGGAGGCGGCCCTTGCCGCCGCCCGTTCGTTGATGCTGGCAGCGGTGGAGAGCGGCCGCCAGCCCCACGAGGTCTACCGCCGTCGCCGCGGCGCCTGCCCCCGCTGCCGCGGCCCGATCTCCTCGCGCGGCCAGGGCGACGCCAACCGCACGACCTACTGGTGCCCACGTTGCCAAGCCTGAGGTGGGGGCGTCGGGCCGCGCCGGCCCCTAAGCCGAGGCCGCGGCGCCCGCGCCCGCGCTCCTATTACGTGGTCGCCGGGATTCCCCTCGACGCCGAGATGCGGCGGTTGCGCGCCCTGCCGGTCTTCGCCGCCGGCCCGCTGGCCGAGGCGGCACCGGAGCTGAAGGTGCGCCGCGCCAGCCGCCAGCCCAACCGGCTCGGCTTCGCCGTGCCCAGCGAGTTCCGCCTCCAGGTCACCGCCTACCCCGGCATCCGCCCCGGCGACGTCCTGGAGACCCTGCTGCACGAGCTGACGCACCTCCACGTCGGCCGCGCGCGCGAAGCCCACGCCTGGCATGGCCGCACCTTCAAGCGCACCCTCGCCACCGCGATGCGCCAGGCCTACGGCGTCACCATCCCCGTCCCGCGCGCCGCCCTCCACGGCCCCTACGCCGAGGCGATCGAGGCCCACCTCCGCGAAACCGCAAAAACCATTCCCCAGGAGAGGTTTTTGCGGTTTCGCGACGAGGAGGGCGTGGTCTAGACCTCGCCCTCCTCGTCCCAGTGGCGGCGCTCGCGCAGGTGGTGGACGATGAGGACGCAGATGACGACGATCGCCGGAGCGAAGACCGGCAGGGCGACGATCGCGTTGTGGTGGGCGAGGGGGAGGATCATCCGCCACCGCCTTGCTGGAAGCCGAGCGGCAGCCGTCGCCGGATCCGCTTCCGCTGCGGCGCCGGCCGCGGCCCCGCGGCGAGCCGGTGCAGCGCCCAGGCCAGCAGCGCCAGCAGCGAGAGCGTGATCGCGGCGACCGCCGAGTAGGCGAGGGCCGTCAGCGCCGGGGCGCCGGGTTTCGCCTCGCGCTGCAGCAACTGGTGCTCGTCGCCGAAGGCCCGCGTGAAGTGGGCGCGGGCGGGCGTCGCGCCGACCGGGATCGCCGGGTCCGCTGGGAGGTAGAGGGGGAGGGCCGCCAGCGAGTTGCCGTCGTGCAGGCGGATCATCGCCTTCCAACTGCCGTAGACGGGGATCGGCTCGGTGCTGTGGTAGAGGCCGGGACCGACCCGCCGCAGCGGGTCGACGACGAGGCCGCCGCCCTGCCAGGCGGTGATGTCGAACCACTCGGCCCCCGCGGCCGCGTCGGGAGGATCGATCCGCACCGTCGCCGCCACCTCGCGGCCGCCGGCGTCGCCGCCGAGGTCGTGCAGCGCGACGCGGGCGCTGACTCCCTGCTCGCTCGGCGTGTAGAGGCCGTAGGCGACCAGCGCCGCCACCACCGCGGCGCTGCAGAGCGCCGCCCGTCGCAGCAGCGGTGAGCGGCGGCTCGGCTCGAGCGCCAGGTGGGAGCCGATCCAGGCGCCGAGGGTGGCGCCGGCGATTGCCGCCGCGAACCCGAGGAATGCCGCTTCCGGGAAGGCTGCGGCGGGCCAGGGCAGCGGCATCCAGAGATGCGACCAACCCCACTCGGCGGCGAGGCCGACGGTGCCGATCCCGAGCCCGGACCAGAGCCCGAACCGCAGCGGCTGCTCGGTCGAGACCCGCAGGGCGATCGCCTCGACGACCAGCGCCTCGACGATGTAGAGGGGGAAGTAGGGGGTCGATTGGCCGAGCACGGGGCCGATCAGCAGCGCCAGCCCCGCTCGCAGGGCGATGAAGAAGGCGGCGGCGCCGAGCGCGGCACCGGGCCCGGCGTAGACCCGCGCCAGCACCAATCCGATGCCGGCGGCCAGCATCAGCAGGACGGGCTGGAAGATCAGTTGGAACTGGGGCACGCCGAAGTCGAACTCGGCCTGGAAGGTCGAGAGGCCGAGCATCAGCCCGCCGGTGAGGGCGATGGCGCGGGCCATCCGCATCTGGACGAGCTCGCCCGTCGGCGCCCCGGCGGCCGCCTTTGCCCGCAGCCCCTCGACGGTCAGCACGGCGATCCCGACCAGGGTCATCGCGGCGCCGCCGATCAGCATCAGGTGGGTCGGCCCCCAGAGGGTTACGTCCTGGCCGAAGAGGCGGTGCCAGATGTCGTCGAGCGGGAAGCCGATCAGGGAGAAGGCGCCGCAGGCGCAGATCAGGACGCCGCCGAGCGGCGCCCACCAGTCGCGCCCGATCCGGATCGCAGCCGCGCTCGGCCGCTCCCGCGGCAGCACCATCGCGAAGAAGCCGGCGCTGAAGATGCCGAAGAGGCCGGCGAGGATGAAGTAGTGGGCGGGGTTGGCGAGGGGGCCGGGGTCGCGCCCGTTGTCGATGTGCAGGGAGATGTCCCAGTACATCCCGAAGACCGCGGTCAGCAGCGAGGCGGTGGCCACGGCCGAGGGGAGCGCCACCCAGCCGGGGAAGCCGGAAACGCGTTCGGCGTAGTCGGCGAGCCGGCCAAGCAGCTTGACCCGGCCGCTGCGGTGGCCGAAGCCGAGCAGCAGGAGGGCGGCGGTGACCAGCGTCGCCGCCGCGGTCGCGATCACGATCTGGCCGAGTTCGGCGCCGCCGGCGGGCGGGGCCGCCGCGGCGATCGGAGCGAAGTCGAAGTTCATGGGGAGTCCTTCGGTGGATTGCAGAAAGCTTGTTCCCTCGTAAACGTTACCTCAAACGAGGTTACATTGACCAGGTAAACTTCTGCCGTGGCCAAAGCGCGAGACACCGGCACCGAGGAGCACGAGGCGACGCTGACGGTCGAGCAGCTCGCCTACGAGACGGGGATGTCGGTGCGCAACATCCGCAACCACCAGTCCCGCGGCCTGCTGCCGCCGCCCGAGGTGCGGGCGCGGATCGGCTACTACGGTCCCGAGCACGTCGCCCGTCTGCGCCTGATCCAGGAGATGCAGGCCGAGGGCTTCAAGTTGAGCGCGATCTCGCGGCTGATCGGCGAGCACGGGGCCGACGCCGACCGCTTCGTCGGCCTGCGCCAGGCGGTGACGGCGCCGTTCGCGACCGAGGCGCCGGAGGTGCTGACCCGCGAGGAGCTGGTCGAGCGCTTCGGGGTCGACGACGACCGCCTGCTGGAGAAATCGCAGAAGCTGGGGATCCTCGTCGACATCGGCGACGAACGCTACGAAGCCCCCAGCCCGGCGCTCCTGCGGGCCGCCGAGGAAGTCCTCGGGATGGGCATCGGGCTCTCGGCGGCGCTGACGGTGATCGAGAAGCTGAGCCGCAACTCGCAGTCCTCGGCCCGCACCTTCGTCAACCTCTTCGTCGACGAAGTCTGGAAGCCGTTCGACGAAGCCGGCCGGCCCGACGAGGGCTGGGAGGACATCATCAAGGCGATCGAGCGGCTGCGCCCGCTGGCCTTCGACGCCCTCAACGCCACCTTCCGCCTCAACCTGACGACGGAAATCGAGAAGGCCTTCGGGGAAGTCCTGGAACGGCGGAAGAAGAAGTAGAACCCCCCGAACGCCCGTCCCCCACCTACCGGGTTGGTTCTAGACGTTCTGGTTCTGGCCGCGGACGATCCGCGGCATGGAGAGCCCGGTCGAGCGCTTCGGCAGGAACGTCCGGGCACTGCGGCTCGAGAAGGGGTGGACGCAGGAGGAGCTGGCCGACCGCTCGGGCCTCGCCTCGGTCCAGATCTCCCGCGTCGAGCGCGGCGTCCGCGAGGTCCGCCTGACCACGCTGCTGCGCCTTGTCTCGGCGCTGGAGACGACGCCGGCGCGACTCCTCGACGGGCTCTGCTGAGGTCGCTGACCGCTTCATCCCAACTTACCGCTTTGGTTGAGTACTTCTCTATACTCAGGACCGTACAGGGAGCCCTTTGGACGGGCGCTCCGTGCGGGAGGGGGCCGGTTTCTAGGCCGATGAAGTCGGCCCCCTCCGCCTTCGCAACGGGTCGCGCCAAAGCCGACGACCGGACTTGAACCGGTGACCCCTTCATTACGAATGAAGTGCTCTACCAACTGAGCTACGCCGGCAGGTCGCCCGAAATCGGCTTTGTGATGCGGATTTCGGGCCTACCTCGCTGGGGATGTTATCGGAGCCAAGTCAGCGGATTCCCGTGGATTAGGCGTCGATTGCCGGGGGTTTTGGCCACGAACCACCCGCCGTGGCCGAAACCCACAGGTTGGGGCGGCCTTTCGACGCCCAAGCGAATGTCGCGTCTGTACCGCCCATGCTGGGGCTCGAGCCAGGGCATCGGCGGCCGTGCCGAGGCTTCTGGTCGGGAGGAGGGTTAGTCCTCCTGATCGACGAGATTGAGAAGGGCGGATGCAACGTCGGCTCATCGCTGCGGCCGTCGCCCCATTGCGGAGGCGTTCGACGTTGGTCCCACGGACCGCTGCCACGACAGGTCGCCCCACCGCAGACCACAAGCTGAATTTGGGCTGAGGGTGACGCCACGGTCGTGTCGGAGTTGAGCCTGTTCAGCCGGCTTTTCGAAGATCCGGAATGCCGGGGGAAGCAAGGCTCCGAGTCGTCCCCATCTGGGAACGGCACAGGTATGCTCCAGCATCGCTAAATGATCGAAGCGTCCCCGTGGGAGTGGACGCGGTGATTGGGCAAAGGAGGGAGGGGTCGTTGCGTTTGGTAGGGGGAGGCCGGATCTACTCCGCAACGGACCTGACGAACTTCCTCGCCTGTCCGCACCTTACGCAACTTCAGCTGCAGCGGCTCGAGGGTTCGGTTGAGGCACCTCCGGAGCGCCCCGCGAGCACTGGGGACTTGGCGGTTGAGCGCGGCCACGAGCATGAGGGCCGTCACCTGGAGTTGATGCGCGCTCAGTTCGGCGACGAACTCGTGACCATCGAGAGCGGTGCGGGTGACGGTGGTCTTAGAGCAGCCGTGGAGGCAACGGCAGCAGCAATGCGAGATGGTGCTCCACTGATCTACCAGGCTGCCTTCCTGTGCGATCGGTGGATGGGCTATGCCGACTTCCTGGCGCGAATGGATGAGCCGTCGGAGCTGGGTCCCTGGTCCTACCATCCGATCGACGCCAAGTACGCCCGCTCCGTGAAGCCGTACTTCGTGATCCAGCTCTGCCTCTACGCCGAGTTGATCGAGGCGGTGCAGGGAGCTCCGCCTTCCCGGATCGAGCTCATCCTTGGGGACGATCGACGCCTGAGCCTGCCCACTGGGGATTTCCGTGCCTACTTCGCGCGGATGAAGGACCGCTTCCTGGCAGCCGTCGAGCCGCCGCTGGCCGAGACCTACCCAATGCCGGTCGAGCATTGCGAAATCTGCGACTGGGCCGAGCCATGCGGGGAGCGCCGGATCAAGGACGATCACCTCAGCCAGGTCGCCAAGCTCGGAGCGGCGCAGACGCGCAAGCTGAACGGCGCCGGCGTCGAGACGGTCGCGGACCTCGCGAGCGCCACGGACGAGATGCGACCGACCGGGATGTCCGTCTCGACGTTCGAGAAGCTCCGCGCACAGGCTGCCCTCCAGGTCTCCGAGCGCGAGACGGGTAAGAAGTCACTGGCCCTGCTCGAGCCACAGCAGGTCGGAGAGGGGCCACCGCGCGGCTTTGGGCTCCTACCGCAACCGTCCGACGGGGACCTCTTCTTCGACATCGAGGGAGACCCCTTCTACGACGACGGCCTCGAGTACCTCTGGGGCGTGAGCTATCTCGAGGACGGGAAACCCCAGTTCCGTCCCTTCTGGGGTCTCGACCACCAAGGGGAGAAACAAGCCTTCGAGGAGTTCGTCGACTTCGTCTTCGAGCGCCGCGAGCGCTACCCCCAACTGCACGTCTACCACTACGCCCCCTACGAGCGAACCGCGCTCGGGCGACTGATGGGTAAGTACGGATCGCGAGAGAACGAGGTCGACACCCTCTTCCGCGAGCGCGTGCTGGTCGACCTCTACCGGGTCGTCGAGCAGTCGATGATGATCTCCCGCCCGAGCTACTCCCTCAAGGAGGTCGAGCACTTCTACGACCAGGACCGCGCCGCTGCGGTCAAGCAGGCTGGCGATTCCGTACTGCTCTTCGAGCGGTGGCGCGACGAGCATGACCAATCGCTCCTCGAGGCGATCGAGGCCTACAACAAAGAGGACTGCGACTCCACGCTGCATTTACGGGAGTGGCTACTCGAGCAACGCCAGGCTTGTCAGGACAGGTTCAAGATCGAGATCCCATGGCGGCAGCCGGGAGAGCCGGATACCCCTTCCGAGGACGCAAGCGAGGCCACCGCCGAGACCCTGGAGCTCCAGAACCGTCTTCTCGATGGCGTCCCCGACGATCCATCCAAACGCTCCGCGGAGGAGGCGGACCGGTGGCTGTTGGCGCAGCTCCTCGACTACCACCGGAGAGAGGCCAAGCCGGCCTACTGGGAGTTCTTCGAACGGCTGGAGAAGTCCGATGCCGAGCTGGCCGAGTTCGACTCCGAGGCGATTGGTGACCTCACTCCGATCGGCGAGCCAGAACCGCTGCCACCCCCGGCACGCTCCTCCTTTCTGCGATTCAGCTTCCCGCCCCAGGAGCACAAGATCGGACTCGGGAAGTTCGTCGACCCCCATAGCTGCGGAATCGATCCGGCGACCGGCGAGTCCGACATGAAACCCAAGTCGGTCGAGGTGGTCGCGCTCGACAACCAGACCGGCACCCTGACACTGAAGCTGAGCAAAGCGCGACTCGCAGAAAAACAGACGGCATTGATCCCTGGCGGGCCTTACACGACGCCCGAACAGCGAGCGGCAATCAGAGCCTTCGCGCAGGAGATCCTCGCGAACTCAGGGGCCTACCGGGCCGGCCACGACATCCTCAGCCGGCACCTGCCGCGGACTGCGGCAGTCGCCGCTGGAGAGCCGCTGCAGGGCGAGCGGGCGAACCTGGAGGACATCAAGCGGACCGTCAGCGGCCTGGAAGAAAGCTACCTCTTCATCCAGGGGCCGCCCGGCTCCGGTAAGACCTACACCGGAGCCCACGTCATCCTCGACCTAATCGGCGAAGGCAAGACCGTCGGCGTCGCCGCCAACAGCCATAAGGCGATCAACAACCTCCTGTCCGAGGTCGAAGAGCAAGCGCTCAAAGCCGGCGTTTCTCTGCGGGGGCTGAAGAAGTCGTCGGAAGCCGACCAGGAATTCACCGGGAGGTCGGACAAAGGCGAGCCGATGATCGAGAACTCGAAGTCAAACGACGACTTCTCCGCCGGCGACGAGTACAACCTCCTCGCCGGCACCGCATGGCTTTGGTGCCGCGAGGAGATGCGCCAGTCGGTCGACTGCCTCGTCATCGACGAGGCCGGCCAGATCTCTCTCGCCGATGCGATCGCGCTGTCGACCGCGGCGCGCAACGTCGTGCTCCTCGGCGATCCCCTCCAACTGGCGCAGGTCAGTCAGGGAACTCACCCGCCCGGCTCCGGTTGCTCCGTGCTGGAACACCTGCTCGGGGAGGAAACGACGATCCCGGCCCGTCGCGGCGTCTTCCTCGAGGAGACCCGAAGGATGCACCCAGACGTCTGCGGCTTCGTCTCCGAGGCGATCTACGAAGGGCGCCTGCGGTGGGAGCCGTCTTGCGAGCGTCAGTCGGTCAAGGCGGCCGGTCCCATGACCGGCACCGGCGTTCGCTCGATCCCCGTCGCTCATGAAGGCAACACCCGGGAGTCGCCCGAGGAGGCAGCGGTCGTGGCCGAGGCGATCGAATCGCTCGCCGGCGCCAGCTTCACCGATCGCGAAGGCGAGACCAGCGAATTGGGTCTGGACCAGATCATGGTGGTCACCCCCTACAACGCGCAGGTCAGGTGCCTGGGGGATTGCCTCGACGAGCGCGGGCTCCAAGAGGTGGAGGTCGGCACGGTCGACAAGTTCCAGGGCCAGGAGGCCGCCGTGGTCTTCTTCTCGATGGCGACTTCATCCGGAGCCGAGATTCCCCGTGGAGTCGAGTTTCTCTATTCGAGAAACCGGCTCAACGTGGCGGTGTCCCGTGCGCAGTGCCTCGCGGTCCTGGTGGCAAGTCCGGAGCTGATGAGCATCAAGTGTCGAACCGTCGAGCAGATGCGACTCGTCAACGCCCTTTGCATGCTTGACGTTCTTGGGAAAGCTGACGGTACGGCCGCGACGAACGGAAGCACGGCCTGAAATGGGGCTCTTCAGCCGTCGGCGCAAGCGACAAGCGGCAACTGGCCGACAGAGCCGACCTGCACCGACTTACGAGGTGAGAGTGAGGGTTGGCAGTGAGGTCTCGAACTTCTCAATTCCGATAGAGCCCGACTGGGGCTTCTCAGACGATGCCGATCGTCGAGGAGCCCATCAGAACGCAACTCAATGCTGGATCCCCGCCACCCAAGAGGTCGAGGTGAGGGGCCGCCGCCTCCGCGGCTTGGTCTACGTGGGAGAGGGACTGTTGGCTGCCGATGCCGACTACTTGCTCGAGCCTGCCCTGATCGACCCAACTCTCCTTGCCCCCACCGCGACCCCGACCGAGCCCGTCACTCGTTACTGGCCGTCCTACGGTCGTCTCCCGCCCAACCATCGCGGTCCCTACTTGGACTGGCTTGCAGGGCCGCGACGCCCTCGCGAAGCCGAACAGGCCTATCTCTTCCTCTACTACTACGGTCTTGAGCGGCGTCTTCTCTTCGACGCAAAGCATGACGCAAGTGCAGCAGCCGAACGGGGACAAATCGTCAGCGAGTTGCAGCGGCTCAGAAGCGAACTGACGGAAGGTCAACATGATTCGTTCTCCTCATACCTGAAGAACCTGCTCGACTTCGTCGCCGCTCAGGATCAACTCGCAGGCATCCGGGAGGCCGAGCCGCCGCGCGAGCGGATTGACTGGGAGGTGCCGCTGACTCTGCGCCTGATGATCGGCGAGGTCGCTGCAGCCGAGCTTCCTCTCCCCGCCGAATTGGCTACCAGCTGGGTCCTCACCAGCCCGGAAGCCTGGCTGCGAACGCCAGCACAGCGGTGCCCCACCGAGTTCGCCGACCTGTTCGAACTCCGCTACCGCGAACGCTTCGGGAATGGGCTGAAGCTCCCGAGCATTCCTCTCCTCTCGCTTCGCTACAGGCCGACAAGCCGAGGCCTCCACGAAGTCGAGGAACAGACCAAGCTCCCAGACGCATGCCAGTCGACCAAGCTGGTCGAGGCGCTACGCGAGCTCGGCCGCGACTGCTGCGCCGAGCTCGACGCCTACAGTCGCTGGCTGGGCCGCAACCCCGAGGGCGCTGGCTTCAAAGGCACGGCGCTGCTTCCGGCGCCGCTGCTCGCCAAGGCCGACGACCCTCAACTCCGAAGCTTGCGAGATCGGCTCGGGCAGCTGAGTTCAGGCGATGAGCCTTGGCTGATCCAGGGTGCCGAGCTGATCGACCTCTGGTCTCCCAAGGCGGACAAGCTGCCGAAGAAGGAGGGGGTGATGGTCGCTCAACTGCTCGAAAGGCTCGGGTACGGGATCGAGCCTGATCAGCGTTTCGGCGGGCCCGCTCTGAAGCGGGAGACGACGGCGATCCTGTTCCGCCGCCAGGCCGGTGACCCGCGCGCGCCCTCTCCAGCCTACGCAGCGGCAAGCCTGTTGCTCCACCTCCTGGCGGCCGTGGCAGCCGCCGACGGCGTCGTCAGCGAAGACGAGGAGGAGATGCTCGAATCACACATCCACGGTGCGCGGGAGCTCTATGAGGGAGAGCGGCACCGACTTCGCGCGCACGCCCGGTGGCTCGTCCATTCCCCACCGAAACCGAGTGGCCTACGCAGGCGGTTGGAGGCGCTCGGCCCTGACGAGCGCCGCGGCGTCGCTCATGCAGTGACCACCCTGGCAGCGGCAGATGGAGAGATCGACCCGGCTGAGGTGAAGACGCTGCAGAAGATCTTCTCCCTGCTTGCCCTCGACCCCGAGAGCGTCTACTCGGATCTGCACGCGATTACCGCGGGAGATGAGCCGGTGGTCGTCCGTGAAGGTCGGCCACAGGAGGCGGGACGCCCGATTCCATCTCGCCCGGATTTAGGGGAACGGAGAGGACTCGACCGAGATGCAATCGACGAAAAGATCGAGGAAACGGCGGCTGTCTCATCCCTGCTCGCCGGGATCTTCGTCGAGTCTGAGGATGAGCCCGAGCCGCCGGCATCGGAGCAAGCCCCCACCGGTGCGAACGGACTGGACCGCGCCAGCGTCAGCTTCCTCGAAGAGCTCAGCAAGCAGGAGTCGTGGACCCGGCAGGACGTTGAGCAACTCGCCGCCAGGCTGGACTTGATGGTCGACGGGACGCTCGAGTCGCTGAACGAACTCGCCTTCGACCTGTGCGGGGCACCTCTCGCAGAGGGCGACGAACCGATCGAAGTCGATGTCGAAATCGCAAAGGAGATGCAGTCGTGACCCCAGGAGGAAAAATCAGGCCGAGAGAACGGGACGCGATTCTCCAGTCGCTTGGAGCCGGGATCGTTCCCCGAGTCGGCCAGCAGCACATCCAGGTCGGCCGGGCCCGTGAGGTGACGGCCCTGGTGGAAGACATCGACCGCATCGCGGACGGAGGCTCGGCGATCCGCTTCGTCATCGGGGAGTACGGATCGGGAAAGACCTTCTTCCTGCAGCTGATCCGCTCGGTGGCGATGGAGAAGCGCCTCGTCACCGCCCACGCCGACCTTACCCCCGACCGACGCCTCCACGCGACCGGCGGCCAGGCCCGGTCGTTATACGCCGAGCTGATGCGGAACCTCTCTACCCGTTCGAAGCCCGAAGGCGGTGCCCTGCAGAGCATCGTCGAGCGCTTCGTAGCCACCGCGAGCGGCGACGCCCAGAAACGAGAAGTCAGCGCCGAGAGCGTCATCAACGAGCGCCTGGCGAGCCTGACCGAGATGGTCGGCGGTTACGACTTCGCGAGCGTAATCGCCGCCTACTGCAAGGGCTACGAAAGCGGAGACGATGAGCTCCAGGCGGCTGCCATTCGCTGGCTTCGGGGCGAGTACGCGACCAAGACCGACGCCCGCCAGGCGCTGGGAGTGCGGACCATCGTGACGGACGCCAGCGTCTACGACCATCTGAAGCTGTTTGGCCGTTTCGTTCGGCTGGCCGACTATGCCGGCCTCTTCTTCTGCCTGGACGAGCTGGTCAACCTCTTCAAGCTGCCCAGCTCTCAGGCACGGAAGTCCAACTACGAGCAGATCCTGCGGATCCTCAACGACACGCTCGCCAGTGGAGATGGCATCGGCTTCCTCCTCGGGGGGACCCCTGACTTCCTGATGGATCCCCGCAAGGGCCTATACAGCTACGAGGCCCTGCAAAGCCGGCTCGCCGAGAACCAGTTTGCGCGGGAGGGGATCGTCGACTACAAGGGCCCGGTCCTGCGGCTCGCCAACCTCAGCCCCGAGGACCTCTTCGTCCTCCTGCAGAACATCAGGCACGTGCAGGCCTCGGGCGACGAGAGTCAGTACCTCGTGCCCGATGACGGGATCGAGGCATTCATGTCCCACTGCTCCAAGAAGATCGGCGACGCGCACTTCCGCACCCCGCGCAGCAGCGTCAAGGCGTTCGTCAGCTTGTTGCTGGTGGTGGAACAGAACTCCCAGGTCCGGTGGAGTGACCTGGTCGACAGGGTCGAGTTGGAGCGAGAGCGAAACCCCGACCTGCAGCCGCTCGACATCGAGGAATCCGACACGCCTGGTGCCGATGATGAGCTCGCCTCCTTCGAGATCTGAGCCGCCGGCGTTCGAGCTATTAGACGAGAAGGTCCAGGAGTGGATCTGGCGCAGCAAGTGGAGTGAGTTGCGTCCGATTCAGGAGCGCGCGATCACCTCACTCCTGACGACTCCCCGCGACCTGATCATCGCCGCGGCAACCGCCGCCGGCAAGACGGAGGCGGCGTTCCTGCCGATCCTCACCTCGCTGCGCCGTGATCCGGTTGAGGCAGGCATCGGCGCGCTCTACATCGCTCCTCTGAAGGCGCTGATCAACGATCAGCACCAGCGCCTCGAGCTGCTCTGCGAGGCGGCTGAGATCGACCTGGCGAGTTGGCATGGCGACATCGGAGATAAGCCGAAGCGGCAGGTGCGAGAGCGGCCGCGCGGAATCCTGATGATCACGCCCGAGTCGCTGGAGTCGATCTTCGTCAACCATGGCTCGAGTGCACCGAAGATCTTCGGCGGTCTCCGCTACGTCGTGATCGACGAGCTGCACGCCTTCATCGGCTCCGAGCGCGGCCGGCAGCTGCAGTCGATTCTGCACCGGATCGAGCTCGCGGGCCGTCAGAAGCCCAGGCGGGTCGGGCTGAGCGCAACCCTCGGTGACATGGCGATCGCCGCCGAGTTCATGCGTCCCGGCGGCGGGTCCGAGGTTGAGCTAATCGAGTCGGCCGACGATCACCGGACGCTGAAGGTCCAGTTGCGCGGATACGTGGCCAAGCCTCCCGTTTATCCCGTGGATGAGGCCGGTTCGAGTTCCGATCCCACTGGCGACCCCACGGCGATGAGCGTCGCCGGCGACCGGCTCGAAATCGCCGAGCACCTCTATGGCGTGCTGCGCGGCACCGACAACCTCGTCTTCGCCAACTCGCGCCAGAGCGTTGAGGAATTCGCCGATCTGCTCCGGCGCCGATGCGAGGAGGAGCGGGTGCCGGTCGAGTTCTTCCCTCACCACAGCAACCTCTCCAAAACTTTGCGGGAGGACGTCGAGCAGATGCTCCGTTCCTCGCAGCCGGCGACGGCGATCTGCACCTCGACGCTGGAGCTTGGGATCGACGTCGGCAGCGTCACCTGCGTGGGCCAGATCGACCCTCCGTTTTCGACCGCCGCCCTGCGCCAGCGACTTGGTCGCAGCGGCAGGCGTCCCGGCGACCCCTCGGTCCTGCGCATGTATGTGACCGAGAGCAACCCGGGTCCGAGCGCGGCGCCGAGCGACGAACTGCGTGAAGGCCTCGTCCAGTCGATCGCGCTGGTCGATGCGCTGATCGAGGGCTGGTTCGAGCCGCCGACCGACGGCGCGCTGCACCTCTCGACTCTGATCCAACAGCTGCTCTCGGTGGTCGCCCAGAACGGCGGTGCGCTGGCTGACGACATCTGGATCGCGCTCTGCGGAAGCGGCCCGTTCGACCTGGACCGCCAAGACTTCGTCAAGTTGCTGCGCGGTCTCGCGGCACGGGACGTGATCCAGCAGGCCGGCGACCATGAGCTGATCCTGACCCCCCTTGGCGAGCAGATTGTCGGCCACTACTCGTTCTACTCGGCGTTCACCACCTCCGAGGAGTACCGCCTACTCAGCGAGGGGACCGAACTGGGGACGATCCCGGTCCGCTCACCCCTTTCAGAAGGGTCTTACCTGATCTTCGGCGGACGCAGGTGGAAGGTGATCGAGGTCGATGAGGAGCGTCGAGTCATCACCGTCGTGCCTGCCAAGGGGGGGAAGGTTCCGCGCTTCTTCGGTGGGGTTGGCGAGCTTCACGACGAGATCCGGCGGCGGATGCGTGAGATCTATCTCGGGGATTCAGTGCCCGCATTCCTCGATCCGCGGGCGACGGAGTTGCTGAGACAGGGAAGAGCTGCATTCCGTTCGCTTGGCCTCGACCGCCGCCAGGTCATTCCATTCGAGGACGGATCGGCCTATTTCCCGTGGAAGGGAGACCGCGTCACCGCCACCCTTGCGCTCGGAATCCGAGCCCAAGGACACCACGTCGATGCTGAGGGCGTGGCCCTCATCGTCCGCGAGGTTCCACCGGCAGAGTTGCGCGGCGTCCTCTCCGAGGCCTTCGGACCAGCCGCAGACCCCGATCCGGTTTGGCTTGCCGGGACGGTGAAGAACCTCGAGACCGAGAAGCACCATTGGCTGCTCGATCCCGATCTGCTGCTCAGGGATTGCGCGACGGCCCGGCTCGACGTCGTCGGAGCGAAGGCGGCGGTTGCCGAGCTGGAGGAAGCCGACGCGACCGCCGCCGAGTCAGAGCCGCTCCGCGGCGTATCGGCCAGCTCAGGTGCGCCGCGATTCGTCGTCCTCGACTGTGAGACGACCGGGCTGCACGTGGGAGCCCAGCACCGCATGGTCGAGCTGGCACTCCTGACGACCGACGCCCGCGGTGAGATTCTCGACCGTTGGGCGACGTTGCTCTGCCCCGACCGGGACCTCGGCCCGACGGACGTTCACGGGATCCGGGCCAGAGAGGTCATCGACGCCCCCCGCTTCGGCGACGTCCTCGGGGATGTTTGCGAGCGGCTCGCCGGCCATGTCCTCGTCGCGCACAACGCTCGTTTCGATCGGGCCTTCATCGAGAACGAATTGGCGCGTTGCGGAGTCGACGTCGCGCCGCTGCCGATGGTCTGCACGATGGAGCTGGCCTCGCGCCTGGCAATCGGTGGCACGCGCCGCCGGCTCGTCGACTGCTGCGCCTCCCTCGGCCTGGCCGCGGCTCCCCATACCGCGCTCGGAGACGCAGAAGCGACCGCCGCGATACTCGCGTCCTACCTGGACCGGTACGGCAGCGCTGAGGCACTGGTCAAAGGGCGCCTGCGAAAGCGAGATGACTGGCCAGCAGACGGACCGCGTGCGCAACCGCAAACGCGCAAGGTGGCTTCCTCGAGGCGAACGGAGCGCTCGGCACTCGCCGACTTGATCGAGAGAGCGGACCTCCCGCCGGGGCGCGACGGCGTCGACGAGACCGCCTACCTTGAGGTGCTCGAGCGGGCGATCGAGGATCGTCATCTCAACTCGTTCGAGCGTGAGGAACTGATCGCCACGGCGGGGATGCTGGGAATTGACGAGCAGGCACTCCATCGTCTTCATGGCGACTATCTAGATCACCTCATCTCCGTGGCGATGCGCGACAGCGAAATCACGGCGCGGGAGCGCGAGGATCTCTACCTCGTCGGTGAAGTCCTCGGAGTCGAGGACCTCAAGCACCGCGTGGACCGACCCCAAGCCCCCAAGTTCGTCAGCGGGGCAGGCAATGGAAGCGGTGAGCTCGCTGGCCAAACGGTCTGCTTCACCGGTGCGCTGACCTGCCGGCACGATGGCGAGCTGATGACGAGGGAAAAGGCGACTGACCTGGCGACCGCCGCCGGATTGACGGTGCTGCCAAGAGTTACGAAGGAGCTCGACCTTCTTGTCCTGGCCGATCCTCACTCGATGTCTGGCAAGGCTCGCAAAGCCCGCGAGTACGGCGTAAGGCTGATCGCCGAGGCTGCGTTCTGGGAGATGATCGACGTCGAAGTCTGCTGATGTCCGAGATGCTGCCACCAAGCTGGTCGGAGATGAGCCAGCAAATCGAGCGAGGTGAGCGCTCGCAGGCATGGAAAAAGGCTGGAGCCTGGGCAGTCGAGCGCCTGGCACAGCACCTCGGTGAGCGGTGGCCCCAGGACGTCTGGGGGAAGTACTCGGATCTGCCTGGAGGCATGAGGTTCGCCTCGTCCCACACCGTCGCATTTGTCGAGCTGTTAGAGCTTGCGCTGCGACTTGAGCTGGTCCGCGATCTCCCCAGATTTGTTTCCCTGCGCCGGGCGCTTCGAACGGATGCGCGTGGCGAGCTTGTCCGTCACGTACGCATTCAGCTCGAGGTAGCGGCGCTCGGTTTGCGTCACGGGCATCACGTCGACTTTGAGCCGCCGATTCCCAGCAGTAGTAAGCGGGGGGATCTAGCGATGGATGTTGGCAGCGAGGAGCCGATCCTGATCGAGACCCGGGCCTTGTTGATCGACAATCGCACGAGAGAGATCAATGCGTTCACCGACGAGTTGTTCTGGCGGATACGGCTGGCTGTCTCGCCTTACGGGGCAGAGTGCAGCGGAACGGTTTCCAAGGTTCTCGACGATGTTGCCTCCGCAGAGCTACTTGGCGAGATCGAAACCCGGGCAAGACTTGTGGCAGTGGGCATGCATGCTTCGCCGGTTCGCGCCCACGGCGCGGAACTAATTGTGAGCCGCGCGGGGGAACGCGACGGCAAGGGCCTGACTGGCCCGCGGATCGAAGGGAATGGCTGGCCGCGGGTCGCCGATCGACTCAAGCAGAAAGCGGAGCAGACGCGCGGAGCGCGGAATGTCTGGTTGCGGTTCGATGTCCTCGATGGTCTCTGGCAGTTCACTCCGTGGTCGCAGGGCGATCTCGCGACGAAGGCAATCCAATTGGAGACGGTTGTCTTCGAAACGCTCGAGCCGTACCGTCACGTTGATGGGGTGGCCTTGAGTTCTGGTGCGCTGCTCGCCCAAGGCGAATTCGTCGACGAGGATCAGACCTCTGCCCAGGGCACCGCGGCCACTCGTCGTGTAATCCCTCCGCTCCGAGTGCGCGAGACGTTCGTCGTTCCCGTAGTTGATTCGCCGGCACCCGGACACATTGCTGCCTGGCGCGCCTTCTACGAGCTGGAGCCGTCGTGGCTCGATTGGGCGCTGGCCAGGTTCGATCTTCCTCGGGCGTCCGAGCTTTTCCCGACCACGGAATGACCGAGTCAGGAATGCTCTTCTCCCCGGTCGTGGTTAGGAATCAGCAGGCAGCAGCGTGAACGACCCGCCCTGAAGCGGCGTCACCGCGCGAAAGTGGCGCTCGTCGAAGCTGAGCAGTCGCCGGGTTCCGTAGCGCCCCGCGAGGACCACGATCGAGCAGTCGGCGAGGCCGAGACCGAGATCGGCGTAGCGGGCGTCCAGCTCGGCGACCGCTCGATAGTCACCGGCTTCCAAGCACGCGACCTCGTAGCGGTTTGCGGCGAGATCGCTGAGGAAGGCGCGGCGCGCAGCTTCCCCGAACCGGACACCAAGGAGATAATCAACCTCTGCTGCGACTGGTGCCGGCAGCACCAGCGGGCCGTCCTCCTCGTCGCGGATCCTCAGCAGCTCCTCGAGGTGAGGCTCCTTGGAATCAGCCGAGGCAACCAGCGGCGCGGCGTCGAGAATCAGCGTCACTCGCCGAAGCCGCGCATCAGCTCGGCCTCGGGAATTTCCGAGATCGGGCGAGAGTCGGCGTCGATGCGCTCGAAGTTGCCGGCGAGGGCGAAGTTCCGATCGCGCTTCGGGGTGGGCCGGTAGCAGGAGATCGCGTCGCGAACGATCTCAGCCTGGGGACGGCCCTCGGCGCGCGCCAGCCGAGCGAGGCGCTCAGCCTGCTCGTCATCGAGATAGATGCTGGTCTTACGCATGATTAAGGCAGTATAGGGCAGCACGTAGGGCACTGCAAAGCACGGCGGCGGCCGGCGTCACTCCGCCCACAGCGGTCGTAGCCAGCCCGTTCTGCCGGGCTCTGAGGTCCTGTTCCCCAGCCAGGGATTCGGGTCTACCTCCACAACCACCTTAGCCCCCAGTTTGTCGCTTGGCCAGTGCCGCCGAAACAGAGTGGAGGTACTGCATGCCGGTCGCTTTTAACGGGGGACCCCTCTGTCGATCGGAAGGTGATTTTGGTTCGACCCCGGCCGTCCAAACCGCTTGGAATAGCGGTTCCAGCTGGTTTCAGTGGCTCGTGGCGGGCGCCATGCCAAGAGCCCCGTTTCACCGGCGAGTTTTGGCCACGATGGCCAATTCAATAGACGAAATGCAGTGGAGTTAACGGCGCACGACAGACCAGTTTTTCCCTGCAAATGATCCAATTCAAAAACTACGGTGAGGCAAAACCTGCTGGAGATCACCTCATTACGAATGAAGTGCTCTACCAACTGAGCTACGCCGGCAACGGAACTCATTCTAGGAGGGATCGGGCCCGGGTTCTGTCGCGGCCGCCGGGGATGATCCGCGCGATGGCACGCGGCTCGGCTCAACGCAGGGAGGGAAACGAGATCGAGTTCTCGCGGATCGTCGCCTTCAGCGACGGGGTCTTCGCGATCGCGATCCACCCTGCTCGTGCTGAACCTGCAGATTCCCGGCAAGCTCCCCCACGACGAACTCGGTCAGGCGCTCTGGGACCAGCGGGAAAACCTCATCGCCTTCGCGATCAGCTTCGCCGTGATCGGCCGCTTCTGGGTGGTCCACCATCGCTTCTTCGCCGAGGTGACGGCCTTTGACGGGCGCCTGCTCGGGCTCAACCTGCTCTACCTCGCGGCGATCGTCCTGATCCCGTTCAGCAGCCAGGTCCTCGGCGATTACGGCGGCACCACGACCGCCGTCGTCCTCTACGCGGTCAACCTCGCGGCGGTGGTCCTGATCGGACTGCTGATGGCGGTCGACGCCCGCCGCGCCAACCTGACCGAGGTCAGTTCCCGCGCCCACGAGGAACGGCGGGCCCGCAGCGCCTACATCGCCGGCGTCTTCCTGCTCTCGATTCCGCTGGCCTTCGTCGCCCCCAGCGTCGCGCCCTTCCTCTGGCTGGTCCTCTTCCTCGATCCGGCCGGGGCCTTGTTCAACCGCGCCGGACGGTGAAGGCGATCGACTTGCCCGGCTTCGCGCAGTCGACCGACCAGCCGCGATCGCTTGCCGTTGCCTGGCAGCGGTAGCCCCTGACCGAGCAGCCGGAACGGGAGCCTTGCTTCGCGCATTGGGCGGCGGCGCGCCAGCCCGAGGCGACCCGCTGGCCCTCGCCGCAGGAGACCGCGGTCACTCGCAGGCCGTCGATTCCCCCCGCGTTCAGCGCGCAGGCCTGAGCCGCCGCGCCGGCGGGCGCGGTGGCGCCCCCGCCGGTGGTCCCGTCCCCGGAGGATCCGCAGCCGCCGAGCAGCGCGGCGGCAAGGAGGAGGGAAACGAAAGCGGCGGGGAGACGCATCGCCGCCAAACCTACCCGTCGGCGTTCTCCTCGACGCCCCCCGGCTCGGCGGCGGCGATCTCCTCGTGCTCGAGTGCGCCGCAGACGGGGCAATCGGGCTCGGGCACCACCGGCTCGCGTTTGACCTCCATCGTTCGGAGGTCGTAAATGTGGGCCTCGCCCTGGGTCGACGGCCTGCTCAGGCCGGTCAGCAGGTGCATCACGTCGAGCGCGACCTGGCCGCCGATCAGCCCGCAGGCGGGACCCAGAGTTGCCGCCGGGCTGGGCTGGGCCCGGCGCTGCTCGACGGCGACGTCGAAGAGCGGGTATTCGCGCCGGTAGGCGGTCTCCTGACAGGCGAAGCAGCCGGTCACCCCGGGGATGTAGAGCGGCCCGACGCGGGCGATCGGCGGAAAGTGGCTCATCGTGATGTAGGGGATGCCCGCCTCGAAGCAGGCGGAGTTGCACCAGCGCTCGATGTCGTGCGCGGGCCAGTCGGCGGCGTCGATGACGACGTCGGAGCCGGCGATGAACTCGGCGATCTCGTCCTGGCTCTCGAGGCGCCGCACCGTCGCGGTGACCTCCATCGCGCTGTTGAAGGCGCGCAGCCGCGCCGCCCCGCACTCGACCTTGTACTGGCCGACGTCGGCCTCGGTGTAGAGGATCTGGCGGTTGAGGTTGCTGATCTCGACGCGGTCGCCGTCGACCAACCACATCTCGCCGACCCCGACGCAGGCGAGCGCCCAGGCGGCCCAGCCGCCGAGGCCGCCGACGCCGAGGACGGCGATCTTCGCCTCGCGCAGGCGCCGCTGGCACTCCGAGGGCGTCAAGCCGCGCGGGCCGACGTCGCTGAAATAGCGCAATTGGCGGTCGAAGCGCTCGCGCTCGCCCGGGAGCACCAGCTCGTCGTCGGCCGCGTCCTCGACCACCTCCAGCTCGCCCAATTGCGCGAGCACGTCGTCGACCGCCTCGACGCCGAACTCACGGCGCAGATCGTCGACTGTGTGTTCGCCGTCGAGCGCCGCCAGCAGGCTCTTTTCCTTCTCGTCGGGCTGCTCGATCCGGATGTCGTTTTCAGCGCTGGGCCGCAGCAGATAGACATCGCCCTCGGGCGTTTCGATCTGCTCCGTCGTTCTCTTGATCCGTGGACTCCGCAATTCCCCTCCCCTGATGGTGGACAAGCCCACTAGAGACCATTACAGCGGTCAGGACAGTTCCCTAAACGGACGAACGGGCGGGCAAATCGTTCAGCCGGCGAGCTCTGCGGCGCGGCGGAAGACGGCGTCGGTCATCGGCACCGTCAGCTTGCCGGTGAAGGTGTTCTGCTGACTCGGGTGGTAGCAGCCGAGCAGCCGCCAGCGCCCGACCTCGGCCTCGGCCCCATGGCCGAACTTGGGCCGCGGCCGCGGCACCGCTTCGCCCAGCGCGCGGGCGGCGCGGAGAAATCCGTCCCAGCCAAACGCGCCGAGGGCGACGATCACCTGGCCCTGGTCGAGCAGCCCCAGCTCGCGCTCGAGGAAGGGGAGGCAGTTGTCGCGCTCGGCCGGCGTCGGTTTGTTGGCGGGGGGTGCGCAGCGGACGGTCGCGGTGATGTAGGCGCCCCGCAGCCGCAGCCCGTCGTCGCGCCACTCCGACTCCGCTTGGTTGGCGAAACCGGTTCGGTGCAGGGAGGCGTAGAGCCAGTCGCCGGAGCGGTCGCCGGTGAACATCCGGCCGGTGCGGTTGGCGCCGTGGGCCGCCGGCGCCAGGCCGACGATCAGCACCCGTGCCGCCGGATCCCCGAAGCCGGAGACCGGCCGTGCCCAGTAGTCCTGTCCGCGGAAGCGCCGCGGCGGCGCCGCGGCCTGCGCCTCGCGCCACTCCACCAGCCGCGGACAGCGTCGGCAGGCGTGGACCTCCTCGGCGAGCGCCGCCAGGCCCCGGGCGCGGTCTGAGTCCATAGGCTTCTGCGGCCCCATGGCCCCGAACCGAATCACGCCAGCGCGATCCGTGCGCCGCGCCCTCCCGCTCGTCCTCGTCGCTCTTGCGGTGCTCGTCCTCGCCGGCTGCGGCGGCGGCAGCGGCCCGACCACCGCGGTGCCCGACCGCAACGTGGACGCCGAGGTGATGAACGAACTTCTGACCAGGCAGATGGCTGTCGTCGTGGCCTACAAGGAGGCGCTGCCGGTGTTGCCGGAGCCGGAGCGGGCGGCGGCGCGGAGGTTTCGCGGCCAGGAACAGGAACACGTCGACGCGACTCTGAAGGCGCTGCGCGGCCTCGGCGACGACGCCGAACCGGGCGCGGAAACGATCGAAGCGCCACCACTGCGCGACCCCGGAGACGCCCTGCGCTTCCTCTATGAGATGGAAAGCGCGACGATCGACCTCGAGGTCAACGCGATCACCCGGCTGACCGGCGACTGGCCGCGGGGACTGGTGGCGACCATGCTCGGCAACCAGGCCCAGCGCCTGGTCCTGATCCGCCGGGGGCTCGGCGCGAAGCCGCTGCAGTCGATTCCCTCCGCCTTCGAGGACGGCACGACGCCCGCCCCATAGGGCATGATGATCGCCGTATGACGGCCCCCCTTTACGCGATCGGCCGTTTCTGCTCGCGCCATCACTACCCGGTGATCGCCGCCTGGGTCGTGCTGGCGATCGCGCTGGTGGCGATCGGCCAGGCTTCCGGGAGCAAGACCAGCGAAAACCTGACGCTGCCGGGCACCGACTCGACCAAGGCGACCGAACTGCTGGAAGACAACCTGCCCGAACAGGCCTATGGCAGCAACCCGCTGACCCTGGAAGCGCCGAAGGGCAAGAAGCTGACCGAACCGACGTACGCCGCCGCGGTGGGCGAAACCGTGAAACGGCTGGAAGCGCTGCCCGACGTCAACTCGGCCGCCAGCCCGCTGGCCGAAGGGTCGCAGACGCTCAGCAAAGACCTGAGAATCGGCTACATCCCGGTCGTCCTCGGGGTCGGGCCGGGCGAAATCGACGAAGCCGAGGCGGAAAAGATCCTCGATGCCGCCCAGCCGGCGCGGGCCGCGGGGCTGCACACGGCGATCGGCGCCTACGTCGGCCAGCAGCTCTCGAAGCCGGCGACCGAGACCAGCGAGGCGATCGGCCTGGCGGCGGCGGTGATCATCCTCCTCTTCGCCTTCGGCACCGCGACGGCGATGATGCTGCCGATCATCTCGGCGGTGATCGGGCTCGCCTGCGCGCTCTCGATCATCCGCCTGCTCGAGCACGTGCTCGAGGTCCCAGGCGTGGCCTCGACGCTGGCGACGATGATCGGGCTCGGCGTCGGCATCGACTACGCCCTCTTCATCGTCACCCGCCACAAACTGCAGCTCGGCGAAGGGATGGAGCTGCGCGAGTCGATCGCACGGGCCACCGCGACGGCCGGCGGCGCCGTCGTTTTCGCCGGCTTCACCGTGGTGATCGCGCTCTGCTCGCTGGCCTTCGCCGGGATCCCGCTGGTGGCCACGCTCGGGTTCACCGCCGCGATCGCCGTCGTCGTCGCCGTCTGCGCCGCGGCGACCCTGCTGCCGGCGATGCTGGGGGCGCTCGGCCCGCACATCAATTCGCTGCGGGTGAAGCTCGGCAAGACGCATCCGGACGACAAGGAGCCGCACGGCTGGCGGCGCTGGGCGGAGAGGGTGAGCGAGCACCCGTGGACGGCGACGATCGCGTCGCTGGCGATCCTGATCGTGCTGGCGATCCCGCTCCTTCAGCTCGATCTCGGCCAGAACGACATCAGCGCCCTGCCGAAGGAAACGACCTCGCGCCAGGCCTACGACGCGCTCAACGCGGGCTTCGGGCCCGGCGTCAACGGGCCGCTGCTGATCGCCTCCGAATTCGAGACGCCGACCGAAGCGAAACAGGTACTGCCGAGCCTGGAGAAAGCGATCGGCGGCGCCGACGACGTGGCTGCTGTCAGCGAACCCTCGCTCGACAAGCAGGGCATGGTCGCGGTCTTCACGGTGATTTCGAAATCCGAGCCGTGGGCCGACGAAACGGTCGAACTGGTCGAAGACCTGCGGGAGACGACGATCCCGGCGGCGCTGCAGGGAACGCAGGCCTCCTCCTTCGTCGGCGGCCAGACCGCAGGCTACATCGACCTCGCCACCCAGATCAGCGACAAGCTGCCGCTGATGATCGCGATCGTCGTCGCCCTCAGCTTCATCGTTCTGATGGTCGCCTTCCGCTCGCTGCTGGTGCCGATCAAGGCGGCGGCGATGAACCTGCTCTCCGTCGCGGCGGCCTACGGGGTGGTGACCGCGGTCTTCCAGCTCGGCTGGGGCTCCTCGCTGATCGGCCTCGATCACTCGATACCAATCGTCAGCTTCGTTCCGCTGCTGATGTTCGCGATCCTCTTCGGGCTCTCGATGGACTACGAGGTCTTCCTACTGACGCAGATGCGCGAGCACTTCACCAAGTACGGCGACGAGCGCCGCGCGGTGGTCGAAGGGCTGGCCAACACCGGCCGTGTGATCACCTCGGCGGCGGCGATCATGGTCTGCGTCTTCACCAGCTTCGTCCTCAACGGCGACCCGGTCGTCAAGGAGTTCGGCGTCGGGCTGGCGGTTGCGATCGCGATCGACTCGACCCTCGTCCGCTGCCTGCTGGTGCCGGCGGTGATGGTCCTGCTCGGCAAGCGCGCCTGGTGGCTGCCGGGCTGGATGGACCGGGTGATCCCGCACGTCAGCATCGAGGGCGAGGAGTACTTCGCTAAGAAGGACGCCGAGGCCAAAGCCGATGTTCCCGCTCAACCTGCCTAACGCCCTGACCCTGCTGCGCATCCTCGCGGTGCCGGTGGTCGTCGTCGCCCTGCTCGGCGAGACGCCGAACGGCGACGCCCTGGCAGCCGCGGTGTTCGCCCTGGCGGCGGCGACCGACGGCCTCGACGGCTACTTCGCCCGGTCGCGCGACGCGGTGACGACCTTCGGCAAGCTGATGG
>DASSHE010000044.1:0-8338 GCA_035693065.1 Solirubrobacterales bacterium
GCCCCGTCTACATCGGCATGACCGCGACCGGGGCGCTGATCGCCCGCCACGTCGCCGACCTCTTCCCGACCCAGACCTCGCGCTTCGACCTCGCCCAGGCCGCCCGCCGCGGTGTGATCGCGCCGCTGAGGTGCCTGCGGATCCCGCCCGGCCCGGGGGTGCGGACGATCGCCAAGGTGCCGCTCCGCAAAGGCGAGGTCGACCAGGACTTCGACCAGGAGGAGCTCGCCGCGCTGCTCGACCAAGAGCCCTTCAACGTCGCGATCGCCGATCTCTACCGCTCACGCTTCCGCAGGATCCCGGGCGTCGTCTACACCGCCGGGGTCCAGCACGCGAAGAACGTCGCCAAAGCCTTCCGCGACGCCGGCATCAACGCCCAGGCGGTCTCCGGCGAGACGCCGAAGCGCGAGCTGGCGGAGATCCTCGCCGGCTTCGAGCGCGGCACCGTCGACGTCCTCTGCAACGCGATGCTGCTGGCCGAGGGCTGGAACAGCCCGCGGGCGACGATCTGCATGCACCTCGCCCCGACCGCCTCGCGGCGGATCTACCAGCAGCGGGTCGGCCGCGTGACGCGCCGGGCACCGGGCAAGGAGGCGGGCCTCGTCATCGACTTCGTCCACCCGGCGACGACCCACGACGAGACGATCGTCACCCTGCACAGCCTGCTCGACCGCGACGTCTACCGCGGCGGCGCGATCGTGGTCGGGCCGGTGCGGCGCGGGCGCGGGCGCAAAGTCCGGGTCGAGCGCCGGATCGTGCCGGTCTCCGACGTCGAGGAGAAGCGGATGGAGGTGCTGGAACGGGAGATCTGGCGGATCGCGGTCGAGAACCTCAACTACCCCGAGCAGCACGTCTGGGCGGCGCTGGCCGGGGCCCGGGTCAACACCCAGGGCTGGCGGCGGGCGCGGGCGATGCTGCAGAACGACCGCACCAAGGAGCTGCGCCGGCGCTTCCTACTCACCTGCGTGCAGCGCAACCGCAACGCGCAGCTGCGGCTGAAAGCGCTGTCCGAGGTCGCCGACCTCGGCGACGCCGAGGCCTTCGACGACGCGATCGACATCGTCGGGACCTGGAGCCGCGAGGACAAACGGGCGGGGACCAAGACCCTGCTGCAGGCGCTGATCGACAAGCGGATCGGGCGCCGCGACCAGGCGCAGGCCTGGGTCTGGCGGCTCGCCTCCTACACCCGCGACCTGCACGAGGAGTACGCGGTGCAGCGCTGGCCGGAGACGAAGCGGCTGCTGGGGTTGCTCGTCAACTCTTCGGGACGGGCGCACGGGCGCAACGCGCGGCGGCTCGTCCACGCCTCGCGCAAACAGGATCGGCGGTTGGCGGTGGCGCTGCTGGCGGCTGCGGTCTCCCACACCCCCGAGGGCGAGGAGGTCCTGCGCGGGGCGCGGATGCGGATGGCCCGGAAACCGTCGGCGGTCGCGCGCGAGCTGCTGCGGAACTTCCCCAAAGGCGGCAAACGGCGACGCAAGCGCAAACGCGCCGGCGGACAGACCGAGAGTGAGAACGGCTCGGCGCCGGAGGCGGCGAAGTCGAAGCCGAAACGCTCGCGCCGCAGGAAAGCGGACTCAGAAGCGGGTGAGGTGGACCTCGCCGGCGCCGATGGCGACGCGCTCGCCGCCGGGGGTGACGACGACGAGGTAACCCCGGTCGTCGATGCCGTCGGCGACGCCTGAGCCGCCGTCCCAGGCGACCTCGCGTCCGCGGAGATAGTCGCGCTCGCGCCAGGCGGCGATTACCTCTGCGGGCTCCGCGTCGAGCCATCGCACGAACCTCCCGTTCAGCACCTCGGTTGCGTGGTTCCTTTCGGACGTATGTCGTCCGAAAGGAACCACGGAACTCGAAGGTGAGAGAGATGTCGCCGTTTCGCGCAGCTCCGGGGGGAATTCCTCCTGCTTGATGGAGAGGTTGAGGCCGACGCCGATCACTGCCCAGCCGTCTTGGGGGCGTGCCTCGACGAGGATTCCGGCCAGCTTGCGTTCCTCGACGAGGACGTCGTTGGGCCACTTGAGCTTGCACTCGATCGACGGGTTCAGCTCCTCGGCGGCTTCGCAGACGGCTAGAGGGACGGCTAGGGGAAGTACCGCGTGGCGCTCCTCGAGGGGCCGGACGACGGCCGAGTAGAGGAGGGCTTTGTTTGGTGGCACGGTCCAGGTGCGCCCCTGGCGGCCGCGGCCGGCGGTCTGCTCGGCCGCGGTGACGACGGTCCCGTGCGGCGCTCCCGCGGCGGCGAGCTCGCGGGCGCGCGTGTTGGTCGAGTCGGTTGAGCGGTAGTGGCGGTGGGGGAGGCCGACGGTCATCCGGCGGCGTCGGCGAGGAGGGCCGCGAGGAGCCCGTCGACGTCGTGGCGCTCGGCCTCGACGTCGACGCGGAGCCCGGCGGCGCGGGCGCTCTCGCTGGTGACTGGGCCGATCGAGACGACGCGGGCGCCGCCCGGGAAGCGGTCGCCGAGCGCCTCGACCAGGTTGGTCACGGTCGAAGAGGAGGTGAAGGTGACGTAGTCGGCGCCCTGGGCCGCCTCGACCTGCTCTGCCTCGGGCTGCTCGCGGACCGTCTCGTAGAGGGCGACGACGTCGACCTCGGCGCCGCGCTCGCGCAGGGCGTCCGGGAGCACGTCGCGAGCCTCGGCGGCGCGGGCGACGAGGACGCGGGCGCCGGTCAGGTCCTTGTCCTCCAGCGCCTCGACCAGGCCCTCGGCGACGAAACGCTCGGGGATGACGTCGGCAAGGACGCCGCGCTCGGCCAGCGCTCGTGCGGTCCCCGGCCCGATCGCCGCCACGGTGACGCCGGCCAGCGCCCGGGCATCGCAGCCGACGCCCTCCATCGCCTCGAACAGCAGGCGGACCCCGTTCGGACTGGTCAGGCAGATCAGCTCGTAGACGCCGAGCGCGGCGGCCGTCTGGCGCACCTCGTCGTTGTCGATCCGCGGCTCGATCCGGATCGCCGGCAGCTCGACCACCTCGGCACCGAGCCCCCGCAGGGTCGCTGCCAGGCCGCTTGCCTGGGCGCGGGCGCGGGTGACGACGACGCGGCGGCCGTGCAGCGGGCGACGCTCCAGCCAGGCCAGCTCCTCGCGCCGTTTCGCGACGGCGCCGACGACGATCAGCGCCGGCGCCTTCACCTGCTCGCGCGTCACCGCCGCGGCGATCGTCCCCAGCGTCGCCTCGACGGTCCGCTGCCCGGGCCAGGTCCCTCGTTCGATTGCCGCCGCCGGCTCGTCGGGATCGCGGCCGGCGGCGATCAGCGCCGCCGCGTTGTCGGCGAGGCGCTTCACCCCCATGTAGAAGACGAGGGTGCCGGGGAAGCGGGCCAGCGCCTCCCAGTCGAGCGCCGTCTCCTCCTTCTCGGGGTCCTCGTGGCCGGTGACGAAGGCGACCGCGGAGGCCTCGTCGCGGTGGGTGACCGGGATGCCGGCGTAGGCGGTGGCGGCGACCCCGGCGGTGACCCCGGGGACGACCTCGAACTCGACTCCGGCCTCGCGCAGCGCTTCCCCCTCCTCGCCGCCGCGGCCGAAGACGAAGGGGTCGCCGCCCTTGAGGCGGACGACGCTCTTGCCTCCCCGCGCCGCCGCGATCAGCCGCTCGCCGATCTCCTCCTGCGGCACTGAGGGGACCCCCGGCTGCTTGCCGACGTAGAGGAGCTCGGCGTCGGCCCGGGCGCCGCTCAGCGCTCCCGGCGGGATCAGGCGGTCGTAGAAGATCGCGTCGGCGCCGGCGATCAGCTCCAGCGAGCGCGCCGTCATCAGCCCGGGGTCGCCAGGGCCCGCCCCGACGAGGTAGACGACGCCGGCGCGCGCGCTCATCGCGTGGTTCCTTTCGGACGGCATACGTCCATAAGGAACCACGGAATCATGAGGTGGCTCCGAAGGACTCGGCGCGGTCGAGCAGCTCGCGAGCGCCGGCGGCGAGCAGGCGCTGGGCCAGTTCGGCCCCGGCCAGCGAGGGCTCTTCGGCGCTCGCCTCGAAGCGGTCGCGCAGCCACTCGCTGCCGTCCGGGAGGCCGACGAAGGCCTCGATCGTGAGCCGGACTCCCTCCACCCGCGCGAACACCCCGAGCGGGCTGTTGCAGGTTGCCTCGAGCAGCGCCACCACCGTCCGCTCGGCGGTCAGCTCCCGCATCGCCACAAGGTCGTTGACGACGGCGACCCGCTCGCCGGTGGCCTCGTCCCCGGCCTTGATCTGGATCGCGAGCGCCCCCTGCCCGGGCGCCGGGACCATGCGGTCGACCGGGATCGCGAAGGCGATCTCCGCCTCCCGGCCCAGCCGCCGCAGCCCGGCAGCGGCGAGGACGATCGCGTCGAGCTCCCCCTCGGCCAGCTTGCGCAGGCGGGTGTCGACGTTGCCGTGCAGCTCCTCGACCCGGAGGTCGGGACGGAGCGCCAGCAGCTGGGCGCGGCGCCGCAGGCTCGCGGTCCCGACCCGCGCCCCCTCGGGGACCTCGTCGAGCGAGCCGCCGGGGCCGATCCAGGCGTCGGCGGGGTCCTCGCGGACCGGCACCGCGGCGATTTCCAGGCCCTCCGGCATCGCCCCCGGCAGGTCCTTGGCCGAGTGCACCCCGACCTCGGCCCGGCCCTCGAGCAGCGCCTGCTCGACCCCGCGGACGAAGCGCGACTTGTCGCCCGGCTCGAAGTCCGAGCTCGCCTCGACCAGCTCGGCGCCCCCAAGCCGGTCGCCGACCCACCTCGCCTGCGTCAGCGCCAGCGCACTGCCGCGCGTCGCGATCCTCACGCCTCAGCCTTTGCGGTCGCGGCGCAGCTCGGTGACGTTGTCGGCACGTCCCTCGGCCTCGGGCTCGGTCTCGACGTCGAGCCCGAACAGCTCGCGCAGGGCGCTGATGAAGTAATAGGCCTCACCCGAGCAGGCCGAACGGCGGATCCGCAGAGTCGGGTCATGGAGGAGGCGGGAGGCGATCGCCTGGGCCATCTTCTCGACGCGCGCGCGGTCGGCGTCGGAGAGGCTCTCCCAGCGGCCCTCGTTCTCGGTCAGGACCCGGCGCACGACCTCGTCGCCGTGCTCGCGCAGCGCACTGATCGTCGGCACCACCTCCTGCAGGCCGAGCCAGCGCTCGAAGCGATCGAGCTCGGCCTCGAGGATCAGCTCTGCCCGACGTGCCTCGGCCTCGCGGCCGCCTTCGTTGCGTTCGACGATCTGCTGGACGTCGTCGATGTCGTGGACGGTGACCCCCGCGATCTCGCGGCAGGCCGGCTCGATGTCGCGCGGGACCGCCAGGTCGATCGCCAGCAGGGGCCGGTCGGGCCGCTGCTCCATCACGTGCTCGAGCCCGTCCCGCTCGACGATGTGGTGGGGCGAGTTGGTCGCGGAGACGACGATGTCGGCGGCGGCGAGTTGCTCGGGCAGCTCGTCGAAGCGGACCGCGGTGCCGTCGAAGCGCTGCGCAAGTCCGATCGCGCGGTCGTAATGGCGGTTGGCGACGAAGACGGTGGTGACGCCACGGGCGACCAGCGCCCTGGCCACCAGCTCGGCGGTCTCGCCGGCGCCGACGACGAGGACGCTGCGCTCGGAGAGGTCGCCGAGCGTCCGTCGCGCCAGCTCGACGGCGACGGAGGGGATCGAGACCCCCTTCTCGCCGACCCCGGTCTCCTCGCGGGCGCGGCCGCCGGCGCTGAGGGCGCCGCGGAAGAGGCGGTTGAGGATCGGCCCGGTCGTGCCCTCGACCATCGCCAGCTCATAGGCGCGTTTGACCTGACCCTGGATCTCGGCCTCGCCGAGGATCATCGAGTCGAGGCCGGCGGTGACCTGCAGGAGGTGACGGGCGGCCTCGGTCGCGCGCAGCGAGTAGAGGTGGCCGAGCAACTCGGTCGGGCGGATTTCCGCCTGCCTGGTGAGCACGCCCAGCGCTGTCGACTCCGCCTCGACCGGGTCGGAGACGATCAGATAGAGCTCGGTGCGGTTGCAGGTCGAGATCGCCGCCGCCTCGTGGATCCCCGGCGCGCCGGTCAGCTCGGCAAGGGCGCTGACGGCGCGGCCCTCGGTCAGCGAGAGCCGCTCCCGCAGGTCCAGCGGCGCGGTCTTGTGGGAGACGCCGAGGGCCAGCAGCTCGGCCATCAGGCCCTCACCTCCTCCTGCTCGGCCTTGCGCTCCTCGGCGATCGCCGCGACCTCGCGCAGGTCGCGCTCGATCCGCTGCACTTTCGCCGCCATGATCGCGACGTAGACGACGAGCAGGACGAGGAAGACGATGTAGGCGCCGGCGACGTACTTGCCGGCCTCGTCGAGCGGCAGCGCCGGGGCGCCGAGGGGCAGTAGCGCGGCGAGCTCCGCCATCGTCAGCTCACCTCCGGGGCGATCCGCGAGCTGGCGCCGGAGGCCGGCGCGTCGAGGGCGCGGCGCAGGCGCTTGACCTGGCCCGAGGCGCTCTTCGCGGTCAGCTCGAACTTGACCAGGGTCGCCCACAGCAGCCCGATCGCGGCCAGGCAGCAGAGGAAGGTGAGCATCATTTCGCCCGGCATCCCGCCTTCGGCGGTGGCGAAGGTGCGGGGGTGGACGAGGCTCTGGGCCATCCGCACCGCCATGAAGTTGAGCGGGACGAAGGCACCGGCGGTGACCGCGAAAACCGAGGCGTAGCGGGCCTGGCGGTCGCGGTCCTCGATCGCGTAGCGGAAGGGGTAGTAGGTCGCGTAGAGGAGGAAGACGATCAGGAAGCTGACCAGGGTCGGCTCGTCCCAGACCCACCAGTGCCCCCAGGAGGCCTTCGCCCAGATCGCCCCGGTGATCAGGACCGCGACGCCGAAGATCACCGACATGTGGATCGCCACGTAGGAGTAGGCGTCCCATTTGCGGTCGTTGGTGCGCAGGTGGAGCACGGCGAAGACGCCGCCGACGATGAAGCCGACCAGCGCCACGATCGCGAGCGGCACGTGCAGGTAGAAGATCTTCTGGATGAAGCCCTGGTCGCCGTCGAGCGGGGCGTAGAAGAAGACCAGCGAGAACGACAGCGCCAGCATCGCCACGGTGGCGATCGAGAGGGGCTTGAGTCCTTTGCCGTACATCGTCGGAGGCGGAGGCGGTCCGGTGCCCGGTCAGTCCTCGAGGAGGAAGTCGAAAACGGCGTATCCGACCAGGCCGAAGATCAGATCGTATAGGCCCAGCACCATCAGCCAGGTCCCGAAGCGGTCATAGGTTGGACCGCCCAGGGCCATCAGCGGCTCGGTCGCCCCGGTCGCGGCGATCATCAGCGGCACCACCAGGGGCAGGAGGACGAGCGGGACGAGGAGGTCGCGGGCGCGCGAGTTGACCGCCATCGAGGAGATCAGGGTGCCGGTCGCGGCGAGGCCGAGGTCGGTGAGGAGGAGGACCGCGAGCAGCGGCGCCAGTGCCGCGGGTGAGCCGAGGAAGAAGAGGGCAAAGATCGGGACGACGATCAGCTCGAGCGCAAGCAGGTAGACGAGCAGCGCCGCCGCCTTGGCCGCGAAGAGAGCCGTACGGTCGATCGGGGCAAGCCGGATCGCGTCAAAGCCGCCCTCCTCCCGCTCGGTCACAAAGAGGCGGTTGATCCCCAGCACAGCGGCGAAGAGCAGGGTTGCCCAGAGGACCCCGGAGGCGAGGCTGCCGGAGAGGCTGGTGCGATCGAGGCTGAAGCGGAAGATGACGAAGGTCGTAACCGCGAAGAGAGCCATCGCCGGCAGCGACTGCAGGGTGCGCAGCTCCGAGCGCAGATCCTTGCCGAGGATCGCCGCGAAGGCGACGCGGGAGGGAGTCAAGAGACGACCACCGGCTCTCCGACGCCGAGGTGCAGAACCTGGTCGGCTTCGGGCAGGAAGCGCTCGGGGTCGTGGGTGACGATCGCGCGGGTGCGATCGGGGGCGGGGCCGATCAGCGCGTGGGCCAGCTCGCGGCCTTCGGTGTCGAGATTGGAATCGGGCTCGTCGAGCAGCAGCAGGTCCGGCTCGTGCAGGACGCAGCGACAGATCGCTATCCGCTGGCGCATCCCGGCCGAGAGCTCGACGATCCGCTCGTCCGCGCGGCGCTGCATGCCGACCGAGTCGAGCAGCTCATCGATCCTTGCCCCCGCCTCCTCTTTGGGGATTCCATGCAGCCTGGCGTGGAAGTGGAGGTTCTCCCTCCCGCTCAGGTCCCGGTAGAGCAGTGGCTCATGGCCGAGGTAGCCGACTCGCCCACGCAGCTTCCAGCTCTCCTTCGGCAGCTCGCAGCCCAGCACCCGCACCTCCCCGGAGGTGGGCCTCAGCAGCGTGGCGAGGATGCGCAGCAGCGTCGTCTTGCCGGCGCCGTTGGCCCCGAACACCGCGAGCGTCTGGCCGGCCTCGAGCTGCAGCGTCACCCCGGCGAGCGCCACGCGCTCCCCGTAGGCGC
>DASSHE010000045.1:0-33015 GCA_035693065.1 Solirubrobacterales bacterium
GCACCCTTACTTGCGGGTTAGGGTGCGAGAGACCCCCCTCCCCCTTGGACGGTCGCGGCAGGAACCGCCAAAATCCGAGCCCGACCGCGGCGACGAGCAGCAGATACGCGACCGGGCCCCACCACCCAAAGGTCCCAAGAATCTCGGCCGACCACACCAGCAGCGCCAGCCCCACGACCGCCGCCGCCAGCGCTGCTGGGGCACCCTCGAAGCGCGGCAGGAACCAGCGACGCAGGCTCGCCCCGCCCAGCCAGGCGAAGCCGACCAGCCAGAGGATCTCCGCCACCCCCAGCAGGTATCGACCCGGACCGAGCACGCGAAGCGGTTCCTAACCCCGCCGCAGCAGGAGCCGGCTCATCTGCTCGAGCTCGGCGACGCGCAGCAGCTTCGCCACCACGAGGTAGACCACCAGCCCAGCGCCGAGCCCAGTGCCGAGGGAGACGATCTGGCCGGCGAGCCCGCGGCCCAGCGCCTGGTCGAGCAGGTCCCAGACCAGCCACCCGACCCCGGCCAGCGCGGTTGCGGCGATCGTGATCCGCGCGGTGGTGGAGAACAGGCGTCGCAACTCGAGGCCGCCGAACTTGCGGTGCAGGATCACCGCCTGGGCGACCACCGCCGCCGAGGTGCCGATGCCGGTTCCGGCGACGATCCCCCCAACCCCGAACGGCGCGTAGAGCACCAGCGCCGCGACCGCCGAGACGACGAGGTCGATCGTCGCCAGAGCCGTCGCCTGCCAGGGCCGCTGCAAGCTGAAGAAGGTCCGCGTCTGCAGCAGGTAGAGCCCGTTGGTGGGCAGCGAGAAGGCAAACCAGAAGAGGGCCGTGGCGACCACGGTCGTTTCCGCGGCGCCGAATTCGCCGCGCTGGTAGACGAGCCGGATCATCGGCTCGGAGAGGGCGAGGATCGCCGCCGCCGCCGGGACGAGGACGAAGAGGATCTGGCGCATCCCGTTGGCCATCGTCGCCCGCAGGTTGTCGATCTCGCCGGCGTTGGCGAACCGGGCCAGGGTCGGGAACAGCACGGTCGCGATCGCCACCGAGAAGATCCCCTGCGGCAACTGGTAGATGCGGAACGCCTTATCGATCGCCGCCGGCGCTTCTTCGGAGACGAGGCTGCCGAAGAAGCTGTTGATCAGCATGTTGAAGTTGATCAGCCCGAGGCTGATCGTCACCGGCAGCATAAGCAGCAACACCCGCCGCACCCCCGGGTGGCGCCAGTCGAAGCTGAGGGTGAAGTGGAACGGCGTGTTGCGCAGGTCCCAGGCGGGGATCAGGAGCTGGACCAGGGTGCCGATGAGAATCGCGATCGCGTAGGCGTAGATGCGGTCCTGGCCGTGGAACCGCGGCTCGAGAACGACGAGGACCACGATGATCGTCAGGTTCCAGAACAGCGGCGAGATCGCGAAGGCGCCGAAGCGGTCGTAGCTGTTGAGGATGCCGACGACGACTCCGCTGACCCCGAGCATGACCAGGATCGGGAATAGAACCTGCGAGAGGGTGACGGTGAGGTCGAGGGTCTCGCCTTCGAAGCCCGGCGCGAAGAGGGGCATGATCACTGGCGCCAGGAGGACGAAGAGCGCGGTGATCGCCCCCAGCACCATCGTCGCCAGCAGCAGCATCGTCGAGGCCAGACGGAACGCCTCTTTGTAGGCCTTCTTGCCCAGCAGTTCGGTGAAGACCGGGACGAACGCGGGCTGCAGGGCGGCGTCGGCGAACAGGGCCCGGATCAGGTTCGGAACCTGGAAGGCGACGGTGAAGGCCGACATCGGCCCCTTCACCCCATAGAAGCCGGCGGCGACCACTTCACGCAGCAATCCGACCACCCGGGAGGCGGCGGTGGCGACCGAGAAGAAGGCGGTGGAGCGGGCGATCCGCCCCGCCTGCCTTTTCGGCGGCGGCTCGTGACCGAATTCCTCCCCCGGTTCGAACGCCTCCGCCTCCCAGACGCCGACGTCCGCGTTGATCGGTCGCTCGTCCGGATCGGAGGTGTCGGCTGCCCTGGGATTCTCCAAGCTTGGTCTCAGTCGCTATAGTCGGCGGCCGCCCGGGGCTGGCATAGAGCCGGCTCGGGCAATCGACATGGCCAACATAGCCTCACAGAAGAAGCGGATACTGCGCAGCGAGCGCGAGCGGACCGAGAACCGGCTGCTGACGAGCACCGTGAAGACTTACTTCCGGCGGCTCGAGAGCGCGGTCGAGGGCGGCGACGCCGAGGCGATCGCCACCGAGCAGCGCGCCCTCGTCTCGAAGATCGACAAGGCCGTCCAAAAGGGCGCCATGCACAAGAACACCGGCGCTCGCAAGAAGGCCAAAGCCGCCCGCATCGCCGCCAGCACCGCCAGCTAGCTAAGCCGCTCCGGAGGCGGCTCTCCGCAGCGCGATCGTTAGCGCCAGCTCGTCGCCGTAGTCGGCCCCGCCGCGGCACCAAAGCTCGAGGTCGGCGAGCGTCTCCGTGGCCAGCCGCAGGTCGGCCAGGTCGGCGTCACGCAGGCGCCCAACCAGTTGCTTGGCCGCGTAGGGATGCATCTTCAGCGAGGACTCGACCTGCTTCGGCGGAATTCCCTCCTCCAACTGGGCCGCGGCGGCGCAGGCGCCGCGCAGCCGCGAGGCAAGTCCGTAGATCAGCCCGGTGACGTTCTCGCCCTGGCCGATCAGGCGCTCGCCGATCCGCAACGCCGCCGCCGCGTCGCCTTCGATCAGGGCATCGGAGAGCGACCAGACGGCGGCCTCGGAGGTGTCCGCGATCATCTCCCCCAGGTCGCTGACGCCAACCTGTCCCCCGGCGCCGGCCCAGAGCGCCAGCCGCTCCAGCTCGTTGCGCAGCCGCAGCGGGTTCGCCCCCATCCGCTCGACCAGGAGGCGGGCGGCGGCCGGCTCGAGCCGAAACCCGAGCCGCTGCGCCTCGGCGACCAGAGTGCTTGGCATTTCGCGCGCCTTCGGCGCCTCGAATTCGTGCACCTCTCCCTTTGCCGCCTTCACCGCTTTGACCAGCTTTGCCGCCGGCTTGTCGCGGCAGATCAGCACCAGGGTCAGGTCTGGCGGCAGCTCGCCGAGCGCCGCGAGCACCGGCTCCATCTGCCGGTCGCGCCAGCGCTCGATCCCGTCGGCGAGGAGGTAGCGGCGCGAGTCCATCAGCGACATCGCCGGCAGGGCGCCCAGCAGCGCCTCGTGGTCTGGCATTCCCCTCCCCTCTCCCGGCTCGAAGACTTCGAGCGCGGCGGCACCGCCCTCGCGTTCGGCTCGCGCTCGCAGGCGCCCGCGGGTGGCGTCGATCTTCGCCTCGTCGGTCCCGGCGATCAGGTAAAGCGGTCGCATTTCCTCGGCCATGGGCCGAGTCTAGATAGCGACGCGGTTGCGGCCTTGGCTACTGGTGGCCTTTGCCGTTGCCGTGGTCGCCACTCCGCCCCGGAGGCGAGGAAGGCGGGACCGTATGGTCCGTTGGGCTCACGGGCGGTCCGGAGGCCGGAGGTGCTGGGGGCGCCGGTGGAGCGGGTGGTGCCGGCGGAGCAGGGTTCCCTTTGCCCTGGCTCTTGTCGCTGGGCGGTTCTTCTTCGACGCTTTCTTCGGAGTTCGCGGTGGAATGCCCGGGGGTGGAGCCACCCGACGATCCGCGTTCGGGCGCGGCGGATGAGGCGGGGGGCGCAGTTTCGACCGCGGGAGCGCTTTCGCCACTCGCCTCCGGTGCCGGGGCCGGAGCTTCCGCCTGAGGGGCGCCGCCGTTACCCGCTTCGATCACGATCGCGGTCGCGTCTACGCCGACCTCCTGGCTTGCATGGCTGCCGGTTCCGCCGCCGGTTTCCCCGCTTGGCGCTGGGACGCCTGCGGCGACGGCGGTGCCATAGCCCCCACCCCCAAGTCCGCGCTCCGGGTGACCAAGGGCAACGGCTCCGCCGACGGAGTGCTCGCTGACAGGCCCGTGGGGTAGCGGCGCCGGCGAGAGCAGCGGCCACCCCGGTAGAGCGAACATCGCGACGAGCGCCAGGCCGGAGGCGGCGACGAGGCCGAGGACGGCAAAGGTCGTGCTGCGCATCCGTTCGGTCAGCCCCGTCCCGGCCAGACTCGTGAGCCGGAACTTGTGTCGCGGTTTTGAGGCAGGACGAGATCTCACTTCTCCGCCATCGGCGCCCCGCACCCTCGACCCCAGCGATTGGATCGGATTCCCCAAGTTTCGATTCGACTATCCGTCCACGCGCATCCCGCCCCCGTCGACCTCGATCGAGACGTCGCCATCGCGATCGGTTCGCAGGGTCGGCACGCCGTGGCGGGCCAGCGTCCCCAGCGTGCTTGCCGTCGGGTGGCCGTATGG
This sequence comes from Solirubrobacterales bacterium, assembly GCA_035693065.1. GTDB lineage: Bacteria > Actinomycetota > Thermoleophilia > Solirubrobacterales > 70-9 > VAYN01. Next base: position 4,306 of record DASSHE010000045.1, read on the forward strand.
GTTCACCGCGCCGACCGAGATGACCGCCAGCTTGGGCTGAACCCGGTCGAGCAGCTCGCCGAGCCCGGGGTCTTCGCTGCCGTGATGGGCGACCTTAAGAACGTCCACCGGACCGGGATCGAGCGGCACCGTCGCCGCCTCCGCGTCCGCGGTCAGCAGCATGGTGAAGCTGCGCCAGCGTGCCTCGATCACCAGCCCGAGTGGGTTCGGGTCGACAGCGGCGGCGGTAGGGCCCTGGAGCTCTGGCGGCGGCCAAAGCACCTGCAGGCCGAGCCCGCCCGAGCGGATCTCGCTGCCGGCGGCGACCTTGCGCGTGACCGCTCCGGCGGCGCGGGCGGCGGCGAGGACGCGCCGGTCCAGCCGGCCGTAGACCAAGGTGGAGACCGGTACGGCACCGAGCAGATCCTCGACGCCCCCCGCGTGGTCCGCCTGGTCGTGGGTGATCACGGCCGCTCCGAGGCGGTCGACCGCCGCGTCGTCGAGCTTGCGCTGGAGCCCATCGCCCGGCGGGCCGCCGTCGACGAGAACGGCGGGGGCGCGCGCCGGCTGCAAGAGAATCGCGTCCCCCTGGCCGATGTCGAGGACCGTCACCCGCAGACCCGCCGGAGGGGGCGGCGTGCCGCCGGCGGTGAACGAGGGCAGGAGGAGGACCGCGGTCGCCAGCGCCAGCGCGGGCGCGCCGATGGCAAGCACCCTCCGCGGGAGCCGAAGGCCGGCCAGGGTCAACCCGCCCAGCGTCAGGTAGGAGAGCAGCAGCCCGCTGCCGCCGAGATGCACATGGAGCTCGGCCCACTCCGGCGCCGCGCACCAGGAGGCGATCTGGGCGATGTAGGCAAGAAGGAGCGCGTCGAAGCCGTTCAGCACCTCGACCGGCAGGCCCGGGACCTGAGAGGCGGCGGCGCTCAGCATCCCCAGCCACATCGCTGGCGCCACCGCGGGCAGCGCCAGCACGTTGGCAACCAGAGTCGTCGTCGACAGCTCTTCGAAATGGAAGGCGATCAGGGGAGCGGTCGCGAGGGTCGCCGCGATCGTGACCGCCAGCCCCTCGGCCAGGGCGCGACGCCAGGGCCCGGAGCCAAGCCATCCCCCGATCGCCCGCGCCAGCGGCGCGGCGAGCAGGAGGATGCCGAGGACCGCGGCGAAGCTGAGCTGCCAGCCAACATCCGCCGCGGCGGCCGGCGCCACGGCGAGGGTGACCAGCGCCGCGAGAACGAGGGCATAGAGGCGCGAGGCCCGCCGACCCCGCAGGGTCGCGAGCAGGCCCGCCGCGCCCATCACCGCCGCCCGCTGGACGGAGGGCCCGGCGCCGGCCACCGGCACGTAGACGGCGATCAAGCCGAGGATCCAGAGCAGGCGCTCCCGCAGCGGGACCCCGAACGCGCCCAGCAACGGCATCGCCAGCAGCGCCAGCAGGGTCACGTTCTCCCCCGAGACGGCCAGCAGGTGGCTGAGGCCCGAGCGCCGGAAGTCTTCTTTCGTCCGCACATCGACGTCCTCGTCTTCGCCGAGGACGAAGCCGCGCGCCAGCTCCGCCTCCCGCGGCGGTGCCCCGCGGCCGAGCCCCTCCGAGGCCCGCTGGCGAATCTCGCCGCTGTGGGTGAGCGCCAGCACCGCCAGCAAGACGATCCCCACGACGACCGGAACGGGGAGGGACGGGGAGGCCACGCCGCTCAGGGCTGCAGGCCGTCCCGCAGCGACTCCATCGTCGCCGGCCCGATTCCCGGCACCTCGTCGAGCTGCTCGACCGAGGCGAGGCCCCCGTGTTCGTCGCGGAACTCGACGATGTCCGCTGCCGTCACCGGGCCGATGCCGTCGATCTCTTCGAGCTGCTCGACCGTGGCGGTACCGAGACTGATCGGCCCGGAGCCGGCTGCGGCCGTAGCGCTGCCCCCAGTCCCGCCCACCACCCGCTCGGGCACCACCACCTGCTGGCCGTCGGCGAGCCGAGCGGCGCGGTTGACCGCTTCGAGCTCGGCCCGGCGAGTGGGCCCGCCGGCGCGCCTGACGGCGTCGTCGACCCGGCTGCCAACCGGCATCCGGTAGACGCCGGGCCGCCGCACGGCGCCGGTGACGTCGACGACCACGTCGCCGCCGGCACCGCCGATCGCGATCTCTCCCGCGCCTCCGCTCGCGCCGCCCCCACCACTACTGGCCGCAAAGCTGCTCTCGGTGCTCTGCTCACCCCTAATCGCCCGCGCCCCCACCAGCAGCAGCGCCACCGCGACCGCGGCATAGACGAGGAGTTGCGTCCGACTCAGCTCAGGCATCGCCGCCGATGATCGGCGGTCCGGGCGCACCGATGGCGCGCAAATTCAAAAATGTCTCAGCAGCGAAAGCGGCCGATCGACGACTTAGTAGTCGTCATCGTCGTCGTAGCCGGCGACCTCGGCCAACTGGTCGCTGTAGAGCTCGGCGGCGGCGACGGGCGGCGACTGGATCGAGACGCAGGCGAGCTCGACGTCGCCATCGTTCCCGATCGAGTGCTCGGTGGCGGGCGGGACCAGGATCAGGTCCCCCTCTCCCACCTCCTGTGTGTCACCGGCGACCGACATCGTGCCGCGGCCGCGGACGACCACGTAGGCCTGCTCGGCCTCACCGGAGGAGTGCAGCGTCTGCTTCGCCCCGGCGGGGACGGTGACCCAGGTGACGGAGAGGTTGCGTGACCCGAGTTCCCCCGCGTCCATCAGCACGTGGGCACGCAGGCGGTGCCATTCCTCGACCGCAGCTTCGTCCAAACGCCTGACCAGCATCGGCGGCTTTCTAGCAGAACGGTCGCGACCGGCGGCGGGCGCTACCGAACCACCAGGTTGACGAGTTTCCCCGGAACTACGATTTCCTTGACTATTTGGCCGCCGTCGAGGTGCTTGGCGACCTTCTCGCTCTCCCGCGCCAGCCGCAGCAACTCCTCCTTCGAAGCCTCGGCGGGTGCCTCGATCCGGTCGCGCAGCTTTCCGTTCACCTGGACGACCAAGGTCACCGTGTCGCTGGTCAGCAGCGCCGGGTCGGCCTCTGGCCAGGGCTGCTCCCAAACCCGCGCCCCGGTGAGGCGCTCGTAGACCTCGCTGCCCAGGTGCGGGGCGAAGGGGAAGATCAGCGAAGCCGCGGTCGTGGTCGCGAAGCGGACCGCCGCGTTGCCCTCCGGGCTGCCGTAGAGCCCGTCCTTGACCCGGTAGGCGTCGTTGACCAGCTCCATCACCGCCGAGATCACCGTGTTGAACTGGAAGCCGCGGTTGAAGTCCCGGGTCGCCTTGTCGATCGCCCAGTGGGCCTTGGCCAACAGCTCGCGAGCCTCGCCGCCGGCGCCCAGGTCGGGCTCGCCCGGCTCGGTCCGCTCCTCCGCCTCCCCGCAGAGGCGCCAGAGGCGCGAGAGGAAGCGGTTGACCCCCTCGACGCCCTCGTCGGTCCAGTCGCCACCGCGCTCCGGCGGCCCCATGAAGCAAACGTAGGTGCGGGCGGTGTCCGCCCCGTAGCGCTCGATGTAGTCGCCGGGGTTGACGGTGTTCCCCTTCGACTTCGACATCTTCGCCCCGTCGCGGGTGATCATCCCCTGCGTGAAGAGGTTGGCGAACGGCTCCTGGACGCCGAGCTGGCCGAGGTCGGCCAGCGCCTTGACGAAGAAGCGCGCGTACATCAGGTGCAGGATCGCGTGCTCGACGCCGCCGATGTACTGGTCGACCGGGAGCCAGTGGTCGGCCGCGGCGCGGTCCCATGCCGCCTCCGAGTTGCGCGAGTCGAGGTAGCGGATGAAGTACCAGGAGGAGTCGACGAAGGTGTCCATCGTGTCGGTCTCGCGGCGGGCGGCGGCGCCGCAGCGCGGGCACTCGGTTGCCACCCACTCCTCGGCCGCCGCCAGCGGGCTCTTCCCCTGCGGCGCGTAGTCGTCGATCTCCGGCAACTCGACCGGCAGCTGCTCCTCCGGGACCGGCACGATCCCGCACTCGTCGCAGTAGACGACCGGGATCGGCGCCCCCCAGTAGCGCTGGCGCGAGACCAACCAGTCGCGCAGGCGGTAGTTGACGGCGGGCTTGCCACGCCCCTCCCCCTCCAGCCAGGCAACGATCTCCTCGTAGGCGGCGCGGTTGTGCTTGCCGTCGAAGCGGCCGGAACCCGTCATTTCACCGTCGCCGGGGTAGGGCAGACCGCGGGCGTCGCGAGCCGCCTCGGGATCCTCGCCCTCGATCACCCGCACCACCGGCAGCTCGAAGCGCTGGGCGAATTCGTAGTCGCGGCTGTCGTGGCCCGGCACCGCCATGATCGCCCCGGTCCCGTACTCCATCAGCACGTAGTCGGCGACGTACATCGGGATCTTCTCGCCGTTGACCGGGTTGACGACGCTGCGGTCAAGCGGCACCCCGGTCTTCTCCCGGTCCTCCGCCCCGCGCTCCTCGGCCGACTCGCGGCCGACCCGGTTGACGTACTCGCGCACCGCCGCCTCGGCCGGGGTCCCGGCGACCAGCCGCTCGAGGTCGGGGTGCTCGGGGGCGAGGACGAAGAAGGTGGCGCCGAAGAGGGTGTCGGGACGGGTGGTGAAGACCGGAAAGTCGAGGTCGACCTCCTCGCAGCGGAAGACGACCTCGGCCCCTTCCGAGCGGCCGATCCAGTTGCGCTGCATCGTGATCACGTGCTCGGGCCAGGACTCGAGCACGTCGAAGTCCTCGAGCAGGCGGTCGGCGTAGTCGGTGATGCGGAAGAACCACTGCTCGAGGTTGCGCTGGACGACCTCGGTGCCGCAGCGCTCGCAGCGGCCGTCGACCACCTGCTCGTTGGCCAGCACCGTCGCGTCTTTCGGGCACCACTGCACGGGCGCCTGGGTCCGGTAGGCGAGCCCGCGCTCGAAAAGCTGCAGGAAGATCCACTGGGTCCAGCGGTAGTACTCGGGCGTGTGGGTGGCGAGCTCGCGCGACCAGTCGATCGAGATCCCCCACTCGCCGAACTGGCGGCGGAAGGAGGCGATCGAGCGCTCGGTCGCGACCCGCGGCGGCTCGCCGGTTTTGATCGCGTTGTTCTCGGCCGGCAGCCCGAAGGAGTCGTAGCCCATCGGGTGGATCACCTCGAAGCCATGGCGGCGGCGGAAGTGGGCGATCGCATCGCCGACCGAGTAGCACTTGAGGTGGCCGACGTGGGGCTCGCCGGAGGGGTAGGGCAGCATCTCCAGCACGTAGGCCTTCGGCTTCTCGCCGTCGTGGCCGGGCTGGCCCGGGTTGGCGACCTCCCAGGTCTTCTCCTCGGCCCAGATCCGCTGCCACTTCGCCTCGATCGATTTCGGCTCGTACCCGGCCATGGAGCGGCGATCTTACGTATCCGGGTGCGGCGGAGAGCGGCCGGCCGCTCAGTGGGGGAAGGCGTATTCGACCGGGGAGATCGCGCGCAGGATGTGCGGCCAGAGGTAGACCTCGATCGTCGCCGCGAGAATCAGGGTCGGGATCGCCAGCGCCACGGTGATGAAGGTGGCGGCGAGGAGCTGGTTCCACTCGCCGCGGCGGCTGGCGATCAGCCAGGCGGCGAGCGGGAGGAAGAGCGCGGTCAGCTCCGGCAGCGCGTGCGGGAGGACGCTGAGGATCAGCTCGAAGCGGGAGATGTGGAGCTGGTAGGCGAGGGTCGAGCCCTGGAAGCCGAGGTAGAGCGCCTGGGTGCCGAGCGAAAAGATGGTGACGGCGCAGACGAAGAGGATCGCCAGCTCGCCTGCCTTGACGTGGACCCAGCGGGAGAAGCCGGTGCGCTGGGCGGCGGCGATCGGCATCGAGGCGCCGGCGATGAAGCCGGCGACGCAGGCGGTGCCGTGGAGCGCGAGCACGGTCGCGTTGCGCAGCAGGATCGGCAGCAGGTCGGCGGGCTCCGAGGGCGAGGTGAGGCCGGGTAGGTGGATCGGCGTCAGGTCCGGCGTGAGCAGCCCCGCGACGGCCCAGGTGGCGGCGAGCAGGACCAGCGCGATCGCCAGGCTGAGGGCGATCCAGGCGCGAAGGACCTGCCAGGGACGCCGGCTCCACGACTCCAGCGTCTCGCGCGTGTCCCGCATCCCGTGCGAGAAGACATGCTGGTTGGCGCTCACCGGTGAAGCATCGGCAGCAGCGCCGCCATTCTCAACCGAATTCCCGCTCCAACGTCTCCGCCAGGGCGGCAAGCTCGGGCAGCGGCACCCGCAGCCCCTGGGCGATCCGCCGCACGTTGCCCCAGGTGGGGTTGATCCGCCCCGACTCGATGTGGGAGATCCAGGTGGGATGGATCTCCGCCCGGTGCCCAAGGGTCTCCTGGCTGAGCTGGAAATCCAGCCTCAGCTTCTTGATCGCCATGCCAAGGCCGACCTGTGGATCCGGGCGCCGCGCCATCGCCCGCCAGGGAATTCGGAAGAGCCCCAAAGGTCCATAGAGCGAAACTCAAGCGCACCGTGGAAAGTCGCGACACCCGGGATTTCCGGTACGGGCGCGGTCGCCTTTTAAGCCGTTCAGTGACCGGCGCGCGTGTGCCGAGACCGCAAAAATGGCTCCTCGAGGGTGGTTTTTGCGGTCTCGTGGAGAGGGGACGGGAAAGTGGAGCTGAGGGGGCTCGAACCCCTGACCTCATCGCTGCCAGCGATGCGCTCTTCCAGCTGAGCTACAGCCCCAGGAACGTCAGATCCAGCAGTTTAGCGCCGAGCCGCGACCGGATCCGCCTCAGGCGGCGCGCTGCTCGGGGCCCTGGTCCTCGTCGAGATCGAGGATCAGGTTGTCCGGCGCCGTGTGCCGGACCTTGAAGTCGAGGTTGGAGTGCTCCTCCAGCTCGCGCAGGAGCTCGACCGGCTGGTCGAGGTTCATCGAGAGCGTGGCGCGCCCCTCGGAGAAGCGCTCGACCGAGATCTCGGAGGCGCCCAGTTGGCCCACCGCGTCCTCGAAGCCGACGAGCTGGGAAAAGTCGCCAAGCGGCCCGATCTCGAGCTTGATCCGGCCCTCGAAGACGCCTTCGGGCGCCGCCCCGTTGCCGTTTGCGGTGGAGCTGGCGCTCAGATCCGGCTGCAGGGTCGGCTCGACGTCGGTCAGTGCCTTGATCTTCCTGCTCACCTCGACCGCCTCACGGAGGGCTTTCATCCGGATCCTGGTCGCCTGGCCCCGCGCCTGCGCTTCCAGCTCCTCGAGCCGGGCGGTGATCGCGTCGAGTGAGGCGATGCTGCGGTCGTGGCACTCGTTGGCCTCGTTCAGGCGCTCGCCGAGGAGGCGGATCTCGCGCTCGCGCTCGATCACCATCGCCGCCAGCGACTGGCTCTCGCCTTCGAGCTCGGCGAGCTCGGCGCGATGCGCCCCCGCCGCCTGCTCCAAGCCGCGGATGCTGGCGTCGCGGGAGGAGATCGCCTCCTCTACATCAGCGCGGCGATAGCCGAAGAACGACCGCTTGAACATGTTCATGTGCGGCACCGTATGGGGGCCCTCGGACGGTATTTCGTCACACAGCGGCGAGGGTGGAAATCGCCGCGCCGTCAGGCGCTGGCAGCTTCGGAGGCGTCGGCCGCCTCGAAGTCGAGCTCCAGCCGCGGCGCCTCGCGCCAGAGGTCCTCGAGCTGGTAGCGCTCCCGCGCCTCTGGGGTGAAGACGTGGAGGACGCAGTCGAGGTAGTCGAGGATCGTCCAGCCAGCGTCGCCGCCGGCGTCGACGCCCCCGGGGATCAGCCCCGACTCGCGCTTCACCCGCAGCCGCACCTCGTCGACGATCGCCTTCGCCTGGCGCTCGTTGCGGGCGGTGCAGATCGCGAGGAAATCGGTGTAGGCGACGAGGCCGCGCATGTCGAGGACGACGATTTCCTCGGCCTTTTTCGAGTCGGCGATCGCGGCCAGGTGCCGCGCCAGCGTCTCCGATTGGATCTCGTTCATCGGTAGAGCCCCTTTTCCTCGATGAAGCGGGCGACCGGCTCCGGCACCAGGTAACGCAGCGGCCGCCCCTGCTTGGCGCGCTCGCGGACCGTCGAGGAGGAGACGCCGAACTGCGGCAGCTCCAGCATCGTCGCCCTGCCCTCGCAGCCGAGGCTGCGCATCACCGAGTCCACGTCGGAGTCGGAGACCCCGGCGCGGCGGGCAACGGCAAGGCTCGCCATCTCGACCACCCGCTCGGGCTGCCTCCAGCTCTCGAGGCCGACGGCAGCGTCCGCCCCCATCACGAACACCAGCTCCCTGTCCCCGTGTTCCTCAGCAAGTGCCCCCAAGGTCTCATACGTGTAGGACGGCCCCTCGCGATCGACCTCCAGCGAGGAGACCGAGAAGCGCTGGTCGTCGGCGGCCGCCAGCCGCGTCATCGCCATCCGCATCTCCCGCCCGGGGTCGTCGACGATCCGCTTGTGCGGCGCCTCGCCGGTGGGGACGAGGATGACCTCGGACAGCCCGAGCTGCCAGAGCGCCTCCTGGGCCAGCGCCAGGTGCCCGAGATGCGGCGGGTTGAAGGCCGACCCGAGGACACCGATCGCGCCTCCGGACTCACTCACGCACTTGGCCGTTGCCGTGCGCCACGTACTTGAACGTGGTCAGCTCGCGCATCCCGATCGGCCCGCGGGCGTGCAGCTTCTGGGTCGAGTTGCCGATCTCGGCGCCCATCCCGTACTCGAAGCCGTCGGTGAAGCGGGTCGAGGCGTTGACGTAGACGGCGGCGGCGTCGACCGCGGAGACGAACTCCTCGGCGGCGGCCTCGTCGCTGGTGACGATCGCCTCCGAGTGGCCAGTGCCGTGGCTGTTGACGTGGTCGATCGCGTCCTCGATCCCGTCCACGACGGCGACGGCCAGCTTCAGGCCGAGGTACTCGGCGTCCCAGTCGGCGGCGCTGGCGGCCCCGACCTCGACCTCCCCAGCCGCCTCGCGGGCGCGCTCGTCGCCGACCAGCTCGACCCCGGCGGCGGCGAGGTCGCCGAGGATCGCCGGCGCCACCCGGTCGGCGATCGCGGCGTCGATCAGCAGCGTCTCGGCGGCGTTGCAGACGCCTGGGCGCTGGACCTTGGCGTTGTAGGCGATCCGCCGCGCCATCTCCGGGTCGGCGTCGGCGTGGACGTAGACGTGGCAGTTGCCCGCCGCGGCGTACATCACCGGCACCGTCGCCACCGCCTTGATCGCGTTCTTCAAGCCTTCGCCTCCGCGCGGGATCAGCAGGTCGACCAGGCCCTCCTGCGTTGCCAGCTCGGCCAGCTCCTCGTGGCCGCCGCCGCCGAGCGAGAGCACGGCGTCTTCCGGCAGGCCCCCCTCGGCGAGCGCCTCGCGGACGATCGCCGCGAGGGCGGCGTTGGAGCGCTCGGCGTAGCTGGAGCCGCGGAGGACGATCGCGTTGCCGCTCTTGATCGTCAGCGCCGCGCAATCGATCGTCACGTTGGGGCGCGCCTCGTAGACCACCGCGACGACCCCGAGCGGCACCCGCACCTTGCGCAGGTCGATGCCGCTGGCAAGGGTTTTCCGCTCCAGCTCCTCGCCGACCGGGTCCTCGAGGCCGGCGACGACGCGGACGCCCTCGGCCATCGCCAGCACCCGCTCCGGAGTCAGCCGCAGGCGGTCGCGCAGGGCGTCGGTGAGGCCGGCGGCGCGCTCGTCGCCAAGATCGCCGGCGTTGGCCTCGAGGATCCCCTCGACCCGCTCCTCGAGCTTTCGCGCGGTCGCCGCCAGGGCGGCGTCCTTGACCTCGGTCGAAGCGGTCGCGAGCGCGCGCGAAGCGCGCTTGGCAGCAGCGCAGCTCTCGGCAACGGTGGTCTCGGTGACGGACATCGGGTAAGGGTAGCTGGGGTCGGCAGCCCGGCTAGAGCAGGACGAAGCGATCGCGGTGGATCACCTCGTCGGCGGCGTGCGGCAGCAGCTCGCGCACCTGGGCGCTCTGCATCCCGATTACGCGTTTCAGCTCGCGCGAGGAGTAGTCGGTGATGCCTCTGCCGATCATGCCCCCGTCCGCGGCAACGTCGATCGCGTCGCCGGCCTCGAAGGAGCCCTCGACGGCGACGATCCCGACCGGCAGCAGGCTCGAGCCCTGCTCCCGCAGGACGCGGGCGGCGCCGGCGTCGACCAGAAGGCGGCCCCGCGCCGGCTTCGCGTATTTGAGCCAGAGCTTGAAGCTGGAGGTCCTGCCCTCGCCGGCGGCGAAACGCGTCCCGCAGCCCTCCCCCGCCGCCGCTCGCCGCAGCGTGCCCGCAGCGGTGCCGTTGCAGATCACCGCCGGGATCCCGGCCTCGCTCGCCATCTCCGCGGCGGCGACCTTGCTGCGCATGCCGCCGGAGCCGAAGGCGGAGGTGCGGTCGCCGATCTCCAGCCCCTCCAGCTCGGAGAACTCGTTCACCGCCGCGATCAGCTCGGCCTCCGGTTCGGTCCCCGGGTCGCCGGTGAAGAGCCCGTCCACGTTGGTCAACAAGACAAGGAGGCGAGCGTCGAGCAGCAGCGCCACCTGGGCGGCGAGGAAATCGTTGTCGCCGAAGGTGATCTCGTCGGTGGCGGTGGTGTCGTTCTCGTTGATCACCGGCACCACCCCCCACTCGAGCAGGCGACGCAGGGTCTGGCGGGCGTTCAGGTAGTTGGTGCGGGCGGCGATGTCGGCCGCGGTCAGCAGCACCTGCGCAGAACGGGTGCCGCCGGCCGCCAACCGGCCCTCGTAGGCGCGGAAGAGGTCGCCCTGGCCGACCGCCGAGGCCGCCTGCAGCTCGTCCATCGCCCGCGGCCGCACCGGCAGCTCCATCAGCCGCATCCCGCGGGCGATCGCGCCGGAGGTGACCATCACCACCCGCTCGCCGCCGCGCTCGAGCTCGCTGACCTGCGCGCAGACCGAGTCGAGGACGTCGGTGCGCAGCTCACCGTCGTCGGCGGCGACGATCGAGGAACCGAGCTTGACGACCACGGTCATGGCGGGGAAAGTAGCCGAGATGGCAGCCGCGATCGGTTGGGGAGCCCTGGCGGCAAGCTCGCTCGTCATCGGCGCGGCGCTCAGCTTCGCCCGCCGCTGGCCGACCCGGCAGGTTGGCTACGTGCTCGCCTTCGGGGCCGGGGCCCTGATCAGCGCCGTCAGCTTCGAGCTCGCCGAGGAGGGGATCGAAGTCGGCGGCGCCGCCATCACCGGCATCGGGCTCGGGGTCGGCGCGCTCACCTATTACCTGCTGGACGGGTTGATCGCGCGGCGGATGGCGACCGGCCGCGGCCGCCAGGGCCGCGCGGAAGGCTCGGGCAGCGGCACCGCCCTCGCCCTCGGCGCCTTCCTCGACGGCATCCCCGAGCAGCTGGTGCTGGGGATCAACGTCGCCGCCGGCGCCGGGGTCGGCGTCTCCCTGCTGGTCGCGATCTTCGTCTCCAACTTGCCGGAGTCGCTGGGCTCGGCGACGGACATGAGCCAGGCGGGCCGCTCGCAAAAGGCGATCATGCGCCTCTGGGCCCTGGTGGCGGCGATCTGCGCCCTCGCCACCGTCGTCGGCTACCTCGCTGCCGACGCCGTCAAGGGCGACGCCAAGGCGGCGATCGACGGCTTCGCCGCCGGCGCCCTGCTGGTGATGCTGATCGATTCGATGATCCCCGACGCCCGCGACGACGCCGGCCGCGGCGCGGGCCTGGTGACCGTCCTCGGCTTTGCCGTCGCCGCCGGCCTCTCCAGCCTGACCGGCTGATCTCGACACCAAATGGTGTGATGATTAGTCGATCTTCGTTCGAGTGAGCAAGCAAGCGGGCTCGGCTCCCGCCCCATCGCGGTTCTTCTCCCGCACTCGATTCCGACTCAGAGCGGCCGCCTACGGCTGGCAGATACGCACCGCCCAGCCGACCTTCGAGCTGTTCCGGGTCGTCCTGCTGATCCCGGGAGTGCTGCTCGCGGTGGCGGCGGTGGGTGTGGCGGTCTGCGGCGCCTTCGGCAGCACCCCCGCAGAGGGGGCCTCGGCGGTTCGAGACTCCCTGCCTGCAACGCTCGCCGTGCTCGGCTTCGCCTTCGTCCTCGTCCCGGTCGCCACCCTCCTCTACCTCGGCAACCTGGCGACGATCATGGACGTCGCCGCCTGGAGCGAAGAGGGCGCGCACCGTCTCCGCCGCGACATGGAGATCGGCATGGGCAACGACACCGCCTACGAGCAGCTGATCTCCCTCTACGAGCCAGTCGTCGTCGATATCAACAAGCACCTCGCTGAAATCGGTGAGATCCGCAGGTTCGAGTGGGTGGAGATGGACGACGTCGAACGCGAACAGGAGCGCTACGCGGCGATTGCAATGCCGGCCCGGGACGAGGATCTCACGAACCTGCTCGGCCCGATCAAGGGGCGCGACTACCGCCGGCTGCGGATGCTCGCCGACAGCCGGCAGAGGCTGATGCGCACCTGGCGGCAGATGAACGAGCCGGACAAGAAGCGAGAGGACGAGCTGGGGGACAACTACTGCCTCAGGGACCTGAGCTTCGATAAGGACTCCGGTGCGATGCGGCTGGACGTCGCGGTCGCCAGCTACGGCGAGATCATGAGAAGCAGCGACGCCATGATCAACGAGTTCGCGCTGTTCGCCTATTTGTGCGGTCCGATCGGGCGGCGGCGACGACCGTCGGTGCGGGAGCGTCGGGTTCTGGAAATGTCACCACAGGCGATGCTCCGCTGCCTGCCTTGGCGTCGCCGCGTGCATCGCGAGCACCGGGGGCACGAGCGCGATCTTTTCCTTGCCCCCGGCGAGCGGGCCGCGGGCCTCGGGATCGCGGTCGTGACCTTGGAGCGGGGCGAACGAGGGACCGATGCCTATCTCGGCATTCGCTCGGGCAAGGTCGGGACCTACCCGGCGACCAACCACGTCATCCCCGCCGGGATGTGCAACACGTACGGGACCAACTACGAGGTTGGGTTCGGTCAGCCGCCTCCGTCGGATTACCTGACGACGGTGATGCGGTGTGAGTTCCTGGAGGAGTGGGCGCCGGGCCGAGAGTCGAAGGAGGCGGACGAGGAGGAGTTCGAGTCCAACAAGCGGCGGGGATGGGCAAAGCGGGTCAACGCCGCCTGGGACGACAGGGTCGACGACGGCGTGATCGAGCCGCTGAAGCTGACCGGAGTCGCATTCGATCTCCTCAACCTACGGCCAGAGATCTGCGCCGCGATCTCAGTCGGCGCTCAAGCAAGCACGCTGAACTGGGAGTTCGACCAGATCGGCGTGCATAGCCCCCTGGCCAAGATGGGAAGGGTCCGCCGCACTGAGATCGTCCAGGGGGGCGCTGCCGCGCTAAGGCTCGCCCAGCTTGCCGACGGCAAGAACGGCACGCTGAGTGCCACTCGGGGCGTCGAGGGCTGGATCCCCGAGGCTGAGTACCGGCAGATCGAGCGCCGGGTCCCAATCCTCTGCGTCGACTTGCTTCCCCTCCGGCCCGATGCGAGCGCGGTGGGGCTGATCCGCCGCAAGACCTACGAAGGCGGCGAGGGCTGGTGCCTGATCGGCGGCGCGGTGATGCGCGACGAGAGCCTGCTGGCGGCGCTTCGTCGCCACGTCGAGACGACTCTCGGGGCCGGATTCGTCGCCGATTTGTCCGCTGCCTGCCCGCTGACGACGGTCGAGTACTTCAGCGAGCCGGGGCTCGGCGAATTTTACGATCCGCGTAAACACGCGGTCGCGCTCACCTACGCCGCGCCGTGTACCGGAACCGCGGAGCCACAGGGGGAGGCTCTCGAGTTCAGCTGGATACCGATCGACGAGCTGCCGCTGGTGGAATTCGGATTCGGACAGGGGCCGGTGGTCGAGCGGGTTCTTGCCCGCTGGCCAGCCACACCAAGCCCCCAGATGGACGGTTAGACGTGCAGCTCGAACTCGTGCTCGCCGACGCGGACGTCGTCGCCGGCTTCGAAGCCGGCGCGGGCGAGGGCCGCCAGGACGCCCATCTCCTTCAGCCGCAGCTCGAGATAGGCGAGCGCTTCCTCGTTGCCAAGGTCGTGTCGTTCGAAGAGGAGCTCGACGCCGCGGCCCATGATCCGGAAGCCGCCGTCGTCCTCGCGCTCGACCCAGTAGCCGCCCTCGCCGACCGGGCGGTAGACACGGTGCTCGGCCTCGAACCCATCGTCGGACACGGCCGCGGCCGTGTCCGGGGTCGACGGCGCGGCGACGACCTCGGGCAGCTCGGCGAGGATCCGCTGCCGCAGCTCGTCGAGGCCCTCGCCGGTAGCCGAGGAGACCGCGAGGACGCGGAGGGCGCGGTCCCCGAGCCGCTCGGACCACTCCCCCACCAGGCGCTCGATCTGCTCAGCCGGGAGCAGATCCCGCTTGCTGAGGACGACCAGCTCGGGCAGGAGCTCGAGGCCGGCGCCGTGGGCTGCGAGCTCGGCCCGCACCGTCTCGTAGTTGGACACCGGGTCGCCTTCGAGCGGCTCCACCTCGACCAGGTGGACGAGCATCGCGCAGCGCTCGACGTGGGCGAGGAACTCGTGGCCGAGGCCGGCACCGGCGGCGGCGCCTTCGATCAGCCCGGGGATGTCGGCGATCACCGCCTGGCGGTCCTCGCCCTCGATCGTCCCCAGCGCCGGTGAGATCGTCGTGAAGGGATAGTCGGCGACCTTCGGCGCCGCCCGCGTCAGCCGCCCCAGCAGGGAGGACTTGCCCGCGTTGGGCAGCCCGACCAGACCGACGTCGGCAAGCAGTTTCAGCCGCAGCTCGATCCAGTCGGCTTCACCGGCCGAGCCCTTCTCGGCGAACCGCGGCGCCTGCCGGGTCGAGTTCGTGAAGCGCCGGTTGCCGTGGCCGCCGCGGCCGCCGCGCGCTACCACCGCGCGCTGGCCCGCGGCCACCAGGTCGATCAGGCTGCCGTCGACCGCGCTCGCCTGCGTTCCCGGCGGCACCGGAATTTCGCGATCCGCGCCGCGGGCCCCGTGCCGGTTCGAGCCTTCGCCGTGGCGGCCCCGTTGCGCGCGGAAGTGTTTGCTCCCGCGCAGGGCGCCGAGATCACGCTTGGAAGGGTCGCAGACGAGCACCACGTCTCCCCCGTGCCCGCCGTCGCCGCCGTCGGGGCCGCCGCGCGGCACGTGTGCCTCGCGCCGGAACGAGATGCACCCGTTGCCGCCACCGCCGCCCTCAACCCAGATCTTCGCCTTGTCGTACATCAGCCCTCGCTCAATTGTGGCCCCTATAGGGGCCCAAAATCAGCGGGCGCTCAGTCTCGGCTAGTCCTGAAGGACGCTGATCGTCCGGCCCTTACGGGCGGACTTGAAGTCGACGACGCCCTCGCGGGTCGCGAAGATGGTGTGGTCGCGGCCGATGCCGGTCCCGTCGCCCGGCCAGAAGCGGGTGCCGCGCTGGCGGACGATGATCTCGCCGCCGGAAACACGCTGGCCGGCGAAGACCTTGACGCCGAGCATGTTGGGGTTCGATTCGCGGCCGTTGCGGCTGGAGCCGAGTCCTTTCTTGTGAGCCATGCCTAGGCCTCCTCTTTCTCGGCTTTTTTCGCTGAGGTGCTTTTGCTGGTCTTGGTGGCACCTTTCAACGCCGTCACCTCGAGCCGAGTCAGCTCGGAGCGGTGGCCGGCACGCCGGCGGTAGCCCTTCTTCGCCTTGTATTTGAAGACTTTGATCTTCGGACCGCGCAGGTGCTCGGTCACTTTCGCCTCGACTTTGACTTTCTCCAGGTCCTTGCCGTTGGCAAGGACGTCGTCGCCGCGGAAGAAGACCGGGCGCAGGGCGACTTTGTCGCCCTCCTTGACGTCGAGACGATCGACGAGCAGGGACGAGCCCTCCTCGACCTTGTACTGCTTGCCACCGCTTTCTATGACTGCGTAAGTGCTCATTCGTCCTTGCTGCCTTGTTTGGCGCGCGAACGCCCCCGGCCACCGCGGCGGCCGCGACTACGTTTGCGCGAAGGAGCGTCGGATTCTAGCTGGGAGCCGTTTTCCTCGCCTCCTCCGGAACCGTTGGGAGAATCGCCGCCCAGCAGCGAGGCGATCGCCGAGGAACGCTCGACCTCGTCGATCCGCACCAGCTTGCGCTCGCCGACGAAACGGCCGCCGCCGGTGACGCTGACGATGTAGGAGTCGATCCGGGCGACCGCGTCATTGGCGTTGTACATGTGCGGCTCGTCGATCTTCACCAGCACCTCCTCGCCGACCTTGAACGGCAGCGCCCGCTCCTCGATATCGCCACGGCTGCCGGACTCGACCACGTCGAAGGTCTCGATCGACAGCGCATCGCCGCCCTCGAAGTGGAACCGCTTGCCGGTTTCCCCCTCGAGCTCGGCGAGGCCGCTGTCCTCGTCATGCAGCTCATGCGCCACCTTGGGATTGACGCGGATCAGGAAAGCCTCGGCGTCAGCGTTGTCGGCGGCGATGTCGCGCATCTTCCGCAGCCCCTCCAGCGCCACCGTCTCGGCCGAGAGCACGACGCCCTCGCCCTCGCAGGTCGGGCAGGGCGCGGTGAGGATCTCCCGCACTCCGTCGGTGACGTTCTGGCGGGTCATCTCGACCAGGCCCAGCGGCGAGACCTCGACCACGTAGCTCTTCGACTTGTCGGCGTCGAGCGCTTTGCGCATCGTTTTCAGGACTTTGTCGCGGTTGCTGGCGCGGGCCATGTCGATGAAGTCGATGACGATGATCCCGCCGATGTCGCGCAGCCGTAGCTGCCGCACCGCCTCCTCGGCCGCCTCGGTGTTGACCTTGGTGATCGTCTCCTCGAGGCCACCTTTGCCGCGGCCGGTGAAGCTGCCGCTGTTGACGTCGATCACGGTCAGCGCCTCGGCGTAGTCGATGATCAGGTAGCCGCCCGAGGGCAGGTCGATCCGCCGGTTCAGGGTCGACTGGATTTCCTTCTCGATGTTCCATTTCTCGAACAGCGGCTTCTTGCCCTCGTAGAGCTCGACCCCGTCGACCAGCTCCGGCGCCGTGCGCTGGAAGAAGTTGGTCACCCGCTCGTACTGCTTGGGCGAGTCGATCACTGCCTTTTCGAACTCACTGAGGAAGACGTCGCGCAGGACCCGGATCGAGAGGTCGGCCTCCTGGAAGACCAGGGCCGGGGCCTTGGTTGAGTCGGAGCGGCGCTCGAGCACTTCGTTGAGCTTGTGCAGGTAGCTGATCTCCCGCACGAAGTCGGATTTTTTCGCCCCGTGGGCGGCGGTGCGGACGATCAGCCCGCCCGGGCCTTTGTAGGTACGGTCGACCATCTTGCGCAGGCGGTCGCGCTCTTTGTCGGTCAGCCGCCGGCTGACGCCGACGCCGCTTCCCTGCGGCGCGAAGACGAGGTAGCGGCCGGCGATCGAGAGGTTCATCGAGAGCCGGGCGCCCTTCGTCTTCAGCGGGTCCTTGACGACCTGGACCAGAATCTCCTGGCCCGGCTTGATCAGCTCGTTGATGCGGCGGCCGTGGCCGCGCCCGCGCTTGGGCGCCTGCTCGCCGCCGGGGAGGACGATCTCGTCGACGTGGAGGAAGCCGTTGCGCTCGAGGCCGATGTCGACGAAGGCGGCCTCCATGCCGGGCAGGACGTTGTCGACCTTGCCCTTGTAGATGTTGCCGACGATCGAGCGACGCCCGCGCCGCTCGATGTAGAGCTCGGCGACGTCGGCTTTGCCGCCTTTCTGCTTCGCCTCGAGGACGGCCACACGGGTCTCGCCGCGCTCGGCGGACACCAAAATCGTTTTCTTCATTGGTTCAGCTCAGTTCGGATAGGTACGCGATGCCGGATCCCTCGTACTCATGAGGCATCACCAGGCGAACCTTCCCTTCTGGCTGAGATGCGCTTGGACGTTGATGCTCTGAAGAACTCCGACCGCTAGGAAAGTAGCGAGTACGGAGGACCCTCCGTAGCTCATCAACGGTAGGGGGATCCCGGTGATCGGCATGATCCCGAGGTTCATCCCCACGTTGACGAAGGTCTGGAACAGCAGCGAGACGGCGATTGCGCCGGCCACGAGCGTCCCGTAGGAGTTCTTCGAAAGCGTCGTTATCCGCAGCGCCCGCCAGAAGAGCAGGGCGTAAAGGGATAGGACTAACGCGGCGCCCATGAACCCGTAGCGCTCACCGATCACCGCGAAGATGAAGTCGGTGTGCCGCTCGGGAACGAAGTCGAGCCGCGTCTGGGTGGCTTTGTCGCCGCGGCCGGTCGTCTGACCGGAGCCGATGGCGACCACTGATTGGTTCTGCTGGTACCCCGCGCCACGTTCGTGCGCGTGGGGTTCGAGGAACGACGTCAGCCGTTCCTGCTGATAGCCGTGCAAGATCGGGGTCCCCACCGCCGGTGCGACGACGAGGACCAGTGCGACCAGCGCGACCAGGCCGCCGCCGATGACCGCGAAATGCGTCCAGGGGACGCTCCCGAAGTACATGACGGCGAGGGTGGCGACCACAAACACCATTGCGGTGCCGAGGTCGGGCTGCAGGAAGACAAGGGCAGCCGGGGCCAGGCCGAGACACAGGTACCGCACGGTGCGCTGCACCGCCGATCCCCGCCTGGCGCCATCGATCACGAACCCGGCAAGCGCAAGCACAAGCAGGAGCTTGCCGAGCTCCGATGGCTGGAAACTGAAGAAGGGAAGTTCGAAGGAGCGCCGCGAGCCGCGGGCGGCGAAGCCGAAGACGAAGACGAGGGCGACGCTGACGCAGAGGAAGGTGTAGATGCCGACCCGCAGCTCGCGGAAGCGCGAGTAGTCGATCCGGGTCAGGACCACCATCCCGACGACCCCCAGCACGGCGTAGATCGCCTGCCGCTCGAGGTAGTAGTTGGGGCTACCGGGGACGTCGTTCTGGGTCGCCTGCCCGAGCGTGAAGATGCTGAAGGCGACGAGGCCGACCGCGGCGAGCACCAACGGCCAGTCCATGTGCGCAAGGCCGAGCCGCTCGCCGAGGCCGATCTGAACCGAGAACGGCTCCGGCCTGGCGTTTCTGGTGCGGGTGGCGTACATCATCCGGTTTCGGTTTCGCCTTCTATTTCGGTTTCGCCTTCCAGTTCGGCTTCGGCCCCTTCGGTTTCAGATTCCGATTCGGCTTTGGCTTCGAGCTGGTGGCGGAAATAGGCCTCGAGGATCGTCTTCGCGGCGGGGGCGGCGGATTCGGCGCCGAACCCGCCTTCCTCAATGGTGACGCACGTGACGATACGGGGATTCGGGTACGGAGCGAGCGCGCAGTACCAGGACTGGTCGATGTGGCCCGGACGTTCGGCGGTCCCCGTCTTGCCGGCGATCGGGATCGGGAATTCGCCGAACACCGAGGTGGAGGTGCCGCGTGCCCCCTGGGCGGCGTCGTGCAGGCCTTCCATGATCACCGCGCGAGTGGCCGGGTCGATCTTCACGTGGCGCTGTGGCTTCGGCTCGAATTCCTTCAGCACGCGGCCGGCGGTGTCCTCGACCCCCATCCCCAGGTGCGGGGTGATGATCGTGCCGCCGTTGCCCAGAGCGGCGTAGGCGATCGCCATCTGCAGCGGGTTGGTCTGCAGGTCCCCCTGGCCGGTGGCGAGCTGGATGTTGTCGCCGGCCGACCATTCGCGATCGGTTTCGCCTTCCTCGAAGAGCTGGTTGCGCCATTTTCTGGTCGGCAGCAGGCCATTGGTATTGACGGGGATGTCGAGCCCGTTGGCCCGACCGATCCCGAGTTTGTGCGCCCACTGCTGCAGCTCGCCGGTGTTCCACATGTCGAGGCCCAGCGTGTAGAAGAAGACGTCGTCGGAGACTTCCAGTGCCGGCACCAGGGTCAGCGGCCCGTAGGCGGCGCCTTCGGCGTTTTTGAATTCGTCTTCGCCGACCTTCAGCACGCCGGGGTCGTTGATCACGGTCGACGGCGTGACCACGCCGCTTTCCAGCGCGGCCAGGGCAGTGATGATCTTGAAGACCGACCCGGTTGGGTACTGGCCTTCGGCCGCCCGGTCGAGCAGCGGCGCCGATTCGTCGCGGTAGTAGTAGTTGACTTCTTTCTGGGTCATCGGCGGGGTCAGGGCCGAGGGGTCGAAGTTCGGCGAGGACCCCAAGGCGAGGATCTCGCCGTTGTGGATGTTCATCGCGATGAAGCCGCCCAGCCCGCGTTCCCCCACCGCGCTTTCACCGGCTTCCTGCAGCGCCGGGTCGATCGTCAGCTTGAGGTTGTTCCCGGGCGTCGGCGGGACCGAGACCAGTTGGCCGCCCGGAGTCGGCTGGCCGAGCGCGTTGACCTGGATCTTTTCCAGCCCGGGTTCGCCGCGCAAGAAGGCGTCGTAGGTGGACTCGACGCCGCCGATGCCGACCTCGTCCCCCGGTTCCAGGTCTTTGTAGCGCCCTTCTTCGAGCTGTTCCCCGGAGACCTCGTTGACGGTCCCGAGCACGTGCGCCGCCAGGGTGCCGTGCGGGTAGTGGCGGACGAAAATCCGCTGGATCGAGACCCCGGGGAACTGGCGCTGGTTCTCTTCGACGTAGGCGGTGAGGTCGAAGCCGACGTCCTTGCGCAGGGTCACCGGCGCCCCGGCGGCGACTTCTTCTTCTTCGCGGATCCGCTTGCGCACCTGGCGCACGTTCATCCCGGCGAGCTCCCCCAGCCGCGCCAGCTCGGCCCGTTCTTCAGCCGGGTCTTCCGGCAGCTTCTGCGTGTTTAGCTGCAGGGCGAGGCTGGTCCGGTTGTCGACGATGACCTTGCCGTTGCGGCCGAGGATGTCGCCCCGGGGGGCGATGACTTTGAAGGAGCGGGTGCGGTTGTTCTTCGCCTCGGCCAGGTACTTCTCGCCGGAGAGGACCTGCAGGTTCCAGAGCCGGAAGAAGAGGACCCCGAAGAGGGCGACGGCGACGCCGCCGAGCACGGCGATCCGCAGCGACAGTCGGCTCCCCTGGGGCCGTTGGTCGTTACGCAAGTACATCGGCTCCTAGGCTCCCAGCACCGTCGGCCGTCTGCCGCGCCGAACCGTCGGTTCCTCCACCAGCGCCGGTCGCAGGACCCGCCGCAGGCCGGCATAGAGGGCCCAGCCGAGGAAGAAGGCGAAGATGCTCTTGAGCAGGATGTCGCGGATCACCAGGGTGCTGACCGGCGCGTCGTTGAA
This sequence comes from Solirubrobacterales bacterium, assembly GCA_035693065.1. GTDB lineage: Bacteria > Actinomycetota > Thermoleophilia > Solirubrobacterales > 70-9 > VAYN01. The sequence continues at coordinate 25,186 of DASSHE010000045.1, forward strand.
CCCGAGGGTCAGCTCGACGGCGCCGAAGGCGAGCTCGGCAACCAGGGTCAGGACCATGCAGAGCAGCGGCGGCACCAGGGCGCTGTGGATCTCAAATCGCTCGCGGAAGAGCCCGGCCGCGTAGCCGACGCCGAGCAGGACCAGCGATCCGCCACCCAGCGGCACGATCAACAGGCAGTCGAGCAGCAGCCCCGCCGAGAAGCCGCAGACGGCGCCAGTGAGGCTGCCGCCGAGAAGCCCGAGCACGGTGACCAGGGCCGGCAGCACGTCAGGACTGACGTGGAAGAGGGCCACCTGGGAGAAGAAGCCAAGCTGCAGGAGCACGCCAACGATGATGATCGCAATAAGGCGGGCGATGATGTTGGGGGTGAGGATCATTCGCGCGAGCCGCCGGTCAGGACCTGGACGATGTCGAGGTCGCGGAGGTCGGCGAACGGCCGCACGTGCACCTGGTCCTGCGCCTCCTGCTCGATGATCGAGGCGTCGATCACTTCGCCGATCGGCAGGTTCGGCGGGTAACCCGAAGCGATCCCTTCGCCGCGCCAGCCCGAGGTGACCACAGCCTGCCCCTTGCCAACCCGCTTTTCCGAGTTGAGGTATTCGAGAATGAGGTCGTTGGGGTCGCCGACCGAGGGTTTCAGCACGCCCTGCGCCCCGTTCGGGACGATTTTCGCCGAGACCGCGCTCGAGTGGTCGGCGATCAACGTCACCTTGGCGGAGGTGGGAGTGACGGCCGATACCCTGCCGACGAGGCCGTCGCCGGTGACCACCGGATCGCCGACGGCGACGCCGTCGCCCGAGCCGACGTCGACCATCACGTCGGCGAACCAGACGGTCGGCGAGCGGGCGATCACCCGCCCGGTCACTTCGTCGTAGCCGGAGGGGATGGCGCCGCTTTCGTCGAGTTCGAGGAGCTTCTTCAACTGCGCGGTTTCGGCCACCGCCGCCTTCGCCCCGACCGACTCGCGGCGGGCGATTTCGAGTTCGCGCTTCAACTTGGCGTTCTGGCCCTTCGCGTCGAACGTCTCGTCGAACCAGTTGACGAGGTCGCGGGCCGGCTTCAGAGCACGGTCGGCGACCGATTGGACCGGGCTGAAAATCGTGCTGACGCCGCTCTGGATCCCGTTCGAGCCCTGACCGTAGGTGACGGTGAGCAGGGCAAAGGAGCCGACTATCAACAGCGCTAGAACCGCCCGACGGCGGCGTACTTGCTTTCGATACACAGTGGGGACCTAAGTTTGGTGCTTTGCCTGAGCGGCGGCTAAAGACGCGGCCGCGCTCCGTTGTTCTTACCGGCGCGGTGGATCGTCTCGACCTCCTCGAGCGAGATCCCCGAGCCGACCGCCACGCACGTCAACGGCGACTCTGCCAGTTGACAGGGCATCTGACACTCATCGCGCAGGCGCTGCTCAAGGCCTTGCAGCAGGGCGCCGCCCCCGGCGAGCGTGATGCCGCGGTCCATGATGTCACCCGCGAGCTCCGGCGGGGTGCGGTCGAGGGTCTCCTTGACCGCGGCGACGATGTGGCTGACCGGCTCTTCCAGCGCCCCCCGCACCTCCTCCGAGGTCAGTTCGATCGTTTTCGGCAACCCGGAAACGAGGTCGCGGCCGCGGATCTCGGTCCGCACCTCTTCCGGCAGCGGCGATGCCGAGCCCGCCTCGAGCTTGACGTCCTCGGCGGTCTGGGTGCCGATCGCGAGTTTGTACTTCTGTTTGCAGTGGGCGACGATCGCCTCGTCGAGCTCGTCGCCACCGACCCGGATCGACTGCGAGACGACAATGCCGCCGAGGCTGATCACCGCCACCTCGGTGGTGCCGCCGCCGATGTCGACGATCATCGACCCGGTCGGCTCGCCGACCGGCAGGCCGGCGCCGATCGCCGCCGCCATCGGCTCCTCGATCAGGTAGGCCTGGCGGGCGCCGGCCGAGAGGCAGGCCTCCTCGACGGCGCGCTTCTCGACCCCGGTCACCCCGGAGGGGACGCAGACGACGACGCGCGGATGGGCGAAGCGGCTGGAGTGGACCGAGGCGATGAAGTGCCGCAGCATCTGCTCGGTGACGTCGAAATCGGCGATGACGCCGTCCTTGAGGGGGCGGATCGCGGTGATGTTCCCCGGCGTCCGGCCCAGCATTCGCTTCGCTTCGACCCCGACCGCGTGGACCTGGCCGCTGTGCGAGTCGATCGCGACGACCGAGGGCTCGGAGAGGACGATGCCGCGGCCGCGGACGTAGACGAGGGTGTTGGCGGTGCCCAAGTCCACGGCCATGTCGCGGCCCCCTAGCCGGATCCGGCTGAACAAGCTCATTTGGCGATCTCCATGGTTGCCAGAGCACGCATGATCGCAAAGGGGGGAAATCGCCCCCGCAAAAACCGAGCAAACGGCAGGGTTCCTGTCAGAACAGCGAGGGAGCCAGCTCGGCCAGCAGCCCCACCGGCAAGCCGACGACGTTGGAGACGCTGCCCTCCAGACGCTCGACCAGGGTCGAGCCGAGGGTCTGGATCGCGTAGCCACCCGAGCGCCCCTCCCACTCCCCGAAGCGCACGTAGCGCTCCTTTTCGGCCTCGGTGAGCGGCTTGAAGACGACCTCGGTCTTCTCCAAGCCGCTGCGCGCCTCGCCGTCCTCGACCACCACCAGCCCGCTCATTACGGCGTGGGCTCGTCCCGACATGCGGTCGAGGTACCCCCGCGCCTCCCCCGCGTCGGCCGGCTTCCCAAGGACCTCCCCATCCAGGACCACGTCCGTGTCGCAGGCAATCACGAGGCGGCCCTCCCCCTCCGCAGCCTCCGCCTTGCGGCGGGCGTTCTCGACCACGAGATGCTCGGGATCCCCGTCGGTCAGCTCCTCGACGCCGGGGACGAAGACCTCGAACTCGATCCCGAGCTTCTGCAGGATCTCCCGCCGCTGCGGGGACCCGGATGCGAGAACGACGCTCAGCGGGCGCTCTAACCGAGCTCGGGGAACCAGATCCCGATCTCGCGCTCGGCCGACTCGTCGGAGTCGGAGCCGTGGACCATGTTGAAGGTCACCTCGAGCGCGAAGTCGCCGCGAATCGAGCCGGGGGCGGCCTCGACCGGGTTGGTGGCGCCGATCAGCTGCCGCGCGGCCTTCACCGCTTCGGTGCCCTCGAGAACCATCGCCACCAGGGTGCCACCGGTGATGAAGGAGACCAGCTCGCCGAAGAAGGGCTTCTCGCTGTGCTCGGCGTAGTGCTTGTTGGCGATCTCCTCGTCCGCGCGCATCGACTTCAGGGCGGCGATCCGCAGCCCCTTGCGCTCGAAGCGGGCGATCACCTCTCCGGTCAGGGCACGCTCGAAGGCGTCAGGCTTGACGAGGATCAGGGTCCGGCTCACGGCTGGGTTTCCTTCCTTCCGGTTCTGGTTGGGGAGCCTCGGCTGCCTGCGGCGGCGCTTTTTTGCGGCGCGGCGGGGGTTGCGACGGGCGTTTGGCCGCCGGTCGCTGCTCGGGGTCTCGACGTTGTTTGCGGCGTGGCCGCTCGCCGCCGCCGCCACCACCACCGCCGCCGCCGAGGCTGCTCTCGCAGTAGGGGCAGAGGCCCCAGCGCGGATCGACCGGCTTGCCGCAGGTCGGGCAGGGGTCCTTGAGACGGCGCTGGCAGTTCGGGCAGCGCAGGTAGTTCTTCTCGATCGGGTACTCGCAGTTGGGGCAGCTCTGCTCGGTGAGCTGCCGCACCCGCAGCTCGGCCGCCTTGATCTCCAGCTCGCGCTCGTGCGCGTCCTCGAGGAACTCCGGCGGTCGCACGATCGCGTAGACGGCGGTGCCGATGAAGGGGAAGAAGGAGGCGACCGTCGCGCAGGCGATCAGGAACGGATCCGAGATCCGGCGGCGCGCGTCCAGGTAGGTGTAGACGATCAGCGCCAGCCAAACCACGACCAGCATCAGCAGGAAAAGGGTGGCGGCCAGGTTGAGACCGTCGTTGTTGATGCCGAAGATCGCTAGAGACATAGGTGGGGCGCCCGCCGTTTAGGGAGCGGCAGTCTACTTCGCCGTGACAGACATTAACCCTGTCGCGGCGCGCAGGAGCCCTTGCGAAGTCAGAGGAAGAGCCTGCCGAAGAGGTATCCGACGCCGAAGAAGACGAGGATCACGATCGCGACCACGGCGGCGACAAGCCCCATCATCGAGAGCAGTTCGGAGCCGGCGCTGCGGGTGCGATCCATCGGGCGATTCTCCCACAGTTAGTGGTTCGCCTCCGCCCGGGCCGGGGCGATCGCATAGTGGGAGCCGGTGACGAGGGTCAGCCCCTCCCGCTCGGCGGCGAGGGCGCGGGCGCGCCGCAACGCCGCCGCGAAGCTGGGCTCGGCCTCAGCCTCGAGGCCGACTCCCTCGCAGGCGGAGGCGAGCTCCGTCGCCGGGCGAGAACGCGCGCCGGGGCGCCCATGCCCTTGCAGGGCGGCCGCTGGCAACTCGGTGCAGACGGCGCTGTCGAGCGCGGGAGCGAGAGCGCGGACCATCGCCTCCGCGTCCTTGTCGGCGAGGATCGCCAGGCACCCGACCACCGGCCGCCCACCGGCCAGCGCCGGCAGCGAAGCGGCCAAGGCCGTGGCGCCGGCAGGGTTGTGGGCGGCGTCGACGTAGGTGGGCGGATCCGCGGCGATCAGCTCCAGCCGCCCGGGGACTGTGACCTCGGCGGCGGCTTGGAGGACGGCGTTGCGGTCGAGGCGGCCGAGGAAGGCTCCGACCGCGGCGCAGGCGAGGGCGAAGTTCCGGCGCTGGTACTCCCCAGGGGCGCGCACCTCGACCTCGGAGCCGGGATCGGTGGGCGCCCGCAGCAGCCGCGCCCCCCGCTCGCCGGCCGTCCGCTCGGCCAAGGTCTCCACCGCGGGCGAGACCTCGCCCAGGACCAGGGTCGTGTGATCGCGCAGCACGGCGAGCTTCTCGGCGGCAATCTCGGCCTCGGTCTCCCCCAGCCACTCGGTGTGGTCGAGGCCGATCGAGGTCAGCACGGTCACCTTCGAGGGGATCACGTTGGTCGCGTCGAGCCTGCCGCCGAGACCGGCCTCGATCGCCGCAACCTCCACCCTGGCGCTGGCCAGGGCGACGAAGGTCGCCGCCGTCGCCGCCTCGAACTGGGTCACCGCCTCGCCCTCCTCGAGGCTGCGGTCGACGCCCGCGGCGGCGCGCGCGACCTTCTCCACCGCCTCAGCCCAGGCCGCGGCGTCGATCTCCTCGCCGGCGACCAGGGTCCGCTCGGACCAGCGGCTGGCGTGCGGCGAGAGGCAGGCCCCCGACCGCAGCCCGTGCGCTTCCAGCAGCGTCGCGCACATCCGCGTCACCGAGGACTTGCCGTTGGTGCCGACGACGTGGATCGAGGCGAAGCGGTGCTGCGGCAGGCCCAGCGCCGTCGTCAGCTTGTGCATTCGCTCCAGGCCCAGCCGCCAGCCAACCGGTTCGAGCGATTCGAGGTAGGCGTCGGGGTCGATCAGGAGAGTTCGGCGAGTTCGGCTTTGTAGCGCTCCAGCTTCCCCCGCTCCTCCTCCACCACCTCGGCCGGCGCCTTGGCGACGAAGCCCTCGTTGCCGAGCTTGCGCTCGCCGCGCTCGACCTCCGCCCGCAATTCCGCACGCCGCTTCTCCAGGCGCTCGGCGACCGCCGTGGCGTCGAGCTGGTCGGAGTCGAGCACCCGCACCGGCCCGATCGAGGCGACTGGCTCGGCGCCAACCCCGTCGAACTCGAAGCGCGAGAGGCGGGAGACGAAGGACGGCGGCGCGATCCCGTCGACCACCGCCGGCAGCGTCGCCCCCGCCGGCACCCCGGCGAGGTCGCGCCAGGCGCGCAGGCGCTGGGTCAGATCGATCCCGCCCTCGACGTCTTCCTCGGCGGCGCGGTCGAAGAGCGACTCGTCGGCGACCGGGAAGGCGTGGACCGCGAGGTGGCCACGGCGGGCCGGATGGAAGCTCCAGATCTCCTCGGTGACGAAGGGCATCACCGGGTGCAGCAGCGCCAGCAGCCGCTCCAGCGCGTAGAGCAGGTTCGCGGCGACCTCCTCCTCGCCGTCGTAGAGGCGCGGCTTGGCGATCTCCAGGTACCAGTCGCAGAGGTCGCGCCAGAAGAACGAGTAGGCCTCCTGGACGGCGTGGGCGAAGTCGTAGGTCTCGAGCTTCTCCGTCACCGAGGCGATCGTCCGCTCCAGCCGCGAGAGGATCCAGCGGTCCTCGACGCAGACCGGCCGCGGCGCCGGCTCGGCGTCGGCGGCGTTGAGGAGGATCAGCCGGCTCGCGTTCCAGAGCTTGTTGGCGAGGTCGCGGCCCTGCTGCACCTTGGCGTCGGAGAAGCGCACGTCCTGGGTCGAGGACATCGCCAGCAGCCCGAAGCGCAGCGCGTCGGCGCCGTGGACGTCGATTTCCTCCAGCGGGTCGATCCCGGTCCCGAGGCTCTTCGACATCCGGCGGCCGTCGCGGGCCTGGATCACCGAGTGGACGTAGACGTCGCGGAAGGGGACCGCACCGGGGAACTCGAGCCCGGTCATGATCATCCGCGCCACCCAGAGGAAGAGGATCTCGCGCGCGGTCGTGAGGAAGCTGGTCGGGTAGAAGGCGCGCAGCTCCGGGGTGTCGTCGGGCCAGCCGAGGGTGGCGAAGGGCCAGATCGCCGAGCTGAACCAGGTGTCGAGAACGTCCTCCTCCTGGCGCAGCGCCCCGCCGCAGGAGCCGCAGCGCTCCGGCGCGGCCGCCGGGTCCTCGGCGACGTAGGTCTCCTCGCAGGCGTCGCAGTACCAGACCGGGATCCGGTGCCCCCACCAGAGCTGGCGGGAGATGCACCAGGGGCGGATCTCCCGCATCCAGTCGAGGTAGACCCGCTTCCACTGCGGCGGCGTGATCCGCACCTCGTCGCGCTCGACGACCTCGATCGCCGGCCGCGCCAGCTCGTCCATGCGGCAGAACCACTGCAGCGAGATCAGCGGCTCGATCCGCTCGCCGGAGCGGTGCGAGAACGGCACCGAGTGGACGTATGGCTCCTCGGCGCGGAGGCGGCCCTCGGCGCGCAGCGCCTCGACCACGGCCTTCTGAGCCTCCGCCGCGGACAGCCCCGCGAACTCGCCAGCCACCTCGGTCATCCGCCCGTCGGGGCCGATCACGCCGATCTCCTCGAGCCCGTGCTTGCGGCCGATCTCGAAGTCGTTGGGATCGTGGCCGGGGGTGATCTTCAGCGCCCCGGTGCCGAACTCGACGTCGACGTGCTCGTCGGCGATGATCGGGATGCGGCGGCCGACCAGCGGCAGCACGCAGTGCTTGCCGACGAGGTCGCGGTAGCGGTCGTCCTCCGGGTTCACGGCGACGGCGGTGTCGGCCAGCATCGTCTCCGGCCGCACGGTGGCGACGGTCAGCACCTGGTCTGAGCCCTCGACCGGGTAGTCGATCGAGTAGAGGGCGTCCTCGACCTCGCGGTTCTCCACCTCGAGGTCGGAGATCGCCGAGTGCGAGCCCGGGTCCCAGTTGACCATGTAGTTGTCGCGGTAGATCAGGCCCTGCTCGTAGAGCTCGACGAAGACCTTCTGCACCGCGGCCGCGTAGTCGGGGTCCATCGTGAAGCGCTCGTCGTCGTAGTCGCACGTCGCGCCGAGGCGCTTGTACTGCTCGACGATCTGGCCGCCGTACTCGGAGCGCCACTCCCACACGCGGCGCACGAACGCCTCGCGCCCGATCTCCTCGCGGCTGGTCCCCTCGGCGCGCAGCTGCTTCTCGACCTGCGTCTGCGTCGCGATGCCGGCGTGGTCGGTGCCGAGGATCCACTTCGCGCGCCGGCCCTCGCCGCGCGCCCAGCGGACGAGCGCGTCCTGGATCGCGCCGTTGAGCGCATGTCCCATGTG